>QCFX01000009.1 GCA_003280105.1 Prochlorococcus sp. AG-363-N20
CTTACTCCCAAGCAATCTTTTGAAAAGGAATTGATAACTGGTATCTGCTCAAAAAATTGATATAACTCATTACTTGGTTATTGATCTTCAATGCACAAAACATCTAAACAGTATGTGTCTAATTCTCTTTTTGTTCTATATGGTTTTTTGTAAGGAACTACTTTAATAGTAATAGGCTTGTCATCTACTAATTTTGGTGGTGATCTCAATGTAGGTAATGAATTATATTCTCTGATGCAATCCTCTATATCAAAGCGATTTATGCAAATTCTGTCAATATGCTCTTCCGCATAAGAAGTATATGAATTAAGAACAATAATAGGTAGAATAAAAACAATCATTTTATTTTTCATAATAAAAACTAGCTACATTACTTATATTTTACCCTATTATAAATATTTTATAAAGTTCCAGCAATTTATTTTTTTGGTGGTAAGATATAAACTAAATTAATTTTGCAAGATGTCTTTATACGATCCTATCCTATTAGAAGAAGCGATGTCAGCAATGAAGGAGGCAATGATCATTGATATTATAGACTCTCTCGAGCATAAGAACACTGATCAAGAAATAAGTATTGAATCTATAGAAGCTTGAAATCCTATAATTAATTAATATCACTTATATAGATTTTACCAAAGAATTAAATAATGAACCAAGTTCATCACTATTTATTTTAGTTATTACAAAAATTTCCTGTACGCTTTTCCCTTTTCTAGCCAAAGCTTTATGCCCCCCTTTTATTTTGCTGGTTACACGTATTATCAGCTTTTGTGTTCTCCCTTTTGTGTTTTTAATTACACCGGGAGTGACAGAATCTATTGATTCCTCCTTTGCTAATCTTTTTAAAACTGGAATTAACCCATCAATATAGGTGCTATGTGTGTATACCAATCTTCCCATTTTCTAATTAATCTATTGAAGTTAACTTAATTTATTTCATATACCTATTAAACATATTCTAATGTTCTGATACTCAAGAGAAATGACGATATCAAATATTAATTGAGTTCAGCTAGCACCTTTCTAGGGGAGCCATAGTCAAACCCTCTCCAGCCAGCTGTTGGTGATAAAGCTCTGCTTGTTCCAGTGGGCCTCTCCACACCTCAGCTGATCCATCTCCATCTATTTTCTGAGCTAGGTTCCAGGCTTTTTCTTCTGTCATTCCAGGGATTATTTTTCTTAGACAGTTGACCACATGCTCGAAGCTATTCACATTGTCATCAAGGACTATTACCCTTGCTTCTGGGTAGGTCTTTGTTTGAGCGGTTCGTTCGAGAAGTGTTCCTCCCGCTGCAGTTGCAAACGTCATAGAAAAAAACTCGTCTGACCTGTAGCCTGGAAGTAGCATATAAGCTTACCTACAAAGTCTAGATTATTTATGTTGTTCACCTTTGGTTGGGCCGCCCTAGCGGCTATTTTCACCCTTTCGATTGCAATGGTCGTTTGGGGAAGGAATGGCGATGGATCAATAGATATTTGAAGTGCAAGAAGTTGTCCAATCATTAAACTCAGGCACGGTGCTGGGGATTTCCGCTATAACCCTGCTTATTTTTGTGACCTTATCTGTTTTATATTTAACATATATAGACATCAAAGATAAACGCAGAAAAAAATGAATCAACCTAACAAAAGGCTAAGTAATTAGACAGACCGATAACAAAGTTTTTTTTCTTATCTTATTCAGTTGCAGTAATTAATGTATCTGATACTTGTTTGGA
The DNA here is from genome assembly GCA_003280105.1 of Prochlorococcus sp. AG-363-N20. Taxonomy (GTDB): domain Bacteria; phylum Cyanobacteriota; class Cyanobacteriia; order PCC-6307; family Cyanobiaceae; genus AG-363-N20. The sequence continues at coordinate 1,722 of QCFX01000009.1, forward strand.
TTGCTCGGATTTGCTTTTTTCTCTTTTGACAGCCTCCTGTATTAACTCTATCGCCTGTGTAAGCTTATTTACATTTGTTTTGTATTGATTTAAGTCTTTTTCAACCCTCGAGCTAGAGAATCCAAGCCTATTCCCTATGTTCTTTGTAGCCTCCAAAATCGTCTCTTCACTTTCCTTCTTATCACTACAACTTGTAGATAAAAACGTGTAAATACCTATACAAGTTAACCTTGAATAGTAAATATCACTCTTTTCATCTAGGTTCAGACTTAGCTCTATATCCTCTGGTATAACAGCCTTATCTCCATTTAAATATTTTACTATAATCTCTAATGAGTAATTTTTGGCAAAGTTCAGAGCATTATTAGATTGCGCTTTTATTGTTGTTGGGTCTAATCCATTGCACTTACATAATGATTCAAATAATGGTGTTAGATGTTCATTAGGTCGATAGCCCTGTGTGAAAGTTTCAAAAACCTTGGTAAGGCCTATAGCAAAAAGACCATTGAGCTTGAAATTCTTTTGATGTCCAAGTAAATGCAGCTCTACAAGTAGTTCGTCTGCTACTCGCCTGTATATAGGCGGTATCACATAGGGAAAAGCCTTGTGAAAGGCACGTTTGCTGTCCGCAATCGTCAACTTCTCATTCAATTGGATTTCTCAACTTAACTCTTATTTGACCTTAGCTACACGCATGCCAACGTTAAGATCGTGTAAACCGATCACATAAAAATGATCCCTATAGTCATAGAAGAGTCTGGCCGAGGGGAAAAAGCCTTTGATATTTATTCAAGGTTGCTTCGAGAAAGGATCATTTTTTTAGGAGAGACTGTCACAAGTGATTCAGCAAATCGGATTGTTGCGCAGTTGCTTTTCCTTGAAGCTGAAGACCCTGACAAGGATATTTTCCTCTATATAAATTCACCAGGAGGATCTGTTTATGACGGTCTTGGAATATTTGACACTATGCAGCATGTTAAGCCAGATGTACATACTGTCTGCGTAGGGTTGGCGGCAAGTATGGGAGCCTTCCTTTTATGTGCTGGAGCAAAGGGTAAAAGAAGTAGTCTTCTGCACTCCAGAATTATGATTCATCAACCATTAGGCGGAGCAAGAGGCCAGGCCAGTGATATTCGAATACAAGCAGATGAAATTTTGTTTTTAAAGGAAAGATTAAATAAAGAATTATCTTTGAGGACAGGTCAGGCAATAGAGCGAATTCGAGAAGATACCGATAGGGACTTCTTTATGTCTCCAGACGAAGCAGTTAATTATGGCTTAATAGATACGGTTTTAAATAAAAGGCCTGTTAACCCTATATAAATGATACTTAAGTACTAATTAACTATTTAGAACTGGAATTGTTCTTTCTTTTACAGGTATTTCTGTAAATTCAGATAATATTTTACAGAACTGGTCACCATCCATACTCTCGTTGTCAATTAATACATCGACTAACTTATCCATGGCGTTCCTTTGCCCTTTTACAATTTTAAGAGTCTCTTCATAACATTGCTTTACCATTACCCTGACTTGTTCATCTATCTGTTTTGTTATTGCATCAGAAACATCACTCCTAGTCATCCAGTCTCTTCCTAGAAATACTTCTTGATTATCTCCTTCTAAAGAGACAGGACCTAGATCACTCATTCCAAACTTTGTAACCATTTGTCGCGCCAGTGATGCAACTTGTTGTATATCTCCTCCTGCTCCTGTTGTAACTTCGGCCCTCCCAAAAACAACATCTTCAGCTGCTCTCCCTCCAAGCGCACCCATTATTCTTGCTTTTAGCTGCGCTTTGCTAATTAGCATTTGCTCGTCATCTGGCGAGAACCAAGTAAGTCCTTTTGCCTGACCTCTAGGTATAAGTGTTACTTTTTGCACAGGGTCATGTGCCTTTACAAGTGTTCCAATTAGAGCATGTCCAACTTCGTGGTATGCGATCAGTCTTTTACTTCTGCCGTCAGTTAGTGGTTGACCTTCCATTCCTGCAATTATTCTATCTACAGCATCGTCTATTTCTGAGATTGAGATAGATTCTTTTCTTCTTCTTGCTGTCAAAATTGCAGCTTCGTTTAATAGATTTGCTAAGTCAGCCCCTGTAAAACCTGGTGTTCTTCTAGCGATACTTTCTAGTGAAAGATTTTCTGATAGTTTTTTATTTCTTGAATGTACTTTTAGTATAGATAAGCGTCCTTTTATATCTGGCGGGTCAACACTAACCTGTCTGTCAAATCTACCTGGTCTTAGAAGTGCAGAGTCCAGCACATCTGGTCTGTTTGTGGCGGCGATTATTATTATTCCACTATTTCCTTCAAAGCCATCCATTTCTGTAAGCAGTTGATTTAGGGTTTGCTCTCTTTCATCATTCCCCCCTCCAATTCCTGCACCTCTTTGTCTACCTACAGCATCTATTTCGTCGATAAAGATAAGGCAAGGACTATTTTCTTTGGCACGTTTAAATAAATCTCTGACTCGACTTGCACCAACACCAACAAACATCTCAACAAATTCTGAACCTGCTAAGGAAAAGAAAGGCACTTCTGCTTCACCAGCAATTGCCTTTGCAAGAAGTGTCTTTCCAGTCCCTGGTGGACCTACAAGTAGAACCCCTCTGGGGATTTGTGCACCTACAGATGTAAATCTTTCGGGTTGTTTTAGAAAAGTTACTACCTCCTCAAGGTCTTGCTTTGCTTCTGAAACCCCCGCTACATCATCAAACTTGACTCCAGTTTCGGCCTCCATTGCAAACCTAGCCTTGGTTTTACCAAATTGCATTGCCTGTCCAGGTCCACCCGGCATTGAGTTAGACCTTCTTGCCAGTAATATCAGACCCCCTATTAAAATCAAAGGAAAAAGCAGACTGCCTAATGCTCCTAAAGCTGGTGGTGTTGTGCGTGTTGGATGTATATCAAAACTTATCCCTTCATCTTTAAGTTTGTTTATTAGCTCTGGCTCTAGTCCGGGAAGGTCAACCCTGATACGTTGAACTCTGTTGTCTAATTCCGGGTCAATGGCTTCTACTACGGCATTTCTCCCTCCTTCATAAATATCGACTGCTGTAACCCTTCCATCATCAACATAATCAAGAAATCTTCCATAACTCATTCGAGATACGGCTGAATTCCTGGGAGAAACAGTTGCCTCATTACCTTTAACATTGTTTTTTACAGCTGATCCACCCAAAATCTGCCAAGCAAGGAGAAGGACCATTACTAATGGCAGTACCCAAAGTGCTATCAATCGCCAACGTTGATTCATTTTCCAAGTTTTTTTTTATTTTAGGGTTTTGCAGACAGATTTGCGTGTTTATCTAATTTTATAGTCCTAAAAAAAACTATAGCTGTAATTAACTCTATTCAATTTGATATTCTGTTATTAACAACTACCTATAATTTTTTCAGATTAACAGTACAAGCGGATATATATTTAAAGACTCCTAAGCGCAACTATTGGGTCTAATTTTGCTGCTCTCCTTGCTGGAAGAACCCCAAAGATTAATCCAATAGAACCAGAAAGAGATACTGTGGTCATAATCGTTTTTACTCCAATCGTTGCTGGCAAAGGAGTGAGAATTGAAAGAGTTGATATAGCTGCTACTCCTAAACCGGTCCCTAAAAGTCCTCCTAAACTTGCAAGTATCAGTGATTCAATTAAAAACTGAGTAAGTACATCAGAAGATCTTGCACCCAGTGCTTTACGCAAGCCTATTTCCTCTGTTCTCTCACTAACAGAAACAAGCATTATATTCATAATACCAATTCCTCCAACTAAAAGAGATATTCCTCCTATTGCTGCAAGCATAAGAGTTAAGCCACCAGTAATTGTACTTACTATTTGCAAAGCATCTTTTTGGGACCTTACAGCAAAATCATCGTCTCTAATTATGTTGTGCCGTTGTCGCAATAGGTTCGTTATTTGGAATTTAGCGGCTCTAGTTGCTCTTTCATTTATAGCTTCAATACTTATGAAACTAAGGCTAACTCCATATGTAGGATCTCTCCCTGTAATCCTGCTGACCATAGTTGTAATTGGGATATAAGCGTTCTCATCTTGATTATTCCCGAATACAGCACCTTTGGGAGACATAATTCCAATAACCTGGAATGTTTGATCTTTAATACGAAGATTTTCTCCAATTGATCTATTGGCTCCAAATAATTTTTCATTAAGATCCGGACCTATTACAACAACATTTCTGGCCGAGTTAACATCTTGTTCAGATATAAACCTACCCTTTGCTATATCAAAGCTTCTTACCGGAAGAAAATTTGGTGTGATTCCAGTTATTGAGCTTGTTGAACTTTTTGATCCAAACTGTACGACTTCACTTGAACTTATTTGCGGAGCAACTCTTTTCACTGTAGGAACTTGTTTGCTGATGGCTTCTGCATCCTCTAAGACTAAGTTTCGAGGAAAAGCCACCCCTCTTCTTCTCGTATCATTGTTACCTGGTACTACAAATAATACATTTGCTCCAAGATTACTTAATTGATTCTCAGCCAAATTTTGAGCGCCTCTTCCTACTCCTACAAGTGTTATTACAGAAGCATTCCCTATTACTATTCCGAGCATAGTCAACAGACTTCTTAGCCTATTAGACTTAAGAGTAATTATTGCCATTGAAACTGTTTCGGCTAAGGCTAGTTTTCTAGACATAAGCAACTTTAATTAGATCTGTTGAACCACTTACATCTGTAAGAGTGCCAGCAGTTTGTATAACAAGATCACCTTGCTTTAGAACATTCATTTTCTTTGCAATCTCATTTGCTAAAATAAAAGTTTTAGAAGTACTTGATTGATTTTGAATTAATAGAGGGGTAACTCCCCAGGCTAATTGTAATCTCCTTGCTACGACTTCTTCATTTGTAATTGCAAGTATAGGGGTGGCTGGTCTGAACTTACTAACATTATGCGCTGTTGCGCCGCTTTTGGTTAAAGGTAATATTGCAGCTACATTAAGTTGTCTAGCAATACTACTAACAGCAGCACTTATTGCATTTGGGATGGTACTTGGCAAATTATTCTCTATTGATCTTTGTGGGTAATCTCTTTCTATCCTTCTAGCAATTGTTGCCATTGTTTTTACAGCTTCTACAGGATAATCTCCAACAGCTGTTTCATTTGAAAGCATTACTGCATCAGTTCCATCAAGAATTGCGTTTGCGACATCACTAACTTCTGCTCTTGTTGGTCTTGGGCAAGAAGCCATTGAATCAAGCATTTGAGTGGCTGTAATTATTGGAATTCCAAGGCTATTCGCTTTTCTTATTAAATCTTTTTGTAGTAGAGGCACTTCTTCTGCTGGCATCTCTACACCTAAATCTCCTCTGGCAACCATAACGCCATCACAGAGAGGGATAATTGCTTCAATTTGATCAATTGCTTCAAATTTTTCAATTTTTGCTATTACAGGTGTTGTAGAGCCCTGAGAACCAATTAATGATTTAATCTCAACAAGGTCTGAAGGATTCCTGACAAAGCTTAAGGCTACCCAATCAACTGCATTTGTTAGTCCAAACGCCAAATCCTTTTTATCCTTTTCAGTGAGTGCTTTTATCGATAATTGTACATCTGGAAAATTTACTCCTTTATTATTCGATAGCATTCCTCCAACAGTAACAAGGCAAGATAAAGTTTTTTCACTTATATTTACTGACTCAACAACCATTTCTACACGTCCATCATCTAATAATATTCTGCTTCCTTTAATTACTTCTTCAGCTAGCTTATCGTAGGTTACTGTTGCAATACTCTTATCACAATCTACATCTTTAGAAGTCAATATAAATTTATCTCCGGTTAAGAGTTTTATAGGGCCATCTTTAAACTTTCCCAACCTGATTTTAGGACCTTGAAGGTCTTGAAGTATTCCTATATGTACTCCTAATTCTTTTGAGACTTGTCTGATGGTTTTTATCCTCTCGGCATGTTCTTTATGATCACCATGTGAGAAATTCAATCTAAATGTCGTAGCTCCAGCTTTAATAAGCTCTTTTATACGTTCAGGAGTCTCAGTCGCCGGTCCAATTGTGGCGACAATTTTTGTCCTTCTTGCTAGATCAATCTCGGGCATCAAGTAAATAAGAGATAATTCGGAAAATAACATCCTGTTGAGACAGGAGCCTATCTAAACCCTTTTTTCTTCTTATGGATCTTAATCAATACCAAGCAGCGGCAAGAGAAACTGCTTTGTATCCAAGAATGGGATCTAACCCTATTTATCCCACTTTAGGCTTAACAGGAGAGGCTGGAGAGGTGGCAGATAAAGTCAAAAAAGTCATTAGAGACAAGGAAGGAGTTTTTGATGATTCAACCAAGCAAGCAATTAAGCTTGAGTTGGGTGACGTGCTTTGGTACATAGCTCAATTAAGTACTGAGCTTGGTTTTGACTTGGACTCTGTTGCAAAGGCGAATTTACAGAAACTTTCTAGCAGGTCAAAGCGAGGAAAAATTAGTGGTAACGGTGACCATAGATAGTAATACTGTTCTATTATTTGAAAACATTAGGTTAAATAAATATTTTTTTTAAATATTTTATTAACTATATACAGTTTTTGGTCCGACTAAATGCTAGTAAGCAATACTTGAATTAAAAATAGAAATCGCGGCAGTACTGAGAAGACTTTGCATTAGATTTAAAGCAATAAAAGCTAGTATTGGAGAGAAGTCCATGCCCCCAATTGGTGGTATTAAACCTCTAAATGCATTTAGATATGGATCTGTGATCGAACCAACGGTACTTAAAATAGGGTTACTCCAATCGAGATTTGGGAACCAGCTCAGAAGTACTCTGATAATTAAAAGTAGAGAATAGATAGCAAGAGTCTGAGTGAGAACTTGCAGTAGCGTTGCAAGGATTTCCATAAATAACGAGTTAATTAAATGGACTTTAGGCTGCTTTTGAAGGCAGAGTGGAATTTATATCAGGAAGTACTGAAAATGTTCGATGAAATTTCTCAGACAGTGTGAGCCAATAGGATCTACCTTCGCTTTGTCGTTTTCTTTCAATAAAGTTTTGAGCTGTTAATTCTTTGATGTGGTCATAAGTGCCCGATCCTCTTAGTTCTACTAAGTCAGATTGGAGGATTCTCTTTTTTAAAGCAATGGCGGCGAGTGTTCTTAAAGACCCAAGTGAAAGATCAACCGGAAGAAGGCTTTGAACAAGCTCACCAAGGCCTGTTCTTAACTGAAGGCCATAGCGTCCGTTGTTCTCATTGATGTCTAGAGCAGTGTCTCGTTGAGCGTATCCAGCCATTAATGCCATTAGAGCTTGCTCAATGTCAGCTTCAGACTCTTGAGCGATAGATGACATCTCTGAAATTGATAAAGGTTTTCCCTTCAGATAGAGAATTGCCTCAAGTTTTGCTGGAAGAGAGATTTCAAATTTTTGTTCCCTTTGTTCAATTGTGGAATCTATGGGCATATTGCCCCCTTGTGAATATCAATACGCCAAAATAACGTGTTTGTTAGCTCTTGGCACCTAGGAAGAGTTTATAAGCAGGGTTTTTGCTTTCATTCCAGCTTTTATAACCAATACTTTGAACAAAGTTATTCCAATCATTAACCTGAGACTCTGCAACAAGAACGCCAACAACAATCCGACCTACATCCGCACCATGGTTTCTATAATGGAAGATGCTTATACTCCATTCAGGCTTAAGATTACTTACGAATTTCATAAGTGCACCAGGCCTTTCTGGAAATTCAAATCTATATAAAAGCTCTGTGTAGCTTTTACTTCTTAATTCTTTTGCTGAAGTAGGTAATCTCCCTCCAACCATATGCCGTAAATGCATTTTTGATAGCTCATCCTCACTCAGATCCATACATTTGAAGTTGGCGTTAGTTAATTGTTGAATTAATTTTTCTCTGTCTAAAGAATTAATAACTTCAATACCCATAAAGATTTGTGCTGTTGAACCTTCATCCATTCGATAGCTGAACTCAGTAAGACTTCTTTCTCCTAGTACTTCGCAAAGCTTTCTTAAACTCCCCGCTTCTTCTGGTATTTCTACAGCAAGCATCGATTCTCGCTCTTCTCCTAGTTCAGCCCTTTCTGCTACAAATCTAAGTCGATCAAAGTTCATATTTGCTCCACATGCAATCGCAACCAAGTTTTTATCTTTTAGTTCTCTCTTAGCTACATCTGCTTTAAGACCAGCTATAGCTAGTGCACCTGCTGGCTCAAGGATGGATCTTGTATCTTCGAATACATCCTTAATGGCAGCACATATCTCGTCTGTTCCAACGGTAATCATCCTATCAATATATTTTTTTGCAAGATTAAATGTATGCTCGCCTACCTTTCTAACCGCTACACCATCTGCGAATAGGCCAACACTGTCGAGTTCGATTCTTTTACCTTTTTCTAGTGACAATGTCATTGCGGCGGCTTCTTTGGGCTCTACGCCAACAACCTCTATTTGTGGCCAAAGACTTTTGACATAAGCAGATACACCACCAATTAACCCACCACCCCCAACTGCTACGTATATGACATCGGGAGGTTTTTCACTTTGACGAAGTATCTCTAGGGCAACAGTACCTTGGCCAGCAATCACTTCGGGATCGTCAAATGGATGAATAAAGGTAAGGTTTTCTTCTTTGCTAATTCTTAAAGCTTCTTTATAGGACTCATCATATGTCTCTCCATAAAGAACAACTTCTGCTTTAAGGGCGTTAACTGCATTGATTTTTGTTGCTGGGGTTGTAACTGGCATAACTATTACAGCTCTACAACTCAAATGCTTTGCACTTAAAGCAACACCTTGCGCATGGTTTCCTGCAGAAGAGGCAACAACACCTTTTTTAAGCTCATCAACAGATAATTTGGACATTCTGTTGTATGCGCCTCTTAATTTAAAAGAAAATACGGGCTGTAAATCTTCTCGCTTTAACCAAATCTGATTTTCAAGGCGACCACTAAGGCTTTTTGCCTGTTCTAGTGGGGTTTCTATGGCTATGTCATAGACACTAGCCCTAAGGATTCTTTGTAGATAATCGTCCATTTAGCTCGACTTTGGCATTATTTGAACCATTTAATTTCTACAGTGCATTTGTCATTAAGCAAGATTTCCCCCAAATTGTGGGATCTACCTTTTAGATTGAGAGCATAGCTTTTGGGCGGGTATGCGACTGAGCGAATTAACCCATCCGAATCAGTTGCATGGCTTGACAACAGCCCAACTTGAGGACGTGGCATGTCAGATCAGAGAACGGCATCTACAAGTCGTATCTACCAGTGGTGGACATCTTGGGCCAGGACTGGGAGTTGTTGAATTAACGCTGGCTCTATATCAAACCTTAGATTTGGATGTAGATAAAGTCGTATGGGATGTAGGGCATCAGGCCTATCCACACAAACTAATAACCGGACGATATCAAAATTTCAATACGCTTCGACAACAAAAGGGTGTTGCTGGTTATTTAAAGAGAACTGAAAGTCCTTTTGACCATTTTGGGGCAGGTCATGCAAGTACTTCAATTTCAGCAGCTCTTGGCATGGCCCTAGCTAGAGATAATCGAGGCGAGGATTTTAAGTGTGTTGCTGTTATTGGAGATGGAGCATTGACAGGAGGCATGGCTTTAGAAGCAATCAACCATGCTGGCCATCTTCCTAATACTCCTTTCCTTGTCGTTTTGAATGACAATGACATGTCTATCTCCCCTCCTGTAGGGGCTTTATCTACATATCTCAATCGAATGAGGCATAGCCCACCTATGCAATTCATCTCTGACAGTGTTCAAGAAAGTGTCAAGAATTTGCCTTTTATGGGTGGTGAACTACCCGCTGAGTTCAAATCCCTTACAGGCAGCATGAGAAGACTTGCGGTTCCAAAGGTGGGAGCTGTTTTTGAAGAATTGGGCTTTACCTATATGGGTCCAATTGATGGCCATGATATTTCCCAAATGATACGTACATTTCAAGCAGCTCACAGAGTGGGTGGGCCTGTTTTGGTTCATGTAGTCACAACAAAAGGAAAAGGCTATCCATATGCTGAAGCTGATCAAGTTGGATATCACGCACAGTCTGCTTTTGACTTAACTACAGGCAAGTCAAAACCTTCCAAATCGCCCAAGCCACCAAGCTATAGCAAAGTTTTTGGCCAAACACTTGTGAAATTATGTGAGCAAGATTCAACAGTAATTGGTATCACTGCCGCTATGGCAACAGGCACTGGTCTAGATCTGCTACAAAAAGCCGTGCCAAATCAATATGTTGATGTGGGTATTGCAGAGCAACATGCGGTAACGCTTGCTGCTGGTATGAGTTGCGAGGGGCTTAAGCCGGTAGTAGCCATCTACAGCACTTTTCTCCAACGTGCATATGACCAGCTCATACATGATGTAGGGATTCAAAACCTTCCTGTAACTTTTGTTCTTGACAGGGCTGGGATCGTTGGAGCTGATGGACCTACCCACCAAGGTCAATATGACATTAGTTATTTGCGATCCGTTCCAAATTTCACCGTCATGGCCCCCAAGGATGAATCTGAGTTGCAAAGAATGTTGGTAACTTGCCTAAACCACAATGGCCCAGCAGCCCTTCGGATACCAAGAGGTTCTGGCCAAGGTGTGCCATTAATGGAAGAAGGATGGGAGCCTTTAAAGATCGGCAGAGGGGAAGTGCTTCAAGAAGGAGATGATTTGTTGATAGTTGCTTACGGTGCAATGGTTTGTGAGGCACTTCAAACAGCAAAGATCTTACAAAAGGAAAATATTAGTTCAACTGTTGTTAATGCAAGGTTCCTTAGACCATTAGATCAATCATTAATACATCCTTTGGCAAGAAGAATTGGCAAGTTAGTCACTATGGAAGAAGGTACTCTTTGTGGTGGCTTTGGCTCGGCTGTAATTGAGTCCCTTTCTGATCAAGAATTAATTGTTCCTACTTTAAGACTTGGCATACCAGATAAGTTAGTTGATCATGCAAGCCCTCAACAAAGCAAAGAATCTTTGTCGCTGAACCCTGAACAAATGAGCGACCGGATTATAGAGAGGTTTGGCTGGAATAATCAGAAATCAATTTTACGTACCCAACAAAGGTCAGAGACTCTACAAGGTTGAATATAATTGAGTGTTTTAGTTGCTGGAGCAGGACCAGCAGGTTCAAGACTCGCAGAATTGCTTTCTCTTAATGGAGTAAGAGTAATACTTGTTGAAAGATTATCTAACCCAAATCAGGAGGTCTTTTCTAGTGCTGCGTTACCAATTAACGCTATAGATGAACAATTAATTCCTCAAACTTCTATTTCACATTATTGGAATACCTGGCAAATATTTACACCTGGTGAGGCTCAATTTCAATGGAAAAGTTCAAAAAGTCTTGGAGTTGTTCTGGATTTTGGACTTTTAAGGGATTCACTTTGGGACAAAGCTCGAAAGTCAGGGGTAGAACTGTTAAGTGGACATACGGTTAAAAATGTGTGCTCTTTAAGTAACTATGCAGAAGTTGAAATTTGTGGACCTAACGGAAACCTACAAAAAAGAAAAGTAAACTGGGTTGTTGATGCTACCGGCTCAAGACGTAAATTAATCTCAAATAACAAAAACAATTGTCAATTCAATAATAATGAATATATAAAAGGGTCTGGAGTTGAATGGCTGATTCAAGGGGATCAAAATAGTAATCAGATTTGGGGAGAGAAACTAACGTTTTGTATCGGTACAAAGTGGATAGAACATGGTTATGGATGGATATTTCCTATGAGAAACAATCAATTAAAAGTAGGCATATGTAAACTGCCACCGGGATTCAACAAAGGTTTAGATACAAGTCTAGATGGTCTCAAACGACTAATGCAAAGATTCGAATTAGATAAATTTCATGTTCTAGATCAGCATGGTGGATTTATTTCAAGCTCGATAAAACGGAATGAGCCGCATCTCTATGGTCGACTTGTTGGTGTTGGAGATGCAATAAGTACAGCTAATTTATTAGGTGGAGAAGGTATTAGATACGCTCTTTCAAGTGCGAGTGTATTAGCACCATTGCTTTTAGAGGCAAACGGTCTAGCAAAAAGAGGTTATGAAAAATCTTGCAAACCTCTTTTAACCTATAAAAAAGAATTAAGGAAGAAGTTTGGATGGAGATGGGTTATTGCTAATAAATTAGCCAAACGTACTTGGTGGGGCTTATCAAATGAAGTTGCAGACAAACGTTTGAATAAATTAATTGTTGGTCTACACAGGTCTGCAAGCGCTGAGGATGTCAGCGCTTTGCTTTTTGATTATCGATTTGAAAGGTATGGATTTCGACTATTCCCTTATCTCATGGATTGGCGATAAGTGGCAATTTTCTTTCTAAAGAACTCCTGTTGCTGCAAGTCCAAGAATTGATCCAATTCCTAGTACATGACCCAAACAGTTTGCAGCCACAACTGAGGCATGGCTCATACCACCATAGAACTTTGAGTTTGGTAGCTGGAAACCATCATTGGGCTTAGCAATATTGGCTCTGGCTATAGCGTAAGCAAGAACATTGCAGAGAATCATGACTACAGCGCATTTAGGTGACCATTGGAATGTCACAGGAGCTGTAGCTGCCAATAAAGAAGAGATCATGCAGAAACCGGAAGCGACTTCTATATTTTCCTGTATAAAGTGCACTAAGACTCAAATATCTTGATACCTCTTAAGAGTTATTCACTAGATCATTTTCTTTAAACTTCAGAAACCCCACTGCTACTAGGGCATCACTAATTGTCAGAAAAGCTTCAGCAGCTCCATGTAATGGATCAATATCTGTTAATTCACCCCCATACACTTGGAGAGCTACAACGGCAAAAATTATTGTCATAAGGACAAAGAGCAACGTTAATTGAAACCCCAAGAGCGCAAGTGGCGGGATGACATTGCTTTTCTTAAGCCAATAAAGAAAGGCTAAATAAGGGAGTAGCGAAAGCACGAAAAATGGGCTTGGGTCTATTTCTGCAAGAAATTTCAACACCATGTCTGGATTTATCATGTTTCAGACTCCTGTGTTCTTTTTCTGAATAGATTCCATGCAGCAACTGCTAGGCAAATGTTTCCAAATGTCGTTAAAGCTGCCTGAAGAGTAACGAGCCCCTTTAGATATTCACTGTTATCGAAAATATGCCATGTTATTGCTGCCATAGCACTTGCAAGGTTTGGAAGCATTGCCACTGATAGCCAAAGCATGGCTTTGTTGTTTGAGAGCCTGCTCCAGCGAGCAATCAGTAATATGGCTAAAGTCCACTCTAGAAGAGTTGCAATGTGAATAAACCAGGTCCCTAGAGAGAGAGCATGCACTAGATAAAATCTCTTTTAAATAGATGAACATACAAAATATAGTTCATAAGAAATTTAAACGTTAATAAAGAGGTATATCCACCTAGTTAAGTCTTTTGTTTGTGTAAGCATCAAAATGATGCTCATTAGATTCATCCCAATCTACGTAAATTGAATCAGAGAAACTTTTTCTAGAGTCACAAATGACTTTAATGTGACCTTTAGGACTTTCTAAATAGATTAACTGATTAATTCCTAGCCATTCTTTTTGCAAAAGGCGACAGCGAATACCTTCGGCCTTAATTTGAATATCTTCTGGCCTTATAGCTTTAATTATATTAGTACTACTTCTAAGAATATTTATTTGAGGTCGTCCAATAAATCTAGCTACAAATAAACTGGAAGGTTTTTTATAGAGCTCTTCTGGAGTTCCAATTTGCTCTAAGGTACCATTGTTTAAAACTGCTATTCGATTTGCCATGGCCATCGCTTCATGTTGGTCATGAGTTACGTAAACAACTGGTTGATCTCCACTTAGGATTAACCTTCTTAATTCTGGCCTTAACTCCTCTCTTAATTGAGCGTCTAAATTACTCATTGGTTCATCAAGTAAGTAGACATAAGGGTCCCTTAGCAAGGCTCTAGCTAGAGCTACTCTTTGCCTTTGACCACCAGATAATTGAATAGGCAGACGTTCAGAATATTCATCTAGTTGCATTATAGAAAGTATCGACGAAACTTTTTCCTTTTGTTTGGTCAAAGAGTCTCCTCTCACTTTTAAACCAAGAGATAAGTTTTGTGCTACTGACAGATGAGGAAATAGTGCATAGCTTTGAAAAACCATGCCAACTCTTCTATCTACTGGAGATATATTATTAACAAGCTTTCCATTAATAAGTAATTGACCTTCTGTTGGTTTATCTAGACCAGCGATAATTCTTAGAGTACTACTTTTACCGCATCCACTAGGGCCTAAAAGTGCTATACATTCTCCATCACCTACTTCTAGATTTAAATTACGAATGATCCAATTTCTTTTAACTCTTCTGCTGATATTAATTAATTGCAAAGTCATCCTTTAACAGCTCCTTGGGTTAGACCGCTTATGATCTGTTTTTGAAAAACTAGTACTATGATTATAAGTGGTATTGCCCCTAATACTGTAGCTGCTGCATAAGCTCCATAAGGAACAGAATAAATAGACGATCCAGCTATTCTCGCTACTGCTACTGGGAGTGTTATAAGGTTTGGTTTGCTTATCCATGTAAGGGCAATTGGGTATTCATTCCAAGAGAAGAGAAAAATAATTATTGCTGTGCTGGCTATTGAAGGTTTTATTAGTGGAAGTAATACCAATCTTAACCTTTGCCAGATATCTAGACCTTCAATCTTAGCTGCTTCATCTATATCTATTGGGAGATCACTAAAAGATGTTGACAGAAGCAGAAGAGCCAGAGGCATTGATAACGCTGAATAAGGAATTGATAAAGCTACTAAACTGTTTCCTAAATTTAGACTTCGAGCAATTTCTAATAAAGAAAGAAATAACAAGACATAAGGGAACAAAGAAGATGTTAATAGAAATAATTTTGTTGTTGTTGCTATTGATTTGGGCGCCTTGGAAAGGGAATATGAAGCAGGTATAGCAAAAACAAGAGTTAATATTGTTGATAAAACTCCAACAATAAAACTATTTAGGAGATATCGAAAGAAAGGAGGATCAGCCTGTATTACCTGCAGGTAATTTTGGATAGTCCATTTATGCTTTAAAGAAAAAAATGGTTCTAATAGTGAATCTGGAGTACTAAATGAAGTATATATTTGCCAAATGAATGGAATTAAACTCCATGTTAATAATATTATTACGAAGATCTTTTTCTTTTTCATCAAATTATGAGCTCATATATTCTCTTAGATATCGAAAGTAGTATCCATAGCATAAGACAATAAAAAACTAAAAGGATAAAACTAGCTAGCATTACTGTTGCACTATAGCCAAAGTCTAAGAATCTCATTGCATTTAAGTATGCGTAAAGCCCAAGTGATTCCGTAGTACCTGCAGGTCCACCTCCTGTCATCACCTGAATAAGGTCAAACACCCCAAAAGCTTGAGCTATCCTAAATAGTAAGCTTAAAATAATATATGGCTCTAGAAGAGGCAATGTAATTCTTAAGAAGGATTGATTGGAGTTTCCCCCTTCTAATTTAAATGCTTCATATAAGTCTTTTGGTATTGATTGGAGGCCTGCTAGTAAAAGTAAAGCAATGAATGGGGTTGTTTTCCAAACATCAGCTATTACAGTTGTTAACCAGGCATACCTTGGATCTCCAAGGAAATTAAATGTACCGACACCGATAGTATTTAATATATTTTCTAAAGGACCATAAGGTGTGTTAAATATCCATCGCCAGCCTAAAGCCATTATTGTTGTAGGTAAAGCCCAAGGTAACAAACTAAGAGCTCGAACTAAACCTCGTCTCTTTATTTTCTGATGTAATATTAAAGCTATAGCTATAGCTAGTACTAGTTCTATCGAGACAGACAAAGTACTAAAACGAATTGTTTGTATAGCATCTTGCCAAAATCTATCGTCATTTAGAAGTCGCACCCAATTTGCTGCTGTATTTGGGATAACATCAAGCCCTGTCAAAACAGAATATGAATGTAAGCTAAGCCAGGAATATCTAACGATTGGGAATCCAAAAACTATAAGTACTAAAGTTAATGCTGGTGTTATTAGTAATAAATAGATCATATACTACCTGCAGATTCTATTATTTTTAGCGTCTTAGATTTTGCTAGATTCATTCCTTCCTTAGGTGTTATTTGCTTCGTGAGTATTGAGCTAAGTTGTTTTTGGAGAACCTCACTTATTTGAGCATATATAGCTGTCTTGGGTCTTTCCTCTGTTCTGTTTAGTGCCTGCTGTAGAATTGGTAATATTTCAGAGTTGGATCTTAACTCTTTATCTTTATATAAGGATTTATACGTAGGAGTATAACCAAAGTTGAGAAAATAATGTCGCTGAGACTGTACTGAGGTTAAGTATTTAATTGCTTTATATGCCAGGTCCTTATTATTAGAACTTGATAATATAGAGAATCCCCAGCTTCCAAGAGTGGATACTGATCTGCCATTAGATTCTGCAACCATTGTTGTTACACCAACTTTTCCTTTAACAGGGCTATTATCTTTATTTAATTCTGCCCATGCATAAGGCCAATTTCTCATAAATGCTGCCTCACCCTGCTCAAAAGCTTGCAAAGCCTCTGTCTCAGTAAAGTTAGTTACGGATCTAGGGCTAGCTCCAGACTCGATCAATCTAGAGGCCCAACTTGCAGCCTTAATGGAAGGTTTTGTACCTAGTAATACTTTCCCTTGACTATCTATCCAGCCTCCTCCAAATGCGTGCAAAGCTTCTAAGAAGAAACAACTTAAACCTTCATATTGTCTGCCTTGCCATACGTACCCATAACTAACAACACCCTCATTGATTAGTTTGACACTTGTTGATAGAAGCTCCTCTGGAGTTTCTGGCACTTTGTTTATTAAATCTTTTCTAAAATAAAGGAGTCCAATGTCTGCTAAAAGGGGCCATCTATAAGGTATATTCTTGTATGAGTTTCCTAGAATTGCTCCTCTCTCTAATAAACTCCATTCTTTGTCATCAATAAACTCATCTAATGGTATAAGCCAACCAGCTTCGGAATATTTTGCTAGCCATGTTACATCTATTAGCAAAATATCAAAGTCACTTTTTCCAAGTAACAGACTACTTATAGCAAGGTCAGACACTGATTCTGTTTGTCTTGGCCCTCTTGTTGTTCTTATTTTTATTTTTCCGTAATTCTCTTTGTTAAAACTATCAACACGCTCCTTAGTAGAATCAATGAAAGGAGCAGGCATCAAAATATCAATTACTATTGGCGTATAAGCTTTAGATTTACTTAAACCTCCAATTACTAAAAATATTAATAATAGATTTCTAAAAACTTTAATTGAAACTTTCTTTATAATATTGTTATTCATGGTTTAAATCTAAACTCTTAATTTGTTCATCAGCCCAATCATTAACCGTATAAGCTTCTACAGCCTTATACATATTCTTCATTCTTATCAATTGCTCAGACTCATCCATAGAGATGGCTTCTTCTATTGCCTCATCCATTCTTCTATGTGAATAGGGGTTTGTAAGAATCGCTCCATTTAATAATACAGAAGCTCCTGTAAATTCAGAAAGAACAAGTACCCCACCTTGTTCTTTTCTAGCTGCAGCATATTCCTTTGCTACTAGATTGAGACCATCTCTTAGTGGAGTTATCCAGCATATATCAGCTTGAGTAAACCAGGCAATCATTTCTTCGTATGGAATCCTTCTAGTAGAGAATCGAATTGGTACCCAATCGATTTGGCTAAACCTGCCATTTATTCTTCCAGCCATTTCCTCTATTGATCTTTGTGTTTCCTCATAGATTTTCATTCCACTTGCGGCCGCTACACATGCCAACATAAGTACTACTTCACCATGGAGATCTTTACGATTTTCTAATAACCTTTCAAATGCTAATAATAACTCTTCGTTACCTTTTGTATAATCTACTCTGCTTGCTGAAAGTATTAATTTCCTTTTTTTCTTTGTCCCAGTTCTTATCTCTTCTTTATGATTGATTACATCCTTTTGATTAATTAGCTTTTGTATTAAATCAGGTGAAGTTCCTACTGGGGAAGATAATAATGTTATTTTTCTTCCTGCGTGCTTTAACCAAGGAGTGACTGAGGGCTCTGTTAAAGCACTACCTACAGCTATGAATTTACTGCTTACATTTTCTTTTGGTCCCTTTTGAGCTCCTACTAAGCAATTTGCTGCCCGTGCAAAGTTCTCTGTATATCGAGGGATATGAAAGCCAACTAAATCACAACAGAGAAGGCTTTCTATAATCTGTCTTCTCCAGGGCAATATGGCAAATACGTCGTTCCCTGGGAATGGTGTGTGGTGAAAGAAAGCAATTTTAAGGTCTGGTCTACTCCTTCTGATGTAATACGGACAAAGCCAAAGATTATAATCATGTACCCAAACAATAGCTCCATTCCCTGCTTCAGAACACGCAGCTTTTGCAAAACGCTTATTTACTTCTTCAAATATTTTCCAGTCTGCATTATTAACATCAAAGTATGTTGGAAATGTATGTAGTATTGGCCAAAAGGATTCTTTAGAGGTTATATGATAAAAACTTTGTACTTCATTATTAGTTAAAGGAATTCTTTTTAAAGTAAACGGGCATGGCTTATCCATTTCTATAAGTTCATCTTTTTGATTACTTATATCGCTTACTTCTCTCCAAGCAATCCATGTTCCATCTGGATGTTTCCTAAAAAGGTTTCTTAAAGTGGGAATTATTCCATTTGGACTTTTTTGGTCTATCCATATCCGCTCTCCATTCTCAAGACGACTCTCTTCAAAAGGGGTGCGATGGTAAAGAATAATAAATTTGCTTTCTCCATTAGAGCTTGTCATAGATTTTTCCTTATAACTTTTGCGTTGATTTATTTAAGCCTAGGCTATAGTTATGAGTTATGCAAAAATTGACTAAGTTTTATTCTTTATAATTTTAAACTGTTTATTGATTTAAGGAAAAACTAATTTGAATCAGCATATGGATTATATTTTATGTAAGTCTATACCCAATTTTTTGGCATAAGGGCCTAAGCCTTTTTTCTGAATTGTTTTAAGAGCTCTTGTTGTTACCCTTAGGTTTACCCATTTTTTGCCCTCTGCCCACCACAAACGTCTTTGTTGGAGATTGGCCTGCTGTAATTTTTTTGTTCGAATATGGGAATGGCTAACTGCCATTCCATTATTTGCACGTGTTCCAGTTAATTGGCAGACTCTTGACATTCTTTTGATAAATGCGTTTTCTCTAGATCAGTATTTTACCAAATACCTATAAAGGTGAGTCATTCATTAAAGCCCTTTTTGTAGCAATTCAGTCATCAGTGTTGATGTCCTACTTTGGAAAGCGTCTATTTCTTTGGGCTCTAGACCTCCAACACTAAGTCGAGCCATGTCGTACATATGCACTGCCAATGCGTCAGCCAATGAGCTTGTTGGTGAACTTTCTAAACCGTCAATAATTACTGTACCTGACTTGAGTTTTATGAGTCCTTGAACTAGTTGATGCGCTGAATTTACTAAAAGTACATGGTTGTCAGGTAACCCTGGTAAACGTTGGTCCATAAGGGCTCCTATATCGTTAATACGTCTCATTTGCTCTGGAAGCAGAATGATTGCTGGTGGAGCTTGAGATCCTTTGAGTGATTGCACTTGTACTGTAATTTTCTCTGAACCCAGCGCACTTTTTATTAGGTCTCTAAGAACCTCTGACTCTTTTTCTCCATCTTTGTCAATTATTTCTTTTTTATCTTCTTGAAAATTTTGATCCAGTTCAGCATCGACTCTTTGAAACATAAGATTCTGGTGTCGGTCTTCTAACCAAGGTATAAATTGAGCATCTATTACGGTTTCTGCCATTAGAACCTCATTACCCTGCGATGTCCAAAGACTGAGAGCTGCAGATTGGGAAATTTCATCTGTGCAGTAAAGTACCTTCTCTGAATTATCTACTTTCGCTTTCTCTATATATTTATTTAAAGACGTATAGGTTGATCCATTGTCCGTTACTAACTCTGCTTCATTCGATTCTTGTTCTGTTTCTTTATTTCTTTTTGTTGGAAATATAATTGACCTTTCAATCTGTTCTGCGAACTTCTCATCTTCCATTGCACCGATTTTAATATAAGGTCCAATGGAGTCCCATAATTCACAATAAAAGCTAGGCTTTTCTTCTTTTAAAGTCTTCATTTTATCAGCTATTTTTTTAGAAATAAAGTTTCCTATAGACTTGACTCTTCGATCTGTTTGAAGTGCACTTCTACTAACATTAAGAGGAATATCTGGTGAGTCGATGATACCTTTTAGAGATATTAGGTATCTAGGTACTACTTCCTTGATTGAGTCGCTTACAAATACTTGGTTAGAATATAACTTAATTTCGCCCTTCTCCCAGTCGGCCCTTCCTGTTAGTTTCGGGAAGTAGAGTATACCTTGTAGAGAATAAGGAAAATCTGTGTTTAAGTGAATCCATAGAAGAGGTTCTCCTTGAAAAGGATACAAGTAATTATAGAAATCTATATATTCTTTATCTGAGATATCGCTAGGTGATCTTTTCCACAATGGATTGCTTTTGTTCGCCAACTCTCCTTCTAGATAGACTTCTACCTGCATAAAGTCACAGTATTTATTAACTAATGATTTAATTCTTGTTGGTTCTAAATATTCTTCTTCTTCCTCTAGAAGATACAAGATCACATCTGTTCCTGCTTCGGATCTTGAAGTGTCTTCTAAACTGAATTTTGGTGAACCATTACAGGACCATTTTACAGCTTGCGAATTTCCTATAGAGGATTTAGTTATAAGCTCGACGTTTTTAGCAACCATAAATGATGAATAAAAACCTAGGCCAAAATGTCCGATAATACCTTCCTCACTTTGTTTGTACTTCTCTAAAAATTCTTCTGCACTTGAAAAAGCCACTTGATTTATATATCGCTTTACCTCTTCAGCTGTCATGCCAATACCATTATCCGAAAATATAAGTCTTTTATTTTCGGAATCTATTTTGATCGTTACTTTTCCTGTCGGAGATTCGTCACAATCACCGGCAATTGATGCCATCCTACGCTTATTTATTGCGTCAACACTGTTACTTACTAATTCTCTCAGAAATATCTCATGATCTGAATATACAGCTTTTTTGATAATTGGGAATATATTTTCTGTATGAATCTGGATTTGCCCTTCTTCGATCATTTCATTGAAATTAGTTCCTTCTACAATACAGACTTGCCTCTAAAAAGTAAACTAAATGTTGGAGAGGTCTCCGTACCTAATATAAATTACTTTCTTTTCGTGAGATTCGTGGTCTAAACATATGTCATTCTATCCATTCCAACTTAGAACATCCTCTTCGCTCCGCAATTTTTTCTGCCTCTTTTCTATTAGATGAAGGTTTAAGCTCAATTAAACAGATTCTATTTTTTTGATGATATGATTTTTGGAGATCAGCTGCTAATTGAAACTTATTATCATTGTTATAAGCGATAAGAACTTTATCTGAACTTTGATTTAAAACAGAACTATCACTTAACAACTCCCTTATTCTATCTATTGAAAAACTAAAGCCTACACCAGCTGAGACTTGTTTGGATGCAGCACATCTCGCTACTAAATCATCATACCTTCCACCTCTAGCAATTACAACGGGTGCTGAGGTTCCATTACACACTATTTGAAAGACTAAACCTGTATAAAGTTCGAAGTGAGGTTGAAATGTTGGATCTAATTGTAGGTCGATATTATGATCAATTGATTTCTCTTGAATTATTTTGAATAATTCATCTAATTTAGAAATATCTGCTTCGTGGTTGTTATACTTTTCTATAATCTTTAGGACATCTAGTGGATTACCTCTGGTTTCATGAATCTCAAGAAGTGAATCTTTGACAGACTTATCTATTTTTAAACTCTCAATATAGACCCTGTCAAAATTAATCAGTGAGTTACGAATACCTTCCCTAATATCTCCTTGAAAAGGACTTAAGATTATGTCCATAAGGTCAGTATGTCCAATTAACAATGTTGGTCTTAATTCCTTATTTAGCTTAAGAGATTCAAGAGCATTTAAAAGTAATGACAATAGTTCAATTTCAGCTGATGTTTCTCTTATTCCAAGCAATTCGACACCGCTTTGAAGCTGCTCTTCAATAACAATGCTTCCTTCCACTGATTGCTTTGATTCAAAAACTGTACCTGCCGCCCATAATCTGAGAGGTCTTGGTCTATCAGCCAATCTTGTTGATGCAGCCCTCGCAATTGAAGCTGTCATTTCAGGCCTTAATCCAAGTGGCTCATTTGCTACTAATTTCACAATATCCTGAATTGCAATTGCTCCCCCAGCTGTAAGGGTTGAAAGTCTTTCCACTCTTGGTGGTGAGACTTCCTCATAACCCCAAAGTTTATAAATGCTTGACAGCCGCTTACTCAGCAATTGATTGCTTTCAACCTGTTGAGGATTTAAGTCTTTTGCTCCAGAAGCAGGTTGAAAAGTCATCAATTTCTTTTATTCTCCAGATTAATTCAAATTCTCTTAATTATCATTATAACTATCCTTAGGCAGCGGTTTAATTTTAGAAAGTACTTCTTTTAGTTCTTTTTGGATGAACGAGTTGGTAGCTAGGACCCTTCCATTTGAGAAATTAAAATCATCTTCCTTATAATCATTCACAACTCCTCCAGCAGCTTCAACAATAGGAATTCCAGCGGCAAGATCCCACTTTGCTAATCCCCTTTCCCAGTAACCATCGAGCCGGCCTGTAGCAACAAAGGCTAGGTCAACAGCTGCTGCACCAGCTCTCCTCACACCTCTTGTAATATGAGTTAGACGACAGAATTCCGCATAATTATTATCTAATACATTTTGCCGGTCATAAGCAAAGCCCGTTACTAAAAGAGAATTAATTAAAGAAGTTGTATTTGAAACAGAAATTTTATCGTCATTGCAAAAAGCTCCTATTCTTGGTGCACCCCAGAAGAGCTCTCCAAAAAAAGGAACAGAAATAGCTCCCAATAATGGTTTGTCTTTCCATGTCAAACCTATTGATGTAGCAAAGAAAGGGAACCCATGAGCATAGTTCGTAGTGCCATCTAATGGATCTATGCACCAACATAAATCTGTTTCAAAGGAATTTAGTCCGCTTTCTTCTGCGAGGATACTAATATCTTTTGTTTGATGTTGTAGATATTCTATTATTGCTTTTTCGCTAGCTAAATCTACGTTTGTTACTAAATCACCTATCCGTCCTTTACTATTAATTGATTTTAGTTTTCCATAATTTTCCATTAAAATATTACCTCCAATCAAAGCTGCTTTTTTAGATACTTGTAATAGCTTTTCTAGATCAGGTTTACATAATCCCGATTCTATAAAAGTCTTAGATGAAATTGAGTTTTCCATATAATAAAATCTTAATAGATAAAACCATAGCCAAAACTATTATATTGTTTTAATTACAACCTATATAGCTTTCTAATATTTTAGCTTGAAATCAACATAAATAATAATTTAATTTAGCATAATTGATTGTTCTAATCTGAAAGGATAAAAAGACAGTGAATAAATGTTTAATAATTATTATGCTCTCTAATTAAATTTTCTCATGCTATGACTTTATATACCATTGGCTCTTATAAATGCTAGATTTATTGGGATCATTTGGAGAGGTGGCCGAGTGGTCGAAGGCGCAGCACTGGAAATGCTGTATAGGGGCAACTCTATCGAGGGTTCGAATCCCTCCCTCTCCGTTTTTTTTTGTTCACATTAAAATTTCTTTTTCGATTGAAACAGCGATAATCTATCCAAATTTACCCCCTATATATTCCTTGGTTGCTTTTTGAAGAGGAGAATTGAAGATCTTCTTCGTAGTATTGAATTCAACCAAATAACCAACTTTCCCTCCATCACCCCCAGCTTCTTTTTCTGCATTGAAAAAAGCCGTAAAGTCACTAACTCTAAGAGCTTGTTGCATATTATGAGTAACTATTAAGATTGTAAATCTCTTTTTTAGGTTATGCATAGTTTCTTCTATTTTTAATGTTGAAATCGGGTCTAACGCTGAACATGGTTCATCCATAAGAATGATTTCTGGTTGAGTCGCTATTGTTCTTGCAATACAAAGTCTTTGCTGTTGACCTCCTGATAAGGAATAACCACTTTCCTTTAATTTGTCCTTACACTCATCCCAAACTGCTGCTTGCTTAAGTGACTTTTCTACTAATTCATCCATATCACCTACATATCCATTTATCCTTGCTCCAAAAGCTATGTTTTCATAGATGCTCTTTGGAAATGGATTTGGTTGTTGAAATACCATACCAATTCTTCGTCTAACTTCCACTGGATCTATATTTGGATGATAAAGATCTGTTCCTTCAAAAAGTATACGTCCTTTAAGTGAACAATTTTCTATCAAATCATTCATTCTATTTATTGATCGTAGAACAGTTGACTTACCGCAGCCTGATGGGCCAATTAAAGCTGTGACTTTTCCTTTTGGTATTTTACAATATATGTTTCTAACGGCAATAAATTTGCCATAGCTTATAGTTACATTCTCAAGTGCTATAGATATTTTCGGATCTATGTTTGATAGCTTCTTGATGTTCATGCTAATAAAAATCTATTTTGTCAGACATTGTTATTATAACTACCTCTTTTCTAAGATTGAATATCTTCTCAGATATCTTGCTAAGATATTTAATATCAGTAGAGTTGTAAGTAATACAAATGAAGCAGCCCAAGCTAACTGGTTTTGAGCTTCATATGGCTCTAAAGCAAAATTATATATTAATACCGAAAGTGATGCTATTGGTTCTAACAGAGATGTTGGAGTATTTGACCAATAAAATGAAAATAATCCTGTAAATATTAATGGCGCTGTTTCTCCAGCTGCTCTCGCTATTGCTAGGAGAATGCCTGTTGCTATTGGGGTAAAAGCACTAGGTAAAGTTATTCTTGTGATTGTGACAAACCTTGATGCTCCAATAGCCATTGCACCTTTTCTGAGTTCATTAGAAACTAATTTAAGGCCTTCATCAGTGGTTTTGATTACTGTTGGAAGCATCAAGATTGAAAGTGCTATGCCTCCTGCAATAGCACTAAAACTAGCTCCAAAAAGTATTCCTGTAGTAACTATAATGGAATAAACGACTACGCCTGCAATTATTGAAGGTACTCCGGAAAGAACATTAGTTCCAAATCTAATAAATTTGCTGAAATTACCTCCCTTGGAATACTCTGCAAGAAAAACTCCACCTCCTATTCCTATTGGAATCGATATCAAAGCCCCTATAGAAGTAACAATAAATGTCCCAATTATGGCATTCCCAATTCCTCCTGCACTGAGAAAATCATCTCCAGGAGGCTCTGGTAATTGTGTAAACAAAGAAAAATTTATTTGTGAACCACCTTTTATTAGTACGTATGTCAAAACAGAGACTAATGGGAGTATCGCTAACAGAGAAAAGATACCTGCAATAAGAGTATATGCAATTTCCAGTATATTTCGAGTTAATTTGGCATCAAAATATAATTTACTTTTAGTAGTTGGTTTATATTGTATTGATGATTTTGTCATAGTTAATATTTTAGGCTTAGTTTTTTCACAACTAAATTTGCAATAACATTGACTGCAAGTGTAAGGAACATAAGAACTAATGCTGCGTACATTAATGATGAAACTTGAGTACCATCTGCTTCTCCAAATTGATTTGCTATTAAAGCAGATATAGTGTTTCCCGGTGAAAATAATGACCAACTAAAATTATTTGAATTACCAATAATCATTGTTACTGCCATAGTTTCTCCCATGGCTCTTCCAAGTGCTAATAGTACCCCGCCCGCAATTCCTGAAATTGCAGCTGGTATTAATACATTAAATATTGCAGCCCAACGTGTAGCTCCAATTCCATAGGCTGCTTCCCTAAGTGTATTTGGAACTTGATTTAGGGAATCTCTTGATATGGATGTAATGATAGGTAATATCATTACAATCAAAATTATGATCGCTGGTGCAATTCCTGGACCTATAGGTTTAGTCCCAAGAAAGGGAATCCAACCCAATGTATTATAAACACTTGTTAGCATAGGTCTTAGAAAAGGTTCCAAGACAAATATTGCCCAAAGACCCAACACTACAGATGGAATAGCGGCTAACAGTTCAACCAATATTCCAATAAAATCTCTTATTTTTCTGGGTAAAATATCTTCAGTAATAAAAATGGCCGTTCCAACTCCAATTGGGACGGCTATAAGAATTGATGCTAATGATGTTAAAAGAGTGCCATATATAGCTGTAAAGGCTCCATATCGATCTGTAACTGGGTTCCATTCTGATATGACTAAAAAGTTGAGACCATATTTTCCAATTGATTCTTTTGCACCAAAGATAACAACAATTATGATTGCAATTAAAACAATTGCAACCATTGCAGCCATCCCTATAGCAAGAGTTTTAAACCCTTTATCTACGAATTTTTCAGACTTAGACCTGCTCCTAAGCAGATATAGGTCATTTAGACCCTTCCTCACTTTTATAGGAGATAAGCTTCAACCCAAACTAATCGTTTTTTAAAATTCAAACTATCAAAGGCATTAATGTGGGCATCACTACACATAATCCGTTGGACTGCAACGACTTGCCAGTTACGCTTAAAACTAGGTACTTACTGTCATGGGGCGGATAGTCGGAATTGACCTTGGCACAACAAACTCCGTTCTAGGAGTCTTGGAAGCTGGGCGCCCAATTGTAATTGCAAATGCCGAGGGGAGTAGGACTACGCCTTCTGTTGTTGGCTATACAAAATCATCTGAGCTCTTAGTCGGCCAACTTGCTCGCAGACAACTCGTCTTAAGCCCAAAGAACACATTCTCAAACCTTAAACGTTTTGTAGGTCGAGATTGGGACGAGTTAGAAGAGAATAGTTTTAACGTTGCTTACTCAGTCAGGGCCAATGATCAAGGAAATATAAGAGTAAGTTGTCCCTCTACAGAAAGGGAATATGCGCCTGAGGAGTTAGTAGCTAGCATCATTCGAAAGCTAGTTGATGATGCAGAAACCTATTTAGGTGAATCCGTTGAGTCTGCTGTTGTTACTGTTCCAGCCTATTTTAACGATTCACAAAGACAGGCCACAAGAGATTCGGCCCGATTAGCTGGCATAAAGGTTGAGAGGATTCTAAATGAACCAACAGCAGCAGCTTTAGCATATGGTTTTGACAAAAGCTCTGTAAAAAGAGTTCTTGTTTTTGATCTAGGTGGAGGAACTTTTGATGTCTCACTATTAAGGGTCGCTAATGGTGTCTTTGATGTAAAAGCAACTTGCGGAGATACTCAGTTAGGTGGTAATGATTTTGACCAAAGAATAGTTGATTGGATTTCAACTAGTTTTTTAAAAAAGCATGGAATTGACCTGAGGAGAGACAGACAAGCATTACAAAGGCTTACGGAGGCAGCTGAAAAGGCTAAACAAGAGTTATCAGGTGTCGCTGAAACACCAATTTCTCTTCCCTTTATCGCTACTGGTTCAAGTGGCCCTCTTCATGTAGAAACCACTCTGAAAAGAAGTACCTTTGAAAGTCTTTGCTCAGATTTGTTAGATCGTCTGTTGGCTCCTGTTCAGACGGTTTTAAATGACTCAGGCTGGATAGCTGAGGATGTTGACGATGTTGTTCTAGTCGGAGGAAGCACTCGTATGCCGATGGTAAAGCAATTAGTTAAAACCCTTGTTCCTAACCCTCCTTGCCAAACTGTTAACCCAGATGAAGTTGTTGCTATAGGTGCAGCAGTTCAGGCTGGAATTTTGACAGGTGAGCTTAGGGATCTACTCCTCAATGACGTTACCCCTCTTTCTTTAGGACTTGAAACTTATGGAGGGTTAATGAAAGTTCTAATACCAAGAAATACCCCTATACCTGTTAGGCAATCTGATGTTTTTAGTACATCCGAGTCTAATCAATCGTCAGTGGAGATCCATGTATGGCAAGGTGAAAGACAACTCGCTTCTGATAACAAATCATTAGGTAGATTTAGGCTTTCTGGTATACCTCCGGCTCCTCGAGGAGTCCCTCAAGTCCAAGTTGCTTTTGATATTGACTCCAATGGCCTTTTAGAAGTCAGTGCTACAGACCGCACTACAGGCAGAAAGCAATCTGTGAACATACAAGGAGGTTCGAATCTTAATGAGGATGAGATTCAGCAAATACTGTCTGAAGCAATAGCTAAAGCTGATGACGATCGAAAAAAAAGAGCATCAATAGATAGAAGAAATACGGCACTTACTCTTGTAGCTCAAGCAGAAAGAAGATTAAGAGATGCTTCCTTAGAATTAGGACCATATGGAGCAGAACGGCAACAAAGAGCTGTTGAAATTGCGATGAGAGATGTAGAAGAATTATTATCTGATGATGATCTTCAAGAATTAGATTTATCTGTAGCAGCTTTACAAGAAGCCTTATTCGGACTCAACAGACGTCTTTCTGCAGAAAAAAGGTCAGAATCTAATCCGCTTCAAGGTATCAAAAATACCTTTGGCTCTCTTAAGGATGAATTGTTCTCAGATGATTACTGGGAGGATGATCCTTGGGATAATCAATCAAGAACATATGGAGGAAGAAGAGAAGGTGGTAGAAGAGATTTAGATCCTTGGGATAATGACATTTACAGATAAACCAGATTATTGGGCACTTTTGGGTATCTCCCCAGGAAGTAATGCACAACAACTAAAAACAGCTTTTAGAAGAGAAGCAAGAAAGTGGCATCCAGATTTAAATGGTAACGATGTTCATGCAGAAGAAAGGTTTAAGCTTGTCAATGAAGCTTATGCGGTGCTCAGTGACACTCGCAAACGGAAAGCGTGGGAAGAATCATCGCTCAACTCTTTAGATAAAGACAATTTTTCAGAAGGGTTTCCAAGCTTTGATGAATATATTGATGTCGTACTTGGATTGAGAGATAGGACTACACATAATAATATTAATGAACCTTTTAGAGAGGAAGTAGCAGAAGATTTAGAGGCAACCACAGCTGAAACTAATGCCAATTCAGAATGGCCAACTCCATCAAAGAAACCTCCTTCACCAGTCTCAATTTATGAGGATCTAGAATCGATAGTTAACCTCTCTCCAGAAGAAGCTTTATATGGAAGCATCGTAGAGCTAGAGACAGCAAATGGCACCTTGGTCGAAATTCAGACTCCCCCATGTGCAGGTGATGGTTGGAGGTTAAGACTCTCTGGAGTGTCACTAGGAGGCCGTGATCATTTTGTTCAATTAAGAATTCAAACTGAGGATGGTCTAAGAATCGATGGCCTTAGGGTTCTTTACCGACTTGAGTTGCTACCGCATGATGCAGTTCTTGGATGTGCCATTGATATACCAACACTTTCTGGGCCAGTTACTCTTCAAGTTCCGCCTAATTCCTCTAGTGGAAGACTTCTTAGACTAAGAGGTAGAGGTCTTGAATTAGACGACCGAAGAGGTGACCAATTAGTAGAAATTATGGTAGTAATCCCTCCAGACATATCAGAATCTGAAGAAGCCTTGTACATACGATTGCAGGAATTGTCCCTTGATTAAAAAACACTCATTTTTGTCAAAAACTCATTAAGATGTCATCACTGGATACAAAAATGCTTGTTCACGTTCTTCTTTATGATGCTGGCAAAGATAGTGAAGGAATTCACTCTCTTGAATTAAACGGCGGAACATCAGTCTTGATGTTCGAAAATATAGATGATGCACAAAGATATTGTGATCTCCTAGAAGCTCAAGACTTTCCAAAACCAAATGTAGAAGCTTTGGAAAAAGCAGAGGTTGAGCAATTTTGTAATGAATCTGGTTATGAGGCTAAGTTTGTCGAATCAGGATTCATTCCTAAAACAGAGGAGGAGCTAATGTTTCTAGCCCCTCCTGTAAATAATAGAGATGTTACTAATTGGAATGAGGCTAATGACTCTGGTAGAGAAATATCAACTAATTCGGCCAACAATGAATCTGATCAATTAGACGAGATAAGAAAAAGACTAGAAGGATTACTTTAATGAAAGATCAGATTCTAGAACAATGCCTGAATGATACTGGTAGAAGTAATCTAACAACAGAAAAAGAAAATGTAAAAAGTAGAAATCTACACAAACTAGAAACAAAAGAATTGGTTGAATTATTTTCGCAAGAAGATGTAGAGCCTCAAAAGGCTGTGGCTCAAGCTCTGCCAGAAATTACTAAAGCAATAGACCTGATAAGTCAAAAATTGTCAAAAGGAGGTCGTTTGTTTTATCTAGGTGCAGGAACTTCTGGAAGGCTTGGTGTTTTAGATGCTTCTGAATGCCCACCTACATTTTGTACTGACCCAGAATTAGTTCAAGGCATTATTGCTGGTGGAGATGACTCACTTAGGTCTAGTTCAGAAGAGCTAGAAGATCAAGAAAAAAGCTCTATTGTTGATTTGGAAAAAAGGAAATTTAATAAAAATGATTGTTTAGTTGGCATAACCGCAGGTGGTACAACTCCTTATGTAATTAGAGCTCTGAAATATGCTAAATCAATAAAAGCTTCTTCTATAGTAATTACATCTGTTTCGATCAAACAAGCAAAGATTATTGCAGATATTGAAATTAGACTTCTAACTGGTCCAGAGTTGCTTACTGGTTCAACAAGACTTAAGGCAGGTACCGCAACAAAAATGACATTAAATATGATATCTACGATTGTGATGATAAAACTCGGTAGAGTCTATGATAATAAGATGATTGATGTCTCTGCTACAAACAAAAAGCTTGTAGATAGATCAATTAGGATCATTCAGGAAATATGTAAACTTGATCGAATTCAAGCTATAAGTCTTCTTAAAGCAAGTAAAGGCTCCACAAAAAGAGCTGTTCTGATGTCAATAAAAGATATAGATAATCAAAAGGCAGAAAGACTACTCGAAAAGTGTAATGAAAATATCAATTTGGCCTTGAATCACTTTATTGAAAATGAAACTTCTCTTTAATCTAAATATATTCTGGCCTTAAGCTAAAAAGCAGTGTAGAATTTATAAGTTTGCTAATGCACTCATGAAAAAAGCTATTATGGAAACAGATTCAGGAATAATTAATCTTGAATTGTTCGAAAATGATGCGCCAGGAACTGTAGATAATTTTGTTAAATTAGCCAATGAAGGATTTTATGATGGTCTTTCCTTTCATAGGGTGATTGATGGATTCATGTCTCAAGGTGGCTGCCCTAACTCAAGAGATGGTTCAAATGGTGTACCTGGTACAGGAGGTCCTGGTTATACAATCAAATGCGAAATAAACACCAGGAAGCATTTAGCAGGATCTCTTTCAATGGCTCATGCGGGTAAAGATACTGGTGGCAGTCAATTTTTTATTGTCCATGAACCTCAACCTCACTTAGACGGAATTCATACTGTATTTGGACATACTAATGATCTAAAAGTTGTTCTTTCTCTAACAAATGGTTCAAAAATTAATAAAGTCTCTATTAAATAGCTAATTATATTTTGAATATAATCTATGACCAAATTATCATATTCGGTGAGCATGGTTTTTCCATGAACTCAACCTTATTGTTAGCTTGAGAGAAATCATCTATATTTCGATTTTCATGTGTAATATTCTGGGATGGGTGAATTGCATGAAATTCATTTTCAGTTAGGAGTATTCCAACTCTATTGGTACCCTCCCAATTAGATATTTCTTTGAGCAACCCATCTAATTGTTTAAGGTCTATACGTTTATTTAAAAATAGTTTGTCTTCTTTTCTTTGTTTAACACTCCATATAAATATTGGTTTGCCCCATAGTTCTATTAATCTAGGAGAGGTCTCAATTTTTAAAACTAAATCAAGGTTTTTAGCCCAGCGTTGGGCTTTGTCTCGTAAATTTGGTATATCTTCTATTCCTGTTTCACAATCCCAGAATACAACGATAAACAAATCAGATATTTGATTTGTATTAACTTGATCAGTCTTCTCTATTAAGTGACCGAGCTTTTCTTTCTTCACAGCTAAATATGCTGCGTTATAATCTCCAGGACAAATTACTAGTGGAACTCTTTTTTCAACTTGAAGGCCATATCCACCTAAACCAGCTATCTTTCTAGGGTTGTTGGTTAACAACTTAAGCCTATGAATTCCTAGGTCAGTAAGTATTTGTGCTCCTACTCCATAATTTCTTAAATCTGCTGGAAAGCCTAATCTTTCGTTAGCTTCAACAGTATCTAATCCTCCGTCTTGAAGACTATAGGCTTTTAATTTATTTATTAAGCCAATACCTCGACCTTCTTGTCTGAGGTAAACAACAACTCCCTCTCCTTCTTGTTCGATTCTTGCTAATGCGGCTTCAAGTTGAGGCCTGCAATCACAACGAAGTGATCCGAAAGCATCACCAGTCAGACATTCTGAATGCATTCTTACTAAAACTGGCTCTTTTAATGAACCAGGTTCTCCTTTGACTAGAGCAACATGTTCACTACCATCTAATTCGTTTTTGTATCCAATGGCTTTGAACCCTCCAAATAAACTTGGCAATTTTGCTATGGCTTTCTTATGAACAAATCTTTGATTTTCAAGTCTGTATCTAATTAAATCTGCAATGCTAATTAGCTTTAAGTTCTGAGATTTTGCATATTTAGACAATTCTGGCAATCTAGCCATTGATCCATCTTCATTTTGAATTTCGCAGATAACACCAGCTGGAGCAAGCCCTGCAAGTGTTGACAAGTCAACAGCAGCCTCTGTATGGCCAGCCCTTTTGAGTACACCACCTTGCCTGGCTCTTAAAGGAAAGATGTGACCTGGTCGCCTTAGATCTTGAGGTCTCGTTTTAGTACTTAGTGCAACTTGAATAGTTGTTGATCTGTCATCAGCTGAAATCCCGGTTGAAACGCCAAACTCTGGTCCTGCATCAATGCTTACTGTAAAAGCTGTCTGATTTGAATCAGTGTTTTGATCGACCATAAGAGGCAGGTCAAGTGCATCAAGCCTCGTTCCCTCCATAGCAAGACAGATCAAACCTCTTGCTTCCTTAGCCATGAAATTTATTTGTTCTGGCGTTGCAAACTGTGCTGCACATATGAGGTCACCTTCATTTTCTCTGCGTTCATCGTCCACAACAACAACGCACTCTCCATTTCTGATAGCTGCTAGCGCATCAGTAATATCATCAAATCGGATTTCCATTGATTCCTCAGTTTTACAAGAGGGGTTGATTCAACTGAACCAACTGTATAAAGTCATTATCGACATCCATACGATCAGGGTGCATAGTAATTGTCAGGAATAACAAAAGCGTTTTACTCAAAAGTCAATGGTTAATGGAGCTAGTAATCGAATAGCAATTATTGGGGCGTCAGGGTATGGCGGCCTTCAATCGATAAGACTACTTAAAGATCATCCTAAATTTGATATTACTTATTTAGGGGCCAAGAGGAATGCAGGCAAAGCCTGGAATGACTTTTGTCCCTATTTGCCACTAGACCATAATCCTTTAATAGAAGAAATTAATATCGAAAAAATCTCAGAGGTTGCTGATTTTGCAATTCTAAGTCTTCCAAATGGCCTAGCTTCTGATTTAGTGCCTGATTTGTTAGACGGAGGATTAAGAGTAGTAGATCTATCAGCTGACTATAGATACCGATCATTAGAACAATGGAATCAGATATATCTAAAAGAAGCAAGCGTTCGACAACGTAATGACAAACATCTCTGTTTAGAAGCAGTCTATGGACTTTCAGAGTGGAATTTTTCTAAAATTAAAACTTCTAGATTAGTAGCATCTCCCGGCTGTTTCCCAACCGCAAGCCTTCTACCAATCCTTCCTTTTCTGAATCAAGGGTTATTGGAATATCAAGGGATAATCATTGATTCAAAAACCGGAACATCAGGTGGCGGTAGAACTCCTCAGGAAAAGCTCCTCCTTTCAGAAGCAGCTGAGTCCATAGCGCCTTATGGTGTCATTGGTCATCGTCATACTTCAGAAATAGAACAATTAACCAGCGAAGTTACTGGGCAGCAGACATATCTTCAATTCACGCCACATCTAGTGCCAATGGCAAAAGGACTTCTATCAACTGTTTATGGCCGTTTACGAGATCCTGGCTTAACAGCTGAGGACTGTCGAACAGTTTTAGACTCATTTTACAGAAATCAACCATGCATAGAAGTTCTACCAGTTGGTATCTACCCTGCTACTAAATGGGTTAGAAATACAAACCGTGCACTTTTATCAGTACAAGTCGACAATCGTAATGGTCGTGTAATTTTTACATCTGTAATTGACAACCTTATTAAAGGACAAGCTGGCCAAGGTATACAAAATCTAAACATTATGGCCGGTTATGAACAAGAACTTGGGCTCCCTTTAGTTACCTTTTACCCATAAGTATTTATCTTGCTCCATTCATTCCCAATTATATTTAAGGCCATCGGTAGTATCTTATATTCTTGTTCTTGAATTCTTTTTCTAAGAGTTGTAATAGTATCATTCTCGATAATAGGTACAGCAGCTTGGATGATTATAGGCCCGCTATCAACTTCTGCTGATACATAATGAACAGAACAACCTGTAATTAGTACTTTGCTTTCTAAAGCTTGTCTAATTGAATTAGATCCCTTGAAGGAAGGGAGAAGGGAAGGGTGAATGTTTATTATTCTTTGAGGATAGGCTTCGATTAATACACTTGTTACAATCCTCATCCATCCAGCCATTACAATTCCATCAACTTCTTCATTCTTTAACACGGTTACTATTTTCCTGTCGAAATCTTCTCTTTCTCTAAATTGGTTATGATCTATAAATTCACAACGAACTCCTAATTTCCTAGCTTTAGTTCTGGCCTCACAGTGTTCTTTATTTACAATCAGTATCGATATATCTGCGTTTATATTCTGTGAATTGATATTATGTACTAACGATTCGAAATTAGTTCCGGCTCCTGAAGCCATACACGCTAATTTCAGTTTACGATTAAAATGTTTAAAATTAATGTCTTTAGGAGAGATTAGGGTTTGTCCGTCTCCATTATATGAATTTGAAAGTTTAAAGTTAGACATAGATGATCTGAACCTAGTATAAAACAACGAATTTAGAGTTGCTTCAAATATAAAGACTTTCGAATATTAGCTAAGATTCTTACTATATGAGACAAGTAAGTCACTTTTATTTTAATTGTAATGCTTATGATGACTAGATAACCCTACTTAGCTATAATAAAGATTAAAGTCGTATAAAGATGAGCGTAGTAAAGGTAGTTTTAGACCTTAGAAAAAACAGCGAGCAAAGTGTTGATGTTTTAATTGAGTTTTACCCAAAAAATCATTATATCAATCTTATACTACCTTCTTGGACTCCTGGTTCATATACCATTAGGGATCATGTTCAATATTTACACAGTCTTACTGCCGAACAAAATGAATCAAAGCTTGACTTAGTTAATAAGGCACCAGCGTTATGGTTTTCAAAATTAAAGAGCTTAGGTTGTGTAAAGGTTTCATATACGGTTGAAGCAAAACAACTATCAGTTAGGGAATCATTTATAAATGAAGATTTTGCCTCTATATGCTTACCATCCGTTTTAATCATGCCTAAAGATAATAGGAATGAATTATACGAATTAGAGTTATTGTGTCCAAAAGACTGGAATACATACAGCCCACTTTCTAATACAAGTCTAATAAAAGCTAAAAACTATGATGAACTTGTAGATTGTCCCATACATGCTGGAAGTTATAATACCCATGAATTAATAGTGAAAGGATTTAATCAAAGAATATTAATTATTGGTAAAACACCTAATTTAATAATCAATACATTTCTTAAAGATATAGAGTTAATATGTTCTTCAGCATGTGATATTTTTAGAGAGGAACCACCATCCAGGGATAAGTATATTTTTATCCTTCTAATGCTTGAGAATTGCTATGGTGGTTTAGAACACGATAATTCTACTGTTTTACACTACAGTTGGAGAGATTTATATACTGATTCTGGTTACCGGAAGCTCTTACAGTTAATTGGACATGAGTATTTGCATCAATGGAATATAAGAAGGTTACGACCTAAGGAATATATAGAATATGATTATAGTAAAGCTATTCTGTCAGAAAACCTATGGTTTGTAGAGGGTATTACTAGTTACTTCGACTTGACATTACCTTTTCTAAGTGGAATTTCTTCTAAGGCATCCTTGTTAGAAGATTTATCAGAAGATATTTCTGATGTTTTAATTACACCAGGAAGGAATATTCAATCATTAAAGGACAGTTCACTAGAAGCTTGGGTAAAACTGTATAAGGCAAAAAGCTACAGTAAAGATTATCAAATAAGCTATTATAAGCTTGGATGTGTTACTTCCTTATGTCTAGATATATTATTAAGACAACAAAATAGTTCTCTCGCAGAACTTCTTAGAGAACTATGGCTTAACTTTGGAGTGATTTCAATTCCCTATACTCGAGATGATATTTTCCAATCAGTGCTCAAAATAAGTCAATCAGTTTGTAATGAGTTAAATATCTGGATAGACGAACCCAATAGCATAGATATTAAAAAAATTCTTTATTTAATCGGATTAGAAGTTATACCAATATTTGATGAGACCCCATTTACAGGGATCACATACGAACCTATTGATGACAATTGCATTATTAACCGTGTACAAAAGGGTAGTCCAGCAAATATAGCTGGCTTATCTGTATATGACGAAATTATATCTATAGATGACCTTCGAGTAAGAAAACCATCTGATATTAATAGACTTTTATCTATACAGAAAGAAAGTCTTATTACATATTGCCGTTTTGGATATATAAAGACTACAACCATAATGCCGAAATCACCTGAGCCATCTAAATGGGTGTTAAAAGAGATTGACAACCCTACTTCTAAACAAATAAACCTATTTAATAATTGGATTAAGTTTATTTAATTAAAATAATCAGATAAACTGAGGTTATTGCTTTGATTATATTTGTTTTGTTATGATCACAAAAAACTATTTCTTTCTATTAATTCTATAGCTTTGCTTCTTAAACAATTAGGATTAGAGAATCTTTAATTGACTTAAAATCAATCCCTTAATGTCAATACTCGAAAACAGCTCTAACAAAAGCGATTCATGGGATCGATTTTGTCAAAGTCTCTGGTACTCAGAAAGCTTGGGATTTTGGTTGGATATTAGTCGCATGAACCTAAACGCCAAGTCA
This sequence comes from Prochlorococcus sp. AG-363-N20, assembly GCA_003280105.1. GTDB lineage: Bacteria > Cyanobacteriota > Cyanobacteriia > PCC-6307 > Cyanobiaceae > AG-363-N20. The sequence continues at coordinate 38,855 of QCFX01000009.1, forward strand.
ATTGAAGACCTGAATACGCCAATACAAAAAGCTATAACAGCTATGAGCCTTATAGAGTCAGGAGCGAAAGCTAATATTGATGAGGGAAGACAAGTTGGCCATTATTGGTTGAGAACTCCAAATTTGGCTCCTGCACCTGAAATCTCTCAATCTATTCAAACTGAGATAGAAGAGGTAATTGCATTTTCTAATAATATTAATAACGGCAAAATTAAGACTTCAGATGGTCGATTATTCACAGATATTTTTTGGATAGGAATTGGTGGAAGTGGTTTAGGACCTTTATTAATAAAAGAGGTCCTGAAATCTTCATCTACTAAACTCTCTATTCATTTTCTCGACAATATAGATCCTGATGGTATTAAAGATAAGATTATTAATCTAGAACAGAAAATTCTGTCAACGTTATTTGTTGTTGTAAGCAAGTCTGGAGGTACTCCTGAGCCTCGTATTTGCATGGATCAATTACGTTCACACTTAGAAGAAAATGGTGGGATCTGGGCTCAACAGTCTGTAGCTATTACAATGAAAGGTAGCAAATTAGATTTAAAGGCTAAAAACGAAAATTGGTTAAAAACTTTTGACTTACCAGAATGGGTTGGTGGTCGGACAAGTATAACAAGTCCTGTGGGTTTGCTACCAGCAGCTTTGTTAGGAGCGAATGCCAAGGAATTACTGCAAGGAGCTAGTCAGATGGATAAATATACAAGTAACAAATCCTTTAATAGCAACCCAGCAGCTCTTTTAGCAGCATCCTGGTACATTGCAGGCGAAGGAAAAGGAAAGAGAGATATGGTGGTACTTCCTTATAAAGATAAATTAGAACTGTTTAGTAGATACTTACAACAACTAGTTATGGAATCTTTAGGGAAAAAGCTTAGTAGAGATGGTATTACTGTTCATCAAGGCATATCCGTTTTTGGAAATAAGGGATCTACAGACCAACACGCCTATGTTCAACAGTTAAGAGATGGAATCGATAATTTCTTCGTAACGTTTATAGAAGTATTAAAAGACAAATCTGATCTTCCAATTATTAACAATGAAAGGCCATCAGACTTTTTATCCGGCTTCCTTCAAGGAACTAGGTCAGCATTATCTGAAGCAGGAAAGCAAAGTATCACTATCACAATTAAAGAAATTAATGAAAGAACATTAGGAGCCCTTATAGCCTTATTTGAAAGGGCTGTTGGTATATATGCTGAATTAATTAATATAAATGCCTATGATCAACCAGGAGTAGAAGCTGGAAAAATAGCGGCGTCAGATATTCTTAAATTACAGGAACTTGTTATTAATTCACTAGCAGATAAAAAACCGAAATCTCTTATAGAACTTGCTAATGAACTTAAATTGGATAGTCCAGAACCAATCTATTGGATTTTGCGTTACCTTTCAACGAATGATTCAAAATATCTTATTAATGGAAATTGGATCGATCCATCCACAATAACAGTAAGAATAGCCTAGATATCAACAAACAATATTAACTAATTTACCTGGTATAACTATAATTCGTTTTGGTTCTTTATTGTCCATCCATTTCTTTGAGATGTCTGATTCTATAGCTGTTTTTTCTATTTCTGTTTTGGAAATATCATTTTTGACAACAATAGATCCTCTTACTTTTCCATTGATTTGTATGACTAAAGTGTAGTCATCCTTTTTATGAGCCTCTTGATCATGGATTGGCCAGGATTCTAGATGGATACTGTTCTTGGCTCCAAATAAATACCATAGTTCTTCAGAAATATGTGGAGCAAAAGGAGACAGTAACTTAAGCAAATCTCTTATGGCAAATACAGCAATGTCTATACCTGCCTGATCTATATGCTCAATAAGCGTTTTCGTCAACTTCATAAGTTCTGATATAGCTGTATTGAGTTGGAGTTGATCTTTAAAGTCATCATTTATTTCTAAAATAGCTTTATGTACGGCTATATAGATTTCTTTTTCTGCTTGATTCAGCTTGCTTTTATCAAACTTATAAGATTTAGTAGGAAATTCTGTTCCTTTAATATCGACCCTTTTTGAAAGAGTCTTAGACAGCCTCCAGATTCTTTGTAGAAACCTATATTGACCTTCAACATCAGCATCTTCCCATTCCAGATCCTTTTCTGGAGGAGCCTTGAATAGTACAAACATGCGCGCTGTATCTGCTCCATATTTGTCAACTACTGTTGATGGGTCAACACCATTGAACTTAGATTTGGACATTTTTTCAAAAATGGTTTCTAGCTTATCTCCAGTTATTGGATCTATAGGCACATTTTTATCATGAACGTCTTCGTTTCTAATATATTTACCAGTTTTTGGATTTTTATAAGTAGTACCTTGAACCATTCCTTGAGTTAAAAGTTTTAGAAATGGTTCTGTAGTTGTAATTAAGTTTCTGTCTCTAAGTGCTTTAGTGAAAAAGCGAGCATAGAGTAAGTGTAATATTGCATGCTCGATACCGCCAACATATTGGTCTACAGGAAGCCATTGATCAATTTCTTTTTTTGTAAAAGGTCTATCGCGATTATTAGCATCAGCAAAACGTAGAAAATACCATGATGAACACATAAATGTGTCCATTGTGTCTGATTCCCTGACTGCAGATTTACCACATTTTGGACATATTGTTTTAAGCCAATTTCTATTATTTTTGAGTGAGCTAATAACATTAGCTCCATTTTTCTCTATTTTCGGAAGTAAGACGGGTAATGATTCTGATTTAACTGAAACGGGTCCGCAATCCTTACAATTTATTATTGGTATAGGACATCCCCAATATCGTTGTCGTGAAATAAGCCAGTCTCTTAGTTTATATTGTGTTGTTTTTCTTGCCCATTGACCTGATTTACCCTTTTCCACTATTTGTATAAAGGCTTCCTTGCTAGTCAATCCATTTAATTCATTAGAATTAATTAAATATCCTTCTTCAGTAATCGGTAGTTTTTTTATGTCTACATTTTCTGTGTTACAACCCTCAATTACAACTGTTATAGGTAGTTCATAATTAACTGCAAATGAATAATCTCGATCGTCATGAGCTGGTACACCCATGACTGCTCCCGTTCCATATTCTTGAAGTACGTAATCTGCATACCATATTTCTACCGTTTCTTCTGTCAATGGATTTATTGCATATAGTCCGCTGAAAATTCCTTTCTTTGACCTACTTTCTGAACTTCGTTCTTTTTGGTTTAATTTACTTACTTCTGTTCTCAACACATTTATATTAGTCATAATTTTTTTGTCTAGAAATTTATCTAATTCTTGATTTTCTGGAGCTAATGCTAGATAAACAGCACCTGGTAATGTGTCTGGTCTGGTTGTAAATATAGTAATTGAATGACTCGAATCGTTAGACAATTTAAAATCTATTTCTACTCCATGTGATTTACCGATCCAATTAGATTGCATTGCTATAACTTTTTCAGGCCAGTCTTTTAGTTTTTCAAGGTCCTTTAATAACTCATCTGCATAATCAGTAATTTTTAGAAACCATTGTTTTAGTTTGCGCTTTTCTACTAAAGCTCCTGACCTCCATGATTTCCCTTCATTGTCAACCTGCTCATTAGCTAAAACTGTTTGGTCTATTGGATCCCAGTTAACATTCGATTCTTTTTGGTATGCTAAACCTGAGTTATAGAGTTCTAGAAATAGATATTGAGTCCAACGATAATAGTCACTATGACAAGTTGCAAATTCTTTATTCCAATCTATTGATAAACCTAATCGGCTAAGTTGCTTCCGCATTTGAGATATATTTTTATCCGTCCATTCACCTGGGTCAACACCTCTATCAATAGCTGCATTTTCAGCTGGCAAACCAAATGCATCCCACCCCATAGGGTGCAACACTGCCTTTCCATGCAACCGCTGCACTCTTGCTATTACATCAGTGATGACATAGTTCCGAACATGGCCCATGTGTAATGTCCCTGATGGGTAAGGGAACATAGATAAAGCATAAAAGCATTTTTGACCTTGCTTAGGTTCTGGAGTTCTATAAATGTCTTTCTTGGACCACTCAGATTGCCATCGCTCCTCTATTGCTTGAGGGTTGTACTTATCTGGTATTGATGGTTGGATCATAATGATTGAAATTTCGTTCAAGGTAAATACAAAGCCCTATTGGGCTATCTCCCCGGTACGTTCCTAGTAGAAGTTTTGTTGGTACAGAAAATCAGACATGTTTTACCAAGTCTTTGTAGGTGAAACATAATTAGGTCAAGACTATTAAAGCCTAGATGCCGACATTCAAGAAATACCACGGAATTGGAAATGATTTCCTGGTTTTTGAAGGCCGTGACGCTTCCTTGCCTAAAGAACTAATGTCTGGCGATAAGCAGATCATTAAACACCTGTGTAATAGGAGGTTCGGGATTGGAGCTGATGGAGTGATTATTGCGCTCAAGTCTTCTAAGGGAGCAGATGTTCAAATGAAAATTTATAACTCAGATGGAACACAAGCAGAAATGTGCGGAAATGGCGCCAGATGTTTTGTAAAATTTCTCATAGACAATGACCCTCTTTTTTCCGAGAATAAACAAATTACTATAGAAACTCTTTCTGGAGTTGTTAAGTCTGAACTTGGTAGAGATAAACTAATAAGTATAGATATGGGTTGTCCTTTTCTAGAACCTCAAACAATTCCTACTCTTCTGAATAAAGGATTATATGGCCTACCTCAAGGAAAAGTTGTTATTGAAAAAAATATATTCGAAATTTATGCTGTAGGTATGGGAAATCCACATATGATAATATATGTTGATGACTTAGATTTAATACCGATAGATAGCTGGGGTAAATTGTTGGAAACCAATAGCATGTTTCCTAATAAAACCAATGTACATTTCGTTAAGAGGATAACCAGTAAAAAACTTGAAATTTTAGTATGGGAAAGAGGTTGTGGAGCAACATTAGCCTGTGGTACTGGAGCTTGCGCTGTATTAGTTGCATCCCATTCTCTTGGATTATGTGAAAGTCAGGCTGAAATTGTTTTGCCTGGAGGAACACTCAACATTAATTGGCCAGATAAAAATAAAAGTGTTTATATGGAAGGAGATGCAAAACATGTTTTTAGTGGTGAAGTCGAATTAACAAGTCTGTCTCTACTATAAATCAAATATGAATAATCCAAAAAAGGAAATCTATGTTGATGCTTGTGCTACAACTCCACCACTAAAAGAAGTAGTAAACAAAATCAGTGAAATATCTAATAAAAATTGGGCTAACCCTTCTAGTAATCATAAATTGGGAATAAAGGCTGCTGATAGTCTTGAAAGAAGTCGTAGAAAAATTGCCATTCTTTTAAATTCAGAATCAGAAGATCTAATATTTACGTCAGGAGCCACTGAATCAATTCAATTAGCGATATTAGGATCCGCTATTAGCCTTAGGCCAGGAAGAATCGTAATTTCTAATGTTGAACATCCAGCAGTTAAAACAACAGCTTACTTTTTAGAAAGATCTGGTTGGGAAGTCAAGTTTTGGCCTGTAGATAAATTTGGTTGTATAGATATTACACAAGCGGATCAAGTACTAGAGTCCCCTACCAAAATAGTATCTATCATTTGGGCTCAAAGTGAAATAGGCACAATACAATCAATTAATACAATATCAAATCTTTGTAGAAAAAGAAATATTATTTTCCACACCGACGCAACTCAAATGTTAAGTCAGGGTCTTTTCGATTGGAAAAATATAGCGGTGGATCTTTTAAGTGCTTCAGCTCATAAGATACAAGGTCCTAAAGGAGTTGGTCTTTTGTTAAAACGGGATAAGAATTTGATAAGAATTTTTGATAATATAAAACAGGAAAATGGGTATAGGGCAGGCACAGAACCTGTTCAATTAATTGCGGGAATGGCTACAGCACTTGAGTTCCTAGAGAGAAAGGCTAATGGCTCAAATGAACGTGAAATTGATAGAGTAGAAAAATTAACCCAAAAACTAAAGTTTAACCTCAAGACTTTAGATAATATTATTTTTACTGGGCACGATACAAAAAGGCTTAAGAATCATATCTCTTTTTTAGTTTTAAATAAACATGGAAAACCTATATTAGGTTCAGAATTTATCAGACAATTATCCAAAAGAGGAGTTTATGCTAGTACCGGAAGTGCCTGTCAATCAGGGAATCTGCAAGATAGTGATGTTTTGTCTGCTATTGGCATCAATCAACATTTGAGGAAATCTGGCATTAGATTAAGCCTAGGCCCTTGGCTGTGTAAATCTGACATAGATCACATATCAGATATTGTAGAGGATACTATAATATCTTTTAGTTAGGGTTTAAGACCTGAGATACAAATGATAGAAGTATCTGAACAACTACCTTATGATCTATCAGAAGCAGAAAATCAGGCATTTCATAGTCTTGAAAGAATATTGAAGAATCAAAACTCATCAAGAATTTCAATAACTTACAAATTTGAAGGTATTAGAATTTCACCAGTAGCTCAAAGACTTTATGAAAGACTAAAGATTGTTAATCCGAACATTTTGTTCCTCTGGCCAGATGCTGGTTCTACAGCATTGGCTAGAAGAGATTCTCCAGATAATAGCTCAAAAATATTCTCATTTAAAGAAATTATTGAAGGAAAATATTCAGAATCTAGTAATAGTGTTTATTTGACAATTGCTCCTAAGGCATTTGACTATGAGGTGTTTTACAAATTATGCAATACTCCTAATCAAGCAATAATTATGTTAAATGGATCCTTAGAGGATACTTCTATTGGAATTGGCAGTGTTGGCAGAGAAAGAAGAAAGGAATTTATTTCTAATTGGCTAACAGCATATTGGGTAGAACCCGTTGTTAATGGTGCTTTAATTAGGATGTACCCCTCAGATTGGAAGCTGTTTAAATTAATAGAAGATAAGTATAATTTAATTGATACTTATACAAGCAAACCAAACTCTGAAACTATCCAAGAAGCCTTGTTATAATAAATGAATTATTTTAATAATAGATTTAAAAGAAGAAATAAATTAATTACTTTATTTATAGGTGCATTTGCTACTACATCTTATATATATTTTAAAGATCATGAAATCAACAGCATAATTCCATTAATCCATAAGAATCAATCGCAATACAAATCAATAACGAAACGGGAATGTCCACCATTGCAGAAGAGTATAAGAAACTTAGTACTTAATGATATCAATAAATGGAGTATTTCGGTGCTTGATAAAGATAAAAACCTTATCGCAGATATTAATAGTAATACCCCTCGTGTCCCAGCTTCTAATCAAAAATTAATTACAACAGCATATGCTTTGGACAAACTTGGACCAAAATATAGATTAAAAACAAAATTAACGCTAAGTCCTAAAGGTATATATTCGATATATGGAGAAGGAGATCCTGATTTATCTTTTTACGATATAGAAACGATAGCTGATAACATTGTTAAATCACATCAAAGACGATACAAATTAAGTAAGATCGCTCAAATAAATATCTATGAAGAATCATATAAGAATTGGTGGCCAGCAACCTGGATTAAAGAAGACAAACTGAAAACATATGGATCTCCTATAACACGACTTTCTGTATTTAGTAATTCTACAAACGAGTTTTTACATCATCCGATAAGTAGTTTCAAGCAATATCTATCAAAAAGCTTAGATCAAAGAGGTATCCCTCACAAGATAAACATAATCAATCATGATCAATTAATCAAGAATAACCTAACTCATAAAACTCTTTGGTCTAAGTATTCAGCTCCAATCTCGGCTCTTCTTAGCCTCGCAAATTCTGAAAGTCATAACTTTACAGCTGAAGTTCTCATGAGAACAGCTTCAAATAATTGGAATAACCTTATGGCTTTAAATGATGTAAGTAGTTGGTTAGCTAAAAGGCAGATATCTCAGAAAAGATTTAAGCTTGCAGATGCAAGTGGATTATCCAGATCTAATCGAGTGACAAGTTTAGGGTTAGTTGAGTTACTTTGGGTAATGAACAACCATAAGAATTCAAATCTATACCTTTCTTCTATGGCAATATTGGGATTAAGGGGAACATTAACTGATTTTAAGTCTGAGAATAATATAATTGGCAAATTTCATGGCAAGACTGGTACTTTAGAAGGGGTAAGGTCTGTATCTGGCATAATTAAAACCCAGGATGGTCCAATTTATATCAGCATAATAGCTAATAGAATAGATGTAGTTGATGAAACTATTTCTTTAATTATTAGTGAAGCTAATAATACTAGCCTATGTTCTTAATAGAGTTTTTTATCCTGTCTGCAGTAGCTTTGGCTCCAGGAAATGCGACAGTATTATTTAGGTTACTTTTAAATTGATTAGATTCATACGAACTAATAGATCTTATCTTTTTTAATTCACTCTTACCGGAGATTAATACTTTATTTATGTCTTGAAGTCGATTTTCTAAATCTGAAAGTGTTTGTTCTGCATATCTATTCGCACCATCTTGAATATATGAAGCTTCTTGCCGACTTTGTGTAATTATTTGATCGGAATGCTTTTGAGAATTCTGTAGGTGGTTAAGGGCATCTTTATGAATGCGTTCAGCTTCAGATTTTGATTGACTTTGAATTTTTATTGACTCGTTCCTAATATGCTCTAATTCTATTTTTGCTCTTTTTATATTAATATCATATCTATCTTTAATTTGATTTTGATATTCTAAAAGGTCTTTTTCAATTTGCTTTTTCTTTTGTATAGTCTCTTGTTCTAAGACTTGCCTTGCTTTTATATATTCTTGCTCTAAGGCTGACAACTTAATTTGTGCCTTATGTTCAGTAACAGATGCTTGATTTCGTGCCTCTTGTAAAAGTTTTTCACTTTGTTTTCGTGATTTAATTAATAGTTCTGAAAGTTGTCGCTCTGCTTCTTGCCTTACAGATGCTGTGTCAACCAATGCATCTCTCTTTTGTAATGCTTTCTGTAAAATTTCGTCTGCTTGTTGCTTTGCCTTTTTTATATAATTTTCTGATTCTTGAAGTATTGATGCTGCTTTGACCATTTCAGCAGGCAATAACTCTCTTATTTGATCAAGCAGTTCAATAGATTCATGCTCACTTACCAGACGATTTCCTGTAAAGGGAATCCTACTGCTATCAAGGAGAACCTCCTCTAGTTCGTCCAGTTTTTGCAAGCAATCAAGTTGAACCTTTTCCATCTCTATATGTATAAAGCTCAATTAAATAACCTTTTTAGGTCTTTTGCCACTAATTCAGGGACCATATGAGATATTTCTCCTCCAAATCTCGCCACTTCCTTAACAACTGAGCTGCTTAAGAAGCTGTAATGGGTTTCTGTTACAAGAAAAATTGTTTCCAGGGTATCTTCAAGTGACCTATTGGTATGAGCAATTTGCAATTCGTACTCGAAATCGCTCATAGCCCTAAGTCCTCTAAGAATCACATCAACGTTGTGAACTTTTGCACAGTCAACCGTTAAGCCTTCAAAAGCTGCAACTTCAACTCGTTTAATATTCTGTGTCGCTGCTCGAATTTGATTAATTCGTGTATCACAGTCAAAGGTAGGTTGCTTCTCAGGGTTCTTTAAGACTGCAACAACGACTTCGCCAAATAAAGCACTGGCTCGGTTTATCAAATCTAGGTGACCGAGAGTGAGAGGGTCGAAACTACCTGGATAAAGTGCTTTCATTTTAAGATTATATAAAAGACTTACGACCCAATAAAGCTTACAGTTGGACTAATTAAATAAAACCTATGTCTCTAAATCTAGAAGCAAAGAAGACTCTTCTCCGCAAAATACCTCATGGACTTTTTATTTGTGGTGTCTGTGAAGGCGAAGAGGTCAATGGTTTTACTGCTAGCTGGGTTACTCAAGGGTCATTCGAACCCCCATTGGTTGTTATGGCCGTTAGAGCTGACGGATCAAGCCATGGAATTATCCAGAGGACCAAGAAATTTTCTTTAAACGTTCTAAGGGAGGATCAAAAGGACTTAGCGGCCGTATTTTTTAAACCTCAAAAAGCTCTTGGAGGAAGATTTGAGACAGCTCCATTTAGACTCGGTGAACTTGGATTACCACTATTAGAAGATGCGATAGGGGGTGTCGAGTGTATTGTTGTTGATCAAATAATTCATGGTGATCACACAGTATTTGTAGGTGAGGTTAAGTCTAGTTTATTAATTAATGATGGTGAGGCTCTAAACTTGTCTTCAACAGGTTGGACTTACGGAGGTTAATTAGCTATATAAATAACTTGTTAATTAAAGATCCAATAAGATTAAAACATCGGTTGGGTGAAATCCCTACAGAACCTGGTTGCTATATGATGCTTGATGGCCAGGAAAGAGTGATTTATGTAGGCAAGTCGGTTAATTTACGGAGTAGGATTAGATCATATTTTAGAAGTAATAGTAATTTGAGTCCTAGGATAAACTTAATGGTTAGGCAGATTAATGATATAGAGTTCATTGTCACAGATAACGAAGTTGAAGCTTTAACACTTGAGTCAAATTTAATCAAGAGCAATCAACCATATTTTAATGTTCTGTTAAAAGATGATAAGAAGTACCCTTATGTATGCATTACGTGGAGCGAAGATTATCCAAGGTTATTTATAACAAGAAGAAGAAGATCTAGACGGGTAAAAGATAGATATTATGGACCTTTTGTAGATGTTAACCAACTTAGAATGAGTTTAAATACAATTAAAAGTCATTTTAGCTTAAGGCAAAGAAAAACCCCGCTTTATAAAGATAGACCTTGTCTTAATTATTCTATAGGAAAGTGTCCTGGTGTCTGTCAGAAATTAATTAGTTCTAAGGATTACCACAAAACGATAGAAAAAGTTGCCATGGTCTTTCAAGGACGAGTAAACGAACTAAGTGACATGCTTAGAAAGCAAATGATGAGTTATTCCAACAATGAAGAATTTGAAAAGGCAGCTAAAGTTCGCGATCAGATGAAAGCAATAGAATATTTGTCAGAAGAACAAAAAATGATATCTCCAGACTCGACAATATCAAGAGACGTAATAGCTATTAAGCAAAACAAGAAGATATCTACAATACAAATATTCCAGATACGTTCTGGTAAACTTGTAGGAAGACTAGGGTATATAGATTCTGCTAGTAAATTAGAAAAAGATTTACTTATGCAAAAAGTAATCGAGTCACATTATAGTTTTGTAGATCCTATAGAAATACCCCAAGAGATATGTTTAGATTCTGGTATTCCTCAGAATCAATTAATGTCAGAATGGTTAACAGAGTTAAGAGGACGCAAAGTAACATTAACTGTCCCAAAACGGTCAGAAAAAGCAAGCCTTGTAGAACTTGTAAAACGCAACGCACAAATCGAGCTCTTAAGAATAGAAAAAGGTCATGAACGCACAGAATTATCTTTGGAGGACCTAACTTCTCTTCTTGAATTAACTAAGATTCCAAGAAGAATAGAATGTTTTGATATAAGTCATATGCAGGGTTCTGATCCCGTAGCTTCTCAAGTTGTATTTGTAGATGGCATTCCTGCAAAACATCTTTATAGGAAATATAAAATAAGAAGTTCCCATGTTTATGCTGGACATTCAGATGATTATGTTTCTCTTTCAGAAGTAATTAGAAGAAGATTTCGCAAATGGTCACGATTAAAGGCAGAGGGAGCAAATATTGAGGATTTTAGTAGATTAAAAGCTAGTTCGCTCAATTTAAATAGCTTAGATGATTGGCCAGATATAGTCGTAATTGATGGTGGTAAAGGTCAACTATCTTCTGTGATGAAAACTCTAAAGCAAATGGATCTAGATAATGAGTTGTTCGTATGTTCGTTAGCTAAAAAAAAGGAAGAATTATTCCTACCAGGAGCCTTAAAGCCTGTCATAAGTGAACCAGAACAACTTGGAATGCTTTTACTTAGAAGAGTGAGAGATGAAGCTCACCGTTTTGCAATATCATTTCATAGAGATCAAAGGTCTATAAGAATGAAAAAATCAAATTTAAATCAGATTCCTGGAATAGGTCCAACAAAAACGAGGGATTTACTTGCGCATTTTAACTCTATAGAGGCAATTCAATTAGCTACTAGTAAAGAACTTGCTAAGGCTCCTGGAATAGGTGCGTATGCAGCAGAACAAATATGGAAATATTTTCATGGTTAAAACAATTATTGATCTTTCATATTTTAAAGTAATTTCAAAACGTTTAGGCTTGCTTTATGAAACCATTAAAACGTATAAAATTGATTATCTTCTCTTATAGACTCGAAACCTCAATTAATTGAACGAGGTGCTTATTATCTTTTCTTTTATATGACTTTACCAGCCCAAGCATATCTATGGTTCAAGACACTCCATATAATAGGTGTGGTTGTATGGTTTGCCGGTCTTTTTTACCTTGTTAGGTTATTCATATATCACGTTGAAGCTTCTAAGTTTGATGAAAATATTGAAAAAGTTATCAAAAATCAGTATTCGTTAATGGAGAAAAGATTGGCAAACATTATAACTACGCCAGGAATGATACTAACTGTTTCCATGGCAGCTGGTCTTTTATATATACAGCCAAACTATCTCTCACAAACTTGGATGCAATACAAATTATTATTTGTATTAGGGCTTTTAATTTACCATTTCTATTGTTACAGGTTAATGGGACAATTACAAGAAAATAATTGTTCTTGGACTGGGCAGCAACTTAGAGCCCTTAATGAACTACCAACTTTGCTACTTGTAATAGTTGTTATGTTAGTTGTCTTTAAAGGTCAATTCCCAACCGAGGCTGCCACATGGTTAATAGTAGGGCTAGTTATCTTTATGGCTACTACTATTCAATTCTATGCCAGATGGCGTCGCATAAGAACAGAAAAGCTTTCTAGAGAGAACCAAGTTTGAATAATCAGAGTTTTCAATCGTTATTAAAACAAGTAAACCAATCAAGCTGTCCTGAAAGCATCAATTTACATATCCATTCCATATATAGCGATGGCAGCCTCTCACCTGCAGAAATACTAACTCAAGCGACAGAATTAGAAGTAAAACATATTTCTATTACAGACCACCACTCTGTCAGGGCATTTAGAGATTTAGATGTAATCCTTTCTAAGATAAAATCAGATTCAAAAAATTTGCCTAAAATTTGGAATGGTATAGAGATTAGTTGCTTGCTGAAAAAGTGTCTCGTACATGTTTTAGCTTATGATTTTGATATCGATAATAAAAATATAAAGCCTTATACTTTATCTGAAGCTACTAATGGTTCTTTACTTCAGGCAGAAAATGTTGTTAAGGCAATTCATGATTCAGGGGGAGTAGCAATACTTGCCCATCCTGCTAGATATAGGACTCCCTACAATATTCTTATAGAAGAAGCTCATAGGTTAAACTTTGATGGCGCAGAAGCTTGGTACGATTACAATATGGGTCCTTTATTTAAACCCACAGGTATTATATGTGAAGCGATTGATAAACAACTAAAAAATATAGGTCTCCTTAGTTCTTGTGGAACAGATTCACATGGATATTCTATTAAATGTAGGTAAATTAAACAGATTTAGTAAATTCTTCTTTTTCAATATAAGCCTCTGTCTCATAAATTAATGCCTTTATATAGTTCAATTGACTACTGCTAGCATCTGACCACATGCCTCTATTGTGAGCTTCTAGTAATCTTTCTGAGATTTCTCTTATTGCCCATGGGTTCTCGGTTTTTAAGAAGTTAAGTATTGATTTGTTATTTAACCAATTTTGACATATAGAAGAATAGCACCAATTCGGTACTTGATTTGTAGTGGCATCATATGAAAATAAGTAATCCATGGTCGCAGACATTTCAAAAGCTCCCTTATAACCATGAGATTTAATCCCTTCTAACCATTTAGGATTTAAAACCCTACTTCGCATAACCTTGTCTATTTCCTTTGACAAGTTATGGACTTTTGGTTTCAGATAATTTGAGTTATCTCCTATTAATATCTTTGGTTTATTACCGGAAAGTTTTTCAACACTACAAGCCAATCCACCATGGAATTGGTAATAGTCATCTGAATCTAAAATATCGTGTTCCTTATTATCTTGATTATGTAAAACGGTTGTAGTCAATTTCAAACTATTTTTTAAGCCTTTTAAATCCGAAATTGGTTCATTTTCTCCATCGTATACCCATTTACTATTACATAGATACTCTTCAGAGAGATCTAATTGGCTATTCCACGAACCAGAATTAATTAGTTCCTGTAATCCAACTCCATAAGAACCTGCTGCTGAGCCAAATATTCTTGAGGTACATTGACCAGATTTATATAAGGTTGCCAACGGATTAAATTCACTTGGTTCATCTAAGGATGCTATTGCCTTTTGTGCCCTATGAACGAAACTTACGAGTTGGGGAAAAGCATCCCTAAACAATCCTGAAATTCTAAGGAGCACATCAACCCTTGGTCTGCCAAGGACACTTAAAGGAATAATCTCAAAATCTATTACTCTCCTAGAAATACCGTCCCAAATAGGTTTTACTCCAATTAATGCTAATAACTGGGCTATATCTTCACCTCCATTTCTCATAGTAGATGTACCCCAAACTGACATAGCTAAATGCCTTAGGTTTTCTCCCTCTTCCATTAAATGTAGCTCCAACAGGTTTTCTGCACTTCGTTTTCCTAAGTCCCAAGCTATTTCAGTAGGTAGACCTCTTAAATCAACACTATAAAAATTCCTCCCTGTGGGCAAAACTTCTACACGGCCTCGAGTAGGTGCTCCAGAAGGACCGCTTGGTACACGTATTCCATTAATGGCGTTTAATATTGACACTTTCTCGAAGTTACCACAATTAATGACTCTAGGGATAAGGTTATTTAGTAAGTAATTATTGATATAGTCGTCGTAAGGATCGTCAAGCTTTGCTTGAATTGGTTTACAAAGTTTACCAGTAGATAATTTGATTTCCTTGTTATAAGAGGACTTATCTAATAAATATTCCAAGATATAGCGTGCTTGCTCCTCTAACCATTCAATAACATCAGAAACGTTATTATATTTTAGATCAGAATAAGTTGATAATGTGCTTAAATCATTAGCTGAGATGCTATTAGTGAATTCTTCTAGAATAGGATTTACTGATAAATTTAATTTTTCAGATATCCATTGAGTAAGACCTTGATGGTTTTGAGTTGGTACAATTGAAATTGACAAAAGAAGTTCTATTAATTTATCGGTTTCTTGATTTTGTCCGAAAACATGTAGACCAGTTCTTATTTGGTTTTGCTTTATTTCACAGAGATATGATTCGACTTCATTAAATAGATTAGAAGAACTAGAATTTCCATCTTCAAATTTCTTGATATCAGGCCAATTACTTTGCGATAGCAATTTAAGAATAGTTTCTTCTATATATTTTGTACGGGTTGGAGAAATCAACATTGACTCATAATATTCGTCCATAAGAGATTCAATTTGTAGTAATTCTCCGTGTAAGCCAGATTTCGCCACAGGAGGTGTCATATGGTCAATGATTACAGCTTGAGTTCGTCGTTTAGCTTGTGAACCTTCTCCTGGATCGTTAACAATAAATGGATATATATGTGGAATATCATTTATACATATGGAAGAATAGCAATCCTGAGAGACTCCAACAGCCTTTCCTGGCAACCATTCTACGCTGCCATGTTTACCTAGATGGATTATGAGATTAGAACTCTCAATATTTTTAATCCAAAGATATTGTGCTATGTAACGATGAGGAGGTATTAGATTTGGTGAATGCAAATCTTTTAAATCGTTATAATCATAACCCCTGCTAGGTTGGATCAAAATAGTAATATTTCCAAACCTTATTCCATGTATTGCAAAACCTTCTTTTTCTAGTTCTATCGCTCTTGAAGGTTCTCCCCACTTATCTATAATTTTTGTAATTGCTTCAGGAGCTATTTCGTTAAGTAGTTGTTCATAATCTCTAAGACTCAGATATGTTAGAGGGGTTTTATTTATACTTTCACAATCATTTGTTCTATAACTAAGTATTAGCTTCATTAATTGTCTTGATGTAGTAGGTAAGTTGGCCTGTCCTAGGTCGTGTCCTGAATTCTTTAGTATTTCAAGAATGTTCAATAGACTAGAAGGAGTGTCAAGACCTACACCATTAGCTAACCTTCCATTTTTGATAGGATAATTAGCTATAACTATAGTGATTTTTTTTGATTTTGAATGAAGGTTCTGAAGTTTAATCCAATTTTTAATATAAGAACTTATCCAATTTATTGACTCTATTTCAGGTACTAATCGCTCAACCTTTGTACAAAGATAGGTATCTTCATTAACAGTTTCTTTAAACCCGCATGGTCTAGTAATAATTCTCCCATCTATTTCAGGAAGTACGATCTGTATCGATAGATCAATTGGGTTTAAACCTACGGAGCTTTTGATCCAATTTTGTTTGGATTGGGAACTTAACATCATTTGTAAAACCGGTGTATTTAATTTTTCCCATAGGCTTATTCCATCAACACAATCTTGTATATCAACAGAAGAAAAAGAAGTTCCAGTTACAATTAACTTCACCGCCTCTTTTGTAAATATTTTAAAAACTTGATTATTTACTAGAGGATTCTTTAAAGAACTTATAAAAAGAACTCGAGGGCTTAATCCATTTTTGCGAAAGATTTGATTTAACGATTTAGCAAACCTTAGATCTCCAGATTGATATTGCGATCGATATAACAAAATACCAACTTTATCTCCTTTTTCCTCTAACCAGTCCCATTGATGTGGATCCTCTATAACCTCGTTGTTATAACATGATAAATCCAACTGTTTTTTCTTTAATATTTTATAGATGATATCCAAGAATGATTGGAAGTTAGCGATGCCTCCTATATTCAAAAAATCTGCTAATTGGTCTGATAGATCTCTATTGATATTAGTTATTTCGTGGAGTTCATCATAATTTTCCTGTACACCAGACA
The DNA here is from genome assembly GCA_003280105.1 of Prochlorococcus sp. AG-363-N20. GTDB lineage: Bacteria > Cyanobacteriota > Cyanobacteriia > PCC-6307 > Cyanobiaceae > AG-363-N20. Next base: position 55,754 of record QCFX01000009.1, read on the forward strand.
AAATTATTACTTGTCTATTTGGTTTCTGTTTTTGCCAACTAATTAACTTTTCTATTCCATAAGACCAATGCGATCTACCACCTAATAGTCTTAAAACAATTATCTCTGTATTATTTGCAGTAGTTGATAAATAATGGTCTATTTGTGCGGGATGGAAAAGTGCTGATAATTGTATTGCCCTTATTAGACCTCGAAATTGGGCATTTTTTTTCAGAGCTAGTAACGCTGAAGCTGTTGCTATATCGGTGCTTGCACTTGTAAGGAAGAGCACAGGTGCACCAGGCTGTTCTACTAATATGACCTCGTCAGCTGAATGGTTACCAGGAATACTCGTTATTCGGTGCATTCATACATTCTTCTGGCTTATCCTTATATAGAGCATCATGTAATGAGAAGATTTGAATACTGCTAATAGTTCTGAGATGCACCAATTTCTCCCCTATTGCTGGTTTCGCGGTAAATGCGTTGCTTTCAATGATGCAAAGGTCTCTATAGCGACGCACGCGATTCATTACGGTACAGGGGCTTTTGGTGGGATGAGGGCGATACCAGACCCTTTGGACAGTAACAAAATTTTGTTATTTAGATTGGATAAGCACTCAAAAAGACTTAGTCAGAGTGCTGACCTATTGCTCTGTAAGCTTAGTGAAAATGAAATATGCTCTGCTATAGAAGAGGTTATAAAGGTAAACAAACCTTCAAAACCAATATATTTACGTCCTTTTGTTTATACAAGTGATTTAGGTATTGCTCCCAGGCTGCACAATATCGAGACAGATTTCTTTGTGTATGGCCTGGAGTTAGGAGACTATCTTTCTCCAGATGGAGTTAGTTGTCGTATTAGCAGCTGGACACGCCAAGAAGACAGATCGCTTCCATTAAGAGGAAAAATAAGTGGTGCCTATATTACAAGCTCTTTAGCTAAGACAGAAGCTGTGCAAAGCGGTTTTGACGAAGCATTACTGCTGAATACTAGAGGTAAGGTTTGTGAAGCAAGTGGAATGAACCTATTTATAGTTAGGGATGACGTGTTGATTACTCCTGGGGTAGATCAAGATATACTTGAAGGTATAACTAGAGCTAGTGTTATTGAAATAGCAAACGACCTTGGTATTAAAGTTTTAGAGAGGCCAGTAGACAAAACAGAATTATTAATAGCTGATGAGGTATTTCTTACTGGAACAGCTGCTAAGATAACACCTATTAGAAAAATTGAAACTACTACTTTAAATAGTTACCGGCCTATTATGACCACTTTGAAAGAAAAACTAACACTCATAACAGAGGGTAGAGAATCAAAATATGATCATTGGATTTCAAGAGTGAATATCTAAATGTCTATATCTAAGAATCAAGTCCTATCTAATTTTCTAGATAGAGTTAAAGATACAAGTTTGCCTCCACTTGTTTTTGATGGGGCAACTGGTACATCTCTTCAAGAACTTAATTTGTCAGCTGACGATTTTGGAGGAATGGAATTAGAAGGCTGTAATGAACACCTTGTAATTTCATCACCTAAATCTGTTGAATACGTTCATAGACAATTTCTAGATGTTGGTGCAGATGTAATCGAAACAAATACATTTGGAGCTAACTCTATAGTTTTAGAGGAATATGCAATAGAAAATCTTGCATTTGAATTAAATAAACGAGCTGCTGAAATAGCGTCAAAAATTGCAAAAGAATATTCCACTTTAGATAAACCTCGATATGTAGCAGGCTCAATTGGTCCTACAACTAAATTACCGACACTTGGCCACATAGATTTTGATACATTAAAGACTTCATATACCGAACAAATTAAGGGTTTAATAACTGGAGGTATTGACTTAGTTCTTATTGAGACTTGTCAGGATGTACTGCAAATTAAAGCAGCAGTTCAAGGTGCAGAAGAAGCATTTAAAGCTACAGGTGTTACAAAACCAATAATGGTTTCAGTTACAATAGAAACTACAGGAACAATGCTAGTTGGCTCTGATATATCAGCTGTTGTTTCAATACTAGACCCATTAAATATAGATATTCTCGGATTAAATTGTGCTACAGGACCCGTAGAGATGAAGGAACATATTGCATTTATTTCTAAACATTCTAGGTTTATTGTTAGCTGCATACCTAATGCGGGTTTACCAGAAAATATCGGTGGTATTGCACATTATAAGCTAACTCCTATCGAGTTAAAAATACAACTAATGAATTTTATTTGTGATTTAGGAGTAAGAATAATTGGAGGTTGTTGTGGTACTACAAGTGCCCATATAAAAGAATTAGTTAGGCTGACAAATGAACTGAACGAGAAAGACGATGAATTTAAATTTGGATCACCGATCAAGAGAGAAATTGAGCCCTCAGCAGCTTCAATCTACAATTCTGTACCTTATAAGCAGGACAATTCATTTCTGATAATAGGCGAAAGGTTAAATGCAAGTGGCTCTAAGAAAGTAAGAGATTTATTAAATCTAGACGATTGGGATGGATTGGTATCAATAGCAAGGAACCAAATCAAAGAAAATGCACATGTATTAGACGTAAATGTAGATTATGTTGGAAGAAATGGAGAAAATGATATGAAAGAAATTGTCTCTCGTCTTGTTACTAGTGTAAACCTTCCATTAATGCTTGACTCGACTGAGTACACAAAAATGGAAAGTGGTTTGAAAGTAGCTGGAGGCAAATGTATACTTAATTCAACGAATTATGAAGATGGTAATGATAGATTTTTTAAAGTTCTCAAATTAGCCAAGACTTATGGTTCAGGAATCGTTATAGGTACGATTGACGAAGAAGGGATGGCTAGAACTGCAGATAAGAAATTCGAAATTGTTAAACGCGCCTATAAAGATGCTACAGATTACGGAATAGAACCCTCTGATATTTTTTATGATCCATTAGCCCTTCCTATTTCTACAGGTATAGAGGAGGACAGAAGAAATGCAGTGGAAACATTAAATGTGATAGAAAGAATATCTAAGAATATTCCACATGTGCATATAGTTCTTGGCATTTCTAATATAAGTTTTGGCCTAAGTACAGCTGCAAGAATAACTCTTAACTCTGTATATTTACATGAAAGTTGTAAGCTTGGATTAGATGCAGCCATTGTTTCTCCTATAAAGATTCTTCCTTTATCTAAAATTAAGGAAGATCATATTAGAGTTTGCAAAGATTTAATCTATGACAATAGACAATTCGAAAATAATCTATGTACGTATGATCCTCTAACAAGACTAACAGATCTATTTTCTGGAATATCAGCACAAGAAGCCAGATCTTCGAATAAAGACTTATTGAATCTACCAATAGAAGAATGCCTGAGAAGGCATATTATTGATGGAGAAAGAATTAGTTTAGAGAAGAATTTAGACAAAGCATTAAAAGTGTATTCACCACTTGAAATCATAAACAAATACCTATTAGATGGTATGAAAGAAGTAGGAGAGCTGTTTGGGTCAGGAAGAATGCAACTGCCATTTGTACTTCAATCAGCAGAAACTATGAAATCAGCAGTTGCATACCTAGAGCAATTTATGGATAAAGACAGTGAAGCTAGCAATAAGAAAGCAAAATTTCTTATTGCTACCGTTAAAGGAGATGTGCATGACATTGGTAAGAACCTAGTAGATATTATTCTTACCAATAATGGGTATGAAGTGATAAACCTTGGCATAAAACAAGATGTTACGGCAATAATAGAAGCACAAAAGGTTCACAACGCAGACTGTATAGCAATGAGTGGTTTACTCGTTAAATCTACAGCTTTTATGAAAGCAAACTTAGAAGCATTTAATAATGAAGGTATAACTGTTCCTGTCATTTTAGGAGGAGCAGCATTAACTCCTAAATTTGTTAATCAAGACTGTAGTAATACATATAATGGTAAAGTCCTTTACGGTAAAGATGCATTTACAGATCTTAGATTTATGAATGCATATATAGACGCTAAGAATAACAACACATGGGATGATGTTTTAGGCTTTACAGCTGAACAACCTAAGAACATAGAACTCGCATGCTCTAATAAAAATGTTTCTGATAAAGATCAAGGTTCAGGAAATAGCAATCAAGAAATCGCTAAATTAGACCAAATAAATAATATTTACCAAGAAGAAAACTTCGACAGGTCACCAATAATTCAAGAATTAGACGCGATTACACCACCATTTATGGGTACTAAAATCATTATGGGGGATGAACTAAAAATAGATGAAATTATAAAGTTTCTTGATTTAAGAGCTTTATTTTCTAGTCAATGGCAAATAAAGAGAGCTAAGGATCAATCAAAGGAAGATTACGAATATCAAATAGAGACACAAGTAAAGCCAATACTAAACGAATGGATAGAGAGAATAATGAATGACAACTTACTTGAGCCAGCAGCAGTATATGGTTATTTTAATTGTGCAAGATCCAATAATCAACTACTCATATATTCTAGCTCAAAAGATCAAATAGGTAGCTTTACTTTTCCCAGGCAGAAAGGAGGCAACCGTTATTGCATTTCAGATTTCTTTAAAGACAGTATTGACGGTAAAGCCACAGATATATTACCCATGCAAGCAGTAACTATGGGAGCGAAAGCTAGTTCATTCTCTCAAAGTTTATTCAATCAGGATAAGTACAGTGATTATTTATATTTTCACGGTTTATCTGTACAACTCTCAGAAGCATTGGCTGAATATATCCATTCAATAATCAGAATAGAATGCGGGTTTATGAACGAGGAACCTGATGATATTAGAGGTGTTTTGGCTCAAAGATATAGAGGCTGTAGATATTCATTTGGTTATCCAGCATGTCCAACAGTTAGTGATTCAAGAAAACAAATTAAATGGTTGAACGCTAAGAGAATAAACTTAACTATGGATGCAAGTGATCAATTATGTCCTGAACAAAGTACGACTGCTATTATT
>QCFX01000010.1 GCA_003280105.1 Prochlorococcus sp. AG-363-N20
TCACACAGCCGCGGCGCAAGGAACAATAGCGGTGGACAATATTCTTGGTCTCTCTAGAGAAATTGATTATCGAAGCATTCCTGCAGCGACTTTTACTCACCCAGAAATCAGCTCAGTTGGTTTGAGTGAGGTTGAGGCTAAAGCAATGGCGGATCAAAAGGGTTTTGATGTTGGTGGTGTACGTAGCTATTTCAAGGCAAATTCCAAAGCCTTGGCGGAACTTGAGAGTGATGGCTTAATGAAATTGCTCTTCCGCAAGGATACTGGTGAGGTTTTGGGAGCACATATTTATGGGTTACATGCTGCTGATCTGATTCAAGAAGTAGCTAATGCAATTGCAAGACGTCAGAGTGTTGTTGATTTGACACGTGAAGTGCATACTCATCCCACCCTTAGTGAAGTTGTTGAGTTTGCTTATAAACAGGCTGCTCAACAAGTAAGTAGAACCTGATCAAGTTCGGAACTGATCCCTATCATTATGCGATTAAAACAAATTACTTATTGGTTGCTTGAATCACTTGCATCCCTATGAACATTAGACGCCGTCCACCCAACCCAAAAGTTAGGGTTGCAAACTTAGAATATGCAATTCCACATGAAGAGTCAGAACCTAGGAATATTCTTGAAAAAATTGTTTGGGAGAAGGACCGAGAAGTTCATATTGCGCGTGAGAGAGTGCCAATTGACAAGCTAAAAAGACAGGTTGCAAAACTACCTTCTTCAAAAAACTTTCTTGAAGCTTTAAGAAACGCAAAGGTAATGCCGGCAGTTATAGCTGAGATAAAAAAGGCTAGTCCTAGTAAAGGAGTCATTCGCCAGGATTTTGTACCTACCCGTATCGCTGAGGCATATAAAGAAGGAGGGGCTAGTTGCCTTTCTGTTTTGACAGACAAGACTTTCTTTCAAGGTGGCTTTGAAGTACTTGTTGAAGTTAGGAAGGCTGTTGATCTTCCTATCCTTTGCAAAGACTTTATATTGACTCCCTATCAGCTCTATCAAGCCAGAGCAGCAGGCGCAGATGCGGTGTTATTAATTGCCGCAATTCTTTCTGATCAGGATTTGTTGTACCTGCGAAAGGCTGCTGAATCAATTGGATTAACTGTTCTTGTAGAAGTCCATAATTCAGAAGAACTTGACCGAGTCTTGAGTATTGGCTCTTTCCCTTTAATTGGGATTAACAATCGAGACCTAACTACGTTTAAGACGGATTTATCTACTACTGAAAACCTTGCAGCAGAATTTAGATCGCGAATCTCAGAACAAAAGGCTTGCTTGGTTAGTGAATCAGGTTTATTTGAACGCGCTGATTTGGATAGGGTTCATCAAGTTGGAGCAAGTGCGGTTTTGGTTGGTGAAGCTCTGATGCGTCAGGACGATATCTGTGCAGGACTTAAGAGATTAAGAGGCTTTGAAGGCTAGAGCAACTAGATGCCTATCCAATCCCAACTCATTTTAGAAGTATTGCTTCTTTCTTTTCTGCAATCAGGCAGAATTGATTTGCTAATTTCTTTTAAATGCTCATAAGCGTCCTTACAGGTATTGCTGCAGGAGCTCTCCATGTAGTTGGTGGTGCCGATCACTTGATTGCAATGATGCCTACTGCAATCAACCAGCCCAAAATGGCTTTACGCAATGGTTTGGCATGGGGGTTAGGTCACTCGGCAGGTGTTTTGACCCTTTCTACAATTGCAATTTTGATTAAAGATTTTGCACATATTCAACGTATGTCATCGTTGGCAGAGTTTTCAGTGGGACTAGCTCTAGTCCTTGTAGGCGCTTTGGCAATAAAAACAGCTTTGGGATTAGATATTCATACTCATGAGCACAGACATGGCGATGGTCACGATCACAAACATATTCACTTGCACTTACGAGGAAAACAAATACATAACCGCCATTCTCATACCTCCACAGGTTTAGGAGTTCTTCATGGACTAGCAGGTGCAAGCCACCTTTTGGCGATTATTCCTGCTTTGGCGCTGCCCCCTATTGGAGCAGTTGCATACATGGGGGCTTACTTCTTTGGATCCATAGCAGCTATGGGGCTTGTATTGTGTCTTATTTCAATTGCCACTTCGCGCGTAGGGAAAAAGGGTTTGCCATTAATGGTGGGACTTACGGGTGGGCTTTCAATTGCTATCGGCCTTTTTTGGCTTCACAAAAACACTCTTCAAATTATTTAGCGATTTTAAGAAGTGCATTTTAATTGTTGGGAATTATCTGCTCCACTATTCCACAAAGTTGATTCTTATTGACCAGGCCAAATTGGCGACTATCAATGCTTGAAACTTCATTGTCTCCTCTGAGTTCAAGGCCTACTGGAGAAGATCTTTTTACTCTTTTGATAATTAAAACTTCTGGATCAATTGGATTTTTTACCACTACTATGCTTCCTTTCTTAGGGAAGCAATTTCCTTGATTGACCGGCTTGTATATAACGAAATCCCCATTCAGCAAAGTAGGGCGCATAGAGTCTCCAGAGACACGACAGTATTTCCGAACACCCAAAATAAGAAGAAGAAAGGAGTGAATATTCACTCCTTTAAATATTTTGTCTTTAGCTTGCTGTGACCCATGAGTCTGATCGACCTTTGGATTTCCAAAACATGTGGTGTATTTTTTCAACAGACTCCATTAAATCTTCTGCTTTTTTTTGGTCAATATTTACTTTGCATGCACTGCAAAGTTTGGCGGCTTTCCAAAATGTTTCATGAAGATCGGGGAATGAAGCTAAGTGCTCCGGCTTGAAATAATCAGTCCAAAGGATGAGAAGCTCTGTCTTTGTTTCCTTGGCTTGCTCTTCTTTAATAGCTACGAAGCGTGAGAAGGTGTTGTTATACGTAGCCCAAGCTGCTGGATCACTTCCTTGAGGTGGTTCCAAGGCAATTAATTTCTTTGTCATAGAAAGTACAGCTTCTGCTGCAACACGAGCTGAAGCTGGGTCATAAACACCGCAAGGTCCGTCGCAATGAGCCTTGACCGTTGCAGTTGGCAGGCTACTGAGGATTTTGGAAAGTGCCGAGCGCAACATCTGACAAAAATTTTAAAACCTATTAGTAGCCTACTAAAGGAAGTTATTAAATGGGTCTCAAATAAGTAGACAAATTTGCACTCGTTCAATTGATATCCAAAAGTTCCACTTCAAAAATCAAGGTTGAATTAGGAGGAATCAGCCCGCCACCGATATTTCTACTTCCATAACCAAGTTCTGGTGGGATGATCAATTTTCTTTTTCCACCCACTTTCATACCTGCGACTCCTTCGTCCCAACCTTTAATTACTTGCCCAGCCCCTAAGGCGAAACTGAATGGGCCCCTCCCGTAACTGCTGTCAAACTCTTTCCCGTTTTCAAGAGTGCCACTGTAATTTACGGAAACTCTTTTCCCTGCAGTTGCTTCTGCACCTGTGCCTTCAACAAGGTCAGTAATGCTCAAGCCACTTGCTGTGATCTTGGGACTATTCATTTCCAGGGGACCTCCAAGGGGTGAATTCTTTGATGCAGGCTTGTCTCTTGCCATTGCAAAGAGTATTGGATTGGGGTCGTCCGGGTCTAGTTCAAAAAGATTATTTGATCTTTGAACGGTTCCTGTTGTTGCTACTTCAGAGCCAGTAAAGGAGTTCCCCTTCTCAGCTAGCACCTGAGAAGGGGAAATGATTTGGCTTAGGAAAGCAACCATAAGGCAGCTGAGAAAGACCGAAAAACTAATTAGGACTTCACGCACGAGGCTTTTTGCTATTTCAAAATTATTCTTACAGGATATGTCTGCTTATAAAGCTTTTTTAGATTCCTTTTTACTTAGCAATAGTGGATGATTCATACAGAAAACTCACTTTTTCAAAAATTTTTCCATGAATACAGTTTTCTGTAGTGCTTGTTGATGAGAAATGATCGATCTCTGAGTTTTTTAAAGGGCTCTTTAGGGGGCCTGCTTGCAGGCTTGGCGCTTTCACAAGGTGGATTCATTTTGATGCCCATTGCAACCGCTTTCCTTTGGGGGGTAAGTAGCAATATCTGGGCAAGTTCACTTTGGGGAGTAATTGCTGTATTGATAAGCCATCGTTGGCTTTTATCACTTCACCCACTCAATTGGATAGGCATTCCAGGACCATTAAGTTTGCTTATGACTTTTGGAGTTTGGATCTTTTGCGGAGCCCTTGGTGGGGCTCTTGTCGGATGTTGGTCTTGGGTTGCCAATTGTTCAATCTTTTTGGGAAAAAGAGGCTTGGGACTTGGAGAAAAAGCACTTTGTGTAATTGTCTTGGTGACTTTGTGGGGATTAGGAGAAATTGCCTTAGCTCAGACTCCATTGTTTTGGATAGGTATAGGCAGCAGCGTGCTCCCAGGGGATAGATTTTTAGCTGGATTGGCTCGCTGGATTGGAGCTGGCGGACTTTCAGCAGTGCTGTTAGTTATTGGATATTGGTTGTGGCAAGTATGGGCTGCTTTTTCTGGGCGAAAGAAATGGATTAAATCATTTTTGATAGGACTTTGCGGCCTCTTTTTTGCTCATTTGATTGGATTTAATTTGCTTCTTGAGGACTCTGTGTCGTCTGAGTCAATTCCTGTGGCGATTTGGCAGTCTGATATTCCTACAAGGACTAAGTTTTCCCCTGAACAACAAGAAAGAATTCCAAAAGCCTTACTTAAAGCTCTTCAGTTTTCAAAGGGTATATCGGCTTCTTGGTTGATAGCGCCGGAAGGAACGCTAAGTGCTCGACAAGACCTTGTTATCCCTTCACCTCTACCATTGCTTTCAGGCGGGTTTAGATGGGTTAGAGGTGAACAGAGAAGTTCTTTGCTGGTTTTTGAGACTGGCAACGATTCCTTCTCAAATGCAATTGATAAGCATCGATTGGTTCCATTAGGGGAATGGTTCCCAAGCTTGCCTCAGGTTTCCTTTGAAGGACTCTCTGCTATCGGTGGTTTGCAACCAGGTAAGGCTTCAAGACTTCTCTCTTGGTCAGGACCGCCAGCTGCAGTGGCAATTTGTTATGAGTTAACAGATGGTCATTCAATCGCTAAAGCTGTTGGAGAAGGGGCGGAATGGATTGTTGCAATAGCTAATCTCGATCCATATCCAATTTCTCTTCAGAAGCAATTTCTTTCGCTTGCTCAATTGAGAAGTATTGAAACTGCCAGAGATTTAATTAGCTCAGCCAATACAGGTCCATCTGCATTGATATTGGCTTCAGGCAAGGTTCAAACAGTTCTCCCTGCTTTTTCAGAACGTGTCGGGTTAGTTAATCTCAATATTCATAAAGGTTTTACTGGTTATACATCTTGGGGAGAAGCCCCGTTGATTCTATTTTTTTTAGTTGGCTTTTTGGGTATTGCTGTCTTTAGATTGAGAGATTAAAAAAAACTATTTTACAAGGATTGAAGTTGGATTATTCCTCCTCCCAAAACCACTTGTCCTTCATAAAAAACAGCTGCTTGTCCAGGCGTGATTGAAAACTGCTTTTCTTTAAAGCATATTTTGCATCGATATGGACGTTCTCTCTCAGAGTCTCTTTGAGTCGAATCAATAGGAGTGAGGGTTGCAAGTACAGGACGACTTCTATATCTCACTTGGACTTCTACCTTGATTGTGTCCTTAGGCGGGTGTATTGATAGCCAATTGATTTCACCCACAATGCAGCTTTTCTGGCCTGTTTGGTCTTTAGTTGCGACAACAATGCGATTCGTTTCGCTTTCGATTTTGATGACATGTAATGGTTCTTTCCATGAGACTCCCAGACCTTTTCTTTGGCCGATTGTGAAATGTTCTATGCCTTGATGTTGTCCAACCACTGTGCCATCTTGGAGAACGATTTCTCCTTGCCTTGGAGGAAGGTAATGATCCAAGAAAGAGCTCATAGAACCATGTTTTTCTGCAAGACAAAGATCTTGGCTCTCTGGCTTTTGAGCGGTGCGAAGCCCTAGCCTTTTTGCTTCTTCGCGTGTTTCTGACTTAGTTAACTCCCCTAAAGGAAAAACAATTTTCCCAAGAATCTCTTGAGGTAAATCATATAAAAAGTAACTTTGATCTTTATTTGAATCTCTTCCCCGTAAAAGTTGATATTGCTTGTTTACATGCTTGCTAAATGGAATCGACTTGTCTACTTCTTTTAAATTTCTAATACGTGCATAATGTCCAGTCGCTATGCGTTCAATGTTTGAATTCTCTTTTGTCCATTTGATCATGGAAGAAAACTTGACTGAGCGATTACATCTTGAACAAGGAATAGGAGTAATTCCTTCTTGATACCCCTTTAACAGACCTTGCACTATTTCCTCCTCAAAACTATTCCTTGTATCCATCACATGATGAGGGATACCAAGCTGATTACATATTCCTGCTGCGTCAATTAGCCCATCAGAGCAGCAAGAACCATTTCCGCTCATGAGCCAAAGAGTAAGTCCTTCGACATGCCAACCTGCTTCTACAAGTAAAGCAGCTGTTAGAGAGCTATCTACGCCACCAGAAAGCCCTACCGCAACTGAATGCTTACCTCCTAAACCCTTTAAATTTTTGATAACTTCATTGCCAGCAGTTGTGGCTGGTTGATTGCTCATCAATTCTTTTAAGAGTGAGAATGATTGCGGCATAGTCATGACCGCCCTGAAGTCTCCATAGTGGAAGAATATGCGGACATGTTGTGGTTTGGCCCAAGTTTGATTCAGACCATGTAATGGTCACTGCTTCTCAGATGGCAAAACTTGAGAGTCAAATTCTCTCAGGTGGACTTCCGGTAGAAGCTTTGATGGAGAAAGTGGGTTTGGCAATGGCGAAATGGTTGACTCAACAGCCTGACTTGCTTGATCAAGGTGTCTTTTTTTTGATTGGGCCAGGTCATAATGGAGGAGATGGATTGGTTGTGGCTAGGGAGTTGCATCTGGCAGGAATAGACGTAAGCATTTGGTGCCCGTTCCCTATAAATAAAACCCTAACTTCCCAGCATTATTCTTATGCTAAATGGCTTGGAATCAAATGTTTTAAAGAAGCTCCTAGTGTTTCCACAAAAGCACTTTGGGTAGAAGCACTTTTTGGTATCGGTCAGTGTCGACCTTTGGCAAAGTCAATTGCGCAATTGTTGCTAGATAGAGAACAAAATCAGCCAGGGCGTTTAGTTAGTTTGGATGTGCCAGCAGGGATTTGTGCTGATACCGGAAAAACTTTTGATAGTGGCGCTGCTGTGGCTGCTTTTACTTTGACAGCCGGTTTAGTTAAGCAAGGGCTTGTGCAAGATGTCTCAAAATCAAATGTGGGCAAACTTGTAAGAGTTGACCTTGGACTCTCAGAAAAAATTTTAAAATCGTTACCTAGGACTCAGCCAATTCGAATTTGCTCATCTGATCTGCTAACAATTTCTTGGCCTTATCTGCCGGCAGCCTCTAGTAAATATCAACGAGGTCGTGCGTTAGTGATGGCTGGGAGTGATCTATACCGTGGTGCTGCGCTCTTGGCCTTGCAAGGAGCTCTTGGAAGCGGAGTGGGAAGTATTAAAGCAGTTTTGCCAGAACCAGTGGCAAATACGTTATGGCAAGTTGCACCTGAAATCGTTTTAGAAGGTTCTTTTCGCCGAAAAGAGAATGGGGAAATAGATATCGGAAGTTTGTTAGCTCAATTAGACCTTCTAAGAATTGATTCGTTTTTAATGGGGCCTGGATTGAAGCTCTCAGAGGAAATTTGGAAAGAGCTTTTATATAAAGCTAAGGATTTTGAAAGATTGCTTGTGTTAGATGCTGAAGCTCTGAATGTTTTGTCTGGATTGCCTGAAAGCTGGAAATGGTTAAAGAAAAGATTAGGGCCTACATGGATTACGCCTCATTTTTCAGAGTTCCGAAGGTTGTTTCCAGAATTTAATGATCTTTGTCCATTAGAAGCAGCCAAGCAAGCTTCGCAATCTTCTGGAGCTGGGATATTGCTAAAAGGAGCTAATAGCATTATTTCTCTGCCAACAGGTTCAAATTGGCAGTTAACAGAAACCTCTCCTTTTGTCGCGCGGACAGGTTTGGGAGATTTGTTGGCTGGGTTTGCTGTTGGTGTTGGAGCGATGGGAGTAGCTGCTGACAACGCCTTTTCCTCTGAATACCTTGCTGTAGCTGCATTTGTTCATTCCGAAGCAGCAAAAAGGACCAAAGAAGGTAGTTCGCCAAGCGTGGTCGCAGAATCGCTAAGAACCCTTGTCAGGACTATTCAGGAGGGTTGCGTAGCAATAGATACTTGAAAGAGTGGTCAATGATCCTCTGTAGGGGGAAATGTGTAGATTTCCACGCAAGAATCTAAAGGGTTCTTGAAAGCTTGGGCTTTTTGTCGATATCTGTAGGAAAGTCCTCTGCAACTGATTGGGCTTTATCAATATATGGTTTCCACCGCTCCCAAGACGGCTGAATCTCAAAGGCGCCGTAGTAGTGACCCAATTAGTTGGTATTTATCAACAATTGGGCGTATCCCTCTTTTGACTCCTGCTGAGGAGATTGAGTTGGGTAATCAGGTTCAAGTGATGATGAACCTCACTGAAGATTCTCTAATCAACGGGGAAACTAAAAAATTCAGTTCACATGAACGTCGTTTGATTCGTATTGGTCGACGGGCAAAAGAGCGAATGATGAAGGCCAATCTTCGATTGGTTGTAAGTGTTGCCAAGAAATACCAAGGCAAAGGATTGGAGCTTTTGGACCTTGTTCAAGAAGGTTCTCTTGGCTTAGAGCGTGCAGTGGAAAAGTTTGACCCTACTCGTGGTTACAAGTTTTCTACCTATGCTTTTTGGTGGATTAGGCAAAGCATGACGCGAGCCATTGCCTGTCAATCACGGACAATTCGGTTGCCCGTGCATTTGAGCGAGAGACTTACAACTATTCGAAAAGTAAGTCTTGACCTGGCTCACAAATTAGGGGCAATGCCAAGTCGCATAGAGATTGCAGAGGCAATGGATATACCGTTGGAAGAACTTGATTCATTGCTTAGACAAGCACTCACAACTAGCAGCCTTGATGCGCCTGTAAATGGTGATGAGGGTCGCAGCTTTTTGGGTGACCTTATTGCAGACGCAACTGATGAAGAACCTTTAGACAAAGTTGAGCAAAGGATTCATCAGGAACAGCTTGGTAGATGGTTGAGTCATCTCAGCGAGCAAGAGCAACATGTTCTTAGACTTAGGTTTGGCTTGGAGGGAAATGAAAGGCATACTCTTGCTGAAATTGGCCGTCTTTTAGAGGTCTCTAGAGAACGAGTTCGACAAGTTGAATTAAAAGCACTTCGCAAACTTAGAAACTTAACTCGTAAGCTTCCTAGTGGTATTTGATTTGAAGCGAATTACCTTTATGCTCTTATTTTATATCTTCAATTGCTTTGCTCATCAGCCCAAATATAATTAGTTAGTTCATTCGGATCAGGTTCTTTTGCTTGCAATGCAAAGTCAATTGCATCAGAGACTATTTCATCTATTTCTTTTTCTATATCTCGCAATTCCTGACTTTTAACAAGCCCAGCCTCTGTAAGATCTTTCTCTAGTTTTTTTAAAGGATCCCTTTCTGCCCAGAATTTTTTTTCTTGTTCTGCGCGCAGCTCATCTGGGTCAGCTAATGAGTGACCTCGGAATCTATAGGTTAAGCATTCTAAAAGTGTTGGACCTTCTCCTGCTCTTGCTCTTTCTAGGGCTCTTTGAGCGGCCCCACGAACTGCCATTACATCCATTCCGTCGACTTCTTCTCCTTTCATTCCAAAGGCTTCTGCTTTTCTCCAGATTTCTGGATCACTCGTTGCTCGATCATGAGCCATCCCAATTGCCCATTTGTTGTTCTCTACAACAAAAAGAATGGGCAATTTCCAGAGCTGAGCCATGTTTAGACATTCAAAAAATTGACCGTTATTACAAGTCCCATCTCCAAAAAACGCCGCAGTAACTGAATCACTACTTGTATCGCTAAGAGCGTCACGCTTGTAGCGACTGGTAAAAGCTGCACCAAGTGCAACAGGGATTCCTTCTCCTATGAATGCATAACCGCCTAGTAAATGGTGTTCTTTTGAGAAAAGGTGCATAGAACCTCCACGGCCCTTGCTGCAACCAGTCTCTTTGCCGAAAAGTTCGCTCATTACCTCTCTTGCAGGGACACCCGCGCTTAGGGCATGCACATGGTCTCTGTAAGTACTGCAAAACCAGTCATGTTGTTTTCTCATGGCACAGATCACACCTGAGCTAACAGCTTCTTGGCCGTTGTAGAGGTGAACGAAACCAAACATTTTCCCTCGGTAATACATTTCTGCACATTTATCTTCAAATCTTCGACCAAGAGTCATATCTCTGAAGAGCGTAAGACCTGTTTCTTTGTCCAAAATGGCAGGTTTTGCCGACACGTGATTCATCATTCTTTCGGCGTGATCGCCTGCCTCTATTGGCGTTTTGCCTGCTTGATTGGAGGCTGTTGCTGTTCCTTGGCTCATGCCAAATGCCTATCACTTCTTTTACGACTGTAAGGGCCTGCGGAAGAAAAATGGGCAAAACCCCTTCTGATGCCTAGAGTCTGATGCCAATGGCTTAGCTGCGAGTGGAATTGCCAATTGATCATTTCCGCTTATTAGGGGTAAACCCTGCTATTGAGGCCGAAGCAGTTCTTCGTGCTCTTCAGTTGCGCTTAGATCGAGCCCCTGATCAGGGCTTTACAAATGAAGTACTTGCGCAACGTGCTGAATTATTACGACTCTCAGCAGACCTTTTGCTTGATTCAAAACTGCGCCAAGAGTATGAAACTGCTTTATTAGGAGGGGCTTCTGGTCTTGAACTTTCTTCTAGTAGAGAGGTGGCAGGGCTGATTTTGCTTTGGGAAGCAGATGCGTCTTATGAAGCTTTTAATCTTGCCAAAAAGAGTTTGCAGCCTCCTCAGGCACCCGCATTGGGAAGTGGGCGGGAAGCTGATTTGACATTGGTGGCTGTGTTGTCATGTCGAGATGCAGCTCGTCAAGAACAAGAAGAAAGGCACTATGAGTCTTCTGCCTTGCTTTTGCAGCAGGGAATTCAGTTGCTCCAGCGAATAGGCAAGCTTCCAGATGAGCGCAAAGTTTTAGAAAAGGAATTGGAATCATTACTTCCTTACAGGATTCTTGATCTTTTGAGTAGAGACCTGGGTGAGCAGGAATCACATCAAAATGGAATTGAATTGCTCGACGGCCTTGTTCGAGAGAGAGGTGGTCTTGAAGGGCGAAATAGGTCAAAGATGATTGGCGGGCTTTCACAAGCGGATTTTGAACTTTTTTTTCAACAAATAAGAAAATTTCTCACTGTGCAGGAACAACTTGATTTGTTTTTTACCTGGCAAAAAAGAGGATCTTTGGATGCAGGATTCCTTGGGGCTATCGCATTGGTGGCAGCAGGCTTTTCACAACGCAAGCCAGAAAAATTGCATCAAGCTCGAAAACAGCTAAAGAAGATTGATATTCCAGGCTTAGATCCAATGCCATTGCTTGGATGTGTAGACCTTTTGCTGGCCGACATTAAACAAGCTGAGGAACGGTTTGGAAAAAGCTCAGATCATGAACTAAGTGATTGGCTTGAGAATTATCCAGGAGAAATATTGGAAGCTCTTTGTGATTATTCTCGAGACTGGCTAAGAAGAGATGTTTTGCCTGGTTATAGAGATGTTGATTCAAATGCAATTGATCTCGAGGCATGGTTTGCAGATCGAGATGTTCAGAGTTATTTAGAGGATTTAGACGACAAAGGAGCTTTTGGATTATCTAAATCTAGCTTCTCCTTTTTGTCATCAAATTCCTCAGAAAAAAAAGAAGAGTCCAATATCTCACAGGAAAAAAGTGATTTTGAATCTACTGAGATTGACACTGAGAAGGATGGTGATCTTCTAGAAGATTGCTCTGAAGAGAAAACAGATCCTATAGAGAAAGGATCTTCCCAGTTGCTCCAAAATAATCTTGCAATCTCCTGGCTTGTTGATCTAAAGGGTCGAGCTATCAACTGGTCAGTGCAAATCATTCCTTCACTGAGGAAAGTTGCTCCTCATTCGAAGGTTTTTGCTGGTTTGGTTGTTTTGATTTCTGGCATCTCAATCAGTTATTTCCACTTGCGTAATAGACCTTCTTTAGAACTTGTTAGTACTCAAAAGGAAATCAGCAAAGCTTTAACTCCAGAACCTTCTCAAGATCTGAAATTAATTGATTCTGCTCAGGAAGAGATTTCTTCAGGAATTAAAAGCGCCGAAGAAGCTTTGCCTATAGAGCCGTTAACTGTTGATAACCCCAGCAAAAAACAAGTTCAAGCTCTTCTGGAGGCATGGTTGAAAGGCAAGGCCTCGGTGCTTTCTGGAGGAGATAGTGCTGATTTGCCAATAGTCGCAAGACCCTCCCTATTGAAACGCATTCAATTGGACAGGGATAAAGACCGACAAAATAAAGAGAAGCAATTAATTGAGGCATCGATCACTTCCTTAAAGTTGGTTGATAAAACTGCAAAGAGAATTGAAGCAAAAGTCAAACTCACATATAAAGATCAAAGAATTAATGCTGATGGTGAAATAGTTTCTGAAACCTTGATACCTTCTTTAAAAGTTACTTATATCCTTGGACGAGAGAAAGAACTTTGGCAATTGGTTGCCTTTATAAGTGGTGACTAGTTATAGATTGCCCTATTGAAGAAAAATTTTTTCAACCTTACTCTTCCCTGATCTTTACTATTACCCAAAATGTTTGATGAGCTTTCAGCCCGTTTTGAAGATGCAGTCAAAGGGCTAAAAGGAGAGGCACAAATTAGTGAAGGAAATATAGAAGGAGCGCTTAAAGAAGTTCGAAGAGCTTTACTAGAAGCTGA
This sequence comes from Prochlorococcus sp. AG-363-N20, assembly GCA_003280105.1. Classification (GTDB taxonomy): domain Bacteria; phylum Cyanobacteriota; class Cyanobacteriia; order PCC-6307; family Cyanobiaceae; genus AG-363-N20. The sequence continues at coordinate 12,802 of QCFX01000010.1, forward strand.
TGTAAGCCTTTCTGTTGTAAAAGGCTTTGTTGAAGAGGTAAGGCAAAAGGCTCTTGGCGCAGAGGTTGTGAGAGGGGTTTCTCCAGATCAGAAATTTATTCAAGTAGTGCATGAAGAATTAGTCGAAGTGATGGGAGGAGCGAACACTCCTTTGACAAGTTCTCAAGATGAACCAACTGTAGTTCTAATGGCAGGACTTCAAGGAGCTGGCAAAACCACAGCCACCGCCAAGCTTGGACTGTATCTCAAAGAACAAGGGCGCAAAATATTGATGGTTGCAGCTGATGTCTATCGGCCTGCTGCTATTGATCAATTGCAAACACTAGGAGATCAAATAGATGTTGAGGTTTTTAGTCTTGGTGCAGAAGTAAAGCCAGAGGAAATAGCAGCAGCGGGGCTTTCCAAGGCAAAAGAAGAAGGCTTAGACATGGTTTTAGTCGATACAGCTGGGAGGCTTCAGATAGATGAAGAGATGATGGATGAAATGGTTCGAATACGTTCGGCCGTAGAACCTAAGGAAGTTTTATTAGTTGTTGATTCTATGATTGGCCAAGAGGCCGCAGACCTGACAAGAGCATTTCATGAAAAGGTAGGTATTACAGGCGCAGTGCTAACAAAACTGGATGGTGATTCAAGAGGTGGAGCGGCATTATCTATAAGAAAAATTAGTGGTCAACCAATCAAATTCATTGGTACGGGGGAGAAGGTTGAAGCTTTACAGCCATTCCATCCAGAACGAATGGCAAGTCGAATTTTGGGGATGGGAGATGTATTGACTCTTGTAGAAAAGGCCCAGAAAGCTGTGGAGCTTGCAGATGCAGAGCAAATGCAGAGAAAGCTTCAGGAAGCAACGTTTGATTTTTCTGACTTTGTAAAACAGATGAGATTAATTAAACGAATGGGGTCTTTGGGTGGACTCATGAAAATGATTCCAGGGATGAACAAAATTGATGATGGGATGCTTAAAAGTGGCGAGGAGCAGTTGAAACGAATTGAGGCGATGATTGGTTCTATGACTGAGGCAGAGCGAACTCAGCCAGAACTATTAGCGGCTCAACCGTCTAGAAGAAAAAGAGTAGGTATTGGTAGTGGACACACTGCGGCTGAGGTGGACAAGGTTTTGGCTGATTTTCAGAAAATGCGGGGCTTAATGAAGCAGATGTCTAGCGGAACCATGCCAGGAATGGGAGGTATGCCAGGAATGGGAGGTATGCCAGGAATGGGAGGTATGCCAGGAATTCCTATGGGGGCACAACAAAATGGGAGAGCAGGACGCGGGGGGGCAACAGCAACTCGAAAGCAGCGACCAGTCAAAAAAAAGAAGGGTTTTGGAGACCTTTGACCCTCAGCAGGTTAATCTGTTTGTTTGACGGGAAATTTCTCGCCAAAGTGAACACCTGATTTTACTTGTAAACGATGATAAAGCTCCGCCTTAAGCGGTTCGGAAAGAAGGGAGAAGCGAGTTTCCGTTTGGTTGCCTGTAACAGCACCTCACGTCGCGATGGCCGCCCACTTCAGGAATTAGGTTTTTATAACCCTCGAACTAAAGAAACAAGACTTGATACGGAAGCTTTGCGAACTCGCCTTAGTCAAGGAGCTCAACCAACTGAAGCGGTTAGATCTCTTTTGGAAAAAGGAGGTTTATTAGAGAAAAAAGTTCGACCTGCTGTATTAGTAGGGAAGGCAAAGCAAGAAGCTGCACGAAAGCTGGCTTCAAAACAAGCGGTTAAAGATAACTCTTCTAAAGTTGAAGATTCTCAGGAAGAAACTTCAACCGATAACACAGAATCCTGATCCTTCCAATGCATGAAGCAGCCTCCTGTGGTCGCTTCTCTGTTGATTTACCTGATTCAGATGCAGCCATTGCATTATCTGGTATTGGGCAAAAGAACCTTTTTTATTTAGAAACTCTCACAGGGGCTTCTTTTGTGATGAGGGGTTTGCAATTGGAAATAAGTGGGCAATTGACTCATGTTGAGAAAGCTTGTGCATTAATTGAACTGATTCGCCCTATCTGGGAAGAAGGACAAGTGGTGTCAGAAGTTGATTTGCATACTGCTTTTAATGCTTTAGATGCTGGAGATAGTGCTGCCCATGCTCAATTGGGACAGAAAGTGCTTGCAAGAAGTCAGAGAGGTAATCTTTTGAGACCAAGAACTATTCGCCAAAAAGCTTATTTAGAAGCGATGGAAAAGTATGACCTCACGTTTGGGTTGGGTCCAGCAGGTACAGGGAAAACTTTTTTGGCAACAGTTCTTGCAGTCCGAATGCTTACTGAGAGAAAAGTAGAAAGACTGATTCTTACAAGGCCAGCTGTAGAAGCAGGCGAAAGGCTTGGGTTTCTTCCTGGAGATCTTCAGCAGAAGGTTGACCCATACCTGCGCCCGCTTTATGACGCCTTGCACTCTTTGCTTGGGCCAGAAAAAACAACTACTTTGCTTGAAAAAGGGGTAATAGAAGTAGCTCCTCTTGCCTATATGAGAGGGCGGACTCTTGAGGGGGCATTTGTCATTCTTGACGAGGCTCAAAATACAACCTCAGCTCAAATGCAAATGGTTTTGACTCGAATGGGCGAACGTTCTCGCATGGTTGTTAATGGAGATGTAACACAGGTTGACTTGCCTGCAGGTCAGAAGAGTGGCTTGCTAGAAGCCTCGGAATTGTTGAAATCTGTTGATGGAGTTGCTGTCTGTCGCTTGACTTCTGCCGATATCGTTAGGCATCCTTTGGTTCAGAAGGTGGTAGATGCTTATGCCAATAAAGATAGGTAATAGGGAGATCCGCACTAACAATTTCAGCAGTTCCTTTTATTTACTGGCAAAGTAAAGGGGTTATTAGATCTGGTGGGTTATGCCAGCAAGCAGCAATTTTCAACAAGCTATTCGTGAGGCACAGTCAAGTGCTCTTGTAGGGCCAAATGTCGTCAACAAGGCTTTGCCTTATGTCGGCGGTGGAATGGTTCTTACCGCTGGAGGAGTTATTGGAGGCCTTTCACTCCAAGCGACTAACCCAGCATTATTTATGCCACTTTTTTGGGTCGCCTTAATTGGAAACTTGATTTTGTTCTTTGTCGCTCAGAATGTCGCGATGAAGGCAAATAACAGTACTGCACTGCCTTTGCTAAGTGCTTACAGCATCATTACTGGCTACACACTTAGCGGAATTGTCGCAATCGCAATTGGCACTGCTGGTATTGGAGCTGTTGGTACAGCCGCTCTTGCGACAGGAATTACTTTTGGAATCGCTTCTGTTGTTGGTCGTCGTATGAGTGATAGTGTCGGCCAGGCATTGAGTGGTGTAGTAGGTCTTGGCTTAATTGGCTTGATTGTTGCAATGTTGGTTCAGCTAATTGGAGGACTATTTGCTCCTGGGATGTTTGGTGGGAGTGGCTTTGAGTTAATGATTGCAGGTTTCGGGACTGTCCTTTTCGTTGGAATGTCTTTTGTTGACTTTTATACGATGCCTAGGACTTATAGGGATGATCAGTATTTGGCAGGTGCATTGGGAATGTATTTAACCTATATAAACTTGTTTATTTTTATTCTTCGATTAATGATTGCTTTGCAAGGTGGTGGACGTCGAGACTGAATTTGTAAAGGAGTTCAACCTATTCAATAAAAAAAGGGCTTATTAGCCCTTTTTTTATTGAGTAGATTCTGCAATTGCATTAATACTCAGTGCAATTGCAAGTTTTTGATCTTTGTCATAACCCCATTTCGAAAGAAAAGCTTCATCTTCTCTTTCCTCTCCTAATTCTTTAGTTGCTTTAAGAAGAGCATCTAACCTTTTTTTTACTTCATGCGTGTCTAACACTCTCAGGAGATCTTGACATCTTGAGGTTATTCTTTTTGAGGCTGACTCCCTTTCAAGGTCTCCTTTTCGCGCATGATGAATCGCCATTGCAGTACTCATTGCAAGGTTGCGAGCCGCTAGATCTACAACTTCTTCGCCACCAGCTCTAAGTTGTACTACAAGAGGATCAGGGAGTCGATCCATTAGAGGACAATCACTTGACAAGCTAACAACAAAAAAACCACGTATTCCGTCTCTTGTTGTCAAGAGTTCTCCAACTTTGTCTGCAAGAACTTCGTCACTCAGTTCCCCTTTTTCCCAAGAATGGCACCAAAGCATTGCTATTTGCAGCGTATTTTCAAAAGTTTGATTCTTGTTGGTCATGGCTTTCATTTAAGTTTGGCTTCAGGTGATCGAGAGACCAAATTCAGGTCATGTCTTTGAAAGAGCAAATACCCAAGGACTATCGGTCAGGTTTTGTCGCCTTAATAGGTAGACCAAATGTAGGCAAATCAACTTTAGTTAATCAATTAGTAGGTGAGAAAGTGGCAATCACCTCTCCAGTTGCTCAGACCACTCGCATTCGTCTACGGGCAATTGTGACCACCTCAAAAGCTCAATTGATAATGGTTGATACTCCAGGGATACATAAGCCGCACCATTTACTTGGAGAAAGACTTGTTAAAAGTGCTAGGTCGACTATAGGAGAGGTAGATGTCGTATTGCTTTTACTGGATGGCTCTCAATTGCCAGGTAAAGGTGATAATTACATAATCAACCTGCTAAAGCAACAAAAATTGCCTGTAGTAGTTGTTTTGAATAAGTGGGACTTAGTGGGGAATGAGCAGAGCCAAAAGCGCGAAAAACTGTATAGGGATTTCTTGAGGCAGTCTTCTTGGCCTGTTTTTCGATGTAGTGCTCTAAAAGGTGATGGATGCCTTGATTTGCCGAAAGTTTTGACGGAATACTTGCCATTAGGTCCCCAGCTTTACCCTCCTGAATTGAGGTCAGACCAGCCTGAAAAGATTCTTCTTGCTGAATTAATTCGTGAACAGGTTCTGCTTCATACCAGAGAGGAAGTCCCTCATAGTGTTGCCGTTAGTATTGATCGCGTGGAAGAAATCCCATCTAAGAAAAAAAAACCAAATAGCAAAAATCACACTGCCTTATTGGCAACAATATTGGTAGAGAGAAAAAGCCAGAAAGGCATATTGATTGGAAAGGCAGGTTCTATGCTCAAAACTATTGGTAAAGAAGCACGCTTTCAGATTCAAGCCCTAATAGATGGCCCAGTCTATTTGGAACTCTTCGTAAAGGTTGTTCCAGATTGGCGAAGTAAGCCGGCCCGCTTAGCAGAGTTGGGTTATGAGGAGAATTAATGGGATTTTTAACTAGAACTTTCCTGGCCCCTCGATTTTGCGCCCGCTTCTTTTATCGTTGAATTGCATAGGAAGAATTACTGTCAAGTAGTTAACTCTTGTGGAATTTCCCACAAGAGTTTGATCAAGCGATTTGCAAAATTATGGAGCCCTATTGCCTTGATGTTGTGACGTTAGTCCCTCAGGTATTTGATTCTTTGAGATCTTTAGGAGTAATTGGACGTGCTTTTTCGTCGAGAATCGCAGAACTAAATGTTTATAACCCTCGAGACTTCACAAAAGATACTTATCGAAAAGTTGACGATGAGCCATATGGCGGAGGCGTTGGCATGGTTCTTAAGCCAGAGCCAATATTCGCTGCTTTTGATTCAATTTCAATCAAGTCTCGAACAAGAACTTTGCTTATGACTCCTCAGGGTAAACCTCTAGATCAAGGGGATTTACTTCGTTGGTCCAAGGAACATGATCAGTTGATTCTTCTTTGTGGTCAATATGAAGGCTTTGATGAAAGGATTCGAACCCTTGCCGATGAAGAGGTGTCTATAGGGGATTTTGTCCTGACAGGAGGAGAATTACCTGCAATGGTGATTATTAATGGTGTGGTGCGCTTGCTTCAAGGGACTTTGGGCGCTCAGGAGTCGATTTTGGATGAGAGCCATTCTGAATTTCTTTTGGAACACCCTCAATACACAAGACCAGCTTTTTTTAGAGGTATGGAAGTCCCGGAAATATTACGCAGTGGTGATCATGGGGCTATCGCCCAATGGAGAGCTGAACAGAGCAAAAACCGAACTAAGACTAGACGCCTTGATCTTTATTCGCGTTGGCTTGAGAAAGAATCATCTTCTCAAGAAAAAAAAGATAAATAGCTTGAAAATTCTTTCTCAGTTGAGATGTTGAATCTGATTGTTAATGAATTCAGATAAGTTACTGGTAATATCACCGATCTCTCTATGCCCTTAACTAAGCCCGTTGGAGCAATTTACCTTTGACCAATAAAAGTCCTGAATTACGAATCGGTAATGGTTATGACATTCATCGATTAGTACAAGGTGAGACTTTGATCCTTGGTGGCGTGCCGCTTGATCACCCTGATGGATTAGGTCTAGAAGGTCATAGTGATGCTGATGTGCTGGCTCATGCAGTTACTGATGCTTTGTTAGGTGCAATAGCTTTGGGTGATATTGGAAAATTCTTCCCTCCAGAGGATCCTCAATGGAAAGGAGTTGATAGCTTGTTTCTTCTTGAAAAAGTTGTTGAACTAGTCAATCAAAAGGGTTGGATGGTTTCGAATGTTGATGCAGTCGTGATTGCTGAGAGGCCCAAGCTCAAGCCGCACATTGATTCGATGAGAACAAATTTGGCAAAATCTATGAGACTTGATTTTGCTTCTGTTGCAGTTAAAGCAACGACAAATGAGCGTTTGGGTGCTGAGGGGAGAGAGGAAGGTATTAGCTGTCACGCAGTTGCCTTATTAGTAAAACCATGACAACAAATTGGGCCAAGCATAAATTCAAGAAACTTTCGTTTTTTTATGTTTTCCTAATAGGGCTTTGGATTATTTTATTTTGGAAGATTGATATGGCTCGATCTGATTATCAACACTTTCCCTCTGCTCAAGATTCAAGAGTTGTTGAGCATCTTCGTTTACACGTTTCAAAAGAAAACTTGCAAGCTTGGTTAGAGGCTGAAAAAGCGAGTTGGGCGCCATGGCTTTCTCAGAAGCCAGGCTTCATTGGACGACAAATGTTTTGGGATGAGCAAAGAGAAGAAGCTACTTTGCTTATTACTTGGGCTACTCGTGATCAATGGAAAAATATACCTCAACCTGAAATAAATGCAGTTCAAAAACGCTTTGAAGAGCTTGCTCGTAATGCATCTGGCCAGGCAATAGGAAACCCTTTTCCTTTGAAATTTGAAGGGGAGTTGTTACCACAGTGAATCAGATTCAATCGAGATTCGATTTAGATCGTTTTGGCAGGTTAGGAATGACTGAGGCGATTTTGGGAGAACATAAGAGTGTTCAGCAGATTGTAGAAATTTTAAAAAACCTTGAATCCTCCAATCAACTCGTATTAGTCACAAGGGTTCAGAAAGAAAAGGCGAAAGAAATAAAGAAAGTTTTTCGACAAGCTGAATTTCATGCTCAGGCGAGTTGTTTAACTTTAGGAAGTCCAGCAGAGTTAAAGCCTTCTCTAGGAGAAGTCATAGTCCTAAGTGGAGGAACGAGTGATCTACCAGTAGCTGCGGAAGCTGAATTGGCTTTGCGTTGGCATGGAGTTGAAACAGAACTCTTGCTTGATGTAGGCGTATCTGGTTTGCATAGGCTTCTGGGGCAATTGGAAAGATTGAAAACAGCAAAAGTACTAATTGCTTGTGCAGGAATGGAGGGGGCTTTGCCCACGGTTCTCGCAGGACTGGTTCCTCAGCCTGTAATTGCCGTGCCTGTTTCTGTTGGATATGGGATTAGCTCATTAGGTAAAGCTGCTCTCCACAGCATGCTTTCAAGTTGTGCTCCTGGCCTGGTTGTTGTCAATATCGATAATGGTTATGGAGCAGGAATGGCCGCTCTTCGCATGCTCAAAGCTTGAATTTTATTTCGAACAGCTTCACAAGTGAGTTCTATGTATCAAACCCTCATTTGAACCATTGTTTTTGAGTTCAAGTACTTGCTCGACCCAGAGTTTCATGGATCTAGGCAAACGATCTTGCTGATACCGCAAAATCGCTTCCATAAGTACTGGGGTATTTACCCAGTGCATATTTCTTCTTGCCATTCACAGTTGATGATTGAACCGAGTTTGGTTATTTCTGGTTGCAATGCAAGGTTTACTTCAAATATTTACTCTTTATCGTCGCATTTAGTACCTAGCCTGGATAGCTCGTTGCTATGAGTGCTGGACTCAACATCTAGCAATCTATTGACAAGTTCAGAGAGGTCACGTTGTGCCAACTCTCCATTGTTCTCCCACTTCATAGCGCGTGGTCCTGGACTTGAAGAGGCAGACACTGCATGATTTCGTAAGTCGTACCAACTTAATTGTGTTGAAGCTCTGATTTTGTTCTTGTTGCACGTTTTTTCGAAAGAAATTGTGAAGAATTTGCTCCTTGTGCGGGTGTATGGAATTTAAAGATGCTTTAAATTTGGATATGCAGTAACAAGTTTTTCTGCGCTAAGAACCTCTCCAGAGCCTTCTGGTTGCCAGATAACTTCTAAAGCAATTAGATCATTTGAAGATATAGAGCCAAGAATTCTCAGGTTTTCTCCTAATTGCTCACTTGTTCCTGAATCCTTTGTATTTGGCTTGCTTTTGGACGCTAATAAAATTGTGATTGCAATGTATTCGCTTGTTATATCTGCCTCGCCTGGTTTGTTTTCAGGGTTTTCGCTCTTAAAAACTTGTCCATAAGTGTTTGAAGTTAACTCTGCATCTAATTTGCTCCTCTCGGTCATTGAAAGTCTGTTGAAGGTTGACTCGGCGGCACTAAACGGAACATTGCCAGTCTCGAGATTGGCGTAAACCCACAAGTCAGGCTTTCTTAGCAGAGAAAGGGTGGTTTCTTGAAGAACACGTTGAAGCCCAATGGAATTACTTGTATCAGCTGAGAAAGCAAGTTCCCTCAGGTTTTCTTGTAATTCCTTTGCACTTGCTAAAAGACCTATTTGAAGCTGAATTAAGCTGACTGGACCTTGAGGTCGCTCGATTGCTTCTCTGGAACTTCCTATTGATGGGGTACTAGAGCCTTTAATTGCATTGGCTATCACTCCAGCAATTGAGATAAGGATAAGAAACCCAAAAAGGCCGCCACCGCCAAACCCGAAAATCGGGAGAATAAAGGGAAACCCAATTCCTCCTCCTCGATATCCTCGATATCCTCCATATCCTCCATAACCGCCTCGATATGAGCCTCCATATCCACCTGTTCGAGGAATTGATGGGGTGCTGCGGAAACTTCCTCCTCCTATCCGACCTCCACTAGCAGCATGACTGGGTTGAGGCTGGGCAAACATCACTCCCAAAGTTAGGGAGACTGCAAGAATCAACGCTGAGAGGAGTCTTGGGAAAGGAACTTTGCCAGGGAGTTTTGAAAATTTGGCCAACGACTTAATTGGCAATTGAACAGACTTTAGGAACCCCCGCCCACAATCGTGACAATTTCAAGGTTGTCCCCGTCTTTTATCTGTTGTTGCTCCCAGTCTTTAGAACTAATTATCGTCCCGTTGTATTCCACAACTATTAGTTGTGGGTGATAGCCAAGCTGTTCAATTAGATTTGCGAGACTTAAAAGCTTTCGTTCCGGCTCGATTTTCTTTATCTCACCGTTAATTTGTATGTTCATGAAAGCCTCTTAAGCAGCTCATGGATTGCACTATCAGGATTACTTGAATTCATAATTGCACTTAGTACAGCGACTCTTTCCGCTCCAGCTGAAAGCACCTCATTTAAGTTGGAGGTGTTGATTCCACCTATAGCAAACCAAGGTAGCTTTGTTGCTTTTGATACCTCGCTTACATAGCTAAGACCCCTTGGTTGCTCCTGAGGTTTATTTTTGGAGAGATGTACAGGACCTACTCCAAGATAATCACATCCTTCACTCTCTGCTTGTTCTAGTTGTTTTAGACAATGAGTGCTCCGACCAATTAACTTCTGAGATCCTATTAGTTGCCTGGCTATCTCCGTTGGAAGATCACCTTGCCCTAGATGAACACCATCAGCATCTACTGCAAGAGCAAGATCAATTCGATCATTAACAATAAAAAGTGATTCATAGCTTTTGCAAAGGTTAGATATTTTTTTTGCTTCTGAAAATCTTTCCATATCACTACCATCTTTATTTCGATATTGAATCATGCTTACCCCTTTCTTGAGAGCGATTTCAATGGTTTTATAAATGTTCGTTTTGGGATCAGTAAGTAAGCAGAGTTTTGTAGAAAGAAGCTTTTTGCGACGTTTGAATCGAAGACTTGCATTGAGAACAGTTGTTTCTAGTTCATATAATCCATAGCGAATTGTTCCAGCCGTTTCGGATAGTTCAGGATCGCATTGTCTTGAGAATTCTTCGATGACTCTGAGTGCTTCTTGTGCGCGAGCGGAGTTTGCGGCTATTACATCCTCCGGACAATTTCTTGCAGATTGTGCAGGGTGAGTGATCCCTAACCCCTCATCGTTTTCAATGCAGCGAGCTTGTTTATATATTTCATGGTGAAGACTGCCTAATTGCTGTCTCCAACCTTTGAGTGTTACTACAAGATCTTTTTGCCTTAGTGTGAGCCTGCACCAATCTTCAATTACACGTAGACCTTCTCTAGCCCTGTCAAGATTGGCATCTATGAGCTGTGCAACATTTGGATCAGGTAAAGAAGCGAAAGACATTAAATTCATGCAAACCTTGGCAGAATGCATGCCACATAGTTTATGAACAACCGTAGTTCAGGTAGCACCATGAATGTTTTGATTTGGGGAGTTCTTTTATTGGGAGGTATTGCTTGCTTTGTGGTGTGGGGTTTAGCTAATGCATATCCCATGATTTCTTGAGTATTAATTTTGATTTTCTCTTTGTAAAAAGATGCGAGCTAAAGAGGCATCTTCTCCTATTTGAAGGCTGAGCGAGGCAAGGTCCGTAAACTTTTTTTGACCTCGGAGTCTTTTTGCAGGCTCGATAATTAATTCTTGACCGACCAAATCTAAATTTTGATCAAGAAGATGAACTTCTACAGCGGAAGGGGAATTGGGGTCAACTGTTGGCTGTGGTCCTAAATTCATTATTGCAGGTATGGACTTTATAGGATTAGAGAGTTTTGCCCAGGAGGCGTAGACGCCTGTTCCGGGAAGGAATTTCCGTCCATCAACACTTAAGTTTGCGGTGGGCCAGCCGAGACTTTTTCCGAGACCTTTACCTTTTATGACGCGACCACGAAAACTGTATGGGCGTCCCATGAGATCTTTTGCTTCTTGCAGATTCCCATTCTTAAGAGCAGATCGAATTCGACTACTGCTCATGCGACCTTGAGGGTCTTCAAGGATTGGCAATACAGCAACTTTGACTCCTGATGCTTTTGCTATCTCTTTCAAAGTAGATGCGCTCCCTTCCCTATTGCGACCAAATCGAAAATTCTCTCCTACTGCTATTTGATTGGCTTTTAGAGTTTTTAAAAGAATTTTATGGACAAAATCTTCCGGAGAAAGTGAAGCTAAAGAACGATCGAAAGGGACCAATACCAATTGCTCAACGCCTAGCGGCTCTAAGAGAGAGGTCTTTTCTGAGGGCAGATCCAATCGAAGTCTTGTCTCGCCATAAAGAATTTCACGGGGATGTGGCCAAAAGCTAACCACTGTCGGAACTCCAAGAGAGTCCTGTGTAATGGCATTTATGACTCTGCGATGGCCTGAATGAAGACCATCAAAGCTGCCTAGAGCTAAAGCGGTAGGAAGCTTCGCTTGTTTTGGTGAACAAAGAGGGATCAAGGGAAACGTGCACAATTTGCGCTTAGATTGCAAGTTTGAATGACCACCGCATTCTTTTTGGATGGCAGATCAACTTGACTTTCAACTTCTTTCATTAGGTATGCGCCGGATGGGCTGGATTCGCTTCTGGATTCAGACAATTCTTGGGGTGGTTGTTGTAGGGGTTTTGCTTTTTAATAATGTTGGGAGCAGTCTTGCTCGTAATTCAGAGAGGGCATTAGGTCTAGGGCCTGGATTGTCTTTAACAACTCTTGCATTCTTAGTCTTGTTATACGGACTTTGGCAGGGCTGGTTAATAGTTCGAACAGGAAGGGCTCTTGATAGTGGAGCTCGCCCGAGCAGAGGAGAAACAAGCCGCTTGTTGAAACGAGGGGTTTTTGCGGACTTGTTGGGGCTGGTTTTTGCCTCCGTTGGCTATCAGTCACTGGCAGGTGCTCTTTTTGTTCAGGCGTCGATGCAAGCGCCAGGGATTTCTATTGGTGCTGGAATGAGGGCAATGGAGAATTATCCAATTACTTCATTAGAAATGCTTTCTGTTTTAAGTAATACTCAAGTTTTATTTGCACATGTGATTGGTTTAATCTTCTCCCTTTGGTTGTTACAGCGCATTTATCGCACAAATTAGCTCTTTAGTCAGATGGCAGGTAAATCATCAAGCTTTCCTCTCCAAAAAAGATCAGGCTGAACAGGGGTTATTGAAGGAGACAAACTTTCGATTTGCGCCACATCACTAGGCCATTCAGAAGGCCCCGAACCTGTTGAGTTCAGATCCCTTACAGCTTCACCAGCCAACCAAAAATATGTATTTCCGCTTGGATCTATTCTTCTACTGAATTGTTCTTCGTAATGCCGCTTAGAGAGTTTCGTCCAACAAAGAGGCCCCATCTTGTCAGGATTGCAAGGTGGAATATTCAGATTGAGCAATAAATCCTGAGGCCAATTTTTTGAGAGTGCATTTTCTGCTAAATCCATCGCGAGTTCACCTGCAAACTTGAAATCCTGCCATTGGAAACAAGCAATGCTTACAGCTAGTGAGGGAATACCTTCTAGTGTTCCTTCTAGGGCCGCCGCTACTGTGCCTGAGCAAAAAATGTCAGTTCCGAGATTGGGACCATGATTTATTCCAGATAGAACTAAGTCTGGTTTCTCTTTAAGTAATTCGTAAAGGGCTAGCTTTATGCAATCTGCAGGAGTTCCGCTACAAGCCCAAGCAGTTATTCCTTTCTCAAACAACTTGTCTGCGCGTTCTGCTCTTATCGGAGATTTCAGAGTAAGGCCATGTCCTGTTGCCGAGCGTTCTTGATCAGGGCATACAACCGTTACTGAGTGGCCTCTTCTTAAAGCTGAAGAGGCAAGGGTTTGAATCCCTTCTGCGAAGACCCCGTCATCATTGCTAATTAGGATATTCAGAGGATGCATTGCGTAGGGACGCTCTAATGAGAACCTAGTTTGATCGCCGACTAAAGTCAGTATTCAATCTCTTCCTGCCGTGAGTGACTCAGTCTTGCTTCAACAGCTTAAAGACCAATTAGAGCTTCTGGAAATAGAAGCGGAGAAAGATATCTCCGCAGCTTCAGATATGGATGCGCTTGAGCAATTAAGGGTCCGATATTTAGGGAAGAAAGGTCGTTTGTCTGAAATACTTGGAGGGATGGGTCGACTCCCAGGAAGTGATCGCCCATTAGTTGGACAACGTGCGAATGTTCTTAAGGAAGGTTTGCAAAACCTTCTTGCTGATCGATTGAAAACATTAAAAGACCAAGCTCTAAATGATTTGATTGCAAATGAGATTATTGATGTCACAGCCCCTTCTAGTGGGATCCCTGCCGGTCACCGTCACCCTTTAATTAAAACAAGCGATGAGATTGTCGATCTCTTTTGTGGATTGGGATATGGCGTGGCTGAAGGGCCAGAAGTCGAAACTGATCATTACAACTTCACGGCTTTAAATATTCCCAAAAACCACCCAGCAAGAGATATGCAAGATACTTTTTATTTGAGTGGCAATAATCTTCTTAGGACGCATACTTCACCTGTTCAAATTCGCTTTTTAGAGAACAACCCACCTCCAGTAAGGATAGTTTCTCCTGGAAGGGTTTTTAGGCGTGACTCTGTTGATGCGACACACTCTCCGGTTTTTCATCAAGTTGAAGTGCTTGCTATAGATGAAGGTTTGGATTTTAGTCATTTAAGAGGAACTGTTATGGCATTTTTGAAGGCATTTTTTGGCGACTTGCCAGTACGTTTTCGAGCAAGTTATTTCCCCTTTACCGAACCCTCCGCTGAAGTAGATGTCCAGTGGCGTGGACGGTGGCTGGAAGTAATGGGATGTGGAATGGTCGATCCTGCGGTTTTGGAAGGGTTAGGAATTGACCCTGAAAGATGGACTGGATTTGCCGCTGGGCTTGGAGTAGAACGCTTTTGTATGGTTCGTCATGGCATTGACGACATCAGAAGGCTTTATACGAGTGATTTGCGCTTTTTGGAGCAATTCTGATAGGTCAGATCATGGTCAATTGCGTTGATATAAATCAACTTGAACAAAACAGCAAAGCGTTCATTTAAAATAAGAGAGTACTTTGCCTCTTTCGATCGGTGTCCCGTGTAGGACTGATCGTTAATGATGGTAAGGAGTCTGCGGTAGAGGCTGCTCTTCGAATTCAGGCAAGCCTTGAGAAGGCTGGAAAAACTGTCGTGCGGGCCAGTAGTTCCGGAGGAATGGTTGGCTTCGCGAATCCAGACCAGCACATGCGCATGTTGGGTTACAACGCATGTGTACCTGATGGTTTTGATTCGTCTATGGCTTTTGCAATAGTGCTTGGAGGCGACGGGACTGTACTTTCTGCCGCAAGGCAAACGGCTCCCATTCAAGTCCCAATCCTCACTATTAATACCGGCCATATGGGCTTTCTTGCAGAAGCTTATTTGGCTGATATTGACAATGCTTTGGAAAAAGTCCTTTCAATGAAATGGACTTTGGAAGAAAGGAGTAGCCTTGTAGTCAGTGTTCTAAGAGGTGATCAACGTCGTTGGGAAGCTCTTTGCCTTAATGAGATGGCTTTGCATCGTGAACCTCTCACAAGTATGTGCCATTTTGAGATATCAATTGGTCGACATGCTCCTGTAGATATATCTGCTGACGGTGTCATCCTTTCTACTCCCACAGGTTCTACAGCGTATTCCCTTAGTGCTGGAGGGCCAGTTATTAGTCCTGACTGCCCAGTTTTGCAACTCACACCAATTGCTCCACATTCTCTTGCTTCAAGAGCGCTTGTGTTTAGTGATGCTGAGCCTGTGACCGTTTTTCCGGCTACTCCTGAACGATTGATGATGGTTGTTGATGGCAGTGCGGGTTGTTATGTCTGGCCTGAAGATAGGGTTTTGATACGTCGAAGTAACCACCCAGTTAAATTTGTTCGATTAGCAGACCATGAGTTCTTTCAGGTTCTACGAAATAAATTGGGGTGGGGTCTACCGCATGTTGCTAAGCCAGACCGCCAATAGGAGGAAGATCTCATCGTTCTTACCCTCTAGAGGTTTTTTGCTTTTATGTTTTTTGGCCGTGTTAATACCTTCGGAAAAGAAACTTTTTGCGTCTCAAAATCCTGTCTTGTCTGAAGATCTTTCAGCACCTCAATATTTACCATTAGAAGCTGAATGGTGCTTACCCCAAAGCTCTTGCCTTGGATTGGAAGTGGCCGACACTGATTTTGAGAAAAGACTAGGTTTAATGAAAAGGCCTCCACTCGCAAAATGGAGTGGAATGCTTTTCCAGTTCGACCCTCCGCAAATTGTTCGTTTTTGGATGTATAACACCTACCACCCCGTAGACATGGTGTTTTGTTATGAGCATGCAGTTGTTGCTGTTTTGACGAATGTTCCAACTTGTTCACGCTTGCCTTGCCCTGGCTATGGCCCAGGTCTAGTTATTGATAATGTAATTGAGCTTTCTGCAGGCTCGGTAGAGCGGCTTAAAATTCAGGTAGGAGATGAAGTTGACCTTCGGTTTATAAACCTCTCTAAGCAGATTTAAAAGTTGTTTAATTGATTTGAGTGACCTTTATGATCGTTTCCCTTTAAGGATGAAAACAGGATTTAAAGGCTCCAGGCGAGTTCCTTCTGAAAGAGGAATACCTCGAGAAGATTGATGTTGTTTGATAGTGACCTCAAGCCTTGCGCCTTTTAACAGCCTTATTAATGGTTCAATTGCTTCAAGAGTAACTAGCGGTATAACTACAATCCCAAATGGTTGGAGCTGTTTGATAATAGCTTTCAAGAGAAGCTCTCTTTGAGTACCACCTCCCCCTAAGAGGACTCTATTAGGCGGTTTGATTTTGTTTGATGGATCTCTGCCTTGAATTAGATTTAGGGCATCAGTTTCGAGTACTTTGAAGGGGTCAACATTTAGCCGTTTAGCATTGGCTTTAATTAGGGCAGCCCCTCCTGATCGCTTTTCAACAGCTATTAGTTGAATTTTTGGTCTTATTCTCAAAGCTTCTAGCCCAATACTCCCAACTCCGGCACCTATGTCCCATAGGACACCTTGTTCTGGGAGTTCAAGGTCAGCTAAAAGTTGAACCCTAACTTCACGTTTGGTCATTAGACCTGGTCGATCAGAATGCTGAAGATAGAAACCATCATTTATGCCGAATAAGGGCAAATCTGTTGAGTTAGGAATTGAGGCCTCTGTTGCCAAGAGCACGACAAGGTGAAGAGGGTGTAAGTCAGAAGTTATTGATTCGGTAGGGAGGATTCGATGAATTTGTTCTTGTGGGTGACCTAGACGTTCGAATATCCATAGGGCGTAATTTTCTTCTAATCCAGCTGCGTTGAGAAAATGCCTAACTGTTTCGACACCTCCTTGAGTTGGGTCTGTTAGTACAGCTAATGCTTTGGGACGTTTGTGTAAGGCTTTAGCTAAAGACCCTGGGTCTCTACCGTGCAAACTGATCCAAGAAGCATCTTGCCATGGTCTTCCTAGCCGAGCGAAAGCCAGTTGAAGTGAAGTAGGAGCTGGATGGAATTGGAGTCGTTCCGAAGGGAATGATTCGATTAGAGCTCTACCTATTCCAAACCAAAGAGGGTCTCCGCTCGCCAACACAACAACTGGTTCAGTTTGTTCTTTCAACCAGGAAATTAGTTGCTTTGGTTTGTCGCTTGGACACATCTCCGGAAGTTCACTTTCAATACTTTTCCTCCCCCACCATTCCGGCAAAGACTCCAGAATTCGTTCTGGCCCAGCGATCTTTTTTGTTGAGAGAATTAGTCTCTGAAGAGACTCAGCAAGTTGCTCGAGGCCTGATGCATCAGTACCGATCACATGAATCAGGGTTACAACTTCCTTCATTGATTATTTGCTTACATCTAAATAGTCTCTTCAACTTTAATTAAAAATCATCTTTTCTTTGATAGAAAGAACTTGTTTAGAAACGAGAAACTATTGAAAACCAACAAGGAGCAGGATCCCCATTACTCCTTTAGGCGCCAACGCCTTCATGAACTTCTCATTGCATTGATTCATCAGCAAGAAGAACTGGAATTAATGGATGCAGAAGCTCTGAACTTTGATGGCAGGGTTAACTCAACTCAAGATGTGGATCCAGCTAGTTGGCTTGATCGAAACCGTCGAATCTTGAAGAGGTATCAGTCTTTGGTACGTTCTGCCATAACTTTAGATGCTCTGCTTGATTCGGAGCAAAGTGATTCTGCTTAAAACTCAACCGATTTGTAAGTTCGCAAAGGCCATTCTTCTTTTGATGGCCATTTTTGGCTTGTGCGTATTTAATCCGCATTTAGCTGAAGCCAAGCTTCAAATTAATCAAGGTGAAGATGGATCTCAAGTCACAAGGAGTTTGGAGAGCCTTAGAGATTTGGACTTGCAAACTTGGCAGGTGGTTGCATATTCACAAAGTACTGATCCAGATCTAATTGTTTTGCGCATAGTTGGCTATCCAGGAACTTTGCGACTGGATCATCCAACTTTTCTTCAAGTCCATTCAGGGCGACGAGACTGGTCCCTAAAAGATGTGACTTTGAGTAATCCAAAATTGGCTAAGGACCCAAGGCAGGCTGCTGCAGAATTTGAACTATCCCCTTTGCTAAAAGATTTATCTAATAACCGACCTCTTCGATTGCTCTTGCCAGATGTTTTTACAGATTTACCAGTGCCTCCTTATGTTGTGACTGAGTGGCGTTCTTTATTGCAAAACGAGACTCTTTGATGATGGAATTTACTGGCTCTAATTCCGTCTTTGAGCCATGGATGAGACGCGCTCTTCAATTGGCCGCACTTGCGGATGGATTAACTAGCCCAAACCCTCTTGTAGGGGCTGTTGTTCTTAATGGTCAAGGGAAATTAGTTGGTGAGGGTTTCCATCTTCGTGCAGGGGAGTCTCATGCAGAAGTTGATGCTTTAAAGCAGGCAGGAAATAACGCAAAGGATGGCACTTTAATAGTCACTCTTGAGCCTTGTTGCCATCACGGGAAGACTCCACCTTGTACAGACTTAATTTTGAGTTCTGGGGTTAAAAAAGTTGTGGTCGCTTTAGAAGACCCTGACCCTCGAGTTTCTGGAAAAGGTATATCTCGCTTGCGTGCAGCGGGCATTGAAGTCTTTACTGGATTACTTGAGGAAGAAGCGGCTTTTCAAAATAGGGCATTTATATTTCGAATCAGGAATGGACGCCCTTGGGGAGTTCTTAAATGGGCAATGAGCTTAGATGGAAGGACCGGATTGCCAAATGGTCAAAGTAAATGGATAAGTGGTAATGAATCCCGTAAATGGGTGTATAAACTTCGATCAAAATGTGATGCAGTAATTGTTGGGAGTGGAACTGTTCGTTCTGATGACCCCCTATTAACTAGTAGAGGATTGTCAAGGCCAGAGCCTCTAAGAGTTGTTCTTTCTAAAAGTTTGCGTTTACCCTTTAACGCTCAGTTGTGGAACACGTCTTTGGCTAAAACACTTATTGCTTATGGGCCAGATGCGCTTAAAGAGAACCTGGAGGAATTTCCAAAGGGGTTGAGTTTTTTACCTTTAAATTCAACTAGCCCAATTGAGCTGTTGCCTGCATTGGCAAAAAGAGATTGCAATCGGGTCCTTTGGGAGTGTGGCTCTGCTATTGCCTCTGAAGCTATCCAACAAGGCTGTGTTCAGGAGCTGGCAGTATTTGTAGCACCAAAATTGTTGGGAGGGATTAAGTCGATGGCCCCTCTGGATGACTTTGGATTCACTTCAATGAATCAAGTCATAGAAATGGGTAACTTTTCTATGGAGAAATTTGGTCAGGATTTGCTTTTGAGGATGCCTTTCTTAGGTGGTAAACCCTAATTTTCTTTCCTACGTTCGGTTCTTACGCCAGAGGATCTAAACGCTTATCCTCTGAGACGCTTAATTTAGAGCTTGAATTCTGTTTTTGTTTATGCCGATTCGCCAGGATGACAATCAGCCGAATCGGCGTTTCGGAATAATTAATTTTGTGCTGATCGGCTTTGGCGCATTGTTACTTATAAGTAGCTTCCTTCCTAACCCTGCTATGCAGGTCCCGAGAGTTCCTTATTCTCTCTTTATTGATCAGGTAAATGATGGGGAAGTTAAGAGGGCATATATAACTCAAGAGCAAATACGCTATGAGCTTTCTTCTCCTGAAGAAGGAGCCCCCTCTGTTTTGGCAACAACCCCCATATTTGATATGGATTTGCCTCAGCGATTAGAGACAAAAGGCGTAGAGTTCGCTGCTGCTCCTCCTAAGAAGCCAAATATTTTTACGACTATCCTCAGTTGGGTCGTCCCGCCATTGATATTTATCCTTGTACTGCAGTTCTTTGCTCGTAGGAGCATGGGTGGAGGTGGTGCTCAAGGAGCATTGAGCTTTACTAAGAGCAAGGCAAAGGTATATGTCCCTGATGAGGAATCAAGAGTAACTTTTGATGATGTTGCAGGAGTTGATGAAGCCAAAGATGAATTAACTGAGATTGTTGATTTCTTAAAGACTCCAGAAAGGTATACAGAAATAGGTGCTCGAATTCCTAAAGGAGTGCTTTTGGTTGGCCCTCCTGGTACTGGGAAAACACTTTTATCGAAAGCAGTAGCAGGAGAGGCTGAAGTTCCATTCTTCATTATTTCTGGGTCTGAGTTTGTTGAATTATTTGTTGGCGCAGGTGCTGCTCGAGTACGTGACTTGTTTGAACAAGCCAAGAAAAAAGCCCCTTGCATAATTTTTATTGATGAACTAGATGCGATAGGTAAAAGCAGATCTGGATCTATGGGTGTAGTCGGCGGCAATGACGAAAGAGAGCAGACACTAAATCAACTTTTAACTGAAATGGATGGCTTTGCCTCCACGGATAAACCTGTAATTGTTCTTGCAGCTACTAACCAACCTGAAGTTTTGGATGCAGCGCTTTTAAGACCTGGAAGATTTGATAGGCAAGTGTTGGTAGATAGACCTGACCTCTCTGGGAGGAAAACCATCCTTGAGATCTATGTCAAAAAAGTCAAATTAGCTGAAGGTGTAGATATCGACAGGATTGCGCAAGCAACAAGTGGCTTTGCAGGTGCTGATTTGGCCAATATGGTGAATGAAGCGGCTTTACTTGCGGCTCGAGGAAAGCGAAATAAAGTTGAGCAACAAGATCTAAACGAAGCAATAGAAAGAGTCGTTGCGGGATTAGAGAAAAAGAGTCGGGTACTCCAAGAAGACGAGAAAAAAATAGTTGCCTATCACGAGGTTGGTCACGCAATAGTTGGCCATCTAATGCCTGGGGGTAGCAAAGTGGCAAAGATTTCAATAGTTCCGAGAGGAATGAGTGCTCTTGGCTATACCTTGCAACTTCCTACTGAAGAAAGGTTTCTTAATTCAAAAGAAGACCTTCAAGGGCAAATTGCAACCTTGTTAGGAGGTCGTTCTGCTGAGGAAATTGTATTTGGCAAAATCACTACTGGAGCATCAAATGATCTTCAGAGAGCTACGGATTTAGCTGAACAGATGGTCGGCACTTATGGCATGAGTGAGATTTTGGGACCTTTGGCTTATGACAAACAAGGAGGCGGAGCTTTCCTTGGAGGAAATAACAATCCTCGAAGAGTGGTTAGCGATGCAACTGCGCAAGCTATAGATAAGGAGGTAAGGAGTCTTGTAGATACGGCACATGAAAATGCATTGATGATTCTTAGACATAATCTTTCTTTGTTGGAAAATATTTCTCAGCAAATCCTCGAGAAAGAAGTTATAGAAGGAGATGAGCTTAAGCAAATGCTTGAAGAAAGCAGCTTGCCTCAACCACTTTTTTCGGCTTGAGGACTTGACTAAAGAGCATTTTTTCTCCGATAACTCCTCTTTAAAGCTTCCTCCATGGAAATTTCTCCCCATGGTGTCGCTGCCGTTCTTTCGAGTATTAAAGGCGGGGACTTCCTTTCTTCGGCAGATTTAACTGCTGACCAAACCAATGCGATTCTTGACTTAGCTACTCAGCTAAAGAATGGGGATCGACGAATAGATTTAGGTAACCGTGTTTTGGGCTTGATTTTCACAAAGGCCTCAACACGAACAAGAGTTAGCTTTCAAGTCGCTATGGCCAGACTTGGAGGGCAAACAGTAGATTTAAATCCCCAGGTTACGCAGTTAGGGCGAGGAGAGCCTTTAGAAGATACAGCAAGAGTATTGAGTCGTTTTTGTGATGTTTTAGCTGTAAGAACTTTCGCACAAAAAGAATTAGAGCAATATGCAAAATGGGCCTCGATTCCAGTTGTAAATGCTTTGACGGATTTGGAACATCCATGCCAAGCATTAGCAGATTTTCTTACAATTCAAGAGACGTTTGGCAGCTTGTCTGGGCAGACTCTTGCCTATATAGGAGATGGCAATAATGTTGCTCACTCTTTGATGATATGTGGAGCCTTGTTAGGGGTGAACGTGAAAATAGGCACACCAAATGGTTTTGAGCCTCTTCCTGATGTCGTTGAGCACGCTCGGGCAATTGCGAAACCAAATACATCGATAGAACTTTCTAATGACCCCAAGGAGGCAGTAAAAGAAGCTACCGCTATATATACAGATGTTTGGGCTTCTATGGGTCAAGAAGAAGAGCAAGCTCAGAGAGAAAAAGCTTTTAAAAATTTTTGTTTAGATAAGGAACTGCTGTGTTGCGCAAGTTCAGAAGCCATAGTTCTACATTGCTTGCCTGCCCATAGAGGGGAAGAAATTAGTTCAGAGGTCATGGAGAGCTCTAAAAGCAGGATCTTTGATCAAGCCGAAAATCGATTACATGTTCAGCAGGCTCTTTTGGCTGCTTTATTAGGGGGACTATGAAGGTTGCCAGGAGCCGATTGGGTAGGTACAAATGTATTGACGAGCAAATCCTTTTCTGTGTCTCTCCCTTCCAAAAATTTGCTAACGCCTGCCCAGCAAGAGCTTTATGACTGGTTGGTTGATTTTATAGGTGCTAATCACCATAGCCCTTCAATCAGGCAAATGATGCAAGCCATGGGATTGCGTTCTCCTGCTCCAATTCAGAGTAGGTTGCGTCACCTCCAAGAGAAGGGTTGGATTACATGGCAGGAAGGCCAAGCTAGAACTTTGCAATTGATTGGTGATTTAGTTTCTGGCATACCAGTGCTTGGAGCTGTAGCGGCAGGGGGATTAGTTGAAACTTTTGATGATGTACAGGAAAGGCTTGACTTGAATACCGTGCTTGAGAAGCGAGGTGTGTTTGCTTTAACTGTTAATGGAGATTCGATGGTTGATGCATATATCGCTGATGGGGATGTAGTCCTAATGGAACCAGTATTAGAGGCCTCTCGAATACGGAATGGAACAGTTGTTAGTGCAATGGTTCCTGGAAGTGGAACCACATTGAAACACTTTCACAGGAACGGCTCATTGATTAGGCTTGAAGCTGCTAACCCCGCATATGAGCCAATTGAATTGGAGGCAGACCAAGTCCAGATTCAAGGCAAACTTCTTGCTGTATGGCGTCAAGTTTGATTGTCTAAAGGTTCAAACTTTATTTGAAAGTTTTCGTTTAACTGGGACACTTCTCTCTTATCAAGATTAAATATCAGGACTGTCTTTTCTCGCCGGATATAGATTGAATTTTCTATGGATATACTTGAAAGAAAACCCTTAACTGGAAAACACCGCAGGAAGGAAACACCGCAAGAGATGCATAGCTCGGAAATATGGGTATATTTTAGGCGCTCAACTATAATGTCTCTATTGACATGAGAGTGATTGCAATCACTCTCATGCCAACAATATTGGGGCCATAGCTCAGCTGGTAGAGCACCTGCATGGCATGCAGGGGGTCAGCGGTTCGAATCCGCTTGGCTCCACTTTTAATAAACACCTTCAAACCTTTTCACAAGTTCTAAGAAGAATATTGATTTTTTGGTTTTATTAGTATCCTGACTTGCAAACAAATTTAGTGGAAAAAGTATATTAGCTATGGGCGAATCTCCTTTGTATTTCAACTAAGAAGGCCTTGTCAAACTTGCTGAGGAGGGACATGAAAATAAAAAGAACCAGGAGGCAGGAAACTAACAATAAAGAGAATTTAAAGTAATAATTTGACGGTATGAAGCCTTTTAAACTAATAGAATAAGCCGTACAAACAGCAAACGAAAAAGGAGCAAGAGCCTTAAAATAAGGCCATGAGACTTTGTATATCTTATTTGACAGCTTGCTTACGAAATATGCCCTACATAGCGAAGCTATTGCTATTGACCACCCAATTGAAATAAGTCCTAAATAAGGCACTGATAATATAAAGACTGTTGTAAAGATAATGGCATATAACAGATATGAAATTAGATAATAAATTGGTTTCTTTTCTATAAGTATCCCTACCTGAGTTACATTTGCAATAAGTTGAATGCATATGCTTAGTACTAAGGGGAAAATTAGAATCTGTGACTCTGAATAAGATGATTCGCCAACAACTTCAACTATATTTGATGAGAATATTGACATTAGCAAGAGGAAAAATGAAGAGACTAATGCTATTAGCTTTAATGTAATTGAGAAAATTCTGTGAGAGCTTCTTCTGTTCGAGATCTTGAGATAAACAGGCCCCCATGCGGTATTAAAAGCAGATTCTATAAGAGTTGATATTGCAGCAATTCTTGCGGCGAGGGCAAAGAGACCTAATTCATAATCCTCTAGAAACCATTTAACTAATACTCTTTCCCATAAAGGCATTAATGTTATAAGAGTACTTAGCAGACCTAAAGGAAGAGCAAAGTAAAAAAGCTTATTGATAGTTGATAGATTAATGCTATACAATGGTGATATTATTGACTTTTTTAAAACATAAAAATAATCCGATTATTGCAAATAATACCCTAGAAAATAAGTAGATTAAAAATACTGTATGAATGTCATTTGAACGGTCAAAAAATATGGCCATTACCATGAAAGCGGTAGCTAATGAGGAGGAAATTGAAAGAATCGAATAATACTTCAGGTTTGCAACCCATCTAAAGAGATCTAAGCAGTACTCAATTATTAGAAGGAATGGGATTTGGAGTGAGACTATTAAAAGTAAATTCTTTGGAGATTCAGAATAAATATTATTGGAAATTATGTTATTAGAAAAAATGTAGAACAGGCAACTAAGAACCAAAGCAAAAGTAATCTGCATTAAAAGACTGTGCGAAGCCATTTCCTTTCTTTTTTGTGCACTCATTGGCTCATGCAGCAGCCTTCCTAAAGCAGGGATCTGGCCGAATATAGATGTGTTTACTAGAAAAATAATACTAGTTGAAAGGAAATCTATCTGACCTAAAATAGTTGGTGGAAAATTACGAGCAAGTGTGCTAAAAAATCAATAACCCTGCAAAACAATTTATAAACTTTGATACCGCAACTAATATTGAACCTTTCCCAAGGCTATATAGAAAATCTGATTGATTAGATATTTCTCTAATATTATTTCTTGGCATCTTACTTATCTAAGGAATTCTCTGTTGGAATAGCTACTATCATTTGATAATGAACTGACTTCAGCTGGTTAATCTTTTTAAATCTTCGCTGTTCCCCAAAGATACTAATCAATAGTATTGATAGCAATTTTTTTTATTATTCCTGGTCTAAAATCAAAATTCAGCTTTGGATCATAGAAGCTGTAACCTAGCGATTTCAGGAAATCAATACTCTCACTACTTCCATTATTTATCTCTTTTGAATCTTGCTCAAGTAAAATAACTGGCATATTTTTTTTAATCATTTCTTTGCTACCGCGTAGAACTTCTATCTCATGCCCCTCTGTGTCTATCTTTATAAGTGAAAGACTCTTTTTGTAATCTTTAAGTAAACAGTCTATTGTATCTGTCTTAACTTCAAATGAACCTCTTTCTTTTGAGGATATTCTAGAACCACCCATATTTGCTTTATTTATAGACATAATAGCTGTGGATTTTTTGCTACTAATTGCCAACTTCTTGCAATGTATATTATCAAAACAACTTGTATTCACTTTAAGTAGTTCGTATGTGATTGGAATAGGCTCAAAGGCTAAGACCTCTTCACTGATTTTGGAAAAATTAATAGAGTGACAACCAATATTTGCCCCTATATCAATAAAAGTGCCTTTCTTAAGTAATTTATTCTTAATTAGGAATGCCATGACATCATCCATTAAAGATTTCTCGTAAGCTCCAAATTGATTTATAACTATTCCTATATGATCAAAAGAAAGAATTGCAATTTGCCTGCTTGTTCTTGAATTCCTTCTCGCAACACAGTGGTTAATAGCGTTTAAAGTAATTTCTAGAGCTAAAAAAGGCCTAAACCTTTTCTTGCTTTTGAAAGAGTGCAACATGTACTTTTTTTTGATTTAGAGCCGTTTCAGGAGGTCCTACTAGAAACTATAGAACTATAGTTTCTAGTAGCCTCTATGAAGTCGAGAAATGAATTAACTAAATGGGATATACCCCTAACCCTTATTGAAATAAAGTGGCTAATAAATAAAAAAGATATGTAAATAAATCGATTTAATCGTAAGAAATTCTCGAAGGTCTTTCTCTACCAGATTTCGAACTTAGGCCGGAACGGACCACTCCCAAAGCCTCCAACAGTATTGCTTCCACCTGGAACAACTGTCATGCCCGTGTTGGTAACTAAAAAAGTAACTTGAAGTCCAGAAGTTCCTTCTTCGATCACTATTGGTGAATCGGGTGCAAAGCTGCCAACAAGTTTTGTTGAACTTCCACAGGAAGTAGAGGTTACATAGGCATCATTAGTGATCCTTGCTCTCATAACACCACCTGACATTGGTGCGTAGGCTTCATATGATGGGTCTCCACCACAGCTTCCATTATTAAAATCATATAGCGTTTCTGTCCAATTTGAAGCTGGTGAACTTGTTGTTGAACCTCCCGAACTATTCGAATAATAAGTAATGTCATTTACTGTGTAGCTTCCACGCAACCCAAAAGTATTTTTTCATTTTTATGTATGCATATTTATATGTATTATTTGGTGGTCTTGTAGCTGTGCCTCCTGCAAGACTTGCTGTTGTGCTTCCACCAATATCTACAGTAACTCCTCCCGTAGAGGTCAAAGTTGAAGTGCAAGTTGAGCCATCAAAGTTTGTACCAGTTAAAGGATCCCCTGTACATAAACCCATTTCATAAATGGTTATTTCGTAGCGTTCTGGAGTCCCTTCACAGTTAGAGCTAAAAGTTCCAGGATTATCTTCACATGCTGCAGATTGAATTTTTTCTGGGAAAGCCAAAGTAGATGCAAGGCAAATTCCACTAGCTGCTATGGCTTTGAGGAGTAAATTTTGAAACTTTGGATTTGACATGGTTAAAAGAACAATGATTTGTTTGGAAGAGAAGGTTTACTTTTAATTAATGCGCTCTAACTGCCTGTTGCTCTATTGCTGAACTCTCCGGTAGAGCGCTCAAGCTTGACTTGGTAGCTACGTCTTACTGGCTGCGTCATCTGAGTAATCATATTTTTCTTGAAGTTTTTCTTGGCAAAAACCACTGGACTACTAGTTAGCTTTACCCGTAATCCATAGAATGTTTGATCTGTTTCAGGCAGTATTGAATTCACTTTTGTTTCGGTTGCGGAAAGTTCATTTGAAACCCATGCTTCAAAATTCACATGTGGTGAAGCTTGCCAATTCAAGGATGCTTCAGCCCCATTGTTATCCACAGCATCTCGATAATCCCAATTGAAACCACGAACGAAAAATGCTATTTCGGGATTGTTTGGTAGGCGATAACCTACTTCAACATCCCAGCCTTCGACTACTTTTTTCTGTGTAACTGCCACCATCAACAGTTACCTCTTTTTTTCCAGTCCCCTGTAGATACCAGTTGTTCCTAACCTCAAAGTCCTTCCATAGATACTCTCCTCCCAAGCCAATTCGTGTATGCGCGGTGCTGTAGTTAGTAGTTCTGTAATCAAGGAAGGCATTTGCACCAAGCATTGATTCATCATTTGGACGATGCCTTATTCCTAAACCTAAGTTTGTTGTTGCACCTTTACTTTGTGCACCTGCAGTTAGTTTTGCTTGGGAGAATAAAAGTGTTTTTAAGTCACCTTCTTCATCTACTCCCATTTCCTTGAGCTTCATCAAGCTATCTATTGATAATGAGACACGTGAGTTCTTATCTCCAACGCTTCCTGCATTGAGTGCAATTGTAGTTTGAGCAAAAAATGGAATTTTTTGTATTTCATTATTTAAGTAACTGTTCGCAAGACCATTTGAACTATCAACCAAAAACCTTCTACCGTCATTTTTCATTACATCAATATATTCATTGCTACCAGCATTGCTGTTAAGCATAGGAACAAAACGGGCTACATAATTAGCGCTTTTTTGAATTATTGATTCCAAGTTATTGGATGGATTATGACCTTTGAATGAACCTAAGCAAGCCACAGAACGAGGATCATCAAAGATATTGCAGTCGGCTTGATTCCTGTGGATTGGATCTAGGTCAAACTTAAGGACCTTCTCATTGCTTGCACCCTTTGAGGCTATTAAGGACTGGCTTGGCAACTCATTTCGGTTATTAATGCTTGGATTTGCATTGACCTCTGCTTGACTTGCTAAAGCAAAAAATGAGCCTAAAGCTATGGCGAGAGATGTTTTTCCTTTTAGCGATTGCATTACTACACATATATTTAATTTGCCTTTTAGTGCATTTAAACCCTTTCGTCATAAACAATGCGGACACTTAATACTCTGCACATATAGAGATAGGCCCTCAAGCCGCCCTGTTCCCTTCTCAGGAAACTCTTCTTGTCAACTGTCTAGATGGTATGCAAACCCCGACAAAGCAAATAAAGGTTTGCATCCTCCTCTACAGACCGTTTGATCAGAAGGGTGTTGAACCAAACTTCTGATTTGAGTAATTGTGGTTTCTAGCGGCTTAATGCTTAAGCTTTAAAATAGGACTAATTCTCGATAGGTGTTGTTTCTCTAGAACAAATCCTAAGAAACTTATTTGGTGAATAGCAATGCATCTTTGCAGATTTTGCTTCTTTCATTGCTTTAATGATTCTTTCATCTAGAGTGGATTCTTCAACAACTTTTAGCTTTCCATTTACTCTTGCAAGATTTCTTTTCCCTGGAAAGACTAAATAATCGTAATTTTCGATTGCCAAATAATCTTTCTCCACAGTATATAAAACTCTTCTATTAGAAAATTGTGCGACATAATTGTCATTGGTTAATATGGAAGCATTGGCTTTTATATAAGGTTTGATCTGGGAGAGTGCGATTGCTTCTTTTGCTCTTGGTAAATACCTGGATTGAAAATAGCCTGCTCTTGAGTAAGTAGAAAATGCAATGATTGATAAAAGTATAGTTGTATAAAATACTTTGTTTATATTTGACTTGGAAAGTGTTTTATTATATTCCAACGCATCAACACAAGCAACAATAATAAAAGGCAGTATTCCTATTGAGTAATGAGTATCAAGCTCTCTTTGCATTCCTTTGGATGAGATTATATTTGTTAGATAAAAAGGGGTAGTCCCTATTAGTGCAGGAATTGACCTCTTATTTATAAGCGCCAAAAATGGTAGCAAAAGACCTAAAGTATATAGAAAAATCGCCTCAGGCGGGGCTTCAGAAAAGATATTCCAAGGACTTGTTACCAGTGTTTTAATTATCTCAATATTACTTTCACCCAAATAACCTAGTCTTAGCTGAATAAAATCCCCAGCTTTCTGAGAATAACTAGAGGAAATAAGCCACCAAATGATTGAAACTATAAAAGTGAAGACTCCTTTGCTTGTTTTTCCTTTGATTAAGGCATAAAGGCCTAGACCAATTCCAAATAGTACCTGGGCCTTCTTTGCAAAAAGCGATAACATTAAAAAGAGATAGTAATAGCAAGTCTTATTTCTGCTTACCAGAAAAATAGAAAGTAACATGAATGGAGCAGTAATTACTTCTGGATGAAAGTTGGCTAGATTTACTAGAAATACATATGGACATAATATTATTGCTATTGTTATAGAGAGAAGAATCTTTTTATTGAAAAACTTCTTTGAAGAGAATCTATATGCTATGTATGGAAGTGTCGATAAAGCAATGGATTGCAAGCCAATTAAAGTATAGCTAGATGGAATTATCTTGTATGTAAACGCTATCGGTATTAGAAGTAGTGAGAAATGATCTTCTAAAGCAGATCTTCCTATTAAGCTGCTTGGTTCATGTATACCACCATTAGCAATAAGCCATGTAAATTGTTCAAATAAGCCTAAATCTGCTATATCATTTCCCAATAGAAATTGCTTGCTGGCAGCACAGAAAAATAAAAATAAACCAAATAAAAGAGTTGTTTTTATTAATTGAGTCTTCATTCTGTATTGGCTTATCTACTGATATAGATGTCAATCATTTTATAATATGATTTGACTTGTATTGGGCTTAGAGCATTAGATTGACTATAATCTTTAGGCTAGGGCAAAATAAGTGGAAATTCCAGATGATCTAAAATGCAAACATCATTAGATTCGATTTCGTGAATTGTCTTAAATTATTTACACCGACCCTTAAAAGATCAAACTCCATTCTGATCCTTTTTTAAAGTGAAACTTTCTCGGAAAATACCAAACGATACAGATTTAACAGAAGCTCCTTTCTTGCGAGAGAAAGGAAGCTTGATACCTAAAATTCCAAATCAACTTTTATATATTTGTTGTGCTATCTGTGTAGCTTTTTATCTCTTTTCTTTTTCTAGGCACCAACTTTTTCAAAGTAATGCATATGATATTGGAATATTTGATCAATGGATTTGGCTCTTAAGTCAAGGCCTTCCTGTTATATCATCAATAACAAAATTTCATCTACTGGCTGATCACGGAGCCTGGGCCTTATATTTAGCATCTCCATTTTATAGGCTTCTGCCCACTATAAATTGGCTATTCTTTAGTCAGGCGTTTTGCTTAAGCTTTACTGCAATTCCTCTTTGGCTTTTAGCTAAACAGTCAAAACTAAGTAATAAAAATGCTTGGGTAGTTTCTATTATCTGGTGGCTTCAACCTGTCGTCTTTAATACAAATCTTTTTGACTTTCACCCAGAAGTTTGGGCGATGCCTGCTTTGGTCTTTGTTTACATATTTATAAGGGAAGATAAGTTTTTCCCTTGGCTGATCTTCTCATTGTTCGTTTTAGGCTGTCGAGATGGAATGGTTTTGATTATTGGTGGAATTGCTCTAGAGAATTTAATCAAAAGAAATATCAAGTGGTTTCTATTGAATGGAGGTATTTCTACTTTATGGTTTTTATTTCTTACTTATTTCTTATATCCTTCCCTAGAGAAAGTTTCACAAGGTGGAATTAGCGCCACTACAACAAATCTAGAATCTATTTCGCAAACTTTAGTCAACCCGTTAATTCTAGCTTCAATCTTAGACCCTTTAGAAATTATTGTATATTTACTTCTTATAAGTATTGCTTTTCTGCCCTTTTGGCGTAAGGCCTCAATACCAACTTTATATGCATGGATCCCCTTAGTGCTTTTAAACTTGATATCAGATAACCCATCTTTTAGAACGTTAATTCACCATTACAACCTTCCAATTGCTCTTATTGGAGTTGTTTCGGTAATAGATGGTCTCAGCATTAACCCGGATAGAAAAATACCATGGTATAAATTAGCTTGGATCACTATTTGCTGGGTTTGTCTTGCTAAACCTTATTTTTTTACAGGACCTTATCTTAAAAGAACATCTGATTTAAAAGCATTGAATCAATCGATAGCAATAGTTTTACCTCAGTCAAAGCTGCTTACTACTAGTTATCTTGTCCCTCACCTCAGTCATCGAGAATATATAAATTTCCCGAGATTAGGAATAGATCCTTCTTTATATGTTGACCAAGTCGATACAGTTTTGCTTAACCCTCTTGATCCAGGATGGAATTCTAGTAGTAAGGCTCAACTTTTAATTCTTAATCAAGCCAAGAAGAAGGGTTGGAAATGTCGTCAATTTAATCAAGGGCTGGAATTATGCACGTCATTAGATAATGAGAATATAAATTAATTAGATAAACTAATTTTGGATTCATGAAATTAAGTCTGATTTTTACAATTCAAATTCAGAATATAATTCTCGAGAAAGATAGAAATCAATCAACAGGAATTGTTCTTAGTAATTATTACTAAGTGATATTGCCTATTCGTATAATACTATTTACTACTTCCGCAGCGCGATTTCAAGTTCCTAGCTAGAGATTGATTAACTCCTATAGGAGGCTTCATGTCTAAAAAACAGTTGGAAACTTTTTTTGCCAAAGCAAGTTCAGACAAGAATTTGCAAAAGCAAATAGTTGATTGTGGGCCTAATAACAGCTGTGTAGTTGCAGTTGGGAAGAAGTATGGCCACAACTTCTCACCAGCGACAGTTAGTCACTGGCAGAGAGACCATAAGGGAGCACTTATCGCTTAGCGATTTAATCAAGAATTGGTTTTTAGAGCTGGTCCGAAATAAATACTTGTTATTCACAATCCAATAAATAGTTTGCAAGCTCTGAACCTCTCGGAGCCTGAGGGAAGTTGGTGAGATGAATTTGGGTAATTAAAAGCCTTGATTATCTTTATTGCTAGGAGTTGGAGATTGTTCTTCTTGTCCTTGAAATCTTTCAGCGATGAGTTTTATTCCTTTGAACAAATAGCGTAAAATCAATGCAGCCACGGCAACCCAGCCTGCCGCAATTGCAATTGTAAGAAGTATTGCCCCTGGCCCAATGGCAGTATCTTGCATGGCTGAATCATATCGATTGATATTGAAAAAGATACATTAAAAGTGTAAATACATCATTGTTTAGCTTGATTCCCGTTAATAGTGAACTTTCTGATCGTCAGCCTTTTGGAAGAAACTCAAATAGATTACAGAGCTTTAAACAATAAAAAAAACAAAATAGGTATTTATCCTTATTCAATGGTTAAAGTGGTTAAAAGTTGGATTTACTGAAGCCTGCTAATAGCGTCTTCCTCGGTCAATGACTCAACCTGCCACACTTCAACGACTTGGCTCCAAGGTGCGAGTCAATATTGGTCAACTCAGGGACCGCTTATCTCCTGAATTAATTCAACTGCTATCTGTTAATCCTGAAGGTAGGATTGTTGACTTCAAAATGACCGACGGCACTGGCATCGGTTTGGTTTTAGAGCTTGGTGACGGGACTATTAGTTGGTTCTTTGATGATGAGATAGAAGTTTGCATGGATGAAGAGAAGGAAATGTCTGCAGGCTTAATTTCTTCTTTTGACTATTCACAGGAAAGACAGATTATTTTGGAGAAGCCCCCTGTATTTGTTAGTGAAAATATTATTGATGTCTTTAACCCAATTAAATTCTTTGGGTGGCTTCTTTACTCTTTAAAGGATGTAGTTTGATATAAAGATTTTTAATCTATTAACTGCTTTAAGACACGATTACTTTTTTAGGAGCATTTTCTCTGTTTGTTATTGACTCCCACAGCAAAATTATTGTAAAAGGGCAGAAGACTACTCCGAAAATTGGTACTAACCAGTACTGCCAATCCATCTGAATCATCCTTTGACTTAAAGGTAGCCATAGAACTACTTATTGCAAACCCTTCCTGCGAGTATTTGTATTCGACCCTTGCTAGGGAAGCAGGCTCTTTTTGAGAATGAAGCAATGCTTAAGCTTTAAGCAATTTTTGAGTATTACTTCTTATCGCATTTTTTGTATTGATGCGCTTTCTTTGGTCTAACTAAAAGTTGGGTTTGATGACTAAGCAAATCACATCAAAGGAGGGCAGTAATTATGCCAGTATTTTAGAGGCATATGGACGGGGCGAACTCTGGAATTCAGCATCTTCGTTGAGTGGGATTTCACAATTGAAAGATTCTTCATGCTTCCCAATGATTCAGAGAAGCTCTATGCACTTCCCTTTTATATTAAAAGATTGGTAGCTTTTAATATAAAGAGAATGTCTCCTTTAAGTCTTTATATAGGTCTCTATTTCTTATCTTTTAGTAGATCCAGATTTTTCTGGAGGATTGGTAAATAAGAATTCCTTCAATTGAGAAATGATACTTTTATCTCTTTTAGTTGCTTTATTAGGTAATACAGGCTCCCCGTAAACCCATCTTTTGACATATCTTTTTCGCTGATCGCTATCTAGAGGGTCTATTAGAGCACTAAGTAAACCCTTTTCTAAAATTCGAATATTTTTTTTGGGGACTTTCATCTTTTTATCCTTTTTCTAGACTCTTTACTTATTTCTAGCATTTAAAGAGTTTGGTGGAAGAAATATTTCAACATATGGCAAGCATTTTTCTTTTGGGAAACTTCTAATCTTTGAGGAATGCCATTGGAGTGAATATTAGAGCTGATAATTTTTTAAAAAGAAGAAGCACTGACTTTAAAAAATCTAAAGTCAGTGCTTCTTCTGTTTATTTGTACCCGAAATTTTGAAATTACTTTAACCCTAATGGGAAAAATATTAGTTCGGGGCCAGCAAGCATAACTGAGGCGCCAACGATGACTGCCAAGATTTGAACACCAAAGAACTGCCTCCATCGGTATGAGAGCAAGGTTGAATCAGAGTTCAGTCCCCACCCTTCGGAGGGTTCATTTTGTGGAAGGCCGTAATAGATGAATTGAGAAACTTGGAATAGTGCAATCAATCCAAATACTGCTGGTAGTAGAGAAAAACCACCTGAAGGCTTGATTATCCCTATGTCAGATGGGTGTGGTAATTGAGTAGCGAAATCAATTAGATGGGTTAAGTCAGCCATGTATTGAAAAGTAAATTTGGTTATTAATAGCCGAGAGGCTATTCCACTAAACAATTTTTCGTCGAGATCGTTACAAATTTGCTTTTTGATTCATTGGTTGCTTCGGACTTGAAGGGTTAATTGCCCATCAAACCATAGGAAGAGTGGGCACAGCTTTCCTCCTCAGGAAAAGTCTTCGACCGAGTGCTTGAAATACTCTTTTGGTATAGCGCTCCCTGCAGGATTCGAACCTGCGACAAGCTGCTTAGAAGGCAGCTGCTCTATCCAGCTGAGCTAAGGGAGCAGACATTTGGCATGCCAGGGATTGAGGGGCTCGGCTCAACCGCCTATGGTTGAGATGCTTTGAAAGGGCATCTAATTGTGGCAAGGAGGCTTAACGACAGTCAGAAGATAAAGCTTTTGGAGGGTTACCGATCGGGGGAACCTACCTTGAGTCTTGCTGAAGCGTACGGCTGTAGTCAAAACACAGTAATTAGAACTGTAAAAGCCTTATTGCCTCCTGATGAATATAACGCCTTAAAAGCTTCTAGATCTAAAGGAGAATCTTCTCTGAATAAAGTTGAAACTACTAATAAAAACATAAAAAACCCTTCTGAGTTGTCTTTTCAAGTGCAGGGTTCCTCTCATGAGGACGCATTGCAAGGAGAGAGCAATAATGCGAAAAGATCTTCCTCTAGAAATGAACAAATAGAAGAAGAAGATTGTAGGAACACAGAATTGGGACAGCCACTTGCTCTAGATGATGCTGATGACTTTAATGAAGAATCACCAGATGAAGCAATAGATAATGGTGCTTTTGAAGGAAGCCTTGGCGATCAAAATTCTTTAGAGGTTTTTCATGAGGTTGTGCCTCTTCTCTCTGAATTTCAGATTGAGGAGGAGCAAAAAGAAATCAAATGTGCCCCACTGATTCCAGGAGTTTTGCCAGGAAGTGTATATATGTTGGTTGATAGATTAGTCGAACTGGATGCACGTCCCTTAAAAGATTTTCCTGAGTTAGGAACTCTTTCAGAAGCAGATCTAGAAAAAAAAGCTCTTTCTTTATTCTCAACCCAACGTTCTGCTAGGCGTCATTGTGGAAGAAGTCAAAGGGTTATAAAAGTTCCTGATAGCAATGTATTTACTATCTCAACACCTTTTTTATTAGCTCGAGGAATTACTAGGTTGGTTTTAGAGGGGTCTTTGATATCACTCGATTCAGGTAATCCTTGAAGATTTAGGACTTGTCCTTGGGAAGCAGTAATGCAGTTGTGCTGCCACCTGTAATAACTCCAAGGACAACTGAGATGCCTACAAGAAAACCCACTGGGAGAGGTGCTGTAGTGGTTACACCAAGTTTTAAAGCGAAGCGATTATTTAGATTTTGCGATCCAAGACAAAGCATGAAAAGCAGTAAGCCACTACTAAGAAAACTTATTGCAAGCAATCTCAAACGAAGGGACACTGGCCTAATTAAAAGGTAAATACATTTTTATCTCACTAAAGCTAGCTGTCATGTCTTATGTTTGTTTGGTGAAGTAATGAATATAAAAACCGTCTTGAATAAGATGATTTTTTAGCCACATTTCTAGCGGCTTCAGTTGCACTGGAACCATTATTTATTAATTCTTTCATCTCATCAATTAGTTCTGAATTTGTATATAGAGGACTTTTTTCTTCAGGGGCTCCTCCTAGAACAAGAGTAAACTCTCCAATAGGTTTTTGGGTGGTGAAATATCTCAGCGCAGCTCCAGTTGTTGCCCCAATATGTTCTTCATGACGCTTTGTGAGTTCACGAGATACTTGTAATGGACGTTGCTCTCCACATACTTCAACAAGTTCTTTAAGGAGCTTTATCAATCGATGAGGGGCCTCATATATAACAGTCGTTCTAGTCTCTTTTGCTATTTGAATTAATATCTTCTTCCTGCCATTGCCTTTTGAAGGGAGAAAACCTTCAAAACAAAAACGGTGGCATGGGAGGCCACTGCTTACAAGTGCTGTAGTGGCTGCACATGGGCCTGGAATGCAAATAACATCATGCCCGCTCTCTCTTGCTGCTTTTACGAGCTTTTCTCCAGGATCGCTTATTCCAGGAAGACCTGCATCGCTTATCAAGGCCAGGCTGTCTCCATTTTGGAGTAACTCAAGAAATTGTGAGAGTCTGCTTTGGGTATTGTGCTCATAAAAGCTAAAAAGAGGTGCTTTTGCGCCTACTCTTTTCAAGAGCTTTCCACTATGCCGGGTATCCTCACAAGCGATCGCAGAGACTGATCTCAGTATTGATTCTGCTCTTGGAGAGAGATCTCCTAAGTGCCCGATAGGTGTGCCCACGACATAAAGCACCCCACCTTCAGGCTCAAGACGGTGATTCGAAATTTCCTTGTCTTCGAAATTCATGACGCAGTTAACACCCGAGCTTCCTGAAGGTGTGAAGTTAGATGAGCTTTTGATGTGTTTAAGGCACCTTAGTTGGGGTGCGGCTGACATCTTGATGGCTTATGCGAGGGGCCTAAAGCCTCCTCATGGATTTTCGCAAGAGCTCAAAGTTGATGATTCTGGAGATGGTCCGGTTTCAGCAGCTGACCTCGCTGTTAATAGTTGGTTGTTGGATGGACTTAATTCACATTTCCCCTTTTCTTCCTGGACATTATTAAGTGAAGAGTCCGCCAAAGGCCAACTTAAAGATGGATTGCCTTTGGAAGCAGATTGGCTGTGGATCCTTGATCCACTGGATGGAACAAAAGATTTTCTTAGTGGGAATGGTGAATATGCAGTTCATTTAGCTCTGGTTCACTGCCATAGGCCTGTATTGGGCGTTGTTCTAATCCCAGAGAATGAGGAGCTTTGGATTGGTGTTTTGGGAAGAGGTGCTTGGTGTGAGAAAAGAAATCAACATAGAAAATCTCCATTGTTTAGTAGACGATCTAATCTTTCTGAATTGATTTTGGCCGTCAGTAGAAATCATAGAGATCAAAGACTTGAGCTTTTACTCAAACAGCTTCCTTTAGGGGATTCAAAGGCCATTGGGAGTGTCGGTTGCAAGGTCGCAACTATTTTGCGAGGGGAGACTGATATCTATATTTCTTTGTCAGGGGAAACAGCTCCTAAAGACTGGGATATTGCTGCCCCAGAAATTTTGTTGAAAGCTGCTGGAGGGGAATTTACTCATGCTGATGGAACAGAATTGCGATACAACACAGGAGATATCCGTCAAGCCGGATGCTTGATTGCGTCTCATGGAATAAAACACCCTCAAGTATGTGAGATGGTGGCTCAAGAGATACGACTAATAGACCCTGATTTCAGGGTTTAACCTTTAAAAAGAAAATTAATTCAGTGGTGCAACTGGTGTTGGTGTTGGATCTGGATGTGCATCTTCACCGTTTTGCGGGACTCCTCTCAATGTGAGGTTGATGCGACCACGATTGTCTATTTCTCTGACTCGCACAGTTACTACATCTCCGACTTTGACTACATCTTCAACTTTTTCAACTCTTGCTTCTGAAAGTTGCGAGATATGGATCATTCCTTCTTTCCCTGGAAGGATCTCTACAAAAGCACCTATAGGAATTATTCGCGTAATTCCACCGGTAAAGACTTCTCCCTCATGAACTTTCCTCGTAAGACCCTCGATAATTCTTTGAGCCTCTTCTGCAGCAGTTCCATCGTGAGAGGCAATTGTGACAATTCCTCCATCTTCTATGTCAATTTTGGTATTTGTTCTTTCGGTAATACCTTTTATTGTTCTGCCGCCAGGTCCAATCACTGTTCCTATTAGTTCAGGATCTATCCTGAAGCTAAGAAGCCTAGGAGCATGAGGTGAAAGCGTTTCTCTTGGCTGATCAATAGCTTCCAGCATTTTCTCAAGAATGTGAATTCTTGCTGGACGAGCCTGGTTAATGGCATCGGCAACAGTTGCAACTTTTAGGCCTGTTATTTTCATGTCCATTTGTAGAGCAGTTATCCCCTTTTCTGTTCCAGCAACTTTGAAGTCCATATCACCTAAGAAATCTTCTATCCCTTGAATATCCGTTAGGATTTTTACTTCTTTACCTTCTTTTATAAGTCCCATAGCGGCTCCACTCACTGGAGCTTTTAGAGGTACTCCTGCATCCATAAGGGCCAAAGTACTGCCACATACCGATCCCATGGATGTTGATCCGTTAGAGCTAAGTACTTCACTTACAACTCTAAGAACATAAGGGAAAGTGTCTTTTGCAGGGAGAACAGGAATTATTGCTCTTTCTGCTAGAGCACCATGCCCTACTTCCCGGCGACCAGGCGTACGCATTGGGCGTGTTTCGCCGACTGAATAAGGAGGGAAATTGTAATGGTGAATGTAGGTTTTCTCAGTATTTGGGTTAAGGTCGTCCATTTCTTGGGCATCACTAGGAGTCCCGAGAGTTGCTGTAGAAAGAACCTGGGTTAACCCTCTTTGGAAGAGTCCAGACCCATGTACGCGTTTTGGTAAAACACCAGCCGCTGATTGAATTTCTCTAACTTCGTCTAGAGCTCTTCCATCAACTCTCTTCCCTTCTTTGATTATTTGTTCACGCATTAACTTTTTGGTTAGTGCTTTAAAACTATTGCTAAGCAACTTTGTATTTGATATAGCAGCTTTCTTAACTGCATTGTCTTCTTTTAGACCTTCTATAGTTTCTGAAACTTTTGCTTTTATTTCTTCAAGCTTGCTATCTCTTTCCTCTTTTGTTTGTTCAAACTGCTTAAGCACCTCTCCAATACCTTTACTGCAATTCTTCTCTAGATAAGTAGGTATAACTGTATCTTGTTCTGGTTCTTCAGGCACCATTTGTTTGATTCCTGATTCTTTGAGAACAGATTCTTGCGCTTTGATTAATTCGCAAACTGCCTCATATCCAAAGTCAATAGCTTCAATAACATCTTGTTCTGTTAGCTGATTGGCCCCAGCTTCAACCATTACTACTCCATCAGGAGTACCAGCTACAACTAAGTCAAGATCTCCTCTTTCAATTTCTCGATAGCTTGGGTTTAGAACAAAATCATCCCCTAGAAGTCCAACTCTCACTGCAGCCATTGGTCCATTAAATGGAATGCCTGCTAACAAAGTTGCCATTGATGCGCCAGTAACAGCTAGTACATCAGCTGGAACTCTTTCGTCTAAAGAAAGGCAGGTCGCGACGATCTGAATGTCATCTCTCATCCAAGAAGGAAATAAAGGCCTCATTGGACGATCTATAAGTCGTGAAATAAGCGTTGCTCTTTCTGGAGGGCGACCTTCACGTCTCATAAAGCTCCCCGGAATTCGACCGGCTGCATAGAGCCGTTCTTCGTAGTCACAAATAAGGGGGAGAAAGTCAATACCTTCTCGGCCCGCAGCTCGTGTTGCAGTAACAAGGACTGCAGTGTCTCCGCACTCCACAAGAACTGATCCACCGGCCTGGGGCGCATATCGCCCTGTAGTCAGTCGTATCTCCCGACCATCAAAGGAGATCGACTTTGTCTGACCTTGCACGTTTGCTTATGTCTTTTTATCTACCCACATTCTTGCATTTAACCGGCACCCTTAACCACAAAATCAGATTTGATCCTCATTACAAAAGATTAGAAGCTTTAAAGAATGCTCATCAAAAACCAATCCTGATAAATGCTTAGGGCATATTTTTTAGGACTTGATAGGTCTTTAACAGTTACCAGCTTGACTTCACAACTCCTGGCAACTCTCCTTTGTGGGCCCTGGATCTTAGTTGGTTTCTGCATAGTCCAAAATCACGATATACCCCCCTTGGTTTCCCTGTTGCCCAGCAACGATTTCTTATTCGACTAGGTGCGCTATTCCTTGGTAGAGATTGGATTTTGCGATGTATTTCTAGACGCTCCATAGGGTCTTTGGCCGCATGGAAGGCTTTTAGAAGCGACATACGCTTTGCTGCGTATCTTTGAACAAGTTTTTTGCGCTTTACATCGCGCGCAATCATTGACTTTTTGGCCATGCGGTGGCGTGAATTAGTAAGAATCCAGAATGAATATTAACTCTTCGCCTGATTCCTTACTAACCCTTTAGATGAGATTTCTTTTTGAGAAAGACAATCCAAAGCGTTTTTCCTGTGCGGAAAAGGTGTTTTAAGCTCTTTGATTGCCGATAGCTTTTTAACGGCCTATTAACTCTTGGACC
Organism: Prochlorococcus sp. AG-363-N20; assembly: GCA_003280105.1. Classification (GTDB taxonomy): domain Bacteria; phylum Cyanobacteriota; class Cyanobacteriia; order PCC-6307; family Cyanobiaceae; genus AG-363-N20. The sequence continues at coordinate 52,812 of QCFX01000010.1, forward strand.
ATTGAAAGTTGACTTGTATCTCGAATAATAAGAACAACGCTTAATCCAACAAGAAGAAGAAGACCTGATTGAATAAAAACCAGTTGAACTTTTTCTGGAATAGGCCTTCCACGTATTCCTTCTATTAAAAGAAGTGCTAATTGCCCTCCATCTAAAAGTGGAAGTGGCAAAGAATTGAGAACAGCCAAATTAATAGAAACAAGCGATGCAAAAAGAACTAGGCCTGAACTTCCTTCTCCTGAAAGTTGGGCACCTAATTCGACAATCTTGACTGGCCCACTTAATTGTTTGGCAGTAGCACTGAAGTCAGTAATTAGGCCTTGATACCCCTTCACGGTTCTGACTAGTAGA
>QCFX01000011.1 GCA_003280105.1 Prochlorococcus sp. AG-363-N20
ATTGCGATATGTGAAGCTTACTACTAAGAACTGTAAAGTTGTCCTTCAAAACGTTAATCAAAGAAAATTGAGTATAAATACCTAGGTGGCAGGATTGCCCATATGTACCAAGAGCCAAGAAGCTGTTTTCAAGTAAATCAATACTCCAGCAACGTCAGTGGCAGTTGTAATAAAAGGCGCTGACATTAAAGCCGGATCCAAGCCCATTCGATCAAACAGCAAAGGCAACGCAGCACCAGCAGTTGCAGCCAAAGTGGTTATAGCCATCAAGCTAATTCCCACAGCCGCTCCAACTAATGGTCCCTCACCACGCCACCAAGCAAATGGCACAACAACAAGCAGCATTAACAAGCCCAGCAATGCTCCAGCAATAGCCTCTCTTAAGACTGCTTTCGTTACACCAAGAGCCTGAATACTTTGTGTACTTAATCCACGAATAACAACTGTCGAGCTCTGAGCACCAACATTGCCTCCAGTACCTATCAGCAATGGAATAAATGCAGCTAAAAGCACAACTTGCTTCAAGACAAAATCATTCATCGCAATTACTTGAGTTGTTAATCCATTTGCCAAAACCAAGGCAGACAACCAAACAACGCGTCTACGCGCAACCACAAATAAATTGCTTTGAAAATAATCATCTTCATCACCAGCTTGAACTGCACCAGCGGCATAAATATCACGAGTTGCCTCTTGTTCGATGACATCAATCACATCATCAACAGTCACAATCCCTACAAGGCGTTTTTCCAAGTCAACAACTGGCAAGGCTAAAAAGTCATATCTCTGAATAGCTCTGGCGACTTCTTCCTGATCAGTATCAGTTCGAACATTGACAACATCACGAGTCATTACATTGCCAATAAGATCACTTGGATCAGCCGTGACTAAATCTCTTAAAGATAAAATCCCAGTAAGATGCCTTTCTTTATCTGTCACATAAAGGCTATAGATTGTTTCTGTATAAGGGGCCTGACGTCTAACAATCGCCAAAGCCTGCTCAGCACTTTGAAATTCCTTTAAATCAATAAATTCTGTAGTCATCAATCTTCCTGCTGTTTCAGCCTCGTATCCAAGTAACTGAGCTGTAACGCGTCTTTCTGTTGGACTTAATTGAGAGAACAAACGACGCACAACTTTTGCTGGCAATTCATCAAATAAGCGAACCCTGTCATCAGGGGACATCTCTTCAACTAATTCAAGGACTTCACCAGAACGCAATCGATCAAGCAAGCTCTGCTGAACAACAGGGTCTAGATATTCATAAACCTCTATAGCCTCGTTTTTGTTGAGCAACCTAAAAGCCAATGCCTGCAAGATCTGAGGCAAAATCCCAATCGCTTCTGCTATATCAACTGGTTGAACTGGTTGCAGCAGAGCCTTCACTCCGTCATAGTTACCAGCTGACAACATGGATTGAAGCTGAGCAGCCACCTCATCAGCTGGGTGCAGATTATTAACCAAAGAAGCAGCCTTGGTGGATGCTCCAGTTGCCTCATTCATCGGCGAACCGCCAGAGCTTAATTACTTTATGGCTAAAGTTGTCTAATTACAGCGATAAGTCCATGAGCGTGAACGTAAATCAAGTAATCGTTCAAACAGCAACCGGAGGCAAACAACCATTAGGGGACTATCAAGGGCAAGTGCTCTTGATAGTCAATCTTGCTAGTCGATGCGGTTTTACAAAACAATATGCAGGCCTTCAAAGCCTTCAGAGGACTTATGAAAAAGAAGGCTTCCAAGTCCTTGGGTTCCCTTGCAATGACTTTGGAGGACAAGAGCCTGGCTCTATGGAAGAAATTAAAAGTTTCTGCTCATCAACTTATAACGTTACTTTTACTCTTTTTGAAAAAGTACATGCGAAAGGAAGTACAACAGAGCCCTACACAACCTTGAACAAGACCGAACCTTCTGGTGACGTGGAATGGAATTTCGAGAAATTCTTAATCAACAAAAGTGGAGATGTTATTGCTCGTTTTAAAAGTGCTATAGAACCTGAAAGTAAAGAAATTAAAAATGCCATAGAAGAAGCCTTAGCTGGTTAGAACTTCTGGCTCAAAAGAAGGCCAAGCGTTGCAAAAAGCAAGCCTAAAAATAAAGTAGACATAATCAAAGATAAAGCTTCTAGGAAAGAGCCTGTAGCTATTAATTGGACAGACTTGAAGATCCAACCACTAAAAGTTGTTAAGGCACCACAGAAACCAACACCTAAAAGCAATTTAGCCCTAGCCAAAGAAGTTTTTCCCACAAGAAAGCCTAATAATGCCGCCCCAAACACATTCACTAACAAGTCACTATTAGATTGCCAACGCAGTAAAGCCCCTGGCACTGCTCCAAGCAAAACCAAAAAGAAGGTATTTAACTCCTTAAACCAACTCGAAAAAAGACTAAACATTACCAACAACTATTCCCAATGCGGCTGCTATTAAACCCCCTAGGACCGAAAATATTAAAAGGTAAACAGACCCCAAGAAGTTGCGTTGACCTATTAGCTTCAAAACATCTACGATAAAGCTAGAGAATGTACTTAACCCACCCAAAAAACCAACACAAACTAATAACATTAACTCAGAAGAATGATTATAGTCTCTATAGTTTGGGCTAGAAATTAAAGAAGAAAAGAATCCAACTGCAAAAGAAGAGAAAAGATTTATTGATAAGATTGTTTGGTTTTTAAAAGAAAATAATCTCAGTCGTTCAACTAATAAAAAGCGAATATATGCTCCAATCCCTGCACCAAATGAAACTAAGAAATAAGGTTGAAAATTTCCTAACAAATCAAATCTGAATCCAACCACGAGTGGGTTTATTACTCATTTCCAAAAACTCTTCAGAAGAAATTTTCACCATGATCCAATCGGATCCGTCAACACTTCTCCAAGTTCTCAAAATAGATAAAGGTGTTCCTATTTGAATAGATCGCAAAGCAGGAGATATAGCAGATGGACTTGGATGCAAAATACAGCTTTTAAGTGAAAGCAAAGGGGTTGACCTATCTAATCGACGTTCCTCTGGTAAATGACAAGTGCCACCACCAGCAGGCAAAGCAACTGGTGCAAGCAAAGCTATCCCTAAAACCCAACTCCAGCGGAGCAAAAAGGTCATGGCGCCCATCAGATATCCAATGCTGTCATATCTAAATCAACACTATGCGTTTCAATAAATTCTCGTCGAGGCGCAACTTTATCTCCCATAAGAATCGTAAAGATCCTATCCGCCTCTAGAGCATCTTCTATTTCTACCCTTTTCATCATTCGAGTAGAAGGATCCATTGTTGTTTCCCATAATTGCTTAGGCATCATTTCCCCAAGGCCTTTGAAACGTTGAATTGTGTAATTAGCTTTTTCTCCAAATCCTTTAATCGTATTTTGCAATTCATTCTCGTTATAACAATAAGTATGATTCTTACCTCTCTCAACTTTATATAAAGGAGGGCAAGCAATGTAAATATAACCACCATCTACTAATTCTTTCTGATAGCGGTAAAAGAATGTCAACAAAAGAGTTCTTATATGTGCACCATCAACATCAGCGTCGGTCATAATTACTACACGGTGATAACGTAAATTCTTAGATTGAAATTCCTCACCTTTTATGCCTAATCCCAATGCAGTAATTAGGGATTGAATTTCAGTATTTTTATAGATCTTAGAATCATCAGTCTTCTCAATATTTAGAATTTTTCCTCTTAAAGGAAGGATTGCTTGAAATCGCCTATCTCTTCCTTGCTTTGCAGAGCCACCAGCAGAATCACCCTCAACAATATATATCTCAGACTCTGAAGGATCTCTAGAACTGCAATCAGCTAATTTTCCTGGCAAAGTCGAACTCTCTAAAACACTTTTTCTACGAACTAGTTCACGAGCCCTTCTAGCAGCTTCTGCAGCATTAAAAGCCTGAATTGCTTTCTCTAAAATTAAATCTATAACACTTGGATTAAATTCTAAATACTGACCTAATGCTTCTCCAACAAGACTATCTACTATTCCTCTAACCTCAGTATTGCCAAGCTTGGTTTTTGTTTGACCTTCAAACTCTGGTTCAGGGACTTTAACTGAAAGAACTACAGTCAATCCTTCCCTAATATTTTCTCCTGCCAAATTGGCATCTCCATCCTTACGCTTACCTCGCTTACGCGCAAAAGAATTAAGCGTTCTTGTAAGTACAGTTTTAAGTCCCTCTATATGAGTACCTCCATCGACAGTCCGAATATTATTTGCAAAGCCAAGAATGCTATCCGAATATGCATCTACACACCACTGAAGAGCTGCCTCAACTTGAACTCCATCCTTTTCAGAATTTACATAAATAATCTCAGGATGTAGTGCATCTTTTTCTGTATTCATATATGCAACATATTCCTTTATTCCACCCTCATAAAAATAAACTTCCTCATGCGGATTACCTTCTGCATCTAAAGAAGTGGTTCTTTCATCACGAAAAACAATTCGAACTCCGCCATTCAAGTATGCAAGTTCTCTTAACCTAGATGACAGAGTTTGATAATCAAAAACAATACCTCCCGTAAAGATTTCCGTATCAGGCTTAAATCGAACACTAGTTCCAGTTTGGTTTTTCTCTTCTTTTGGTTGTGTTTTTGAATCTAAATTTCCCTTCGGGGCGCCTCTCTCAAAACGTTGTAGATGTATTTTTCCTTGCCTGCGAACAGTAACTTCTACCCACTCGCTAAGTGCATTAACTACTGAAACACCAACACCATGCAATCCGCCTGAAACTTTGTACCCACCACTACCAAACTTTCCTCCTGCATGGAGAACTGTAAGAACAGTTTCTAATGCACTCTTTCCAGTTCGAGGGTGAACATCTGTAGGAATTCCCCGACCATTATCAGTTATTGCAGCAGATCCATCATTGGCCAAAACAACCACTATTTCATCGCAATGCCCAGCTAAAGCTTCGTCAACAGAATTATCGACAACCTCATAAACAAGATGATGCAGTCCTCTAGGCCCTGTCGAGCCGATATACATACCAGGCCTCTTCCTTACTGGCTCAAGGCCTTCAAGAACCTGGATTTGTTCAGCGCCGTAAGCGGCCTGAACTTTCTTAACCTTGGAGTCTTCGCTCATTCGGTAAACCAGAAACCAGGAAGGTTTGTTCTTAAAGCCCTCATTGACGAGAAACCTCGACCTGGCAACCTCAATTTACCACTGGCATATCAGAAAGTCTTCAGGAAGTCATTAACTCCCTATTTTTCAGAATGCATAGAAGTAAAACGTTGACAGGAGAACTACAAAATCATCATGCCTTCTAAGAAGCCTCTAGTCATTGTTCTCCTTGGACCCACAGCGAGTGGCAAAACAGAACTTTCTATCGATTTAGCTGAAAAATTAAACCTCTGCGTTCATAACATCGATTCGAGGCAGCTCTACATTGGAATGGATATAGGTACTGCTAAACCTACAAAACAACAACGGAAGCAGATCAAGCATTACTTAGTTGATATCCGTCAACCAAATGAACCAATTACTCTTCAAGAATTTCAAGTCAAAGCTAAAGCCAGCCTGGAAGACAACCTAAGAGAAAGCAATACCGCATTCTTAGTTGGAGGGAGTGGTTTATATCTCAAAGCAATTACTCATGGGCTTGTTCCAGCTCCAGTCCCGCCTCAACCAAATTTTCGAAAACAACTGCAAGGCATCGATCAGGAAGAGTGCTATCAAATACTGGCTGCTTCGGATTCCGATGCTGCAAAAAGAATTTCCCCGAAAGATGCTATTCGAACCCAACGAGCTCTAGAAGTGCTTTATGCCACAGGAAAATCTATTACTTCGCAAGAAGGTTCTCAAACTCCTCCTTGGAAAATCCTTGAATTAGGGCTTGACCCTAAGGATTTAAGAGAAAGAATCGCTCAACGTACTAAAAACTTGTACCGATGCGGCTTGATAGAGGAAACTGAAGAATTGTCTAAACGTTTCAATCCAGATCTTCCTCTGTTGCAAACTATTGGATATAAAGAAGCACTAGCTGTTATCCAAGGCACTTTGAAAATAGAAGAAGCAATCTCAATAACCACTCTTAGAACCAATCAATTTGCGAAAAGACAAAGAACTTGGTTCAGGAGACAACATCAACCAAAATGGCTGAACGATGAGGAACCATTTAGAGATGCTCTCTCATTCATCAAAGCCGGACTAGGCTAGATGAGCAGACATGTAAATATGTCTTTTAGTCTGCATTGTTCCATTAACACCCTGAATGCCACCACGTCCTCGTTTTGATCGTCGCGCTCCCATTCGTGAGCTTCCAAACATCAATGACCGCATAAGTTATCCAAAGCTACGAGTAGTAGATGCAGACGGAGCACAACTAGGTGTCATCAATAGAGAAGAGGCTCTAGATGTAGCAAAAGAACGCGAATTGGATCTCGTGCTGGTCAGCGAAAAAGCGGACCCACCTGTTTGCCGAATTATGGATTACGGCAAATTCAAATTTGAACAGGAGAAAAAGGCCAAAGAAGCCAAGAAAAAATCTCATCAAACAGAAGTTAAAGAAGTGAAGATGAGGTACAAAATCGATCAGCATGATTACGACGTACGAATTGGCCATGCAGTTCGTTTCCTTAAAGCTGGAGACAAAGTTAAATGCACGGTGATTTTTAGAGGTAGAGAAATTCAGCACACTGCTCTTGCAGAAAATCTCCTTAGACGCATGGCCAGTGATTTAGAAGAGCAAGCTGAAGTTCAGCAATCTCCAAAAAGGGAAGGGCGAAACATGATTATGTTTCTCACTCCACGAAAAACCCCGCTTGTCAAAAAAGACAAGGAAGAAGTGAGCCCCTCAAAAGCAATTCGGACCATAACTACTCCTTCCAAAGTCAAATCAGCCAATACCCCCCCTCAACCAAAGAACCAAAAAACATAAAAAGGCAACAAAACCAATAAAAAAGTATCCATTCTTGAAATATTTCAAAATCTCTGATTTCCTCTGAATTCAAGCCCTGACAAAGATCTTGTAACTGTCACAAAGATATGGGACAAACAAACGATTGTCACGAGCGCCTCTACTCCTTAAGGTGACCACACTGCAACCTGGCTCTGCGGCGTGCGATTCCATATTCAGCAGGAAAGTGACATCCCTGCATCAAGCCAGCTATATAACCAAATCTGCTTTGCTATTGCAGCACGACATTATCCGCCAGGCCACCGATTACCAAGTACTCGGCAACTGGCGATGCAGACCGGTTTGCATAGAAACACAATAAGCAAGGTTTACCGACAACTTGAAACTGATGGAGTGGTTGAAGCAATAGCTGGATCAGGAATTTATGTAAGGGATCAACAAAAGCAAAGAGAAATCAGAATTTCGCCATATATCCGAAATAAAGGTGTCAAAGATCTCGATCAAGAAGTAAGAAAATGCGTTGATGGGCTGCTTAATGCTGGCTGCACTTTGCAGCAAACCAGAGAATTGCTGACTAGAGAAATTGATTGGCGTCTTCGCTGCGGAGCAAGAGTATTAGTGAGCACTCCTAGAGAAGATATTGGAGCATCAATGCTTATTGCTGAAGAACTAATCCCAAGCCTGGATGTGCCTGTAGAGGTGGTTCCGATGGAAGAACTAGAAAGTGTTCTTGAAAGCTCAAGTAATGGCACTGTTGTCACTAGTAGATATTTCCTCAAACCTTTAGAAGAACTAGCTAAGCGCCATGGTGTTAGAGCAGTGGCAGTTGATTTAAGTGATTTCAGGGAAGAGCTCACAATGATGAAAGAACTTCGACCAGGTAGTTGCGTTGGCCTTGTCAGCATTAGTCCTGGGATCCTTAGAGCTGCTGAAGTGATTCTTCACAGCATGAGAGGGAATGAGCTTTTATTAATGACTGCAACACCCGACGTAGGAAGCAGATTGCTAGCGCTTCTCAGAGCTGCTAGCCACGTTCTCTGCGATAGTCCTAGCCTTCCATTGGTCGAGCACAGTCTGCGTCAAAACCGCTCACAATTAATAAGGATGCCGCAAGTTCATTGTGCTGAGAATTATCTAAGTGGTTCAACAATTGAGCAACTTAGGAAAGAGATTGGTTTGTTGACCTAAAGAAGCTTTTATTTGGCATATGTTCAAAGCCTTTCGGGCCGATCTGGCAATAATCAAAGAAAGAGATCCAGCCGCAAGAGGGTTGTTGGAAATATTTCTTTGCTATCCGGGGTTTCAAGCCCTATTACTGCATCGGATTAGTCATAAATTATGGAATATTGGTCTGCCGCTCCTTCCTCGGCTATTAAGTCAAGCCAATAGATCTCTAACGGGTATAGAAATTCATCCAGGTGCAAAGATCGGCCGAGGGGTTTTTATTGACCATGGAATGGGAGTTGTAATAGGAGAAACAACAGAAATAGGTAATCGTTGTCTTCTATATCAGGGAGTGACTTTGGGTGGTACAGGAAAAGAAAGTGGGAAACGCCATCCAACCCTGGCCGAAAATGTCGTTATCGGAGCAGGGGCAAAGGTTCTTGGAGCAATTAACGTAGGAACCAATACAAGAGTTGGTGCTGGATCAGTTGTGGTACGTGATGTTGAAGCAAATAGCACCGTAGTAGGGATTCCTGGGCGAGTCGTGCATCAGAGTGGTGTGAAGGTCAATCCTCTAGCACACTCAGCACTTCCAGATGCAGAAGCAAATGTAATTAGAAACCTGATGGATCGTATTGATCAACTTGAAAATCAAGTAACTGCTCTACAAATCTCACTCAAAGATGTAATGGAAGGACGTATGCCAAAAGATATTTTATCTGGTAAATCTCAAAACCTTAAAGATAAGGAAATCATTGAATTTATTGGAGGAAATCAATAGACCTAAGCTTCGACTTCATCTTCACTAGATTTAGGAGCAGGCTGGAACATAAACATTGAATAAATAACATTTCTACGCATATTCGTCATCATTTCTAAAAACATGTCATAGCCTTCATTCTTATATTCGATTAATGGATCTTTTTGTCCATAGCCTCTTAATCCAACAGATTCACGTAAAGCATCCATTGCCTGTAAATGTTCACGCCAAAGTGTATCTATTTGTTGGAGAATAAAAAAGCGCTCCGCTTCTCTCATAAAGCCAGGGCGGTCAGCCTCTATCTGACTTTCTTTAATGTCATAAGCATTACGTAATTGCTCTTGAAGGAAAGCCTTAAGCTCTTCCATATCAAGTCCTGACAAATCAGTAGGATCCATATCATTAAGTAAATATACAAACTCTTTAACTTTGCTGACTAATTGATTTAAATCCCATTCTTCAGGTGGCAAATCAGGATTAACATAAGCTTCTACTATGTCATCCATAGTGCGTTCTCCATAACCAATAACTTGCTTCTTTAAAGCCAATCCTTCAAGAACTCTTCTTCTCTCTGAATAAACAGCACGTCGCTGATTATTCATTACTTCATCATATTCAAAAACTTGTTTTCTAATATCATAATAATATGTTTCTACTTTCTTTTGAGCCGTTTCCAGGGATCTTGTAAGCATTCCCGATTCAATAGGCATATCCTCATCAACACGAAATGCATTCATCAAAGCAGCAACTCTTTCTCCTCCAAAAATTCTTAAAAGGTTATCCCCTAATGATAAAAAGAACCTAGTGCTGCCTAAGTCACCTTGTCTCCCTGCTCTACCTCTCAGTTGATTATCAACCCGACGGGATTCATGCCTTTCAGTACCAATAACATGCAAGCCACCTGCTTCTCTTACACGCACTTCTTCCTGCATTACAACAACATCATATTCTGATTTGACTTTGCTAATCGCCTTGCGCAAAGAACCTATTTGAGGGTCTTCCGTAGGAGCCTTCTCCGCAGCTGTGGATATTCGATCTTCCAATTCAATAACACTTAAAGATCTATCACCCCATGCCTGAACCAGCCCTTTAGCTAAGTCCACCAATAACTGATCTGTCTCATTATTCAAAGTACATGGATAGAGACTTCCAATAGCTCTAGCCTCTGAAGGTGCATGAGATTTGTGATCACCTAATTCACTATTATTTTTATCGCCAAATCCTCCAGGAGAATCAGCACTACGCTGTAAAGGTACCGGAGGTTTGTGATCTTCTTCAGGCTTCACGAGTTTCGGCAAAAGAACCTCTCTTAATTTCAGTCGAGCCATATAGTCACTATTACCTCCAAGAATGATGTCTGTTCCTCTGCCTGCCATATTGGTCGCGATAGTTACCGCCCCTGAACGACCAGCCTGAGCAACAATCTCAGCCTCTCTTTCTACATTTTCAGGCTTTGCATTTAGCAAATTATGTGGAACATGTTGTTCAGCTAGCAAAGCACTAAGTAGCTCACTCTTTTCAACACTTGTTGTCCCAACCAATACAGGTCTACCCTGCTTATGTATTTCAGCCGTTTCATTAGCAACTGCCCTCCACTTAGCTGCTTCCGTTTTATAAACCTGATCAACCCAATCTTGGCGCGAACGGGGGCGATTAGTCGGAATCACAGATGTTTCAAGCTTATAAGTCTTCTCAAATTCAACTTCTTCCGTCTTTGCAGTACCAGTCATCCCTGCTAAACGCGGATAAAGTAAAAAGAAATTTTGATAAGTAATAGAAGCAAGAGTTTGGGTCTCAGGCTGAATTGCCAACTCTTCCTTAGCTTCAATAGCTTGATGTTGTCCATCACTCCAGCGCCTACCGGGCATTACTCTTCCTGTAAATTCATCAACAATTACAGCCTCACCATTTCTAACTATGTAGTTAACATCCTTTGTGAACAATTCCTTTGCTTTTAAAGCATTGGTGATGTAATGCGCCCAAGGATCTGCAGGGTCAAACAAGTCATTAACTTTGAGCATTTTTTCTGACTTAGCAAAACCTTCATCGGTAAGAGTGCAAGTTCTTTGCTTTTCATCTACCTCATAATCACCCTCTGGGTCTATACCATCTTTTCCCATTTCTGCAGCTCTTTGCAACGAGGAAACAACCTCCGCTGCTTTTTGATATTTCTCCTGCGGGCGTTCAACTTGACCAGAAATAATTAAAGGTGTCCGGGCCTCATCAATAAGGATTGAATCTACTTCGTCAATTACACAATATTGGAATTCTCTCTGGACAACTTCACTAATATCAGTCGCCATATTATCTCTTAAATAATCAAAACCAAGTTCTGAGTTAGTTGCATAAGTAATATCGCAAGCATAGTTTTTCCTTCGTTCAGCAGGGCCCATATCTTGCTGAATCAAGCCAACAGTCAAACCAAGAAATCGATGCACTTGACCCATCCACTCAGCATCACGCCTCGCCAAATAATCATTAACTGTGACTACATGAACTCCGCGCCCCGTAAGGGCGTTCAAAAAACTAGGCAATGTTGCAACTAATGTTTTACCCTCCCCTGTCTTCATTTCGCCTATTTGCCCTTCATGAAGAACCATCCCGCCAATTAGTTGCACATCAAAGTGCCTCATACCTAAGACTCTCTTGCTGGCCTCACGAACTATTGCAAAAGCTTCAGGCAATAATTCATCAAGCAATCCTCGCTGCTTTTCAAGGCTGTCAAGCTTTTCTAAGCTTTCTCGAAATTCTGCTGTTTTACCCCGCAGTTGATCATCACTTAAAGGCGCAATATCCTCTTCAAGCACATTGATATCTGTGACAAGAGGCTGGAATCGCTTTAGCTTTCGGGCATTGGGATCTCCCAACAAAAGCTTGAGCATGGTGTGAACAAAAACCAGAATTGTCCCTTTAGCCTAACTAGGAGTAAGAGGTACTTCACCTGAAACTTCTGAAGGGCAATAAAAGACTTTTAATAAAGGAGAGATCATGATTGAAATTCTCCTCAAAATCAAGTTCCCGCCGCTAACGCAAATTTCTTGTCAAACAAACAATAAAAAAGCCTGCTTGGAGTCACTGAAATGAATTCCACAACATTGATCCGCCATGGACCAGGTGCCTTAGGCCTTCGAATCCTAGGTCTTGGCCCAGGATTCAAACCTTGTAATGGCCTCAAGCAATTAAGGCTTCTTTTAGATACATATGCTTTCTGGGCCAAAGGAAGAAGCAACAAGCAAATTCGTCAACTTTTGGCTGGGAGCACTGTTGTAATAAGTCTCTGGACAGGAAAAAGAATGGTTGGATTTGGACGAGCAACAAGTGATGGAATCTACCGAGCTGTTCTGTGGGACATCGTCGTTGCAGATGATCTGCAAGGGTTAGGCTTAGGTCGCCAAGTTGTAGAAGCTTTACTTTCTAGTGCGCCACTAAAAAATGCAGAAAAGGTTTATTTAATGACTACAAAAAGTGCGGACTTCTATCTTCAACTTGGTTTTTGCGATTGCATTAATCAAGATTTACTTATAAAAGAGTTGAGAAACCATCAATAAAGCTTGAACTCTTCAGCCAGCAAAGAGAAGAAAACGCACACTTTTCTCAATACCAGTATCAATTGATACTCTTATTTGTCAGATTAGCCGCATACCAATGTCATGGATGGCATGCGTAATCCTTCGACAGGCGTTAAACAATAAGTGGGTATTAATACCCTTTTTTCCGTGTGAGGAATCCCAATGAAACTGTTCCAGCGTTTGCTGGTGGCTCCTGCTGCATTGGGCCTAATGGCTCCTGTTGCTGCAACCGCCGCAGACTTGAACATCAACGATGTCTCTAGCTACTCCGACTCCGTCGAGTCAGTTAAGAGTCTTTCTGAGTTTTCTGACGTCTATCCCACTGACTGGGCTTACCAGGCGTTGACTAACTTGGCTGATCGTCATGGCTGTCTTGCTAGCCCCAGTGGAAGCATGACTCGCTATGAAGCTGCTGCTCTTTTGAACAAGTGCCTTGAGAATGTTGCTCAAGTCAATGACGAAGAGCGTCGTCTTCTTAATGAATTCGGTCCTGAGTTGGCTGTTATCAATGGTCGTATCGATGGCCTGGAATCACGTGTAGGTGAATTCGAAGCCGGTGCTTTCTCTACCACCACCAAACTAAAAGGAAAAACTTCCTTTGTTATTGGTGCAATGGATAGAGGAGAAGCTTCCAATAACTCAGCTACTACCTTCACTTACAGCACTCAATTCGACGTCAAGACCAGTTTCACCGGTAAAGACATGCTTTACCACAGAATCAAGACTGGTAACTTCGAAGATGGAAAGCATTTCGAAGACAAGAAGTACGGTGCTTATCTCGTTTCTGCAAACGACAACGGCAACGCCATAGAAGTCGACAAGCTGTGGTACGAGTTCCCAGTTGGCGATCAATTCAGAGTTTGGGTTGGTCCTGAGATTGAGAACTACTACATGCTTGCTAGTGCGCCTTCGATCTATAAGCCCATGACCAAGCAATTCGCTTTGGGGGGTAATGGTGCTACCTATGGCGCTAGTACCGCTCAAGGTTTCGGTGCTGCTTGGATCCAAGAGGTTGATGATCGCTCTCAGCCAAGATTTGCTGTTAGCACAAACTATGTAGCTGCAAGTGGTGAAGCTTCAGATGCTGCCGCTGGCGGTGGTTTGATGACTGACAACGTGGCTAACTGGTTGACCAAATTTGAGTATGGCTCTCCTCGTTGGCAGGTTTCTTTTGCAGTTGCTCAAAAGTTCTGTAATGAAGCCACTACTGGAAGTGCTACTCCAGCAGCTTGCTTTGATGGTGGTTCCTACTACTCCACTGATATTGGCGATAGTCGCACCGGTGATTCCTCTAACTACGCGTTGAGGGCTTACTGGAAGCCTGACGAAACAGGTGCTATCCCTGCTATTCAGATTGGCTATGACATCGCTACCGTTGATGATGACGGTGCAACTGGTTCTGTTGAAGAAACAGCTCAGTGGATGTTGGGCTTCATGTGGAAAGATGCCTTCATCGATGGCAACACCGCTGGTATTGCTTTAGGTCAGCGTCAGTACGCAACTGAAAGAGTTGGTGGAGCTGATGATCCTGCCGATGACAACTTTGTCTGGGAGGCTTATTACGACTTCAAGGTATCTGACAACATCACTGTCACACCAGCCATCTTTGGTGGTGAAGATACTTTCAACGGTTCCGGCGACGACACCGATGATGTCTTCGGTGGCCTTGTACAAACCACATTCAAGTTCTAATTTCTTAGAGCTGAATCAAGAGGTTGAATAAATCTCACATCCCACACAAAAACAAGCCCTCCCTCTCGGAGGGCTTTTTTTTTGAGCTGAAATTAGGAGAAACTGTGAAAGCGAAAGGATTTGAAATTTTTGAATAGGCCTTTATTAAAAACTTGCGATATCAAATAAAGCGGATGAAGAGATTCGAACTCTCGACCCTCTCCTTGGCAAGGAGATGCTCTACCACTGAGCTACATCCGCAAGTGATCTGGTCAGGTTGCCCCTTAGAGATGAGAGCAGCATGCCCTAAACAAGGGACTCTGGTCAATTGATTCTTGAATCAAGAATGAATTTATGAATTTATTTTTGCCATTAAAGATCCCATCTCCAAAGCTTGCAATGCATAACTCCATCCAAGATTGCTCTTAATACCAGCTCTCTCTAAAGCTTGTTGCATTGTGTCTGTAGTTAAAACTCCAAAAATGACAGGAATTCCAGTCTCTCTGGAAACAGTTGCAATTCCTTTACTGGCTTCTGCTACAACCACATCAAAATGAGGTGTGTCACCTCTAATAACAGCTCCAAGAGTAATGATTACTTGAAATTGACCACTTCTAGCTAGAGACTGAGCGATCATTGGTAATTCAAAAGAGCCAGGAACCCAAGCAATATCCAATTGATCACTAGTTTCAGCTGTATCGATGCCGTGTCTTTGCAAGCAATCGAGGCAGCCACTGAGCAATTTATTCGTGACCAAGTCGTTAAATCGAGCTACAACAATGCCAATACGTAGCCCTGACGCATCAGTAAAACGTCCTTCAATAATGGCCATCTTTTAATAGCAAGTACTTGTAGACCCCACACACTAAATAGTAATGGAGGGCAATAAGCACATAACTTGAGAAAGAGGTTTGAAAAACCAACACAAATTATCTGCCACAAAAATATATTAAGGCAGGTATACCGCCTAAAAGAAAATATGAATCGATCAGCAGATAGAAGAGCTAAAAAGAGACGCCTTCAATCTGATGTGCGATAAATTCTGAAATGAGACCATTTATGAGTACTAGGTGGAACCAAACACCACCAATGATCTCAATCCTTCGAATTTCGCCGTTGCGTCGATTAGAAGGGTCTTTTTGGGACATATAAAGAACTGGGACCCCAATGACCAAAATCAATGAAGCGAACAGAAGGGCGTTCGCGAATACGGCGCTTAATGTCTGCATGGGGATTGTTTGACGGAGCCATTGCTCTCAGCTTGTTCTAATTCTCACATGCGATCGTGGTCTATAACGCAAAGTTCTTCACGGGTGTCGCGAGGCTTCACATCCAAAAAAATTTAAAGCCCTTACTATGCGTTCAATTAATGGGCAATGAGACCTATGGCTGCCGAAGCTAAGCCCATGCAGGGCAGTCTATTTGAAGATTCCATTGCTGTTTCACCCGCCCCAAAAACCTCTTCAACAGGGGCTGAAAAATTTAAAGATGAATTTTCTGACGAAGAGCTAACTAAAGACGCACAATTACGTCCACGTTCTAAATCTAAAGCCAATTCAGAGCCAAATAACCCTTTTTTATCTGCAACAGAGAGCGAAAAGTGCCTCACTCCCCAAACAGATCTAGAAGCTTTAGCCAATCACACGCAAGTAGATCTCGAACAACTCACACCAGTACTTCGGCATTACGTGGAATTGAAGGCAGCGAATCCAGAAAGAATTTTGCTTTATCGGTTGGGAGATTTTTTTGAATGTTTTTTTGAAGATGCAATCAAGCTTTCTGAAATTTTAGAATTAACACTGACTGGTAAAGAAGGAGGAAAGAATATAGGTCGAGTACCTATGGCTGGAATACCTCATCACGCAGCAACTCGCTATTGCTCTGAACTCATACGAAAAGGTCTCAGTGTTGCTCTTTGCGACCAACTGGAAAGTACCCCTTCAAAAGGAGCCTTACTAAAAAGAGGTATCACGAGAATACTGACCCCTGGAACAGTTATTGAAGAAGGCATGCTCCAGGCGCGAAAAAATAATTGGTTAGCCGCAATAGTGCTTGCAGAAAATAACGACAAAAATCGCATGAAATGGGGACTTGCCAGTGCTGATGTAAGTACTGGAGAGTTCATAGTTATGGAGAGAGAAGGAGGTTCGGAGCTTTATCAAGAACTAAATAAGCTGGATGCTTCAGAAGTAATTTGGAGTGAATCAGACAACCCTTACCTCAAGGACTGGTTCCCAGAGCATATAAAGCTAACTCCGATTAGTAAAACATCCTTCAGCAAACCATCTGCAGAATTTTCGCTTACTACTCATTATCAATTAACCACAATCAAGGGAATAGGGCTCAATGATTGGCCATTAGCAATAAGGGCTGCAGGTGGTTTATTGACTTACTTAAATAATGCCAATCCCCGACATGAAGCAAGTGAGAATGTCAATAATCATTTCCCAATACCACTTGATTTACCAAAACTTATTTTTAAAGGCGATGCATTAATTATTGATGCACAAACTAGACGAAATCTGGAAATCACTTCGACACAAAAAGACGGGCAATTTCACGGTTCCTTGCTTTGGGCAATTGATCGGACTCTTACATCTATGGGTGGCCGTTGTTTACGCCGATGGCTAGAAGAGCCATTAGTGGACGTTTCAGCTATTTATGAGCGGCAAGAAGTTATTACTTCACTGGTTTCTTCCAGAAGCCTAAGGCAAGCAATTCGTCGACCACTCCGAGCCATGGGAGATCTAGAACGCCTTGCTGGGAGAGCGGGTGCAGGTCAGGCTGGTGCAAGAGATATTGTGGCGATTGCAGATGGAATAGAGCGATTACCTCATTTAACAAAACATATACAAAAACTAGCTAAGAACGGGCCTAAATGGTTAATGGAAATTCAAAATATAGATCCTGATTTAATAGATTTGGCTCAGACAATTAGAAGTCAATTAATCAGCAACCCTCCTTTAAGTCTTAGCGAAGGTGGGTTGATTCATGATGGTGTTGATCCATTGCTAGATGGAATAAGAAACCAACTTGATGATCAAGAACTTTGGCTAGAAAGCCAAGAAAGTCTAGAGCGTAAATTAAGTGGCAATTCAAACCTTCGTCTACAATATCATCGAACTTTTGGTTATTTTCTATCTGTAAGTAAAGCTAAAGCCAGCCAAGTTCCCGACCATTGGATAAGAAGACAAACTCTTGCTAATGAAGAAAGATTCATCACTCCTGATTTGAAGGCAAGAGAAGGAAAGATCTTTCAGGCAAAAGCAAGAGCAGCGCAAAGAGAATATGAATTATTTTGCAATTTAAGAGTTCTCGTAGGCAATCAGGCCAATAAAATTCGTATCGCAGCCAGGGCCATTGCAGGGCTAGACTCATTAACCAGTTTAGCAGAAGTTGCAGCAACAAATTCCTATTGTAGGCCAGAAGTAAAAGGCAATGACCTAAACAAAAATAGTAGGGAAATAAATATAAAAGGCTGCAGGCATGCAGTTGTTGAACAACTTCTAGTGGAAAAGCTTTTCAAAGAGAATGATGTAGATTTGGGTGCAGAATCTGACTTAATAATACTGACCGGACCAAATGCAAGTGGTAAAAGTTGTTACTTAAGGCAAATTGGACTAGTCCAATTACTCGCACAAATTGGTAGTTGGGTCCCTGCAAACGAAGCATCTTTAAGCATGGCTGATAGGATCTTTACTCGTGTTGGTGCGGTAGATGATCTTGCTGCTGGGCAATCAACATTTATGGTGGAAATGGCAGAAACAGCATCAATACTTCATCAAGCAACAAGTCGATCATTAGTACTATTAGATGAAATAGGACGTGGAACTGCAACTTATGATGGACTATCTATTGCATGGGCTGTGAGTGAATTTCTCGCTGTAAAAATTAAAAGTCGCACAATATTTGCTACTCATTATCATGAGCTAAATTCTTTAGAGTCTACTTTAGATAATGTTGCTAATTACCAAGTTTTAGTAAAAGAGACTGGTGACTCAATAACTTTTTTGCATGAGGTTATACCTGGTGGTGCAAGTAGAAGTTATGGAATCGAAGCGGCAAGACTGGCAGGAGTTCCCAATGATGTAATACAAAGAGCCAAAGAAATACTCCTTGCACTAGAAAAAAGCAAAACAATTCAATCTTTAGCTTCTGAATCAATCATTCCTTCTGTAGCTTAAATCTCCTAATGCATAGAAAGTCGTGCAGCTCTTAATAAAGCATTAATCGCCGCTGATGCTAAGCCAGCTCCTCCACGAGAGTCTTCTAATACAATTTGAGGTAAAGCAGTCTTTTGCAATCTTTTCTTACTAGACGCAACTCCTATAAAACCTACAGGCATTCCAATAATCAAACTTGGAGCAGCAAAGCCTTCCTCCACTAAATCCAACAAAGCTTCCAAAGCAGTTGGAGAACTCCCAATCACAACAATTGGGTAACTATGCCCTTTAATGTTCTGAGAGAGTTCTTTCCAGGCATTCTGCATTCCAACAGCAGTTCGTGTGTCAGAGGAATCAACTTTTGCTGGTGCCCAGTCAAGAATTGTCTTGACCTCGGATTCCAACGTTCGCATAGCCATTGGCTTAATTGCAGCAGCAGCCATTTCCGTATCTGTAAGAATCAACGCCCCAGCATTTAATGCAGTTAATCCTTGCTGGCAGGCATCAGGACTAAATCGAAGCAAAGGTTGCAAGCTGAAATCACCACTACTATGTATCAATCGCTCAAGCACTTGCTGCTCTATTGGGTCCAGATGAGTAGGGCTCAAATTAGCTTTAATAAAGCGAATGCTTTCTGTAAAAATTGAATGATCAATTCTGTTCACTAGAGTATTCATGAAACAACTTATTTAAGGCATCATCCAAGCAGGTCATTAACCATACTTAAAACAATGCCGATCCACATTTTTTGGGGAGAAGACTTAAGTGCGAGCGACCGAGCAATCGAAGACCTAATAAAAGAAATTGTGGATCCTTCATGGGCAAGTATCAATTTAAGTCGTATTGATGGAGCTGACCTCTCCCAAGCAAATCAAGCGCTTGAAGAAATTAGATCTCCACCTTTTGGTTCAGGGGAAAGAGTAGTTGTAGTTAAAAGAAGTCCTTTTTGCAATGGTTGTTCAACTGAACTTGCCCAACGTTTTGAAGGTGTTCTTAAGCTAATTCCCGATAAATCAAACCTTATTTTAAGCAACTCAAGCAAGCCAGATAGTCGACTTAGGACAACTAAAGCCTTAAAAAAATTAATAGCAACAAAAGAAGCAAATGAAAGAAATTTTCCTCTACCAGCCATTTGGGATGAAATAGGGCAAAAACAATTAGTGGAGCGGACAGCACAAGAATTAGGACTAGAAATAGAGCCAGAAGCTCAAACTCTTCTCGTAGAAGCTATTGGGAACGACAGTGCAAGACTTGCTTCAGAGCTTGAAAAGCTTGCTCTCCTTGGAGTAGAAAACGCAAAAAACAAAGGGGCTGTTAAAAAAAATCTCTTTATTCCTGCAACAACAGTTAAAGCATTAACTGAAGGGATGGCGACTAATGCACTCCAAATAGGAGATTCTTTGTTAGCAAACAATATCGGTGAAGCAATTGCTCGTCTTGATGCATTATTAGATTTAGGAGAACCAGCCTTAAAAATTTTAGCGACGCTTACTGGACAAGTAAGAGGGTGGCTATGGGTGAGTCTTCTAGAAAGAGAAGGAGAGAAAGATGTAGGAACAATTGCAAGAGCGGCAGGCATAGCTAATCCCAAAAGGATTTACATCATGCGAAAACAACTAAAAAACATGTCTCCTAATCAATTTCTAAAATTATTGAATAACTTGTTAGATATAGAAGCATCACTTAAAAAAGGTATTCCTCCTAGAGATGCTTTTAGAGATGGACTTCTAACTGGCAAATCCTTTCGAAAGACATCACACTGAATAATCAAAACCATCATAGGAAAAGTGGATGAGCTTATTGGTGCAAAAATTTGGAGGTACCTCTGTCGGGAGTGTCGAACGCATAAAAGAAGTAGCGAAGAGAATTTCTAACAGCAAAGCATTAGGTCATGAGCTAGTAATCGTTGTGTCTGCGATGGGGCACACCACAGATGAATTAACAACGCTTGCACAAGAAATCAGTAAAAACCCACCCCAAAGAGAACTGGATATGCTCCTTGCGACTGGGGAGCAAGTTTCGATTGCTTTACTTTCAATCGCACTTCATGAACTAGGAGTGCAATCAATTTCAATGACTGGCTCCCAAGTTGGGATTGTGACTGAGTCTTCTCATGGACGCGCACGAATTTTAGAAGTCCGCACAGATCGATTAGAGGCTCTTCTCAAGGACGGAAATGTTGTTGTTGTTGCAGGATTTCAAGGAACTAGTCTCAGCAGTAGAGGCACTTCAGAAATCACAACCTTGGGCAGAGGTGGTTCAGACACTTCAGCCGTAGCACTTGCAACCGCTTTAAGAGCAGATGCATGCGAGATATATACAGACGTCCCCGGGGTACTGACTACTGATCCGCGAAAAGTAACAGATGCGCAATTAATGCGTACATTGAGCTGCAACGAAATGCTTGAACTTGCAAGTTTAGGAGCAGCTGTATTGCATCCACGAGCTGTTGAATTAGCAAGAAACTATGGTGTGAAATTAGTTGTTAGATCAAGTTGGGGAAATGATCCAGGAACTACATTAACCAGCAAAAATGTCCGTTCGCTTGGACGTGAAGGACTAGAATTAGGCAAGCCAATTGATGGATTAGAGCTTATAGAAGCTCAAGCTGTACTTGGCCTCTCGCATGTACCGGATAAACCAGGAATTGCAGCAGATTTATTTGAAACACTTTCTAATGGAGGAGTAAATGTAGATCTAATAATCCAGTCCACCCATGAAGGAAATAGTAATGATATTACTTTCACAGTTGCTGATATAGAACTTTCTAATGCAAGAAATTTGTGCGAAAGTGTTCTCAAAAAAATTGGTGGAAAGCTAACAACTCAAAACAACATGGCAAAATTGAGTATTAGTGGGGCTGGAATAATGGGTAGACCTGGTATTGCTGCAAAGTTTTTCGAAACACTATCAAGAAGTGGAATCAATCTTCGACTGATAGCAACAAGTGAAGTGAAAGTAAGTTGTGTAATTGATGCAAAATTTGGCGCCAAAGGACTTCGTGCAGTTAGTGAAGCTTTTGAATTAGGTGATAATCAAATTATTTCTAATACTGAAATTGAAGGCATTGGGGAACCAGAAGTACGTGGAATCGCGTTGGATCCTGACCAAGCACAAGTAAGCGTTCGCAACGTTCCAGATAATCCTGGAACTGCGGCTTCTCTTTGCTCTGCTCTCGCCGATGGGGGAATTAGTTTAGATGGGATAGTTCAATCCGAGCGACAACAAGAAGACGGGTCAAGAGACATCAGCTTCACACTAAAGAAAAAAGATCGGTTACACGCAGGAAAGGTTCTTTCGCCATTATTGTCAAAATGGCCGAAGGCTCAACTCATCGATGGGCCTTCAATTGCTCGAGTAAGTGCTGTTGGAGCAGGAATGCCCGCAACTGCAGGTACTGCCGGGCGAATGTTTCGAGCTTTAGCAGACGCCGAAATAAATATTGCAATGATTGCCACCAGTGAAATTCGGACAAGTTGCGTTGTCGCTGAAGCAGATGGGGTAGCAGCTCTACAAGCTGTGCATAAGCATTTTAAATTGGGAGAACCTAATGAGGTGAACAACTAAAGATCATTTTTTCGATGCATCTTTTGTCTTAATTTTCTGATTCGATCTCTTAATTGAGCTGCCTGTTCAAAATCAAGTTGCTTTGCCGCAGAATTCATTTTTGCTTCTAATTTACAAATCACCTCAGGCAAGGCTTCTATCGCAAGGGCTAAATCCGTTTCCTTATCTATAGCTTCTGCTGCTTTACTTGCTATATCTATTAAATCATTACTGGAACAATCTTTTTGAACTCTTCTTGAAAGTTCTAAAAATGAAAGTATTGAATTACTTGATTTCTTACCTGCTGGCGTAGGTATAATTTTATTTTTACTATTATACTCCTCTTGAATAGATCGGCGTCTTTTTGTTTCAGTGATAGCCTTATTCATTGAATCAGTAAAATTATCTGCATAAAGAAGTGCAAGTCCTTCTATATGCCTAGCTGCTCTTCCTATCGTCTGTATTAAAGATCTCTCAGCACGGAGAAAACCTTCTTTATCAGCATCAAGTATTACTACTAATGAAACCTCTGGTAAATCTAAACCTTCTCTCAATAGATTTACACCAACCAAGACATCATATTCACCAAGTCTAAGGTCCTGAATAATTTCTATTCTCTCAATAGAATGAATTTCTGAGTGAAGGTAGCGAACTCTAACACCATTATCTGCGAGATAATCTGTCAAATCCTCCGCCATGCGCTTTGTAAGAGTTGTAATTAAAACCCTCTGTTTTTTTTGCGATCTTTGACGAATCTCACCAAGTAAATCTTCTACCTGGCCTTCGGTTGGTCTTACTTCGACCAAAGGATCCAGAACACCAGTAGGTCTTATAACTTGCTGGGCAATCGCACCATTACTTTGATTTACCTCCCAATCTCCAGGAGTTGCACTAATAAATATTGTTTGTCTGGCCTTTTCCCAAAATTCTTCACTTTTTAATGGTCTATTATCTGCTGCACTAGGCAATCGAAAACCATGTTCTATTAATACTTTTTTCCTTGCCTGATCTCCATTATACATCGCTTTTAGTTGAGGACATGTAACGTGGCTTTCATCCACAATCAAAAGCCAATCTTCAGGGAAATAATCAATTAAACATTCAGGAGGGGTTCCTTCTAATCGTCCAGATAAATGACGAGCATAATTCTCAACTCCATTGCAATAACCAACTTCTCGCAACATCTCCAAATCATAATTTGTTCTCTGCTCTAATCGCTGTGCTTCCACAAGTTTATTCGAAACATTCAGATAATTCAAACGTTCATTCAGTTCATTATGAATAGCCTTAATTGCACTCTTAAGACGATCCTTTGGAGTCACAAAGTGCTTTGCAGGGTATATATTTATGTTTTGAAGATTTGCAAGTATTTCACCGGTAATAGGGTCAACAAATTTAATCGCCTCTATTTCATCTCCAAAAAATTCTATCCGGACTAATCTATCGTCATAAGCAGGACCAATTTCTAGAACATCTCCCTTTATACGGAAGCACCCTCTAGAGATTTCCAAATCATTACGACTGTATTGATTGTTAACCAGCTCACGCAATATCGAACGAATATCAATTACTTCACCTACTTTAAATGGAACAGAAGCCTTAAGATATTCGCTTGGAATTCCTAACCCATAAATACAACTAATTGATGCTACAACAATTACATCTCTCCTTTCAAATAAAGATCTCGTTGCTGAGTGCCTTAACATATCAATCTCTTCATTAATTGATGCAGTTTTCTCAATGTATGTGTCACTGACAGGAACATATGCTTCTGGTTGATAGTAGTCGTAATAAGAAATAAAGTATTCAACAGCATTGTCAGGGAAAAACTCTCTTAATTCATTGCAAAGTTGAGCGGCTAAAGTCTTATTGTGAGCCAACACAAGAGCTGGGCGTCCCGTCTGAGCTATTACATTTGCAATAGTAAATGTCTTACCTGTTCCTGTTGCTCCAAGAAGAGTTTGATAACGCTTACCTTGGTTTAAACCATTAACTAAGTAATTTATTGCTTTAGGTTGATCACCTTTTGGGGTATAAGGTGCCTCAATTCGATATTTAGGAAGTTTATTCATTTATTGATGCACTAATCGCCTGCTGATAACTTAAGCAACTTTTCTATTAAGAACTTTTGAGGAATCAATAGCTTCACGAAGCCTTCGAACCACTGCAATCATAGCCAATTCGTCATTCAATTTATTAACAGCAGAACCAACCCCTACTCCATGAGCACCTGCAGCAATTGCCATTGGAACTGTTACTGCCGATAACCCAGAAGCACATAACACAGGAATTGTTTTATCAGCCTCTACAAGAGCTTGAGAGATACTGTATGCAGCAGCCAGCGTTGGAGCTGCCTTTTCAATCAAACCAAGAGCTCCTGGACTTACAGGGGTTGAGGTAGTTCCACCTTCAGTTTGGAAAAAATCTACATCGAATTCAGCTACATCCAAAGCCAGTTGCGCTTGTTCATCTAAGGGCATTACATGCGGAATCGTTACTGATAAAACAACATCAGGCAAAAGTGCCCGGGTTTCTTTAGTTATTTCTAAAACCTCTGATGCAGAAAAAATACGGCCCTGAGCATAAAAAGAATCAAAGTTGCCTATCTCAATCATTGAGGCACCTGCAGCGATAGCCTTAGGAAATAAATGAGGTTCAACAGCACTTACACAAATTGGCAAGCCTGAAACATCTATTGCCAATTTGATTAGATCTGGCTCACAAGCAATATCTAGTAAATCTGCTCCTCCTTTACTTGCAGCCCTTGCAACCATCTCTACCGAATTGGGTGCAAAATTACTCAATCCAGAAATAACCTTCAGAAGACGACGTTGCTCCAAGCTCTGTTGAAGTGCAATAGGCAACTTTTGAAGACGAGTCATCGCAAAACCACTAACAATCCGATTGTCCCATTCTTATGACCCAAAGCTCACAAAATTAATCCAGGTGGTTAACCCAAGATCAATGTCTTCATCGATTTCAAATCAAAAAGCTTGGAGTAATTGGCATGAAAAGCTCCATAAAACACTAATTACAAATCAAAAACTCCTACCTAATGGGGCTTGTCTGCTACTTGCTGTCTCTGGAGGACAAGACTCAATGGCGCTTCTTCGTTTAATGCTTGATCTAAGAAGACTTCATGGTTGGAAACTACATGTCTGGCATGGCGATCATTCTTGGCATAATCAATCTGCGAAAACTGCCAAAGAGCTAGCAAGTTGGTGCGATAAAGAAGGTCTTATTTGCCACACATCAAAAGCAGCTCAAAGTGAAGTATCAAAAGAAGCAACTGCTAGAAATTGGAGATATAAAGAACTTTGCCAAATAGCAGAAACCATCTCATTAAAAGAGCCAACATCCCCTTGCAATTATGTTTTAACAGGTCATACAGGAAGCGATCGCGCAGAAACTTTTCTTCTAAACCTTGCAAGAGGAGCTGATCTAGCTGGTCTTAGCTCACTTAAAGAAGCAAGATTTCTAAGTGACGAGATACAATTAATAAGACCTTTATTGTGCTTTAGTAGAAATGAAACAGCCCAAATCTGCAAAGACCTGAATTTACCTATATGGACAGATCCATCTAATAAAAATTTAGATTTAAGTCGAAATATGATAAGAGAGAAAATAATTCCTGTACTAGAAGATCTTTACCCTAATGCAAGCATGCGAATAGCTTCACTTGCAGACAGAATTGCACATTACAAAGAAGATCAACAAGCAATGTCCACTGTTGTCATCGAGGTTTTTAAGCACCCCCAAGGACTTTGCAGAAGAAGTCTGTCAAAACTTTCTTTAACAGCAAGAGCAACGATTATTGCGAATTGGCTTCAAGAAAAAGATGCTCCAAGCATCTCATCCCGCCAAATAAAAGAGATCAGCAAATCAATAGAAGTACAAAATCCACCTGGATCTCGTGACTTAGCAAAAGGATGGAAAATAAGTTGGGTGCGTGAATCTATACAACTCAGGCAAACTCAAAACTCCCTCCAAATGAAAAACCACGCTCTCGAGCCTTAGGAAGCTACAGCTGAACGACGCCGGCGTGTTCTGCCTGATGGCATATCAGCCTGGTTATCATCAATTTTTTCATTAACCTGTGATTGGTTAGAAATTGTTTGAACTGGAGTAGAACCTTTTCCTACAGGTTTTCCAACCTTGGTTGGTGCTGGCACTGAACTATTTCTAATATTTCTTGAATTATTGTTGGACCTTAAATCCATATCTTCGTCTGATCGGCCTTTATAAACAGGAGTACCGCTAGGGGCAGGTTGAACCAAGCAAAGAATCAAAGGCTCTACCTGCAATTCACGACGCAGACGTCTAGCAATTCCAACTTCTACTTCACGTTGTAATCCCATCCAATCGACTTCTATAGATTTACCCCCAGTATGTCGAGCAAGCTGCTTCCAACGATTTTCAAGAACCCATCCTATTTCGCGCTCAGTCCATAAAGACATTTTTTTAGCGTCAACACTCGTAACTACACCCCGAAGATTGACTCTTGGTGGCGCAACCATTGCTCCATCTGTGCTTACAGCTGCAAGAACAGTAACCACCCCATCTTCGGCGAGCTGCTGACGTTCTTTCAAAACACGATTATCAACAATTCCTTCTCTAGAAGCATCTAAAAGCTCAATTCCCGCAGTAACAGGTTCTCCTTTAGAAATTGAATCAGGCGTTAACTGAACAACATCTCCATTTTCAACAATCAACATATTGTCAAATGGAATTCCCATTGAATTAGCACTCTTGCTGTGGCAAACAAGCATCCTGTGCTCTCCATGAACAGGCACAAAAAACTTGGGCTTAACAAGAGCAAGCATCAATTTCTGATCTTCCTGACAACCATGGCCAGAGACATGTATGCCCTCTGACTTTCCATAAACAACTTTGGCACCAAGCTTCATCAAGCGATCAATTGTGTTCACAACAGAAATTGTGTTGCCTGGTATTGGACTGGCAGAAAAAATAATTGTGTCATTAGTCTTTACCTGAACATGTTGATGCTCACCTCGAGAAATACGGCTAAGCGCAGCCATTGGCTCTCCTTGACTACCAGTCATCAATAACAAAGTTTCGCGATCTGGGAGATCTCGAATTTGCTTAATTGGAATAAATAAATCATCGGGACATCTCAAGTATCCAAGCTCTCTTGCTCTAGCGACCACATTGAGCATTGATCGTCCCATCAATCCAACCTTTCTTCCATTTTTCATTGCAAGTTCAACTAACATCGCAACTCGATGAGTTGAACTTGCGAAAGTAGTTACTATTACCCTCCCTTCAGCTGAAGCAATATGTCGATCTAAATTAGGAAAAACAGATCTCTCTGATGGAGTAAATCCTGGAACCTCAGCATTTGTAGAGTCTGAAAAAAGACATAAAACACCCCGCTCTCCATAGTCAGCAATTCTCTGTATATCAAAATGCTCACCATCTGGAGGTGTATGGTCAAATTTAAAATCACCAGTGAAAATTACTACGCCTACAGGAGTAGTAATGGCCAATGAAAAACTATCAGAAATTGAATGAGTGTTGCGAATATATTCAACTGAAAAATGTTGACCAACCTTAACAACATCTCTAGGCGCAATAGTTTTTATAGTGGTGGAGTTGTTAACTCCAGCATCTTCCATTTTGCCCTGAAGCATTGACATGGCTAATGGAGGTCCATAAATAACAGGAATATTAAAGTTCTTGAGATGATGTGAAATTCCACCAATATGATCTTCATGACCATGAGTAACAATCATTGCTCTAATTCGCTTTTGATTGTCTTTTAAGTAAGTCGTATCTGGCATCACAACATTCACGCCATGCATGCCATCATCGGGGAAAGCAAGACCTGCATCGACAAGCATAATGTCATCGCCATACTCAAAAACACAGGTATTCTTTCCAATCTCATGAAGACCGCCAAGAGGAATAACTCTCAAATAAGGCTCTTTGCTCTTAGAGCCTCCAGTTGTTGGAGTAGCTGAACTTTTGGAATTCATTGAACTAAACGTCATGGCTAAATTTAGAAAAACTAATGAGTGGATGTGATATTGCGAAAGCGTAAAAACGCAAAGCAAGTTTTAAAGAAAAAACGGCATTGTTAATTCAAATCAGAAAGGACTTGAGATAGTTGGGCTTTCATTTGGGAGTTCAAAGGAATCAAAGGTCTACGCGGAGGTCCAACTGACCAGCCAATGAGCTCTAAAGCAGCTTTGACAGGAATTGGATTCGTCGTAAGAAATAACGCCTTAAAAAGAGGTTGCAATTGCTCGTGATAACCCAACGCAAGTGATCCATTCCCACTGAAATAAGCATCTATCATCGCTTTAATCCGCCGACCAACTAGATGACTCGCAACACTCACCACTCCTACTGCTCCTACTGAGAGCATTGGTAGAAGCAGAGAATCATCGCCGCTATAAACAGCTAATTGGGATCCGCATTCCATTCTTAGTTCAGTAACCTCTTCTGTTGTTCCACTAGCAGCCTTAAAGCTGACAACATTAGAACAATCCAGCAACCTTGCAACAGTTTGAGGTGCAAGAGAACACCCAGTTCTCCCTGGAATGTTGTAAAGCATTAATGGCAAATCAGGAGCTGCATTGGCAATTTCTCGAAAGTGGGCCTCAAGCCCAGCTTGAGGAGGTTTGTTGTAATAAGGAACTACTACCAACGCACCATCGGCACCAGCAGCCGCTGCTTCTGATGTGGCCTCTATAGCTTCTGCAGTGCTATTACTTCCTGTTCCAGCCAAAACATGCACCCCAGAGCCTACAGCTTTACGAACAGTTTTAAATAACTGATGCTGCTCCTGCCAACTCAAAGTGGGGGATTCTCCTGTAGTTCCACAAACCACAATTCCGTCAGAGCCCTCTTCCACCAAATACCTTGCCAATCGACCGGCTAAAGCAAAATCAACATGGCCATCTGCATCGAATGGCGTAACCATTGCTGTTAACAAACGACCAAAAGGTGTTGGAGATAAAGCAGCGATAGAACTCATAGCTTTGGTATTAATAGTTCAGCAATCTGTATTGCATTAAGCGCTGCTCCTTTGCGAATCTGATCCCCACAAAGCCAAAATTCCAAAGAATTTGAATCACTAATATCTTGCCTAATGCGTCCTACGGCAACCTCATCTCGACCGGTTACATCTATAGGCATCGGGAAACGATTGGATTCAAAATCTTCAATCAGTTCTATTCCCTTTGCATCAGCAAGAATGCGCCGCGCCTCTTTTACAGGAAAAGGCTTTTGAAATTCAATGTTTACAGATTCTGAATGAGCTCTCAAAACTGGAACACGAACACAAGTTGCGGAAAAACGAAGATTTGGCAAAGCCATGATCTTTCTAGTTTCATTAACCATCTTCATTTCCTCCTCGCAATAACTATTTGATTGCAAAGGTGAATTATGTAGAAATAGATTAAACGCTAAAGAATATGGCAATATCTCACTTATAGGTTGTTCACCATCCAAGACCAATTTACTTAGTTGCTTAAGCTCTTCCATTGCTCGAGCACCTGCACCACTAACAGACTGATATGTCGAAACAATTACTCTTCGAATAGGGATATAAGCCGCTAAAGGAGCCAAAGCTAAAGCCAATAAAATCGTTGTGCAATTTGGATTGGACAAAAGGCCATTATGTTTTAGTGCTTCTTGAGGGTTTACTTCTGGAACAACTAACGGGACATCTTCATCCATTCGAAAAGCACTGGAGTTATCAATCATTACTGCCCCTGCAGATTGGATTACTTGGCGCCACTTTTTAGAAACGCTTCCACCAGCACTAGCCAATACAAGATCTACTCCTTGCAAATTAATATCACTGACTTCATGAACCTGAATCCTTGAGCCTTTCCATATTTGTGATGAGCCAGCAGAGCGTTTCGAAGAAAGCAAACGCAATTCTCTAATAGGAAAAGAACGCTCCTCTAGAAGCTCTAACAGCTCCATCCCAACTGCGCCGGTAGCACCTAGCACAGCAACAGTGAGGGGTCGATCAGGAAGAAAGGGTGTCTTGAGCAAGCGAAATAAATAGCTATAAGCTTTGAACAAAAAGGTTCATCTCTATTAAGCGCTTTGCCACATGACGGAAAGCACTAGACGCTGATGATTAAAACGTTGATGCCACAATACGCGGAAGTGGTCATACTGATCGTTCATTAAGGTATTGGCTAATAGCTGTTAGACACCAATGAGTGTTGCTGAATTGAAAATACAAACCAATTCCTTGCCTGGAAGTCGATTATCAGTGGAGTTGGAAATACCTGCTGACCGCTGCAAGCACAGCTATGAAGAAGCTTTGTCGCGACTTAGCCGATCTGTAAAACTTCCTGGCTTCCGTAAAGGCAAAGTACCTAAAGCAGTAATTCTTCAACAAGTCGGTGTTGGCAGAATTCGCGCTTCTGCTTTAGAAACATTATTAGAAAATGCTTGGCGAGAAGCATTGGAAAAAGAGTCAATAGAGCCTCTTTGTGAACCAGAGTTAAAAGGAGGATTCGAATCTCTTTTAAATAGTTTCAACCCAAACTCAGACCTAAGCTTGGTACTAGAAACAGATGTTACGCCGGTTGCAACTCTAAAAATGACTAAGGGGTTGCAAGCAAAAACAGAAAAAGTGATTTTTAATCCATTGCAAATTGATGAATTAATTGAACAATCAAGAAAACAACTTGCAACTCTTGTTCCAGTTGAAAAACGTTCTGCAGAAATGGGTGATATAGCAGTTCTATCTTTTAAAGGAAAATTTGAAGATGGCACAGAAATTGAAGGAGGAAGTGCAGAGTCTATGGATATTGAACTCGAGAAAGGGCGAATGATCCCTGGATTCATTGAAGGAATTATTGGCATGAACATTAATGATAAAAAAGACTTAAAATGTGATTTCCCAAAGGATTACCATGAAGAAACAGCCCGTGGGAAAAAAGCAATTTTTACCGTAGAGCTAAAAGAACTAAAAGCAAAAGAGCTTCCTGAATTAGATGATAATTTTGCTAAACAATCTAGTGATAAGTCAACAATGGCTGAATTGCGTGAAGAGTTAGAAAAAAGGCTTAAGGAAGACTGTGAAAGAAGACAAGTTACTAATCGTCAAGAGAGTCTGGTTCAAGCGCTTATTGAACAAGTTGAAGTTGATTTGCCAAAGACTCTTATTGACCAAGAAGTTAGGTTAATTGTTGAACAAACAGCGCAAAAATTTGCACAACAAGGGATGGATGTAAAATCCATGTTTACTCCAGAACTTGTAAAATCCTTAATGGATTCTTCACAAGAGGATGCCAAAAAAAATCTTATGAGAAAATTTGCCTTGAAAGCACTTGCAGATGCCGAGAAAATCAATATTGAGGAAAACGCAATTGAATCAAAAATGAACGAGGTTAGAAGCGAACTTTCCGGTGAAAAAAATATTGATCTTGGTCGGCTAAAAAGTGCTGTGGCTGATGATTTACTAGAGGAAAAGCTACTAGAATGGTTAGAAGAAAATAGTGCCGTAACAGAAATTTCTCCAAGCACAAATAAGGAGGAAGAAACGAATGTTTCTAAAAGTAAGCAAACAAAATCTACGCAAGCAAAGACAAGCAAAAGTCAAGCAAAAGCTAAAAAGCCAGTAAAAAAAGAACCCAAATCATGATCTATGCCAATAGATTGCTTGAATAATCTCAAAAGTTCGCGTGATTAACGCTCTTTACAGCCACCCCATAACTAATCGATGGATAGGCTCTAGCCCTATTTCTGGACCAGGCATCCTGCCAACAGTTATTGAGCAATCAGGCAGAGGAGATCGGTCGTTTGATATTTACTCTCGGCTTCTCCGAGAAAGAATCATATTTCTAGGCACAGAGGTAAATGATCAAGTCGCAGATGCATTAGTAGCCCAAATGCTTTTTTTAGAAGCAGATGATCCAGAGAAAGATATCCAGATTTATATCAACTCACCAGGTGGTTCAGTTACAGCAGGACTGGCGATATACGACACCATGCAGCATGTCGTTCCTGATGTAGTAACTATTTGCTATGGGATAGCTGCAAGCATGGGCGCATTTCTGCTTTCCGGTGGAACGAAAGGCAAACGCCTGGCTCTCCCAAATTCAAGAATAATGATTCATCAACCACTCGGAGGTGCACAAGGGCAAGCTGTAGAAATCGAAATACAAGCTAAAGAAATCCTTTACCTCAAAGAGACTCTGAATGGTTTATTGGCAAGCCACACAGGGCAACCAATTGAAAAAATTGCTGAGGATACTGACAGAGACCATTTCCTTTCTCCTAAAGAAGCGGTTGAATATGGCCTGATCGATCAAGTGGTGGAAAGCCTCTAAACACAGGAATCATTAAGGATGGCTGACGAACTCGCTATCTCGAACGATCCTATAAGTTCAGGCTGACCAACATTCAGTCAGATCCATCTTCCCTTACTGAACGAGAAAGCGCCCGATGGCAAAGTTCGACGCCCATCTAAAGTGCTCCTTTTGCGGCAAATCGCAAGACCAAGTCAGAAAACTGATTGCTGGTCCTGGTGTCTACATCTGCGATGAATGCATAGACCTATGCAATGAGATCTTGGATGAAGAACTGCTAGATGCCGAAGGAAACTCCCGAAATAGCAGTGAAGCCAATCGAAAAGGATCGATGGTTGCTAAAAACAGTGGGAAACCTGCTCCCACTCTCGCTTCAATTCCAAAACCTCTAGATATAAAAAGTTTTCTAGATCAGCAAGTAGTAGGCCAAGATGCGGCAAAAAAAATTCTTTCAGTTGCGGTTTATAACCATTACAAGCGATTGGCTTGGCAAGGAGATGGGAAAGGCGAAACAGATGCAACTGCAACCAAACTGCATAAATCAAATATCTTGCTAATAGGTCCTACAGGTTGTGGGAAAACACTTCTGGCACAAACACTAGCCGAACTTCTAGATGTTCCATTCGCAGTTGCCGATGCAACAACCCTTACTGAAGCTGGATATGTAGGAGAAGATGTAGAAAACATTCTTCTGAGATTGCTCCAAAAAGCTGATATGGATGTTGATCTAGCTCAAAGAGGAATTATTTATATCGATGAAATTGACAAAATTGCTAGAAAGAGTGAAAACCCATCCATTACTAGAGATGTTTCAGGAGAAGGGGTTCAACAAGCTCTTTTAAAAATGCTAGAAGGGACAGTGGCAAATGTCCCCCCACAAGGAGGACGAAAGCATCCTTATCACGATTGCATTCAAATTGATACAAGCCAAATACTTTTTGTTTGCGGTGGAGCTTTTGTTGGACTAGAGGATGTCGTTCAAAAGAGATTAGGTCGAAACTCTATAGGCTTTATGTCAAGCGATGGGCGTGGAAAAAATCGCTTGAATAAAGACTTACAGGCAAGCGAAGTACTTAATCACCTTGAACCTGACGATCTAGTGAAATATGGCTTAATCCCCGAATTTATTGGGAGGATGCCAGTTAATGCCGTTCTAGAACCACTAGATGCACATGCGCTTGAATCAATTCTGACAGAACCACGGGATGCCCTTGTAAAACAATTCCGAACCCTATTAAGCATGGACAATGTTCAGCTTGAATTTGAAGCTAATGCAGTAGAAGCAATAGCAAAAGAGGCTCATCGCAGAAAAACTGGAGCAAGAGCGCTTCGAGGAATTGTTGAGGAGTTAATGCTTGACTTAATGTATGATCTGCCCTCCAAAAAGAACGTAAAAGATTTCACTATTACGAGAGCAATGGTGGACAAACATACAGGGGGTAAAGTTTTACCTCTTCCTTCTACTGAAGAAGCACCAGAACAAGAATCCGCTTAAATATGGCTGCGGCCGACCACCTTCAAGTCCCAAGACAGCATGGCCTTTTTCAGCATCACGGAATTGACCTTGGAGATGGAACAGTTGCACATTACCTAGAAGGACGCGAAATACTTAGGAGCACAATCAATGAATTTTGCAATGGACAACCATATAAGGTTGTAGTACATGCAAAAGCATCCACAAAAAGATTAACTTTATCCCGTGCAATAAGTCGAATTGGGGAGCAAAATTACAACCTATTATTTAATAATTGTGAGCATTTTGCGAACTGGTGCAAAACCGGAAGGCATAAGAGTCCCCAGATGGAAGGCTTTCTTGAAAGCAGTAGTCTTGGTGCAATAGCAATTGGTCAATTCATTCCTGCAGCTTGCCTAAAAGGCTTAAAACTTCTTCTAAAAAAAGGTCTTGAAGAGGAGGATTCTAGACAAAAAGCTATTGAAGCAATGGCGCAACTTAGTAGCATTCGTCAACACTTAAGACATAAATTAGAAGTTACGTTAGAGCAATTAGAACAGTGGGTAAAGAAAGAATATTTGAACAATCAAGCACCTGATCAAGACAAAAAAACTCAAACCTTGCTATTAAAAGGACAGGCCCTTTCAGATCAATTAAGCATCTTAGAAAATCTGGAAGCTCAAGTTTCTTCTCTTATTAGCTGTGCAAACTCACAAAAGTGAGTATTCTCTAAATCTTGGAAGCAGTGCATGATTCAGGTCTACCAACCACTGCACCACAAATATCGGCCAGAGCGTTTCGATGATTTAGTAGGCCAGGAACCAATATCTTCTGCCCTAAAGCAAGCCCTAATAACTAATAGAATCGCTCCTGCCTATCTTTTCAGCGGGCCTAGAGGAACAGGAAAAACCTCAAGCGCAAGAATTCTTGCCAGATCTCTGAATTGTCTAAAAAGTGAAGTTCCGACTCCAGTTCCATGCGGAGAGTGTGATCTTTGTAAAAACATATCCTTAGGAAACTCACTAGATGTAATTGAAATTGATGCCGCCTCAAATACAGGTGTAGATAATATTCGCGAACTAATCGAAAGATCCAGATTTGCGCCCGTTCAAGCGCGTTGGAAAGTTTATGTAATTGATGAATGTCACATGCTCTCAACTGCAGCATTCAATGCTCTTTTGAAAACGCTTGAAGAACCACCTCCACAAGTTGTTTTTGTTCTAGCTACAACTGATCCTCAAAGAGTACTTCCAACAATTCGAAGTCGCTGTCAAAGATTTGATTTCAGGCGAATACCTCTAACAAAATTAAAAGCTCATCTAGAAATGATTTCTTTAAAAGAAGAAATTCCGATTGAGAAAAACGCTATTCATCTAATTGCTCAACGTGCCCAAGGTGGGCTCAGAGATGCAGAAAGCATGCTTGATCAATTAAGCCTCCTACCCTCTCCTATCAAAATTGACAGCGTATGGGATTTAATTGGGGCCGTCCCTGAAGAAGAGCTTTTGGCTTTGGTCTCTGCACTGAAAGAAGCAGATGTAATCAACCTCATTGAAAATTGTAGAAATCTTGTCGATCGAGGAAGAGAACCTCTTGCTGTTTTGGAGGGCTTAGCCTCAATACTTCGAGATTTAGCTCTACTTAATGCAGCTCCAGATCGCCCAGAACTAACCAATGTCTCTGAAGATTTACATAATCAGTTAATGGATTTATCCAAAAGTTTAGCAATTGAAGAACTACTAAAATGGCAATCAAAGTTAAAAGGCACAGAAAATCAACTGCGTCATAGTGTTCAACCTCGTCTATGGCTAGAAGTATTACTTTTAGGATTACTTTCTAACTCTGAGTATCAAGAGGATAAAAAATCACATCTTATCAATGATCAGAAATATAGATCAAAAAAATTAGACTCTAACCAAGGCAGTTCAGCTATAGAAATCCCTCCAACTAATGATCAAGTCTCTTCACAAAAAGGAGAACAAGATAAATCAAAGAAATTAACTACTCCAGATAATAATCAGGCCGATGATAATTCCCAAGACTTAATAGAGTTATGGCAAAAAATTCTTGCAATGTTAGAACTACCATCGACAAGAATGCTTCTATCCCAGCAAGCCAAACTTGTAAGGATTACAAATAACCAAGCTTTCGTTGAAGTTTCAGCGAATTGGATGACCATGGTTCAAAGTCGAATTCCTTTACTAGAAGAAGCAATTCATAAAGCTCTAGGGAGCCCTAGAAAATTAATCTTTGAAAACCAAGCCTTCAATAAGCAAGAAGACATTCAAAAACCTATACAAAATTCCGATAAAAAGCAATCATTAAATAATGATGAGAAGGTCAAAAGCAAAATGGTCGAAAATCAATCTCAGGCCAAGCAGAATCAAATAATTGAAAGCAATCTAAACGAATCTTCCAACAAGGTTGAGTTACTTCAACCCAATAAAGATGCTGAGACTGAAGCTCAAAAACTAGCTGACTTCTTTAACGGAAAAGTATTAGATATAGATAATGAAAAAGTATAAATCAAATTAATTTCTTATTGGCCACTATGAATGGTTTTTTCCCAAACAAGTGTTTTTTGGAAAAGAGCCATTCTTATAGTTACCCAAGGAATCACTACAAACCAGTGAGCTAAATAGCTGATCGCCATAAACAATTTCAAAGGCCTAGGAGAAGGTAAAGGAGGGCCTTCACTCACACTTCGACACCCACTCCAATATGCAACCCCAGATATGCTTAAAGCTACAATCGAAAGAGGCCAATAAGCAGGAAGAGTTCTAGTAATAAATGCTGTAACCAGATCAGCAAAAGATATCACTGGCAAAGCGTATTGAAGCAAGAAAAAAGAAGCCAAATCGTTACGTTGAGCAAAGGTCAACTGATTTGAAATCAAAGAAGGAAAATAATCAAAAAAGCGCTGAAGTCCTCCTTCTGCCCATCTCTGTCTCTGTCTCCAAAGGGCCGAAACTGTTTCAACAGCTTCTTCTTGTACTGGTGGATCCCAAAGAATGCTCACCAAGCCGCCCTCTATAAGCAGGCGAAAACTTAAGTCCAGATCATCCGTAACAGTTTCCTCATTAAAACCTCCACATTTATCTAGCCAGTTTCGTTTAATCAGTTGTCCATTCCCTCTTAGCTCTACAACTCCACCACCAACCAATCGCCCTTGTTGAATAGCTGCATCCATAGCCATTTCCATAGCTTGAAAGCAGGTAAGCAAATTACTGGACGCATTGATTACTGCCTTTCGTAATTGGACAGCCGCCCAGTCTCCATCCACAGCATGGGAAACCAAGCGCAAAAGACTATCTTCTTGCAATTGTGCATCTGCATCAAGAACCAAAATCCAATCACCCTTTAAATCATTCAAAGCTTGATTCAACGCGCCTGATTTACCACCACCTGCATCAATAGGACGTTGAATGATATGAAGGTTATGAAAATGTTTAGTTAACTCAGTCAATAAATCTGATGTTCTGTCCTGACTACCATCATCAATAACCCAAATAGAAAGTTTTTCTTTGGGGTATCGAAGTACTGACAGGCCTTCCACCAAAGTATTAACAACCGCTTCTTCATCTCTGGCTGCAACCAAAACATCAACAGAAGGCAAATTTTCATGAGATAGCAACTTGCCCTTATTCACTTCAGATTTATCTAAATTCTGCTGTCTATCTCGCATAAATATTGTTCTCAACCCATAACCACCAAGCACAAATGCCAAGGTAATTGCAGGTAAAAGACTTCTGCCATATTCAAGCCAATGAGGAACTGCTCCGGCCCAGCCGCAAGCAATCAAGAACAACGCTGTCTTGCCACGCCTATGCTCGCTATTCACAGCAGCCAAAGCCATGGATGTTCCCGAAGTTTCGCGACTCTAAGGGGCTTTAGGTAAGTCAGGCAAAGTTTCATATTTTGTGCCCGGGTAATAGTGCAAAAGAATTGATGAGAAATCCCAACCTCTTCTGGCCAAATCAATTGCCCCAGCTTGAGATAAGCCAGCACCATGCCCGAAACCTCCCCCTGAAAACTGCCAAACACCTTTATTTATTTGATTAACGATAAATAAAGTGCTGGGCAAAGCTCTTAGAGTTCCGCGAATTTGATCAAGCTTTAAAACAGCCACCACTTCAGCAGCCTCGTCGAGAATTTTTAAGACAAGGACTCGCCCACTAGGACCTCGTTCTTCAACCTTGATCTGAGCAGGTATTTTGTTAGCCGCTTTAAAAGCATGTAACTGACTTTTTAACTCTTCAGCGGTAATGACACGTTTCCATCTAAAACGAGAATGATCCTTGCCATAAGCACCTTCCTCTTGGGACAAAAGGGATTCCAAAGCAAAGGTCGTTTGCAAAGGCAATTGAAAACTCTCAGTCCATTTAGATGATCCATCTAATTTGACCTTGAGATATGGCAAATATTGCATAGACCAAGCTTCATTTACTGAAGCCATTACACCCCCATTACTAGCGTGATATACAGCATGAATTGGCTTATTCTTCCAACTTAAAAACTTGCCTGAAGTAATTGAGATAGCCTGCTTTACTGCTTCGCTTGCTTGCTCAGGATTTTTATAAACTTGACATTGAGTATCACTGCACAAGTGATAACCATCAACCGCAAATCTATGAGAATTTGCTAGTGCCCATGTTCTAGCCAAAACAGCTTGTGCAGCTAGTGCTTCTGAAGGAGAGCCAGAACCAATCTCATGAGGAACAACACCCTCTAAATATTTATCCATTGACAACTTTTCAATCAATGTCCAAGTTCCGTATGCATCTGCTTGCAAACGAAAAGGACCAAAATACAAGCCATTGTTCCACTTCAATCCATCAGGAGCATCAATCTCCAAAGGACCCACCAAAAGAAGTTCTCCACTACTTCCCTTTAAAAAAGGCCTGATCTCTGTATTAACTGTCTTTTCCCATTTCTTAAATCTTTTGTCTTTAGGCAAAGAAACTCCTTCAGGAACCCAAACTTCCCATTGTTTGGGATGTGCAACTACTGCTGTTATCCCCTGATTCTTTAGTTGCAAAGCTAATCTTTCAGCTGATTCAAAACTTGCGAAGGGCTCAGAAACTTGCCTCACAACCTTCTTTGGCTTGTTCAATGGAACTGTTCGCCATTTCAAACGAATCTCAACAGCTGAATGAATAAGACCATTGGAATCTTTCAATCTCAAAGGTTTACCAGCACTTTCTAAAAGCAAATCAGTTGGTAACCGCCCATCCTCCTTAATTTTTCCTAGATAGGGCTCTAATCCAATCAAAAGAAATGATTTGGCTACATTTTTTGTCTGAGAAGAGACTTTTACAAGACCTTCAGTACCTGTTGGCAAAGAATTAGAGTCATCTACTTTGAAAGAATCACAGCCAGCGATAAGACCAGCCATGCCAACTAACAAGGCCCTAAAGAAGAGATTTTTGTAGATCATTGCTCTATAGGAATAAAGGGTGGAAAGTAATCAAAGAAACAATGTCCTAAAGCGCCGCTTGGCCTTCGGCAGGTCAAGGAAGTAATCTAGATATTTGTAATTGCCTAGAAAATGCCGAAGCTTAAGACCCGCAAAGCTGCCGCAAAGCGGTTCAAGGTTACCGGCACAGGCAAATTCATGCGTCGTCGGGCCTTCCGCAATCATCTCCTCGATCACAAAAGTCCCAAACTAAAGAGACATCTTGCAACCAAAGCAGTTGTAGATGAACGAGATGCGGAAAACGTCAGTCTGATGCTCCCTTATGCCTAAACCAACTAGCTCCACAATCACAGTTCGTTTAATCGACCTTAATCTCTAAAGTTATCTATTTACTCAAATGGCACGTGTTAAGAGAGGCAATGTTGCTCGAAAGCGTAGAAATAAAATTCTTCGGCTAGCGCGTGGATTTCGTGGTGGAAACGGAACCCTTTTTCGTACTGCCAATCAAAGAGTCATGAAGGCTCTATGCAATGCATATAGAGATCGCAGGCGCAGAAAACGCGATTTTCGTCGTTTATGGATTGCACGAATTAATGCTGCAGCGCGAATAAATGGTTTGAGCTATAGCCGGCTAATCGGTGGCCTCAAAAAAGCAGATGTGAAACTGAACCGAAAAATGCTGGCCCAATTAGCCTTGATTGACCCAAAAAGCTTTACTGAAGTTGTGGGATTAGCTAAGAATTAATTAGAAATAATTCATTGCAGCCCCCAATACTCAAGGCAATAAGAGAGGAATTATTAGGGTCTTACAAGTCACTTTTTAGTGCACTTTTGAACACTTGAACAAAAGGTGTGATGATTGCATGTATAAAAGAGCACCTTCCAATTGGCGTTTTCTTTAATTGCTTTTGAGCTTTAAGTGAATTAATTATGGACATTCTTCAGCCACAGACTTACCTCTTTGGGCTTGTTGGCTTACTCCTTGTCATTGCAATTTTGGTAGGACGGCAATTGCTGTCTGTCCGCAGTGACGAAATGAAATTAATTAAGCTGGAAAAAAATGCTGCAACATCTTCTAGTGATGCTTCCATCCTCTATGAGCTTGCATCAGTACAACTGCGTAAACGGCTCTACCCTCAGGCCACTACAACACTTCGAAAAGCTTTAAAGAATCTAGAGCAGGAGCCAGACGAAGCAAAAGCTTTGATTGAAAATGCACTAGGGTTTTCCCTAGCTGCACAGGATGATTTTGAATCAGCAATTAGTCACTACCGAAATGCACTAAAAGCAAAGTCTGACTACCCAGTAGCATTAAATAATCTTGCATTCGCAAAAGAACGCCTCGAAGAAGAAACTGAATCATTGGAATTATATAAAAAAGTATTACTAATTGACCCAAAGAATAAAACCGCAATTAAACAAATAAAGCTCCTAGAAAAAAAGCTTTTAAATAATTCAGCAAAGAGTGATCAAGTTAGGGGGTTTTGAAAGAGCCTCACTACATTCCTTTGCAAAAATAAGGCTAATAGATTTGCCATTGAA
Organism: Prochlorococcus sp. AG-363-N20; assembly: GCA_003280105.1. Taxonomy (GTDB): domain Bacteria; phylum Cyanobacteriota; class Cyanobacteriia; order PCC-6307; family Cyanobiaceae; genus AG-363-N20. The sequence continues at coordinate 40,450 of QCFX01000011.1, forward strand.
CTGATTTAGTATCCAATTTAAAACACTTAATCCCTCAAAACTAATACATGATCCATGTCAAGCTAGAAAGAGAGAAGCCATTTTTATCAACTGATATTAATTCTATGTAGTTAGATTTTGCATTCAAAATACCATTTATTTTAATTGTCTCCTTTCCAAAGAATATCTCTCCTTCCAAGCCAATCATTTCCCCAAGTAAAATGACTTAAAAAATTGCAGAATCACATTTATTCACTCTTGACTTTCTCGTGATCTTTAAACTAAACAGAATTTTCTGGGCATTTTGTCAATAAGTTCTTTCGCTCCCTCCACTGCATCAAAAGAATCTAAGGAGCCATCTAAAGAAAAAAGTACAACTTTGATCCAAGGTTCAGAAGAAACTTTGTCAAAAGGATCATACTGTTTATTCTGAAAAGGCTTAACTTGAGAGAAGTGGATCTCATTAGCAATCCAAAAATCCATCATTCCTAAGAAAAGCATTTAAAGAAAATGAAGTAGGGATACTTTCAAGCTAATAAAAGACAAAATGACTTGCAGCTCCCTCAGATCTAACTAACCATCCAAAAACCTGATCCTTCCGATGAAAACCAAACAAGACCTACTAACAATTGGGAGAAAAAAGTTCAGTAGTCGACTTTTTACGGGTACAGGAAAATACTCAAGCCTAAAGGTAATGAAAGAAAGTTTGACTGTTTCAGGCTCTGAAATCGTCACCGTCGCTGTAAGAAGAGTTCAATCAGAGGAAACAGGGCATCAGGGACTATTGGAGGCTATCTCTTGGGATGATTGTTGGATGCTGCCAAATACCGCAGGATGCAGCAATGCTGAAGAAGCGGTTCGAGTTGCGAGGTTGGGACGCGAACTAGCAAAGGTTGCAGGGCAAGAAGATAATGACTTCATCAAGCTTGAAGTGATCCCTGACAAGCGTTACTTGTTACCTGATCCATTAGGCACGCTGCAAGCTGCTGAGCAACTTGTTCAAGAAGGCTTCACAGTGCTTCCATATATCAATGCAGATCCTTTACTAGCAAAAAGACTCGAAGACGTTGGTTGTGCAACTGTGATGCCACTTGGATCTCCTATTGGCTCAGCTCAAGGACTTAAGAATGAAGCCAATATTGCTCTGATCATTGAAAGCTCAACAGTGCCGGTGGTTGTAGATGCTGGTATTGGAGTGCCAAGTCAAGCAGCACAAGCGATGGAGATGGGTGCAGATGCCGTCCTGATAAATAGTGCTATTGCATTGGCAGGCAATGCTCCTGCAATGGCTGAGGCTATGGCGAAAGCAGTTGAAGCAGGTAGGCAAGCTTTCTTGGCAGAGCGCTTACCAGAAAAAATTGAAGCAGAAGCAAGCTCGCCTTCATTAGGAATGATGTTCAAAAATCGCGAGCAAAGCGCATGAAGGAAAGTAACGGAATGAATCGAAGCAGCAATTTCTTCCATAAGGTCCGCCGAGTTGCATTCCTTTCATGTCCGTTACAGAAGAATCAGGCGGACGACTTAATGCCTTTGCTAAAGAACCAAAAATTGAAGTAATTGAAGAGGCATCCAGTTATATCAATGGTTCTGGCGTTTTAATTGTCCTTGGATCACTGCTTTTAATCGGTGTAATTACCTTCATAGTTCGCGTTAGCTGAAAACCCTGTAGTAGCTTCACATGATTGAGCATGTTGCTCTTCATCTGGAGTTTAGATTGAAAGTTCTAGTTCTTGGTGGCGACGGTTTCTGTGGTTGGCCTTGTGCAGTGAACTTGGCTGACCAAGGACATGATGTTTTGGTCGTCGACAATTTGAGCAGACGCAAGATCGATATTGATCTTGAAGTCGAGTCTCTCACGCCTATTTCAAGCATTGGAGATCGTCTCAAAGCCTGGAAAGATATTGGTGGCAAACCAATGTCTTTTCACTTATTAGACATCGCCAAGGAATATGACAGGCTTTTGAATTTGATTAAAAGTGAAAAACCGGATGCGGTGGTTCACTTCGCAGAGCAACGCGCAGCGCCTTATTCGATGAAAACTAGTGCTACGAAGCGCTATACCGTAGACAACAACGTCAACGGTACTCATAATCTTTTAACTGCGATCGTAGAAAGCGGCCTTGATATTCACATTGTCCATCTAGGAACAATGGGAGTTTATGGATATGGATCTCACAGAGGTGCAACTATTCCTGAGGGTTATCTAAAAGTAGAGGTTCCGCAACCAGATGGATCTCGGTTTGAAGAAGAAATTCTTCACCCTGCAAGTCCAGGAAGCGTTTATCACATGACCAAAACGCTAGATCAACTACTTTTCCTTTATTACAACAAAAACGATCAAGTTCGCATAACCGATCTCCATCAAGGAATTGTTTGAGGAACTAATACCGATGCAACCAATCGCGACCCTCGTTTAACCAACAGATTTGATTATGACGGTGATTATGGGACTGTCTTAAATAGATTCCTCATGCAAGCTGCAATCGGGTATCCACTGACTGTCCATGGAACAGGCGGTCAAACCCGAGCTTTTATTCATATTCGAGATTCAGTCAAATGTGTTCAACTTGCGCTTGAGAATCCACCAGAAAAAGCAGAAAGAGTAAAAATCTTCAACCAAATGACCGAAAGTCACCAGGTAGGTGAATTGGCCAATAAGGTAGCTAAACTGACTGGTGCAAAAGTCAACAATCTGCCCAATCCAAGAAATGAAGCGGTAGAAAATGATTTAATCGTTGACAATCGCTGCTTCATAGAACTTGGGCTAAAACCGACCACACTCGATGATGGTCTATTAGCTGAAGTAGTAGATGTTGCTAGGCGCTGGTCTGATCGTTGCGATCGGAACAGAATTCCATGTATATCTGCTTGGACTTCAACTCAAGCAAAAGCCATTCAAGAGTCCTAAAAACTAGGTCTTTATCTCAACAAGCACCCAGTGAAGATTGCCTTTTTTACCGAGACTTTCCTTCCAAAAGTTGATGGAATAGTTACTCGCCTAACCAAAACAGTTAAACACCTAATTGACGCTGGCGATGAGGTAGTAGTTTTCTGCCCAGAAGGCTGCCCGAGCAATTATATGGGCGCAAAAGTTATAGGTGTTTCAGCTATGCCATTACCGCTTTATCCTGAGCTGAAACTTGGCCTTCCTGGGCCAGCTGTTTCTGATGCGTTAGAAGAATTTAATCCAGATATTGTTCATGTAGTTAATCCAGCTGTCCTTGGATTAGGGGGGATCTGGCTTGCAAAAACAAATAACATTCCATTAATAGCTAGTTACCACACACATCTTCCGAAATACCTAGAGCATTACGGCATGGGAATGCTTGAACCGCTTCTTTGGGAATTACTTAAAGCCGCACATAATCAAGCAGTGCTGAATCTATGCACATCCACTGCGATGGTTAAAGAACTTAGTGATAAAGGGATCCAACACACAGCTCTTTGGCAAAGAGGAGTAGATACTGAAAACTTTCGACCAGAACGTCGCAATGAAGAAATGCGCAGACGGTTACTGGGAGAATTCAACGATAAAGGTGCCTTGTTGATCTACGTAGGAAGGTTGTCCGCAGAAAAACAAATAGAACGTATTAAACCTGTTCTAGATGCACTTCCCCATGCACGATTAGCCCTTGTTGGAGATGGTCCACACCGCCAACAACTAGAAAAAACCTTTGAAAATACAGCAACAACTTTTGTTGGATACTTAGCAGGAGAAGAATTAGCAAGCGCATATGCTTGCGGTGATGCCTTCTTATTCCCTTCCAGTACTGAAACTCTAGGCTTAGTTCTGCTTGAAGCAATGGCAGCTGGATGCCCTGTCGTAGGAGCTAATAGAGGTGGAATACCCGATATCATCACAAATGGAGTAAATGGCTGTCTCTACGAGCCTGACGGAACCAATGACGGCTCTGACAGCCTTATAAAAGCAACTCAAATGTTGCTTGGAAATGATCTTGAACGTCAAACCATGCGAAAAGCTGCTCGAGAGGAAGCTGAACGCTGGGGATGGGCTGGAGCGACAGATCAGTTACGAACTTATTACCGTCAAGTACTAAAAAAGAAATCTATTGAAGACATCGCCGCTTAATTTTTAAGCAGCCTGTGGAGGGGGAGTGGGAGAACCAAGAGGTTGAAAAGGTAAAACCAAAGTCGCCATTCTCTGAGGCCTTTCAGGTCTCTGCTTACGTGGTTGACGAACGCCAAATGGAACTCGAACCACATTGGTCCCATCAACATGAACAGACTTACCTGTGCTTAAAGAAGCTTCAAGCCCTTCTTTAAAAGATGGCAAATTCAAAGCATCTTTTTCAAAAGTTTGTTCAGGTTCATCCAGTGAAATGTCTCTAATCATTCCGACCCCCATCGCGATTTGAACCGCTGCCGTACAGAGTAGTGCAAAAACTCAAAAAAGCAGCTAAATAAAACCATAAATTCGGTTTTCGATGAAAATTTAACTCTTTATTGTCCTGAAAGCCAGTCAAAACTCAAATTATTCCTCAAGAAAATCTTCTATGGGCTTACAACTACAAACCAAATTACGATCACCAAAAGCATTATTTATCCTTGAGACCGAAGGCCAGAACTTATTTTTGCGCAGTTCTGGCAGAGGGAACGCTGCCTCAGCGCGGGAATATGGCCTGTCCCAGTTATCGGCAGTAATAGCTGCCAAAGTATGAGGAGATCTTTTTAATAGATTGTTTTCTGAGTCACTGTGACCTAATTCAATTGCTTCTATTTCTGCTCGAATAGCAATCATTGCTTCACAAAATCGATTCAATTCATACAAGCTTTCACTTTCAGTTGGTTCGACCATCAAAGTGCCTGCAACCGGCCAACTCACGGTTGGAGCATGAAAACCGTAATCCATCAATCTCTTAGCAATATCCTCTACCTCGATACCAACAGAACGCTTAAGAGGTCGTAAATCCAAAATGCATTCATGAGCTACTAAACCTTTTAGTCCTCGAAAAAGAACAGGGTAATAAGTGTTCAGTCGACTGGCGATGTAATTAGCTGACAACATCGCAATAGAACTTGCTTGTCGCAAGCCTTCTGCACCCATCATTCGTAAATACATCCAACTAATTGGCAAAATTCCAGCACTCCCAAATGGAGCCGCAGAAATCGGACCAATTGCTTGTTCGTTATTGACTTCGTTAAGAGGATGACCAGGAAGATAAGGAAGCAAATGAGATGCAACAGCTATAGGTCCTACACCTGGACCACCTCCACCATGAGGGATGCAAAAGGTTTTATGTAGGTTCAAATGACAAACATCTGCTCCATATGCACCAGGTCTACAAAGACCAACCTGAGCATTCAAATTGGCTCCATCTAAATAAACCTGACCTCCATACGAATGAACCAGATCACATATGTCACGAATTTTAGGTTCAAATACACCATGTGTTGAAGGGTAAGTAATCATCACCGCTGCTAAATCTGATGAATATGTTTCTGCTTTCTTTGACAAATCTTGAAGATCAATGTTTCCATATTGGTCACATGAAACTGGAACGACTCGAAATCCAGCCATCACTGCACTAGCTGGATTAGTCCCATGAGCACTAGTAGGAATTAGGCAAACATTTCTATTCTTTTGGTTACGAGAATGATGCCAAGCCCGGATAACTAAAAGTCCAGCAAATTCTCCTTGGGAACCAGCATTTGGTTGCAGTGAAACACCTGCAAAACCCGTCAAAGCAGCTAACCAAGACTCAAGATCCTTAAGCAAGTGTTGATAACCTTTTGACTGGTCGGAAGGAGAAAAAGGATGCAGGGAAGAAAACTCTCTCCAACTAATTGGAACAAGTTCTGCAGTCGCATTTAGTTTCATAGTGCAACTGCCTAAAGGAATCATTCCATTAACCAATGAAAAGTCTTTACCCACCAACCGATAGATATACCTGAGCAACTCAGTCTCACTTCGGTATATGTGAAAAACTGAATGTTTCAACCAAGGTTTTTCTCTTAAAGGAATACCTGAAAGCAAATTTTGAATATCTAGGTTGTCATCATCTAAAGAATAAAAAGGTTTTCCAATAGCAGCTGCAAAAATTTGATGAAGACAATCAAGTTCATTATCTGTACTAAGTTCATCCAAGGTAATCCCAAAACCTTTTGCCTTTTCTAAAGGAGCACCTATTGGCAAAATTCTTAGATTAAATCCTTCCAAAGATGCAGATTTAATAACCTCAATTGCTTGATCAAAATAAACTTCAATCGTGTCAAATCCAGCAATTGATTTAATGGAATATCCAAGCGAAATCAATATCTTTTGAAGCTTTCCTCTCAAAAATAGAATTTTTCTAGCTATTGCCATCAGTCCATCCGGGCCATGGTGTAGGGCATAAAACGAAGCAATTACAGCCAACAAAACTTGAGCTGTGCAAATGTTGCTTGTAGCCTTATCACGACGAATATGTTGTTCACGCGTTTGCAACGCCAATCGCAAGGCAGGATGGCCCTCAGAATCAACAGATTGACCTACTAATCGACCAGGGATTTGCCTTTTAAATACTTCTTTAGTTGCAAAAAAAGCAGCATGTGGTCCGCCAAATCCCATTGGCACTCCAAACCGCTGAGCACTTCCTACCGCAATATCAACACCTAGTTCTCCTACCGGAGCCAAAAGAGTTTGAGCCAAAGGGTCAATAGCAGCTGTGACCAAAGCACCTACATGATGGGCTTTTTCAATGAGTTTCGAGGGATCCCACAGTGCTCCACTCGATCCAGGTAGTTGAAGAAGCAACCCAAAAACTTCGTTATCAAAATCAAAAGTACTGGGGTCAGCAATCTCCAACAAAATCCCAAGAGGTTCTGCACGGGTTTGCAAAACAGCAAGAGTTTGAGGGAACACATCACAATCAACTAAAAAACGCTTTGCCTCAGAATTTTTCTTTGCCGCAAAACAAAGGCTCATAGCTTCTGCTGCCGCTGTTGCTTCATCTAGCAATGAAGCATTAGAGATTGGCAGTCCTGTTAATTCACTAATTAAGGTTTGAAAGTTAAATAAAGCTTCTAGCCGCCCTTGTGCAATTTCTGCTTGATAGGGAGTGTATGCGGTATACCAGCCAGGATTTTCTAAAACATGCCGCTGTATTACTGCCGGTGTTGCAGTGCCGTAATAACCCAGCCCAATTAATGAACGCTTAACGATGTTTTGATCAGCAATTGCTCGAAGTTCTTGAAGTGCTTTTAATTCCGAGCAACCGTCTGGGAGAGAGTCAGTTGGTGGAAATTGGTCAAGAATGTCTAATGGGACAACACTTGAAACAAATTCTTCTAAATCATTTTTTTGAAGTGCCTTCAGCAATACATCTTGATCTGTCTTACTAAGGCCAATATGACGTTCAAAAAAATTTGAAGACTCTATGCTTGGTGCCTCATTGGGCTGATTTTCAAGCACGGTCATAAATCACAAAGACGCTTGCAAGGCTAGAAAGGCTTGCAGAAAATTGTTGCTATAGACAAGTTTTAGTTGCTTTAAGAAGCAGAGATTTTGGATGAATAGGTTTCTACATCCATCAATTCTTTCAATTCGTCCAGTTTTGCAGGCTTTATTAGCAAAAGCCAACCTGCTCCATGAGGGTCATTTTGTAAATCTTCCGGGCTAGAAAGCACGGATTCATTTCGCGCTACAACCTGTCCTGTTATTGGAGCATAAATTTCCTCAACGGCTTTCACTGATTCAACAGAACCAAAACCATCTCCCTTTTTCAGCGAATCTCCTACTTCAGGTAAATCGACAAAAACTATGTCACCAAGCTGGTCAACAGCAAAAGCACTAATGCCGACGCGCACTTGATCCTTCTCTAAAGAAGCATATTCGTGATTATCAGCAAATCGAAAGTGATCTGGGAAATGAAATGACATAGCAAAATAGAAGAATGCTCACAAATTTTTAGCTAAATCTATAAAACCAGCATTTGCAAGTTCACAAATTGCTCTTATGAGCGCCAGTTTTATATGTGCATGATGAGTGCCACCTTGAACATATAGGTTATATGGAGGAGTGATAGGTGCATCGGCAGAAAACTCGCTAGTACTTCCATCAATAAAAGTTCCTCCTGCCATCAGCAAATCATTTTCATATCCAGGCATTACAGCTGCTATGGGCTCAAGATAAGCACCTACAGGGGAACAGTGCTGAAAAGCCTTACAAACAACTCTTAAAGCTTCTGGATCCCCCAAGCGGACCGCCTGAATCAAATCGGCGCGATGCATAAAAGGAGAAGGTTGAACTAAAAAACCAAGTCCTTCAAAAACTCCTGCTACAAGATCTGCACCAATAAGTGCTTCTGTAACCATCTGTGGAGAAAGAAATAATCCTTGCAATAAAAGCCTATTCAGATCAAAGCTTGTGCCGCCATGGCTTCCAATACCTGGCGAAGTTAGTCGGCAACAAGCCTGTTCAACCAAATCAGCATGGCCAGCTACATACCCTCCTGTTGGAACAATTGTTCCTCCAAGATTTTTAATCAAAGAGCCTGCTACAAGATCAGCTCCGACCTGAGAAGGTTCTTTGTCCTCAACCAGCTCTCCATAACAATTATCAACAAAGCAAATGCATTCACTCTGTTTTCTATGAGTTCGAAAACAAATTTCTTGAATGGTCTCAATAGATAAAGAAGGTCTCCAGGAGTATCCACAACTGCGTTGGATAAAAATCATCCTTCTTGGAACTTCTAAAGCATCTTCCAACGCAGACAAATCCACATGACCATCTGCCTGAAGAGCAAGTTCTTCATAAAGGACTCCTAAATCAGCTAAAGACCCTTGCCCAGAGCCACGTAAACCGATTACTTGCTCGAGAGTCTCATAAGGCCTTCCTGTAACAGATAACAGTTGATCTCCTGGTCTCAGTACGCCGAACAAAGCTGCTGCTATTGCATGGGTCCCACTAACAAATTGAACCCTCACTGCTGCTTTTTCCGAGCCTAAAACTCTTGCAAAAACACGGTCTATAACCTCTCGACCTTGGTCTCCATGCCCATAACCAGTAACAGATGCAAAATGCTGGGGCCCTACCAATTCTTGTTGAAAAGCGTTTAAAACCTTTTCCATCCGAATCATCACTTTTGCAGTGCGGTCTTCCCTGATCGACTGCAATCGCTCATAGACTATTGAAACTTGCTTTTCAGCCCAGGTTCTAAGCCGTTCTTGATCAATTCCATTTACAAAAGTTCTTTCCACAAGAAATTCAAGAAGAGGCTTACAGTTCCTTTAGATTTTTAGACTGACTTTTCGATTCGCCCACCGTTCCATCCACTTCTGTTGACATCCTGAAGGAGTGGAATTCGCATAAAGAGGAAGTTCATTTTGGTTGCGACAGTTTCATCAAGTACAGGCACCTCTCGTGAGCTACGGCTCAGAGCAGGAATCATTGCTCCTAGAAAGCGTCTCCCTCCATCTCAGAGGGGGTTCAGATTTGGGACAACAAGCTTCATGCTTGTGATGCATATTGGAGCCGTATTTGCTCTACTTCCACAATTTTGGAGCTGGCAAGGGATTGCAGCTTTTGGAATTCTTTACTGGATAACAGTCTTAGGCGTAACACTTGGTCTTCATAGATTAGTGGCTCACAGAAGCTTTACAGCCCCCAAATGGGTTGAAAAAAGTCTTGTGATTATGGGTACTTTGGCTTGTCAAAGTGGTCCAATCGAATGGGTCTCTCTGCATAGGCATCATCATCAATTTTCAGATCAACCAAACGATCACCATGATGCAGGAAGAGGCTTTTGGTGGAGTCATAGCGAATGGATGCTGCATGAAATCCCTGCTCTACGTCACAGCAAACACTTAGCTAATGACCTTGTTGCAGATCCATTCTTTCGCTGGTTAGACCATTGGTTTCTCCTATTGCAAATCCCAATCTTCTTATTTCTTTATTGGTATGGAGAAATTGCCCAAGTCCATGGAGGAGGCATTGGCCTAGCCCTCTGGGGTATTCCATTGCGATTAGTTGTCGTTTATCACGTGACTTGGTTAGTAAATTCAGCCACTCACACTTTTGGATATAGAAATTTCGATTGTCCTGATCTATCCAGAAATTGCTGGTGGGTAGCACTTCTCTCATTTGGAGAAGGATGGCACAACAATCATCATGCTTTTCCTCAAAGTGCTAGGCATGGGCTGAGATGGTTTGAGTTCGATATCACCTGGCAACACATCAAACTTCTAAGGCGCTTTGGCCTTGCAACCAAAATACGCCAGGCAAAGTATTCTCAATAACTTTATTGATTTTTCAACTTAGAAGCTTTTAAGCGCAAGTCTTCTAAAAAAGCTTGTGCTCCATTAATAGGTGAACCACCTAAAGAAATATAAGTAGCATATAAATCAAGCAATTCTCCATCAAATTGTTCTGCGCTGTAATCCCTTAGGCCTGTCATAACTTCAGCAAAACGCTCCCTTCTCTGTAATTTAGTGATGGGATATGCAGCCATTACATGATCACGACATTGTCGCCAAGTTTTTCCCTGACAAAGCAATTCTGACAAAGCAGCACTAAGAAAAGCAGACTCATCTTCTTCAATAAACCAATCAAAACAAGTGGGCAAAGGCGCTAGTCCAACAAAAATTTCAAAAAGCTGTCCTGCACCAAGTGGTTCGCCATTGTCTCCTGTTAAAGGAATCGCAGATTCCAAAAGTATCTTTAACAACTCAGGATGGGCTTCTTCTAACTGATCCTTGATAGGTTCTATCCCTGTATGGAGGATTGCATTGGCTTGAGCAAGAGCAAGAAAGACTTCCGGACCAGGTGAAGAAAGCTTGCCATTTCGAAGATTAGATATTTGAGAGCTATGGACCCTTCCTAAATCAAGACTTTCCGCAAGAACAGGAAGCACCTTGTGAGACCAACCATTGCGCTCATGCCATACATGAATTAAATGAGCCATTGCCCGGCGCCCATCTAACAACCTTTCGTGAAAACCAATAGTCACAAGATCAGAGTCAGTATTACCAGAAAAATTGATATGGATTCTTATCAGTTATCCTATGCGGCAATGCTTCAGATCACTTATGAATTCCAATGTGGTCACTGCCGCCGCTCCTTTAATGAGGCCAATAGCCTCTCATAAAGCAATAGAAGTTGCAGAAAGACTTCAATTGCCACCACAAACAAAATCTAAACACCCTAAGAAAGAACAGAAGCGGTGGGGCACCATCGGATTCATGATTGTTATTCATGGTTTAACAATTTTTGCTTTACGCCCAAGCTTCTTGAGTTGGGAAGGTTTAACAACCTTATTAATCCTTTATTGGGTCACAGCATGCCTTGGAGTAACTCTTGCGTACCATCGACTTTTATCTCACCGTTCCTTTCAAGTTCCGCATTGGTTAGAACGTTTTCTTGCAACTTGTGGAGCCCTCAGCTGTCAGCATGGCCCAATTGACTGGGTCGGCCTTCATAGACATCATCACACCTTCTCAGACACGGAACCTGATCATCACTACAGAAAAAAAGGCTTCTGGTGGAGTCACATGGGCTGGATGTTTGAACCAATTCCAGCAATGAATGCAGTCCATCGTCTAAGTGGTGACTTAATTAAAGATCCTTATTACCGCTGGCTAAATAAAAACTTTCTTCTGTTACAGATCCCATTGGGAGCTTTGCTTTTCTGGATTGGCAGTTCAAGTGAAGCCGGAGGCTGGTCTCTAGTGCTATGGGGGATCCCTTTGCGATTAGTTTTGGTTTATCACGTAACTTGGCTGGTGAATTCAGCAACACATTGCTGGGGAGCTATTGCTTTTGATAGTGGAGACAATTCTAGAAATAACCCTTGGGTTGCTGCACTGACTTTTGGAGAAGGGTGGCACAACAATCATCATGCTTTCCCAAATTCTGCTCGGCAAGGTCTAGAGCCATGGCAAATAGATCTAACCTGGCAACACATTCGCCTATTAAGTGCTCTTGGCTTGGCGAAGAAAATAAGACTGCCCGCCGCGTATTAGGGTTATCAAGAAATAATTGATTTATCATTTCTCTCACTTCTGAATTGTCATGGCAAAACGCGTACAAGTTGTCCTAAATGAAGACATCGTTAGCCTCGGCAAAGACGGAGCCCTCGTAGAAGTTGCTCCAGGATATGCACGTAATTTTCTTCTGCCATATGGAAAAGCGTTACCAGTAACGCCTGCGGTATTAAAACAAGTGAAGCACCGGCGCGCTAAGCAAGCTGAGCATGAAGCTGCAAAAAAACAGGAAGCAATAGATTTTCAAACAGCTCTAGTAACTATTGGCCGTTTTACCGTGAAGAAACAAGTAGGAGAAGACGGTGTCTTGTTTGGCACCGTGACTAATGGAGATGTTGCAGAAGCAATTCAAGAAGCTACGCAAAAAGAGTTAGATCGAAGAGATATCACAGTTCCAGAAGTTCATGGAGTTGGAAAATACAAAGTCCAAGTAAAGCTACATAGTGAAATAACGGCTGAAATCAACCTAGAAGTTGTGAGTTATTGATCACTTCCTTTATTGACCTTCACGCCAAAACAGGTCTGACTTTTTTTGATTCTTCTATATGGTTAGCGTCCCCCTACCCAATAATGGAGAAACTTCTAAGCAAGTGACTCAGAAG
>QCFX01000012.1 GCA_003280105.1 Prochlorococcus sp. AG-363-N20
TGGAAAGGGATGCATTTAGAAATTTAAGAGAATCATCATTAGATATTTATTCTTATGTAAGGCTATAAATTTCTTTTAAGAATAGCAATGCTTTTTAAAATTACTTACTAAAGATTTAATTTATTCCTCTTATCTTCAGGCCTTTAATCATTCCACTTGCTATTTTTCTTGCATTTAATGTGCGGCCTAATAGCTTAGCTAAATCTTTTAAGTCTCTAGCATTAAGCCTGTCGTCTTTAATAAGAGTCAATAGCAATTTATTTCTCATCTTTGAACCTTCAGATCCTATTAATAGCTTTAAACCTGCTCCGGCGATGGGAATTAAATCCGAGTTGTTTTCATCTGAATCTCTAATTAGAACACTCAAAAGACTCTCTAGCCTCTCTAGGCGAATACCACCGTCATCGTCAAAAACAACTTCCATTAATATGTCCAACATTTCTTGTGTATCTCCAGCTAGTAAACGACGGGCAACATATGGATAAGCTACTCCAATAATCTTGAAATTTGGGTCTAACCTTAAAGCAAGTCCTTCTTGGCTAACAACAGCACGAATTATTAGTGCAAACCTTGCTGGTACTCTGAATGGATAATCAAACATTAATTCTGAGAACCTGTCAGTTATTTGTTTGAAATTGAATGAGACAACTTCTTCTCCCAGGGCTCCTCCTAACACCTCTTCAAGTACTGGAACTATCGGATCAATATTCTCCTCTGCTTTAAGAAAACCAAGAGATTTAAAAGCCAATGCAAGGGATTTAAAATCTCTATTAATTAAGTTAACTATAGCTTTTGTTAGAGTGATTCTATCTTGATCGGATATCGAGTCCATCATTCCAAAGTCAACATAAGCTAAATGTCCTAAGCCTCCAGTGCTATTTCCCAAAGCAAACATATTGCCAGGATGAGGGTCTGCATGAAAATACCCAAATTCAAGAAGTTGTCGAATACCACTTACTACACCAGTCTTAATTAAAGAGGTAAGATTAATTTTATTCTCGGCAAGTTCTATAGTTTTATTTAACTTTATTCCGTCTACCCAGCTTGTCGTGATTACTTTTTTGCTAGACAACATCCTTTCAACCTTTGGTACAGTTATTGATGGATCATTTACAAATAAATTTGCAAACCTTTCTGCGTTATCAGCTTCTCTTTGGTAATCAATTTCTTCGAAAAGTGTCCGGCCAAATTCATCTATAATTTCTCCTAGACCAAAACCTAAATTTAATGGAAGGAAAGGCGATGAAATTACCCCAAGAAATTTTATAATTACTAGATCTCTTCTGATAATGAAAGATAAATCTGGACGTTGAATTTTTACAGCAACCCAATAATTTCCTTGCAAACGAGCTTTATAAACTTGTCCAAGGCTTGCAGAGGCAATCGGCTTATCTGGAAATTCCTCAAAAACTTCAGTTGCTGCTAGTCCTAAATCGTTTTTTAGAATACTTAGTGCTTTTTCATGACTAAAAGGTGGAAGATTGTCTTGGAGGTTTGTTAACTCATCAAGCCAATCACGCCTAACAAGGTCGGGACGCGTGGAAAGTGCTTGCCCTACTTTGATAAAGCAAGGGCCTAAATCAGACAGTGTTGTTAAAAGCGATTTTGCGAGTTTCTTATGAACTTCAAGATTTTCGCTAGATCCTTGTATCCATAACCGAGCCGTCAGAATTATTAGAGAGCTGAGTATTTGAAAAAGCCTTGGAATCCAGATCCATGGCCTTAAAAGCAACCAGACCTGGTCACGTTCTGGGTTGTAGTTCCCAGGACCTTCGTTCAAAACATTGATTGATGATGTCTTCAGGAGGTTCAATAGCCAGAAGCCTTTGAGATCATCAGACTTTAGAAAACCTCAGATAAATCAATGAGAATTACTGATTTACTGACATTTAATCGAGGAAGGACTCTTTGCTTGCCTGCGCATGGCAGAGGTTCTGCTTTGCCAACAGAGATTCGTCAATTACTGAGACGACCAGCAGGGGTATGGGACCTACCTGAACTCCCAGATATTGGAGGTCCTTTGACCACTTCTGGAGCGGTTTCTGAAAGTCAAAAAATGATCTCAGATAGTTTTGGTGCTGATAGATGTTGGTATGGAGTTAATGGAGCGACTGGACTTTTGCAGGCAGCTCTTTTCGCAGTGCTTAAGCCTGGACAGGCTGTTTTAATGCCTAGAAATGTTCATAAAAGCCTCATTGAAGCTTGTGCTATTGGGGACTTCACTCCGATCCTCTTTGACATTCCTTTCTTGAAGGATCGCGGCCATTTTTCTAATCCTGATTCTTTTTGGTTGAAAAAAGTTCTAGAAGGTATTTCGAATGATTTAGAGATAGCTGCAGCTGTTCTTGTAAACCCCACTTATCACGGTTACTCCAGCCAGCTTTCTGAACTGGTAACCATGCTTCATCAAAAAGGTTTGCCTGTAGTGATTGACGAAGCTCATGGAACTCATTTCGCAACTTCCATTGGTATGGACCTGCCCCAATCTGGATTGACTGCTGGAGCAGACTTAATAGTGCATTCTCTCCATAAATCCGCAACAGGTCTTGTTCAAACAGCAGTCCTATGGATGCAAGGAGAGCGTGTTGACGCTAAAGCAATAGAAAGAAGTATTTCTTGGTTCCAGACTTCCAGTCCAAGTGCTCTTTTACTTGCTTCCTGTGAAGCATCGGTAAAAGAAATGATTTGTCATTCAGGACTTAGAAGATTAAAGAAACGTATTGTTCAGGCGCGGGCAATTCGCAAAAACCTTTTAAGGATGGGAATCCCAGTATTGAGTAATCAAGACCCATTACGTTTGATTATTCATACAGCTTCTGTGGGCATAAGTGGCTTAGATGCAGACGATTGGTTTCTCGCTAGAGGATTAATTGCAGAACTACCTGAGCCTGGTTGCTTAACTTTTTGTCTTGGCCTAGTTGACCATAAGGGTCTCCCAAGGTTGTTTAAATCGAAATGGGATGGCCTCATTGCTAATAAGCTACTTAACCCAATGCCTCCTTTCTCTTCTCCGTCATTACCTTTATTGACAGCCCCTTCTATGAATTGTGCTTCTGCTTGGAGAGCAAAGGCTCAATCCATTCCCATAGAAGACTCTGTCGGGAGAATATCCGCTGAGTTGATTTGCCCCTACCCACCGGGGATCCCACTAGTGATCCCTGGGGAAAAGTTGGATAAGACAAGAGTTCAATGGCTTATTGAGCAACAGCGTATGTGGCCCGGTCAAATTTCTTTGCAACTCAGAGTTGTTGCATGATCTTATTTCGGCCTTGAAATGGTGTATTTAATTTCTAAAACTAGAAGATCAGTGAAATATTTCAATTAAAGGCATCTCAAGACTGATAAGCCAATCAATGAAGAGAAGGGCTTTTTCTGGATTGAAATTGCGGTTGATGTTGTACTTTAACTTTAATAAGTAGCCTAATAAACCATACTGCTAAATCACATGAAATTAGCTTTTAGGACCTTATTTTAGATATGGATTACAGCCCTTTATGACTTTAGTTTTTCCTCGCAAGCGATTGCTTAGTGGACTTGGGGCCGGAGCATTTGGTGTTTTGGTGGTTGGGCTTGGAGGTTGGTGGTTTGCTCTTGCTTTAGGAGTGATAGTACATCTGGCGCTATTGGAGTTTTTTCGAATGGCGCAATTCACAGGAATTCGCCCGGCGACCAAAACCACCTTGGTTGCATGTCAACTATTACTTTTAAGTACTCAATTGTGTGCAGAAGGTGGATTGCCAGCAGAGATCTCTGCTGCTGTATTGCCTCTTTCTGGTGCGGCAATCTGCGGATGGCTGCTGCTTCAACCAGTTACTGGTTCTATAGCGGATATTGCTGCTTCGATATTTGGTCTGTTTTATTTGGGATTTCTTCCTAGTCATTGGCTCAGGTTGAGGAATTTTAATGATTTGGATTTAACTTCAGGGGTTCATCTGTTAGGGCAAGACTTATTCCCAATGTTTGATTTGGGAATGTTGATAACTTTTATGGCCTGCTTAATGATTGTTGCCAGTGATATGGGCTCATATTTTCTTGGGAGAATTTTTGGACGTCATTCTTTGTCCCCAATTTCTCCTGGTAAAACCATCGAAGGTGCGATAGGTGGCCTTCTATGTGCAATGTCTATTGGAGCCTTCTCAGGGCAGGTTTTTCAATGGAAATATGGCTTCCTTTTTGGAGCTCTTCTTGGAGCCTTAGTAGCTTTATTTGCTTTGGTTGGTGACTTGACGGAGTCAATGATGAAGCGAAATGCTGGATTGAAAGATTCTGGAGATGCACTTCCTGGTCATGGAGGGATTTTGGACCGTATTGATAGCTATTTATTTACTCCAGCTGTTGTTTATTATGCTTTGGCGTTGATAATGCCTTTTTTACGGAATTGATTTGATAATTAAGTATTTACTTTTGAACTTCCAGTTATAAAAAATATTTTATCTAGGATTTCTACACTTTCAATAGAGACTAAACTATCCATAGGTAGTAAAGCCTCTCTGTTAGCACCCATATCTGAGAAGAGAATGGATCCAGAAGAGGCACTTATTGAAAAAATATTTTTTTTGGATGATGATTGCTGTTCATAACTTGATTGAATCTGGAGATACTCTCCAATGACGGAAAGCCTCTCTACTTTCTCTCCATTTAGAAGTTCTTGACTAATCCATTTTGATATCCAGTTCCAATCTTTTGAATTAAGTATTGTATTGAGGCCTTTTTCTGAAATTGATATTATTCCATTAATAATGAAGAATTGATTAAAGGCAATTTTTTTAGATTTAAGAGTTACACCAATATTTACATCAATGGGACCTGATTCTAATTCTACTTTATGAAAAGGTAAGCTTTTAAAGTTAATATCTCTAGCAATTAGTTCTACTTTCGATAGTTTCCCTTGAAGTATATTCAAGAATGAACCATGTAACTTTAAGTCTATTTTTTCAATAGCTTTGCATTGACTTTTTATCCAAACAAGTAAGGCCGTTTCTATAACTTTTAAAAAAGGGCCTTCACTTTTTTGTTTTTGCTGACTCATGTTTTTACTTTCTTGACCATTTCGCTGCTACAAACTCTGGTTTGTCTAAATGTGGAAGGTGGCCACATTCTTTGAGCTCTTCAAAGCTTTTAGGCAGTAGTGCCATTGCCTTATCCCTCTCTCTTTTCTTTAAAATTCGATCATTTGCTCCCCAAATAACTTCTACTGGTTGTGATGGCAATGGAGTGCCACAATTCGCCAGCCCACCACTTCTTGCAAATGCTGCTAGAGACATGCTCCATCCATCGACGCCTAAGTGGAGGGATGCAATTTGTTCCTCTGGGGGGCCAACGCTGTTCCTTGGATTAGCAAAGGCTTGATTGCACAAACTTTTTCTTACAGGTTTTTGACTAAGGAACCAAACCCCTAATGCGTCAAATGGTTTAGGAACAGGTCTTGGCTTGCCTGTTAGTCCAGCAGGGGAAAGTAAGAGTAATCGGTTGATCTTTTTGGGATTCCTTCTTGCAATCTCCATTGCAAGAGAACCTCCCATAGAGGCTCCTATGATTCCAATTGGAGAATCTTTTGGAAGCAGTTCTAACACTTTGTTTAGGTGATTTACCAATGATTCAGGCCCGTATTCAGCGTTGGCATGCCGAGGGCAGAATCCAAACCCAAAAAGATCGGGAATTATTAATTGATATGTATTGCTTAATAAGGGTACAAGTCTTCGAAATTCAAGAAAACTACTATCAAAGCCATGAATTAATAGAACTGGAGGCCCCTTGCCTACCATGGCAATTGGGTATAAATCCGATGAATCTTTGGAAATGCCTTTGAGATGCCGCCATTGAATTTTGTTTGCAAGATGAAGGGCATCTGAGTCTAAAAGCTGATCCTTTACCTCATCTAATAACTTTCGACCTGTAATAGTTGATTTAGACACTTACAAAAAGGATTGAAGTTTTGAGTTCTTCTTGAGATTGTAAATGTCAGTACTTTTAACAGATTGTCTTGTCTCAACAAGAGCATGAAAAAGTATTTCTGAATTCACGCTAAATGGAAGGTAGTGAATATCTGATTTTTCATTGCAAGCAAAAGAGCATGCTTCTTTTAACTCTCTAAGAGTTAACTCGTTTAAGCTAAGGTCATCAAGACTTAAAGGAATTTGTAAATCCCTAAGTAAGGGAATGAGCTGAGAAATGGATTGTTTTGCTAGATGATTATCTTCGATCATTTCTTGCAGTTTTAATTGAACCAAAATTCCAAAGCCAACTAATTCTCCATGCATAAAACGCTTAGAAGGTTTTAACTGAGTCAATCCGTTGTGGACAGCATGAGCCACAGCTGTTCGACAGCGTATTCCTCCAATCCCTCCTATTAGTCCTGCAGTCAGGGCACAGCCTTCTGCAACTGTTACCCATTCAGCACTGCTTGGGTCAGAAAATCCTTTTTGCCCGCAGATAAAAAGCTGATCTCTTAAAACTCTTGCCATTTGAACTGCTTGCTGAATCATTCCATCGTCAGAACCTCTAGAAGCTATAGATGCTTCATACCATTTTGCGAGGGCATCGGCTATTCCACTAGCTAGCGTTCGAGGAGGTGCTTGCCTCGCAAAATCATGGTCAAATATAAATAGCTCTGGGCAGCTATTTAGAACTTCATCTTTTATAAACGCTCCTTCGGGAGAGTAAATATTCGATAATGCGGTCCAGCCAGCACAAGTAGCAGCACTAGTTGGAATAGTTATACAAGGTAAATCTAGTCGATTGGCTATAAGCTTTCCTGAGTCAAGTACCTTTCCTCCTCCTGCTGCTATTACACCATCACATTTGTTCAAAATAACTATCTTTTTTAATCTATCCAAATCAATTTCACAACAATCATAATGCAATTCAGCTAATACAACATTTAATCCTAAGTTCCTTAGATCATTATCTATATTCTTTCTAATGTTGTTAGTCGACTTGCTTCGACCAATTAATATTGGCTTCTTACAAATTGAAGGAATCAGACTAATACCTTGACTCCAAGCTTTGCTTCCTCGTATAACGTTTAAAGGTGATATTGATTGTTTGAAAGTATATAAAGACATTTTATTCTTATTTAAACCAAGTTGATTGTTTCTAGATACTTGCACCAGCAAGTTCAGGAGTTGAAGTTGAAGTGTTTAGATGGCGAACAAGAATTTGATTGTTTTCACCAACGTCAACTTCAGCATGGTCTCCGTCTTTTATTCGACCTGAAAGAAATTCTTCCGCAAGACTATCTTCAAGAAGCCTCATTACGGCTCTGCGAAGAGGCCTTGCCCCATAAGAAGGGTTATAGCCCTCTTCTACAAGTCTTTCTTTAAATGCATTAGTGACAGTTAAAGTGATTCCTTTTTCTTCAATCCTAGAAAATACTTCTTTTAGCATTATTTCTGCTATGTCCTTAACTTCATCACGAGTTAGTTGACGGAAGACAATGATTTCATCTAAGCGATTAAGAAATTCTGGCCTAAAGTATTGCTTTAGCTCCTCATTTACTAAAGAGCGTATTCGATTGTATTGACTATCTTCAGCACTCTCTCCAGAGAATTCGAAACCAAGACCTCCGCCTCCTTTCTCAATAACTTTTGAACCAATATTGGACGTCATTATTATCAATGTGTTTTTGAAATCGACAGTTCTTCCTTTTGAGTCAGTTAAACGTCCATCTTCAAGAAGCTGGAGCAATAAATTAAAAACATCTGGATGAGCCTTCTCAATCTCATCAAAAAGGACAACTGTATAAGGTCTTCTCCTTACGGCTTCAGTTAATTGGCCACCCTCATTGAAACCAACATAGCCAGGAGGTGATCCGATTAATTTACTAACAGTATGTCGCTCCATAAATTCCGACATATCTACTCTAATCATTGCTTCTTCATTGCCGAAAAAGTAAGTCGCTAGCGCTTTGGTAAGTTCAGTTTTTCCGACTCCAGTTGGACCAGAGAAAATGAAGCTTGCAATTGGCCGATTTGGATTTTTTAGACCTACTCGTGCTCTTCGAATTGCTTTTGAAACAGCTTTTACTGCTTCGTCTTGACCTATTAACCTTTGGTGAAGAGTATCTTCCATATTTAATAACTTGACCGACTCACTTTCTGTGAGTTTTTGTACAGGAACTCCTGTCCAAGATGCAACTATCTGGGCAATATCTTCTTCGTCCACAATCGGGGAGGAAGAATTCTGATTGGTTTGAGAGATTAGCTCTTGAGTTGCTTCTGAGGAGTCATTAGAGCTTTTTTCAGATTCATTAACTTGATTATTTTCTGCATCTTTAGAAGTTTGGCGAATATTTTGCAATAACCCCCTGATTTTTTCTCTAAGGGCAACTTCCTTTTCTCTCAATTCACCAGCTTCAGCAAAGTTTTGATCTCTAACAGCTTCTTCTTTATCTTTTTGAACCTTACGAAGCTCTTTATCTACTTCCTTTGCTTCCGGAGGTAACTTTGAATTCAGTAAGCGAACACGGCTGCCCGCTTCATCAATCAAATCAATTGCTTTATCAGGTAAAAAACGATCTGAAATATATCTATCGCCTAGATTTGCAGCAGCTTCTAGGGCTCCATCAGTAATCTTTAATCTGTGATGCTGCTCATACCTTTCTCTCAGTCCACGGAGTATTTCAACAGTATCTTCTATGGATGGTTCTCCGACCATAACAGGTTGAAAACGTCGTTCAAGAGCTGCATCGCGTTCAATATGTTTTCTGTATTCATCAAGTGTTGTTGCACCTATGCATTGCAGCTCGCCTCTGGCTAGAGCTGGTTTAAGTATGTTCGCAGCATCAATTGCGCCTTCTGCTGCACCTGCTCCAATGAGGGTATGTACTTCATCTATTACGAGAATTACATTGCCTGCTGCTTTTATTTCCTCCATTATTTTTTTAAGCCTTTCTTCGAACTCTCCTCGATATTTGGTGCCTGCTACTAAAAGACCTATGTCAAGTGTTAGTACCCTTTTTTCTTCAAGGATGTCAGGAATATCTCCCTGTTGTATTCGTTGTGCAAGCCCTTCCGCAATAGCTGTTTTACCTACTCCAGGCTCACCAATTAGAACAGGGTTGTTCTTTGTCCTTCTTCCTAGTATTTGAATAACGCGGTCTATTTCATTGTGCCTTCCTACTACTGGATCTAGTTTTGACTCGCTAGCTAGTTTTGTGAGATTAGTTCCAAACTCATCAAGAGTTGCAGTTTTCTGAGAGCCTTTTCCACCTCCGCCACCTCCTGCAGAAACTTCAGCAGTTTCTCCAAGCATACGAATTACTTGAGTACGTACCTTTGCCAGGTCAACTCCTAAGTTCTCTAAAACCCTTGCAGCAACTCCTTCTCCTTCACGAATTAGACCCAGTAGTAGATGTTCTGTCCCGATGTAATTATGTCCCAATTGACGAGCTTCTTCTAAGGAAAGCTCCAGCACTCTCTTGGCGCGTGGGGTAAATGGAATCTCAACCGCTACAAAACCTGAGCCTCGACCAATTATCTTTTCAACCTCAATTCTCGCGTCTTTGAGATTTACGCCCATAGATTTGAGGACTTTTGCTGCTACACCAGTTCCTTCTCCAATCAGTCCTAGGAGGATCTGCTCAGTTCCAACAAAATTGTGACCTAGGCGGCGTGCCTCTTCTTGGGCAAGCATGATCACCTTGATGGCCTTTTCGGTAAACCTCTCGAACATGGGCAAGGCCACGTACATGTATCTCTAATTTATCAGGATTGTGAAGCGAATGTGTCCCGACGCTTCTTTTTTACATAACCAAGTTCAGGTCTAGGATAATGGAATTGAAAAATAACAATGAGGCTGAAAGAATTGATGCATTCTTTGTGCTTTTTGTGCGGTAATCCACACTTATTGCTTTTTTGCGTTTGATCACTTATTCAATAGCTAAAGGCCTCCATTGAATTAGTGCATCACTACCGTCTTTATAGTAATTGCGCCTGTTACCAGCGGTCTTAAATCCACAGCTTTTATAAAGTGCTAAAGCTTCTAAATTATTGTTATTTACTTCCAATGTGGCCCGAGTAGTTCCGTTGGCTTTGGCTTCTTTAAACATGCTTAAAAGGACCTTTTTGCCAATTCCTTGCCTTCTGTATTTTGGATGAACAGCAATTGCTGTGAGATGTAGTTCATCTAAGACTATCCAGCCACAGCCAAAAGCTACTAAGTTTGAATTGTCAAAAACCCCAAGACATACTCTGCAAGAGTCTTCCAATTCTTTTTCCCATTGTTTTTTTGTCCATAGGCCATTAAGAGCAATTTGATCAAGCTTTATGCAAGCATTTAAATTGCTTGAGTCCAATAGATTCACTTTCAAGAAAGAGGGTTTTGGATTGATCGTTTGTTTCTCCATTTCACCTCATCTCCAAAATTAAATGATCTAGCAATTCCTTTATTTGCCTTTCAACTTCATACTCTCATGACGCAAAGCAATTCTTATGAGCCAATGTTGGACAATAAAAGTCCAAATCGAAATTTTTCACCGATTACAACTGAGCTTGATTTAGATGATAAGTTGATGGTGGGTGGTTGTACACTCACTGATCTAGCAAAGAAATATGGTACTCCTCTTTATGTTCTTGACGAGGAAACTATAAGAGTAGCCTGTAAGTCTTATTGCAATGCTTTAAAGAAATACTACCAAGGAGAATCACTTGCTCTTTATGCATCAAAGGCTAATAGTTCTTTGGTGATTAGTAATATTATTGCATCTGAGGGTATGGGGCTAGATGCTGTTTCAGAGGGTGAGCTGCTTACTGGTTTAAAAGGTGGTGTCTCTAGTGAAAAGATTGTTTTGCATGGAAATAATAAATCAGACAATGAGTTGCTCCTTGCCTATCATAATGACGTAACTATTGTTATCGATAACCAACATGATATAGATCGATTAGACTCTCTTCTGACAGGGGAAATGCCCCCTGCAAATTTGATGCTCCGATTTACTCCTGGTATTGAATGTCATACACATGAATATATAAAAACTGGCCATTTAGATAGTAAGTTTGGATTTGACCTTGATCAGTTAGAAACAGTATTGATTCAACTTAAAAAAGCGGATTGGGCAAACTTAAGAGGTCTTCATGCTCACATTGGTTCGCAGATTTTTGAGCTTGAGCCGCATAGAGATTTGGCAGAAGTTATGGCGGAATCTTTGAAATTAGCTAGAGACATCGGCCACCCCATTAAAGATATAAATGTTGGAGGTGGTTTAGGGATTAGGTATGTTGATTCGGACGATCCTCCGTCGATTGATGAATGGGTGCAAATTGTCTCAGAATCCATAATGCAATCATGTCGATCTAGAAATCTTGAACTTCCCAGATTGATGTGTGAACCCGGAAGGTCATTGATAGCAACAGCAGGAATAACTCTTTATCGTATTGGTTCTCGCAAGGAGATTCCAGGGGTTAGGACATACGTATCTATTGATGGTGGGATGAGTGATAATCCTCGGCCTATTACATATGAATCTTCATATACAGCTTGTCTTGCAGACAAACCTTTGGACCCGAAAGAGGAATTGGTAACTGTTGCAGGAAAACATTGTGAATCGGGGGATGTTTTGCTTAAGGATGTTTCCCTTCCTTCCTTGTCAGATGATGATGTCTTAGTGGTTTTTGGGACGGGTGCATACAACGCTTCCATGAGCTCTAATTACAACCGAATTCCAAGACCAGCAGCAGTTATCGTCAAAAAAGGCCAGGCTGATTTGGTGCTTCGAAGAGAGAGGCCGGAAGATCTATTGCAATATGATGTGATCCCAGAGAGATTTAAAGCGTTAGGCTAGTTAAGGCTGGGGAACATGAGTGAATTTGTGGGGGCTTATAAATGCGCGCATATTGCTAGATATATTATTTGCTGCATCACTAGGGGTACTTCTCTTTTCAAGGATTAATGAGCCCCGAACATTATGGTTGCTGAGAGGATATCTTTTTCTAGTATCTCTTGCTTGGTTTGTCCAACGCTTTGCCAATCTCCCTATTACATCAAAGCTAGTTGATGCATTGGTTTTGGCATGCTCTTTGTCTTTGGCAATCCTTTGGCAAGGTGAGTTGAGACGTTTAATGGAATTGCTGGGAACAGGGCGGTTGGCAGTGCTTTTGGGTAATCCTCAAAAAGAGTTTCGGGCAAATGAAAGTACTATTTCCCAGCTTTCAGATGCGGCTGGCCGCCTTTCACAAAGCAGAAGAGGAGCTCTTGTAGTTATTGATATGGGGAGTGATCTGCGACCAGAGGACTTTTTATACTCTGGAATATCAATCGATGCTTATTTATCTACTGAGCTACTGCTTAATTTGTTTGCCTCAGATACCCCACTTCATGATGGAGCAGTTTTAATTAAGGGAAATAGGATTGTATCTGCAGGGGTTATTTTGCCCTTATCTAGGCAAGGTATTAGTCGCTATGGAACTCGCCATTTGGCAGCACTTGGCATAACTGAACGATTTGATCGATGTATTTGCGTGGTTGTATCTGAAGAGACAGGCACTTTATCTTTGGCAAACCAAGGAAGACTTGAAAGGCCAATTACAAGCAGTAGATTGTTTGACCTTCTTAAGGAGTTGATGGGAGCAACCACTGGTTCATCTTCTAGTAAGCCTATAGTTGCTAGCGTTAATAATCCAAAGCCAACAGGTACATCTCTTGAAGCGCAGAGTCCTTCAAGAGGTAGCGTTGGAAGTCCTAACCCAAACAAGGAGTCCCTCCAGTGAGCAGGCCTTCGGTTAGCAGAACAGATTTTAATAACGTAGGAGCATGTCCAACCGGCTTGGACCCTCGTCGTATGCCAGAGCATATAGCGATGATCATGGATGGAAATGGGCGATGGGCGGAAGCTAAAGGTTTGCCAAGAATTATGGGACATAGGGCTGGAGTTGAAGCTCTAAAGAGAACTTTGAGGCTTTGTAGTGACTGGGGTATAGGTGCTTTGACGGTATATGCATTCTCAACAGAAAATTGGGCAAGGCCAGGTGATGAAGTTAATTTTCTGATGGCTCTTTTTGAAAGGGTTTTGCAGCGTGAACTTGATTCTCTTCAACAAGAAAAGGTGAGAATAAAGTTCCTTGGAGACCTTCAAGTTCTTCCTAGTAAATTGCAAAACCTCATTTCAGAAGCGACTGCTCTTACCTCTGAAAATAATGGAATTCACTTTAATGTCTGTACTAACTATGGAGGTAGACGGGAATTGGTGTTTGCAGCTCAAAAGCTTGCGGAAAGATCGGCCAAGGGTGATTTAGATCCATCCTTAATCGATGAAAATGTCTTTGCATCTGAGCTTTTTACCGCGGGTGAACTAGATCCAGACCTACTTATCAGAACTAGTGGTGAGAGGCGGATTAGTAATTTTCTGCTTTGGCAATTGGCTTATGCTGAAATTCATATTACAGATACTTTGTGGCCTGACTTTGATGCAACAGCTCTTAGAGAAGCAATTGCTGATTATCAATCAAGACATAGACGTTTTGGAGGGCTCTCCTCTATAGATTCCTGCTATGCAGAGTCGTAATCACCGGTATTAAGTAAGTCCATGCCAATCATTGACACTAAACCTTTGTCTAAAGAAGAGTTAATTCTTCGATATGACTGGACGTTGGAGGAAATTGGAGATTTATTAAATAAACCTTTAATGGATTTGTTATGGCAAGCCCAATTAATTCACCGTAAAGCTAACCCTGGCTATAAAGTTCAACTCGCCTCTCTTTTAAGTGTTAAGACTGGAGGATGTGAAGAGGATTGTGCTTATTGCACTCAGTCAATTTATAACAGTAGTGATGTCTCAGGTCAGCCAGACCTTTCTGTTGAGCCTGTTCTTGAGCGTGCAAGAGCAGCTAAAGAAGCAGGTGCAGATAGGTTTTGTATGGGCTGGGCTTGGAGAGAAATTAGAGATGGAAAAAATTTTGATGCAATGCTTTCAATGGTGCGAGGTGTTCGAGAGCTTGGATTAGAAGCTTGCGTAACAGCTGGAATGCTCACTGATGAGCAAGCCAAGCGACTTGCAGAGGCTGGATTAACTGCTTACAACCATAATCTCGACACTAGCCCTGAACATTACGAGAAAATTATTACTACCCGGACTTATCAAGAACGTATAGAAACTTTGTTTCGTGTGCGAAATGCTGGAATTAGCATTTGCTGTGGAGGGATAATTGGGATGGGAGAGTCTCTTATTGATAGGGCCTCACTTTTAAGAGTGCTTGCAACCATGAACCCTCACCCTGAAAGTGTTCCAATTAACGCATTGGTTGCGGTAGAGGGCACACAACTTGAGGCACTACCTTTCGTTGACTCTTTAGAAATGGTCAGAATGGTTGCTACTGCAAGAATTCTGATGCCATATAGCAGAGTGCGTTTAAGTGCAGGAAGGGAACAGTTAAGCAAAGAAGCGCAGATACTTTGTCTACAAGCAGGAGCCGATTCTATTTTTTATGGCGATAGTTTGCTGACAACTAGTAATCCAGCAATACTCGAAGACCGTGAATTGCTTGCTGAAGCAGGTGTTCAGGTGAATTGGGAGTTGTGAAGAAGATGAGTATTATTAAGAAAGAATCTCAGTTGGATCACTATAAAGTTGCTGCTTTTTATTCATTTACACCTTTAACTGAAGAAGTCCTTATTAATTTGCAGGAGCAACTTATTCATAAGGCTAATCATCATAAAGTGATGGGTACGGTTTTATTAGCTTCGGAGGGAGTAAACGGAACGATATGTGGCTCTATGGAAGGAGTTGGCTCTTTATTAGAGGCATTACAGCTAGCATTGCAGGGAAATCTTCTGGATATCAAAATTAGTTGGAGTGAACAACAAGCTTTCAGACGTTTTAAGGCGCGGAGAAAGGCCGAAATTGTAACGATGGGAATCACAGAAGTGAACCCTAATAAGTTTGTTGGCACTTATATAGATCCTCAGGATTGGAACGATTTTTTGAAAGATCCGGAAACACTTGTTATTGATACACGCAATAAATATGAAATTGGCATTGGTACATTTGAAGGTTCTTTAGACCCTAAAACAGAAACATTTCGTGAATTTCCTGCATGGGTTGATCAAAACCTATCTTCTTTAGTTGAGCAGAAAAAGACAAAGCGAATCGCAATGTTTTGTACAGGAGGAATACGTTGTGAGAAGGCAACTTCATATTTGAAGTCTCAAGGGTTTAAAGGTGTTCACCATCTTCGCGGAGGAATTCTGCGTTATTTAGAAGAAATTCCTGAGAATGAAAATTTATGGCGAGGAGAGTGTTTTGTATTTGATCAGAGGGTGGCATTGAACCAAAGCCTTCTTCCTGGAGATCACCTGTTATGTCATGCTTGCGGCATGCCCCTTAATTCACAGGATAGAGAGGATAAAAATTATATTCCTGGTGTTCAATGCTTGCATTGTAAAAATACCTTTAATGATCAAGATAGAGCTCGTTTCGCGGAGAGGCAAAAGCACTATGACCATCTTGCACAACTCAAGTTGAGGCGAAAGAGTTTAGGAGCTAAGTCTTGAATAAAGTCGGACTGGTCCACCTTGAGGAACAAGCACTAGCAGCAAATTTGTTGCTACGCCTTAAAGTCCTTCGGCCATTAGGACTATGGTCATTAAGAGTTGTGGTCGCTGACTATTTAGAAGTAAATAAAATAAGAGTTTTAGGAGAAATGAAGGCTTGGGCTTATGGGGGACTTAATGGATTACAGCTTGACACAATGAGAATCCATCCAAAGGCACCAAAAGGAGTTGGACATTTGGTTTGGTCTGCGACAATGGCGTGGGCGTTAGAAGAAACCCCTTGTAGAAAAGCTCGGCTTTTAGCTATTCGCGATGATGAACGTCAGCATTCAAGATTAGTGAAATACTTTTGTAGACGTGGCTTTATTACCGTAAAAGAAGTAGGTGCTTCCCCATCGGACTTACCTTTAAGAATGGTTTGGGGAGGAGCGGGCGCGTTGATGGTTGCAGAATGTCGTGAGGTGCACAATAAAAGTGTTCAATTATGGCAATCTTCTGACGCCTTTAAGCATAGTTATCACTCTTCTTCTGCGTGATAACTACTGCGAACCAATGGGCCACTATTAACTTTTTTGAAACCTAGCTTTTTGGCCATCTCTCCAAAACTTATAAAGTCTTCCGGGCTCCAATATTTATCGACAGGAATATGCGCGAGTGAGGGACGTAAATATTGGCCCAAAGTAATTCGCTGACAATCTACGGATCGTAGATCTTTGAGCGTTTGTATGACTTCACTTTCTGTTTCCCCTAATCCAAGCATTAATCCTGATTTTGTAGGGATTTGAGGTGCTAATTCTCTTGCGGCTTTTAATAGTCCAAGAGACCTTTCATAAGTGGCTCCGCGACGGACTTCTTTTTGCAGTCGCTTGACTGTTTCAAGATTGTGATTAAAGCAAACAGGCTTTGCCAAAAGTACTTTTTCTAACCGTTCTCTTTGTATCCTTTCACCATTTATTGGATCTGAGGAGCCTCCCCAAAAATCAGGGGTTAAGACTTCAATGGAGATTGAAGGGATTCGCTTGCGAATGGCTGAGATAGTTGTAGTAAAAAGACTTGCGCCATGGTCTGGTAAATCGTCTCTTGCTACCGAAGTAATGACCACATACCGAAGCCCCAATTGAACGACTGCATTTGCCACACGATCAGCCTCTAAAGATGTGTCGCTTTTAATAGGAACACCTTTATTGACTTGGCAAAATGCACAACTCCTTGTGCAGATAGAACCACCAAGTAAAAAAGTTGCTGTACCAGCGGCATAGCATTCTCCACGATTAGGGCAGCGACCTTCTTCACATATTGTGTGAAGTCGATTTTCCTTTACAAGACTTTGAACCTTTTCTAATTGAGAAATTGTTCCAATCGAGGGTTTGATCCATGAGGGGAGACGTTCTTTGGGAGGGGTGCTGCTGAATCGAGTTTTCATCTTTTTGTAAGAATCCTGGTTTAAAAGATTGGAAAGCTGATTTATTCCATAGACCTTCTACCTTCAAGGGCACGGCTGAGAGTGATTTCATCTGCATATTCCAATTCACTACCTACGGGAAGCCCATAAGCTATTCGACTGACTTTAGTAAAGGGTTTTAATAACCTCGCCAAATAAAGACTTGTTGTATCTCCTTCGACACTTGGTGTAAGAGCAAGAATCACCTCTTTGCTTTCGTTCTCATCGACCCTTTTGACTAAAGATGAGACTTGGAGCATATCTGGACTAATTCCATCCATAGGAGAAATAAGTCCTCCAAGTACGTGATATAAACCCTTGTATTCACGGGTACGTTCCAAGGCTAGTAAGTCCCGTGAGTCTGCAACCACGCAGATGATTTCTTTGTCCCTTTTTTGATCAGTACATATTTCACATTCCTCTTCCGAGCTCAGATGAAAACATTTTTGACATTGCCCAACTTGGCTATGGGCATTAATTAATGCATTTGAGAAATTTCGAATTTTTTCTTCTGGTTGACGAAGAAGGTGCAATGCAAGTCTTTGGGCTGTTCGAGGTCCGATGCCGGGCAATTGTTCGAACTGGTCTATAAGACGAGCAAGGGGTCGTGTGAAGCTGCTCAGGGTCCTTTTGCAGATGATCAGAATTTAAGCAATGTTGATCCTTAAGGGATGTAATTTGGAAGACTGCTTGTAGTAATTAATAGCTGCTGCAGAATAAGAATAGGTACTTGCTCAAAAATGATTAAAAATTTGCGTTCAATATCAAGAGCTTTTCTGGGAATCCTGCTGATTTTCACTTTGGTGGCTTGTGGAAGCAACTTGTCAGCTGGGTTAAATTCTTTTCAAAGCCCTGATGGGCGCTATGGCTTCCTCTATCCCACAGGTTGGACCAGGGTTGAAGTTAATGGTGGTCCTCAGGTTGTTTTTCATGATCTGATTAACAGTGATGAAACATTGAGCCTTGTTATCTCAAAAGTTGATAGCAACGTTGATTTGGAAGAGTTAGGTAGTCCTGATGCTGTAGGAGAACGGCTTATGAATGCGGTGATAACACCTGAAGGGACTGGTAGAGAAGTGGAACTTGTAGAAGCAAAAGAGCGCGATCAGTCAAATCACACCTTTTATGACTTGGAATATTCAGTTCGTTTTCAGGATAGAAGCCGTCATGAGCTTGCTACGGTAGTAGTTGATAATGGATATTTATATACCTTGGCCGCTAGTACTAACGATATAAGATGGCCAAAAATGGAGAAAATTTTTGAAATTGTAATCACTTCTTTGACATTTCTAACTTAAATAAATTCAGCATTAAATCGATTATATAGTTTTCCTATATTCAATACTTGAGACTTCAATAACTAGAGAAGAATAAAGTTCTCAATTTTTCTTTTGACCTGCTTGCACCCTCCATAGATCAGAATACTCACCGCCAAGATCTAGAAGTGTTTCGTGTGTCCCTTGTTCTTTAATCCTTCCTTTATTTAGCACTATTATTTTATCGGCATTCCTTACGGTGCTTAATCTATGCGCAATAACAATAGTAGTTCTACCTTCTGTTATTTTCCTAATCGACCTCTGAATAGCAGCTTCTGTTTCGTTATCAACAGCAGCTGTAGCTTCATCCAGAACAAGTATCGGTGAATCTTTTAGGATTGCTCTTGCAAGTGCGATCCTTTGCTTTTGACCCCCTGAAAGTCTTTGCCCCCTTTCTCCTACAAGAGTGTCGTATCCTTTTGGTAGTTGGTTTATAAAATCAGAAGCCTCCGCTAGTGATGCTGCAAAGTCGATCTGGTCAAGATTTCTTGTATTACTACCGTATGAAATATTTTCTTTTATTGTTCCATGAAATAGATATACATCTTGACTTACAAGTGCAATGCATTGCCTTAAGTCCTTTAAATTAAGGTCCTTTATTGAATGATTATCTAGCTTTATTATTCCTGAATCTAAAGAGTATAGCCTGAGTAAAAGTTTTATTATTGTGCTTTTACCTGAGCCAGTTGAACCTACTATTCCAATAGTGCTTCCAGCTGGGATATTTAAGTTGAAGTTCTGGAGGATTTGCTGTCTATCCTTGTAGCTGAAGCTAACATCTTGAAAAGATACATTTCCAACAATCCTCTGAGGGTTAATTCTTTTAGTCCCACTAGATATTCTTATGGGTGTATCTATAAGATCTAAAACACGCTTAGTTGAAGCCATTGAACGTTGATATTCATCTAAAGTATGTCCAAGAGTTGTGAGAGGCCAAAGTAACCTTTGAGTAATAAAGACAAGAAAGCTATAAGTTCCTATTGCGATTGTTCCCTCCCAGGCTTGAAGACCACCTATTACAAGAATTGCTAAAAAAGCAAAAAGAATAGCGAATCGAATCAATGGAATAAATGCAGATGAAAGTTTTATTGCTTTACGATTGCTAAATCTATAAGCGTTGCTGTCTTTTCTTAAACGCTCAAGTTCCCATTGTTCGGTGGTGAAGCTTTTTATAGTTAGAATTCCACCTAAGTTGTTGCTTAGTCGGGCTGAGAGGTCTCCTGCTTTTTCTCTTACCTCTCTATATCTTGGTGCCAGTTTTTTTTGGAAACTTATAGATCCTACAAGAATCACTGGAATAGGAATAAATGCAAGCAATGCAATCCCTGGAGCAGCTATAGCCATAGCTCCTCCGACTAGTGAAACAGTTACAATTAGCTGAATTAGTTGATTTGCGCCATGATCTAGAAATCTTTCTAATTGGTTAATATCGTCATTTAGAACAGCCATTAATCGACCAGAACTATCTGCTTCAAAAAAAGACATTTCAAGCTGTTGAAGGTGCCCGTAGGCCTTTATTCGTAAATTATGTTGAGTCGTTTGAGCGAGGTTTCGCCAGAGATAGTTGTAGAGATATTCGAAGAAAGACTCAAAACTCCAGATTAGAAACGATAGAAAGGCTAAGAGAAGCAATTGTTCAGGAACACTGCTAAATCCACTCAAGGCCAGCCAAGAATTCTGTTCTCTTACAACAACATCAACCGAAAGCCCTATTAATACAGGCGGAGCGAGGTCGAAGATCTTATTGAGCACTGAGCAAGTTGATGCTGCTGCAAGCAAGGCTCGATAGTCCTTAAGACTACTTAGAAGCCTTTTGAGAGCACTTTCCCCTTTTTGGGTGCAGGATGACATTTGCTTTAACCTTTCTTTTCTTCCAGAACTGAATTAAATTGCGCGCTTTTTGTCGTGGTTTTAGCTAGAAAGCAATTATCCACTTAAGGAGGTTTGATGTCACGTTCTCGAGCCGTAAATAGATCAAACCGGTTTATTGCAAAAAGGAGAAGAAGAGCTCTTCGCTCTGTAGTGCCTGGCCTGCGAGAAGACTTAAGTCAAGAAATTAAATCAATTGACCATTCTGAGCAGTTGCAAAAGAAACTGTCTGACAAAGAAGTTTTGCTAGAGCTACTAGAGCCTGATGAGAGGGTTTAATGAAAGAAAGGAAGGGACTCGAATAATTCCCTTCCTTTTATCGGAGAGGTAGCTTTATCTGCGATTACCTCCCCCGCCTCCATAGCCTCCTCTATTGCCACCGCGACCTCCTTCACGAGGTGTCGCTTTGTTAACTCTTATCATTCGCCCCATCCATTCAACTTCTTGTAGGTCGTCAATCGCTTTTTGTTCGTCAGCGTCATTAACCATTTCAACGAAGGCAAATCCGCGCTTTCTTCCAGTCTCTCTGTCGAGAGGCAGGCTGCATTGTTTGACTTCACCGTATTGACTGAACAAGTCGATTAAATCTTCTTGCTCAGCTTGGAAAGACAAGTTTCCTATGTAAATAGTCATTCCTAAAGGGACTAAGGGTATTGAATCAGTGAAGCTTGGGGTCAAAAAGGGAAGCCTTGGATGCTGGAGCCATTGAAGCTAAAGCTTTAGGAGCAAGCCGTTTGGAGCCTTTGAGCTGATGCTGATGCTTCATTAAACTACAGTGCTACGACCCATTTAGGGCTTTAAGTTGATAGTCGGATGCTAAATCTAATTAGACTCCTTCTAAAGAAAAACAATTTAACTGCATTCAATATTTGATCTAATTAGATACAACAAGCATAATTCTATCTATCTATTGATTGTTTGCACAGAGGCATAAATGATATCTGAATACCAAGAAGTACCTGCTCTAATGATTTTTTTTTGGCTAAATAGGTAACCATTTTGTTCCTCTAGGATTAATTGTTTCTCCTTATTCTTATCGCAAGCTCAATAGACATGTAGTAATAGATTTTACTGAATTGACTTGGGTGAAATAGTTAAATAAGTTGTTCGACGGCCCTTTCTTGAAGCCATCTTACCCTTTATGTGGTTGTTTACTATTAATACTTGGAGATGCACAGCTCAGAATAAATAGGATGCTAAATGATTGCCAGAGAGGTTGTTCTTATGAAACAAGGTTTTTGCCTTAATCTTGGCGGTTTATTTGTAATTCTCTATTCATAACTCTAAGCTTTTTCAAATCATTAAATACCTCATTAGGCATTCCTTTGGGTAGGTCGATGTAGCTATAGCTTTCGAAAATCTGAATTCGGCCAATCATTCTTCCTTGTAATCCAGCCTCATTTGCAATTGCACCCACCAAATTCCCTGGCTTAACTCTGTCCCTATGCCCGACTTCTACACGAAATCTTTCCATATTTCGTTCTAGTTGTCGAGGATCCCGATCATTTCTTCTGCGGGAGTTGCCTCTTTCCTCTCGCCGGTCATTTTTACGAACACGTTGTGAGGATTGCTTTATCCAATTCTCATCACCTTGAACTAATAAAGGTGATGAGCCTATGGCAAGATTCAATGCGGCAAAAGCTAGTTGTTCGGAATCGATTTCAAGCTCTTTCCCTACGTTTTCTAAAACTTCTTTTAGAAGAGTTGTTTCTTCTTCATGCTCTCTTCCTGTAGAAGCTGAACTTGCAAGACGTTCTTGCAGCTTCTCTAGACGACTTTTATTAATAAGAGAATTGCTTGGGACTTCCATTTGATCAATTTGCTGACCAACAGCTCGCTCAAGATTGCGCAAGAAATGTCTTTCTCTGTGATTGACGAAAAGGATGGCCTCTCCATTCCTTCCTGCTCTTCCAGTACGACCTATGCGATGAACATATGCTTCGCCATCGAAAGGCATGTCATAGTTAATGACTAAAGCGATTCTTTCTACGTCGAGCCCTCGCGCCGCGACATCCGTAGCAACAAGGATATTGATACTTCCTTTTCGTAAGCGGTCAATAGTTCTCTCTCTTTGGTTTTGAGGCACGTCACCATTTAATACTGCAACATCGTGACCTGAGCTTTCCAACGCTTCGGCAACAATCAGGGTTATTGCCTTTGTTCGGACAAATATAATTACACCTTCTCCGGTAACTGCTTCTAAAACTCTTTTAAGGGCTTCTACTTTATAGCTGTTATGTATATTTATAAATCGTTGTCTAATTAATCTAGCTTCTTGTTGCTTTGACTTGATAGTGATTTCTGCAGGCTCATTTAAATACCTTTTCGATAACCGTCGAATCTCAGAGGGCATTGTTGCTGAGAATAGGACTAATTGTCTTTCTTCTGGTAGCTGACCAAGTATCCATTCGACATCATCTATAAATCCCATTCGGAGCATTTCATCTGCTTCGTCAAGCACTAGACAACTGAGGTCAACAGTATTCATAGTGCCTTGGCGCATATGGTCCATCACACGACCAGGAGTACCTACCACAACGTCTACTCCTTTCTTAAGGGTGCTGACTTGTGATCGAAAATCAGCCCCTCCATATACAGCTAAGACTTTTAAATTAGGGTGCCCAGCGGCATAGGAACGGAAAGACTCAGCTACTTGCATTGCCAGCTCTCTTGTTGGGGCGAGAACTAATACCTGAGGATTCTTCTTGTTTTCTTTTAACCTCTCTAAAATAGGTAGAGCAAATGCGGCAGTTTTGCCCGTTCCTGTTTGGGCTTGGCCAACAAGATCACGGCCTAGCATCAGTTCCGGGAAAGCAGCCTTTTGAATAGGGGAAGGATCTTTGTATCCTTTTTTCTCAAGTGTTTCGATTAAGGCATCACTAAAGCCAAAGCCATCAAAACCACTCTGATGGGTTTTGTCTGTTGACTCGCTATCGACTTTTAATTCTTCTTCAGGCTCTATAGGGGTGTCAGTTTGTGGAATTCTGTCACTTGAGTCATTTGTCTCAAGTGAGCACAAGATTTCCTCGATTGCCTTTTCCTTAGTCATGTATCGAGCGTTGGCCTGATTGTTCTTTAATTCAGGCAGACAACGTCCAATCGGTAAAGAACCGTGCTGTGTTGACTCGCCTTTTTAAAGGTTGAAGTTTTAATTTATCATCTGCCCTCGCTTTGGATGTTTAACCATTTAATTTGCTTATTACAGGATTATTTCTGACTTGCACCGAGGGGATGAAAATATCTACGCTGTCTCTAGCCCTAGTAATAGCGGTATAAAGCATTCGTTTGTCATAAAGATCTTGCTTAGTGCTTAATTTATTTTCTTTTGTAGCTTCAGAAATTTCTTCTGGCCACAAAACTATAACTTCATCAGCTTCACTCCCTTGTGCTTTATGAATTGTGATAGCTAGTGCAGGTTCAATAGCTTTTAATCTTGCTGGATTAATTAGTCTGGTAACAAGCTTTTGGGATTCAGTTAAAACACGAAACAGTAAGCGCCGTTGGTTCCCCTCTCCAATTACGATGCCTATATCTCCGTTAGCAAGCCCTAGCTCTGATTGGTTCTCACTGCACATGACAGGAGTTCCTTGAGGCCAGTCCGTCATATTGTCTTTGAAACTTGGGCCTAGAAAACTCTTATGAACTTCGTCAACACCCCAAAAGCCAAGTTTTTTAGGACATAGAACCATTAAATTTTCAATAGAGCTAAGAATTAACTCTGCTTCAGCCCCAATGGTTATATCTGTTGTGCTTGATGGTGACAAATTTTCTGGGAGGATTTTAAGGAGTTGTTGAGTTAATTCCTCTAGATCCCTTAAATGATCCCGAAGTTGGGTTGTTAACAAGTTAGGAATTAAACGTTCTTTGCATTGATGTGCTTTTATATTTGCGGTCTTAGAGGTCTTAAATAGTTTGTCCCAAAATGAATACAGTTCTTTTTGGCAAAGTAAATTACTAAGAGATGCAAGATCTCCGCGATTGCGATAAGTCTTTTTCAGATGTATGGCTCCTTCGTCAAAATAGATACGAGTATCGTTTTTTTGTAGCCGATGCCATATGGCCCCACTGTTTATGGGAGGCAATTGGTTTGGATCGCCAACTAAAACAAGTTGGCTTTGGTGGGGTAGTGCCTCAAGCAATGCTTTCATAAGCGCGATATCAACCATTGACATTTCGTCGACAACTAATAAATCCAAATTTAGAGGATTGTTTTTATTCTTTTTATAACTCCCATGGCTAGCACCAAGCCATCGGTGGAGGGTGCTGCAAGGAATCTCTGAAAGACTTTGACTAGGGAGAGTCTGAATCTTTTGGATTCCTTTTTGAACACTTGCTTGTAGCCGTGCTGCGGCTTTTCCTGTTGGTGCGGCTAGTCCAACCTTCAGAGTTGGTTTTATTTCAAGAGCTCTTTGAAGTATCTTTACGACCGTACTGGTTTTGCCTGTTCCAGGCCCACCACTTAGCAACAAAACACCTTGATGAATGATTGCTTCTACAGCTAACTTTTGCTCAGTATTGAGTCCTTGTAAGTTAATGGGATCTGTTTTTGGAGAGATACTTGCTACAAGTAACTTTGTGTTTTTTGCCCTGACTTTTAGGTTCTTGATGACTTCTTCCATTTCTTCATGCCACCGTCTCCAACTCAGTTGATTCTCTATTAGAACCATGGGAGAAGTATCCCCATCAAGCCACCCACTTGCTTTTAGAGCTTCTAGATGTGCTTCTGGCCAACCTTTACATCTTAAATTGGGAGGAGCAGAAAACTTGTTCATTAGTATGTCTACTTCTCCTTCAAATAAAGAATCCATTAGGGCATCTACCACATCTTCTAAATGAGAAGAGGCTTGCTTAGGAGGGATTCGTCTCAATAAAGTTTGAAACAGTGCGCCTTTAACTTTGGAAGAGCGCTTATGTTTGTTGTCGAAATTCATTTTCCCCCTTCTTGCAGTAGACGATCGAGCTCTATTACGCGAGCTAAAGAGGCCTTCTCAACGATTAAACCTGGGATTTGTTTGATATCTGGAATACTTTCAAGAGCTTGGGCTCCAGGCACTCCTCTTAAAAAAAGATATATATAGCCCCCTAAATGTTTTTTGGAATCGTAATTTGGCAGTCGCCATTTTAAGAAACGATGAAGTGCTACCAGATAAAGATGAGCCTGAAGTGGGTAATGGTGTAGGAGCATTTGTTCTTCCATTGCTTTCTCGGTGTATTCAGAAGGGCCACAAGCTAAAACTTCCCCTTCTTCATTAAGTTTCCCAATCCAGTTGCTTTTCCAATCTGCGACCCACCAGCGTGCATTTGCCAAATTCTCTTGATCAGTGAAAACCAAGTCAATTGAGCCTGTAAGAAAACCTCGACTATATATATTTAGTTTGGCGAGTTTTGGCACGTAATCCGATCCGAAACGAGCATCGGGATCTTGCATAAAGACTTTTACAAGATCTAAAGATGTGATTTGATTTCCTTTTTGGGCAAGAGGAAGATCAAAACTAAGCTCATGAAGACGCCTCTCTGAAGAGATGTCCTTAAGTTTTTGTTTCCCTAAGGGTCCGCCTATCGGAGTTCCTAGAACTTGAGTGAGACCATCCTGAACATTTTTGAGTAATTCAATTCCAAGTCCAGTTCTACTAAGCTCTTCTTCGATGATCATTGTCGCCTCTGGTTGGTGAAGTGGTTCACAGAATTCGACTCTTTCTAATATTCGGTGTAAGCAATCCCCTGCTGAGGCTCCTCGTGGGAAGTTGCCAAGTGGGCTCTGATTAGACCAAATCATGCTTGATTTAGAATGGATAATTTCGGGTATGGTCGGCTCTAATGATTCTCGAAATCGTTGATCAAGATCTTTTCCTTCCTCTAAGCCGATTAAGTCTGAATTATGAAAACTATTATTTTGATTGTGAACCCATGAAGAATAGCTATTTCTACGCCAACTGAAGTCAAGTTTTCTTTGTGGTATGGCTCCTAGAGATAGTTCGCCTTTTAAGGGGGGGGGACTCCATTGACTATTGATTTGTTCAGTTTGTGCAGTCGTCAGATTGACTTTGAGCTTATTACTGGTTATCCATTGATTCATTTTGCTATTTGTTAGCTCATCTAAATCTGCATCTAGTAAGGATGGTCCGAACAATAAAGAGGTCAGGGGGTTCCCTTTTTGCTTTGCTCCTTTTGCCCATAAAATTATTAAATGATCGCATGCCCGTGTAATAGCTACATATGCCAGTCTTTCTGCTTCTTCAAATGCAGCTTGTTTGTTTTCTTCCGCGGCTTCTTTCCCTGCTCCCCAATTGCTATTTAGTGAAATAAGCCAATTATCCGATGTGCCTAATCTCCATAAAGGTCCAACAGGTACTGGCGGTGCTTGCCAAAGGTATGGACAAATTACTACTCGATATTCCAGTCCTTTACTCCGATGTATGGTTACCACATTGATTGCGCTTTCAGCAATATCACTATTAGGTTCACGCTTACTCGTAATAGTTTCATTTTGATTTAGACGTTCTTTTCTTAACCACATAGCCGCTCGAGTTGCGTCTAAACCTTGGGAATGTATTGCTTCTTGAACTAACTGAGAGCATTGATAAAGGTCGCTGAGCATTCTTCCTCTTTCAGAAAGATCTGCCATTTTGTGACCGTCTAATAATTCAGAAAGACACCCCAAAATGCCTAAATTGGAAAAGTTATTTGACCAAAAGCTGAAACGAAGAGCCAAATTATCAAGCTGCCCATTCTTTTCAGACTCTTTAAGCTCCTCAACACTCCATTGTATTAATGAGGAGCAGGCAACAAGGCGAAGATTTGAAGAATTCCCTGGTTTAGCAAGACAATCTAGAAAACGTTGTAAGACTTCAGCCGCATTGCTTTTCAAGACATCTCCTTGACTAACTAAGCGACTGGGAAGCCCAGCACAAGCAAGTGATTCGCGGATTTTATTTGCTTGCTCATGGCGTCCGACCAATATACAGATATCGGAAAGATCTAAGTCATTCTTGTGGCCCTCTAATAGAGTTAATACAGAATTAGTAATTGCTGTGGGAATGACTTTTTCGAGTGTGGTTTTGGAGGTTGATGTTTTTT
The DNA here is from genome assembly GCA_003280105.1 of Prochlorococcus sp. AG-363-N20. Lineage (GTDB taxonomy): Bacteria > Cyanobacteriota > Cyanobacteriia > PCC-6307 > Cyanobiaceae > AG-363-N20. The sequence goes on from QCFX01000012.1 coordinate 27,187, forward strand.
GGCTTTCTGAGGTGTCTTCTGAATTTTCTTCTACAGTTAAGAGTTGAATGGGAGAGATGATATTTGCGAGGTTTGTTTCTAGTTGATTTTGGACACAAGAAATTAAAGGAGGGACTTTTAAATTTGAACGAATTAAGCCTACCGCCAATAAAGAATTGATTCCCTTCATAAGAGGAGCTTTAGTGCGATAGTTGTCTAATAAGACATCAATGCGTTCCACCTCAGACCTTGCTTGTTTATATATATTTAGATCGCCTCCCCTAAACCGATAAATAGCTTGTTTAGGGTCTCCTACCAATATCATTAAATGTTTTTTACTAATTGCAAAGGCTTGTTTAAGGAAGCGCCATTGAATGGAATCAGTGTCTTGAAACTCGTCAATGAGTATGACTTGGTAACGTAGACGTAGTTTCTTCAGTAAGACTTCCTTTTGGGAAAGACTTTCTTTTTTGTTTTGTGTGATGGGTTTAGGGTCAACAGCTTTAAGGAGGCCTCCGTAGCTAATAATTCCTTGAGATTTCCTTCGTTTTTCCAGCTCAACTAAAGACCAACTCAATGCATGCCTTAACACTTGTTCTGCTGGCCCATCCCATAATTCGGCAATGGCTGTTTGCAGATTAGGTCTTATTAGAGAAGGGTTTTCTTCTCCGCAACGTATTGCGGTTTCAACTGTCACACCGGGATGAAAATAGTTCGCAAATAGTCTCTGTTGACGAATTACTCCATAAGATATTTTTGAACTAGCATCTTGTGCCTCTGCTCCAACCAGAACATCTTCAATCCAATTAGTTATCTCTTCGTAACGATTTTTAAGTGGCTTCGGACTGAATGGTTTTGTGTCTTTGTTCCCTTCTGACCGCCATTCTTTCGCCTGAACTTTCAAACCTTCTTCTAGATCGTAGCCTTCTTGTCTCCAATAAGAAAGAAAAATTTCCCATAGGTTTTTTACCCATTCGTCAAATTGCTTTGCAAGAGGTTCAAATGGCTCTACTTTCAGACTTTCAATATTGAAGGAAAGACTAGGGTCATTATCGAGTTTTATAAGTGTTTGAGATATTTTCTTGATGTCTATACCTGCAGCTTTGAGACCTTTTAAATGAGTAGCAGGAAGAGTTAAAATCTCTCGTTGCCAGTAGTTGTGAACCACCTCAAGGATTAGATCTAAATTTTCCTCTTCAAGGATAGGCTTAATAGGAGCGCCACAATCAATTGCTTCTCTTTGCAATGTCCGCTTACAAAAACCATGGATCGTTGTTATATCTGTGTAGTCAATACTTTCTAAGGCTTCTAGGAGACGACTTATCACCTGATGTCTATTGTTGTCATCTTGGGAATTAAGCTCAATCCAATTCTCTAAAACTGCATCACAAGACTTTGTCTCTAATCCTCTTGAAAGTGCATCGAGTCCTTCAAGAGCTGCTTCAAGTCGATTGCTGATTCTTGATTTAAGTTCGGAGGCTGCCGCCTCAGTAAAAGTAACTACTAGAATTTCGTTGATTGATGCCTTCCCCTCTGTTATCAGCCTTAGTACAAGGTGGGCAATGGCAAAGGTTTTCCCTGTCCCTGCACTTGCCTCAATTAAACGCAGCCCAGTATTTAATGGGTATGAATTAGGTTCAAACTTAGAGGTGCAAATCATATTGTTATTTCCCATGGCTACTTTCTTAAGACGTATTGCAAAGACCTAAAGAAAAATAGAGCACTCTCGTTCTTGTTAGTGATTAATTTAAGCATTATGAGGAGATTGGCTGGCATTAATCTTTTCTCATTCTCTCCAGTCTAGAAAAGGAATTTTCTTGAAGATTGCAGGTGTATTGCTTAAATAGGCTCTATATCCAGAATGTGTTTTTTGCAATTGCCTCTCTTCTCTCATGGCCTTACTTTTCAGTGTTGCTGATAAAGCCACTAACAACAAAAGATGGAGAAAACTTCCAAGTGAAATCACCGTTCCTATAGAACTAACTATAAGAGCTTGATAAAGAGGGTGTCTGCAACGACTATATGCTTTAGTCGTTACTAACTTTGCTCCTGGCTTTGGATCAGGCAAAGGAGAAAGATTTACTCCTAAGTGCATCAATGCTCGAGTGGCAAGGGTTAAACCAAGAAGAATGATAGAAATCCCAGTAATAGTTAAAATTAAAGGCCATTCAAAGCCAATAACGATAGTTGAAGGCCAAGGAGGTAAAAGATGTGCTGTAATTAGAATTAGTTGAGCTATCAACCACCATTCTCCTTGTTGATTATTTATTAATCCTTTCCAACTTAGTCTCCAACCTGAAAAAGCCAGAACAATAAGGTTAGGAAGAGGTTTAACATCTTTTGGTTTCATGGCATTTTTCAAGGTGCAGCTCACCAAATAAGATTTTAGACCAGGTATATGAAATCAGCTGATTAATCAGTTAACTTCAATAACCCATTTACATGGACTCCTTTTCTCAGAATACTTTTTGATTGCATAAATACTCAGTCATTGGTTGATACAAATTTTTGTAGGCATTATGGAAACCTTCGCTCTTTAGAAATTCTGATGCCTCTAGTTTTGTGCCAAAGCAGAGTTGCATCTCTGGCCTTTGTCTTTCGCCTTGAATATCGAAGACCCCATCCCACTTTTGTTGGAATGATTTCAGAGCTTTGTCGGAGCCTTTACTACTAGCTTTGAAAAGAGCCCACCCACTTTCCGGTGGAACAGGCCAACATTCTTGTAATCCTTGAAATGCCATTTGCTTTAGTTCAGCTAAGAAACCCTTGGCATCATTTGAGGATAATTCATTCCATTGAAGTGCAATTTCATAGATGTCTTTTTTTGCTTTAGAAGAGCTTCTAGCTATGACGACTGTTGAAGTTGGAGTTTGGGTGATTGCGTTGACTTGAAGGTGAAGTAACCAACCCTCCATAGCATTTTTTGATTTAAGTGTTCCAGGCTCGATAATTATTACTCTGTCTTTAGCCCAAAGGACCTCTTCGTATTTATCACTTAGTTGAAGTGGCCGTTTTTGGCAAGGCCCTAATAACTTGATAGTGGTACTAAGGTTTTGCCAACGTTTTTCTAAGAGCTCGCATTCTAATGATCCTGCGTTACCAGGAGGCAAAGTCCCTTGCCCAGCATACCGCGATTCCCAGTCTTCTAGAGCTTCGATTTCAATAGATTCTTCGATTGCTGTTGAATTCATTACTTCTATTAAACGATCTTTAATTAGTCGGTACCTCTGCAACTCTGTAAAATCAAGTTCTTCAAGGTTTTTGAGAGGATTTATCCATTCTTTTGGCCTTAGTTGAATATTTTCAAGCCATACAAGTTGAGGGGCTAGTAACCATGATTTAAGTATTTCATTTGAGATTGAATTGGTACTTTCTCTTATGAATGGTTCCCACTTCAATGGGAGAGCAAGTCCTAAAGGTTGTGGCTTTGATGCTTTGTTTAGGCATAAGCGTGCTTCTAGATTTCTACGATCACAACTAATTGGGGAGCTATTGTCTTCTTGAAGAAAGTTTGTACTTGCTAGAGGGTTTGGGTGGGCTTCTTTGAGGAGTCCATTCCAGCTTTTTTGATTGAGGTTATTTTTTAGCTGCCCCAGCCATTGTTGAATAGGGTTTGCGGGTGGTATTGCCTCTCCTGTTCTTTCATTTCTACTGTTCCATGTTAAAAGAAGGTGTTTTCTCGTAGACATTATTGCTTCTAAGAGAGCATAACGGTCCTGATCATTCATTCGTGGATCACCTAATCTCCTCTTTTGGTCTAAGAGGTGAAAGCCTGGGAGATTTTTGTATCTTGGAAAAATATCAGAATCTAACCCCATCAAAACTATTACTTTGTGAGGTATTGCTCTCATCGGCTCGAGAGCGCTGATAGTGATCATTCCACTGCGGTGGCCAAATCTTCCGGCTTGTGCTGTTAAGGCTTCATTTAAGATCTCTGCTACTACTGTTACGTCTACCTCTGCTTCACTATCCTTCGAGAAATCTAGCCAATCATCGAGGGCAGCAAGAAAACATTTAAGTTCCCAGGACCAAGACCCACCATCATCGAAAAGCTCTTTAACGAAACCTTTCAAAAGTTCTACCCATTCACTTGACCGACGAGATTTTCGTAGTTCACGAATTTGATTGCAGAGTTGAGACAGTAATCCCCACCATCGCGTTAGATCATTCGCAGTAATTCCTTGGGAGAAAGGAGCAGTTCCTTGATGTGAAAAGCCAGTTTTCTCAGGAAGGATTAAACCCAATAACCACCGATCTAAGCACCAACTTAGACTATGCAATTCATTCCCATTTCGCTCTTCTGCATCAAGACCCCATCGAAATCCAGTGAGTTGCAGATAGTCGCTAATCACTCTCACATCTTCTTGATTAAGCCCTTGTTGTTTTTGAATTGCTGGATTACCTAATAAGGCCTCTAAATTTGTTGCGTTTATTCTTTTCCCTGAAACCTCAAGTAATTCCAACATGTATTGGATCACCCCTGGGACATCCTCTTGGCTGCGGTCAGTAATGCGCCATGGCAATTCGACATTTGTCGCATTTACATCATTGAAGACTGATGCGATGAGTGGTGCATATCGTTCAATTTGTGGCGTCATTATTAGTACGTCTCTAGGCTCAAGGGTTAAATCTGCTGCTAACCATTGGAGAATTTGATCTCGAACTAGTTGTACTTGTCGCAATTGTCCTGGACATGCCATGAATAAAAGTGATGTGTCTTGCTTATCTCTCTCTAAGAGCCTTTCATCATCGGAGCTGATTAATTGCTGTTGCAATTGCTCTAATAAGGTTGGCTTGAGATTTGCTTGAGCAGCAATATTTGTTGGGGCCGCAAATAAGTCACCTTCTTGCCACTCGCCAAGTTGACTCTCACCACTACCTTCTAAAAGTTGTTGAAATTCAGCACCCATACGTCCTAAAGTTGACTCTAGTCGAGCTGACTTCTGTAGCCATTCGCCATCTATCGTATTGACCCAATACTTGCCTAGTTGCTCTCTTCTAACTTCAAGTCGCTGCCAGAGATCTTTGCAAGGTGTTAATAGGAAGAATTTTATATCCACCACCCCAGAAAGTGCTTGAATCAGCTCGATTTGTACAGGCGCTAAACTACTAATACCAAAAATGTAGAGATGTTTGGGAAGCGGCTTGGCTGGTGACTTTCCACTTTTGAGCCTTTTGACAGCACGTTGTACTTGCAAGCCAAATGGGTCATGTTCAATCTTGTTATAAAGAAGGCGAGCTAATGATGCTTGCCAGTTCTCATGGACACTTTTTTCCCTGAATGATTGGTTTGTCTGGTTAGTACTACTAATCCATTCGTTTAATAGATCCGGTCTATACAAGGCATAGTCGTTAAAGGCACTGGCTATGCTCTTTATTAATTTCCAATTCTCTCTGTTGAGGTGATTGGACTTACTAGAGTGTTCATTAACCCAGCCTTTTAGCGAAGCCCCTTCATCGCTAGCTAAAAATTCAGGGAATACCTCTATTAATTGCCAGACAAGACTATTTGCTTTCCATGGATCTTGATTAACTTCTTCAATACCTAGTACTAAACCAACAAGTTGTTTTAACCGTTCTCCAGGGAATGGAAATCGAATTAGAGCACTTATTTCGTTTGTTTTGGCCAGCTCTTCTGTTAACCATCTGCTGGTAGGCCATGTATTAACAATTACGTCCACTCTTTCAAAGGGCTCTGGTGGCATTAGTCGTAATTGTTCCGATAGAACACTGGCTAGCCACTCAGCTCTATTACTTCGATAAACGGTCAACAAAGCTAAGAAATCCTTTGGTTGTTAGGGCTTGTCTTCAATGAAAGCAATTTGTTTAAACAATTTTAATACCTTTGACTTTTCAAGATTCAAATGATTCGGTTAATTCCTATTGTTGTTAATTATCCTGAAATGGGCTGATATGAATGGTATGGATTTTAAAAATTTGTCTGCGAATGAGAGGATCAAAATGCTTGTCGAGGCATTAGATGGTGCAGAGAAAACAAATGAGGCTTTGTCTAGGTGCGAGGACGCAGAGACAATGCTTGAAATTCTTCTTGAAGCATCTTCAAAATTAAAACTTGGCCTTACCAGAGAAGAGTTGAAGACTAATCCTCCCATTAGAGATTGGATATGGTGGAAAAACAAACAGTCTTTAGTCACCTTAGGTGATGGGACTCTTCGACATCAACAGGACATCTCAACCAAGACGAGATGGGACTCATGGAGCATTGGCATCTTTAAATTGTTCAAAAGGAGTAAGAGGCCATAGCAACTCTTTATTGCATGACCAGGAATTTTATCTACGAGGGTTTTTAATTAGATTCCTCATTTCTTGGACAGCTTCTTTTAGCCCAACTGCGATTGATCTAGAAATGATCGTATGACCGATATTTAATTCTTCCATACCTTCTATTGCTGCAATGCATTCAACATTGTGATATGTAAGTCCATGGCCAGCATTTACTCTGAGCCCAAGAGTCCTTGCCATCGCTGTACTTTCTTTGATTCTTGCTAATTCTTTTAATTTGGTTTTTTCAGACGCTTCAGCATAATTTCCCGTATGAAGTTCAACCCATTTAGCTCCAACCCTTACAGAGGCTTCTAATTGTTTTTGAATTGGGTCAATAAATAAACTGACAGGAATCTCTGCTTGGTTTAATTGCTTCACAACTAGTTGTAGTTGGCTTTCGTTGGCAACAACATCTAACCCCCCTTCCGTTGTTATCTCTTCTCGTTTCTCAGGAACTAATGTGACCATATCAGGAATTATTTCTAAAGCTATTCCAACCATTTCAGATGTGGCTGCCATCTCTAAATTGAGGCGACTTTTAACAGTTTCTCTAAGGAGTCTCACGTCTCGATCTTGAATATGTCTTCGATCCTCTCGAAGGTGGACGGTTATTCCATCAGCCCCCCCTATTTCTGCAAGAAAAGCTAATTGGACTGGATCTGGTTCAATCGTCCGGCGAGCTTCTCGAATATTCGCAATGTGGTCGATGTTGATACCAAGGCTTGCCATAACTAATGTGTATTCAATCTGAATTTTATTCAGCAGTTTGACTTGAGTGGTTGCATTCTTCGAGTTAGACGCCAAGCTAACTGCCCAGTCAATAGAGCTAAAACTGCTATTGCAAAGGTAAGTTTTAGAAATTGGAGGCCACACTAAAGGTGCCGTCGGATCTCGCCACGCGTGAAACCAATTTATGTCTTGGTGTGGATCCTTTTTGGAGCCCATTGGCCATGATTGCCACTCAAGACTTGGTTTTGAGTAATTATTTTCGTGAAAGGATAGTTCTAGGAATTAATAATTTGCCATTGAAGGGAGCGGTTTTACTTGCTCCAACTCATAGAGCTCGTTGGGATGGATTGATGCTGACAATGGCTGCTGGAAGAAGAGTTACAGGACGTGATTGTCGGTTTATGGTCACTGGGACTGAAATGAAGGGATTGCAAGGATGGTTCTTACAACGTCTTGGCTGTTTCCCTGTTGACCAATTGAGACCTTCACTTACATCGCTTAGGTTTGCAGTCGATTTGATGGTCGATCGTCAACAACTTGTGGTTTTCCCAGAAGGAAGGATTAATCGTTCTGAAAAGCCTATAAGGCTTAAGCAAGGGTTATCTCGTTTGACTCAACTTGCGGATGGTAAAGGTGTGGATGTTCAAGTTGTGCCAGTTGGACTTGGCTATAGCGAAATCAAGCCAAAGCCTTTTTCGAAAGCGGCAATTTGTTTCGAAGAACCTATGTCAGTTGCAGGAAATGGAAAAGAAGCGGTCAAACTTTTCAACTCAGAACTTGCTTTAAGGATGCATTCAGCTGAGCAAGCGGCCCTAAAGGCAGTAGGAAGAGAGAAGAAAGCACCTTAGAGTTACAACAACTTTGATTCTTTTTTATGCGTTGTCGCTTCCCGGTGACGAGCTTGGCCTTGATGGCTGGTTTGGCTCTTGTTCCAGTATCTGCTTTCGCTGAGCCCTCTTCTCCCTCTTCTGCAAGTCAAAAGGTTTTAGCAAGAGTGGAGGGAGGATTTAATGTCATTGCTGTCAAGCAACTCCTTGAGAAGGGAGATAAGTCAGCGGCTAAGGGTAATTTGGCCGCAGCAAAAAAGCATTACGACAAGGCTAGGGCTGTAGCGAAAAAACTTCTTTCTTTTTACAGAGACCTTGCAGGTTCTTTTAGAGGCCTTGATGCTCGAATACCCCGTGAGATGGACTCAAAAGGACGTGAGACTTTGCAGTTACTCGCCAACACAAACCTTCGCCTAGCAGCCCTTTTTAGGAGGCAAAACAAGCCTGAAGTGGCTGTTCCTCTTCTTGTTGAAGTCGTTAGACTTATGACCCCAGCTAAACCTGAGGGACAAAAGGCTTATCAGAGCCTTATTGAACTTGGTTTTGTTGATACGCCTTACTTAGGCGCAAGATAGAGCTGCTCATACTTGTTTTTCAACTAAGTGCGAGTGGCTCATCAAATCCAAAATGCTTGTCAATTTGCTAAATGGTTAAACCTGAAGACATAAACGCTGCAATCCTCCGAGCTTTGCCTGATGCAAAGGTTTCTATTCAAGATTTGAATGGAGGGGGTGATCATTTGCAAGTGGATGTAATCTCTAGTGAATTTGCTGGTTTATCTTTAGTCCGTCAGCATCAATTGGTATATGGCGCGCTGAAAAATGAATTAGCAAGTGAAGCCATTCATGCTTTGGCACTGAATACTTCGACCCCTAATTGAAATCTATCCTCTTTCCTAAATATGGATTTAGATACTCGTAATCGTATTGAGAACCTTATAAGCTCAGCACCGATTATGGTTTTCATGAAAGGCACAAAACTTATGCCTCAATGTGGCTTCTCAAATAATGTGGTGCAGATTCTTACTGCGTTAGGTATGAACTTTGAAACTTTTGACGTGCTTTCTGATCTGGAAATTCGTCAGGGGATTAAGGAGTTTTCAGATTGGCCAACTATCCCACAGGTTTATCTCAAAGGTGAGTTTTTGGGAGGTTCAGACATCCTTATAGAGATGTATAACTCTGGAGAACTTAGAGAAAAGCTTGAAATTGCTTTAGCTTCTTGAGTTTCAAGCTTGATTAATATCAATAATCAGCTTCTTTGCGAAAGAAAAGATTGCTTATATCTCCGTCTGGACCTATGAAGCTTGAAGGATCAGCTATCCATCTATCCATGAGCCTTTCAAGCTTCTCTAATTCTTTTTGTTTTTATCGCCAGCAAATGCCGCTCTTGAACAAGGAGAAGAAGTGCCTAATTACGTCAGGTCTGACATCACTGGCTTTGATTTCCATGGCCAAGATCTTTCAAAATCCTCAATTGCTGGGGCCGTCGCGAGAGATGCAGATTTTAGCGACGTAGATCTTCATGGGACAGTGCTTACTCTTTCCGACTTAAGAGGATCAAACTTGCAAGGTGTAAACCTTACAGACACCCTCTCAGACAGAGTTAATTTCCAAAAGACTGATCTGCGTAATGCCGTCTTAATCAATATGATTGCATCGGGGAGCAGCTTTGCTGGTGCAAGGATAGAAGGAGCAGACTTTACCTACGCCGTATTAGATAGTGATGATCAACGAAATCTTTGTAAGATCGCAGAAGGAACAAATCCATTAACAGGAGTATCCACAAGGGAAAGTTTAGAGTGTGCTGATCAAGGAGGAGGTTATAAGCCAGCCATGCCGGGGAGTTAATTCAAAAAGAGTTTGTAGGGGCTCTACAATTATTCAGAAATTAAAGAGGCTAGTTTTATAAACTGGTAGCGATACTTAAGTAAGGTCTTTAAATTAATGAAACCCTGCTGAGTCAACAATTTAATGAAGGAAGAGTCAAGACCCAAAGTATCTTTATATTGAGAATCTTTTTTAGTTTGATCAAATAGAGGTTCAAGCTTTGTAACTAGTTCCTCATACTTTTTTAATTCTTCCTCTGACCTAAATACTGTCCCATCTGCAGACTTAAGTTTCTTACCTCGACTTATCAAGAAAAAGGTTAACGCAAAGCTGACAGAAAGTATTCCAATCAAACAAAGGATAATAATCTGACCAGGTCCTATTAAGTTAGATGTTTCTTGCATTGGATAAGCCTCGATAAATAGAGTAGATCCATATCTAAATAATAGGCAAATTGCAAATTTGAGCAGAAAGTCGGTTCGATTTGTAAAATTTTTATATTAAGTAATAGCCTTTCTGCTTTTTAGATTATTCGCAACTCATCAAGTTTAGTTCCAACCCACTCAATATGCCTTTGGGCATTAATCCGGCAGACAACGTCTGCTTTTATTTTATTTAAACTTTCTTGTGGAATTGCTGTATTAATCATGCGAATAAATGAATTAAGGCTTTCTCCTTTTAGGCTGCTCCCTCTAGTGAAAGACATGTTTTCCTCTTGCTGTTTTTTCCAGTTGCATGTTGAGCTAAATTCAACTGCCTTTAAATGCCAAACTCTGTGCAATTTATTCCAAACATTGAGATACTTATATAGTTCGGATTGCGCTATTTTCCTATAATTTTGTTCTTCCGTTGTTAGCTTTGGATTAACTTGTTCTTCCTTGTTAAGAATTTCCAGGTTGGAGTTCACTGGACTGCAAGACAAAAACCAACCTTCAATCACAATGGCAATAGGGTTAGTTCGTCTCCAACCTGACCTCTCACCAAGACCATTTCTAAGTGATTTATCAAATTGAGGCGCCAACAATTCGCCTGTCTCTAACCACCTGTTTATAGTCTCTTGAAGTAATTCAATTGAATGACTACCAGGCAATCCCCTTGGTACACCCCATGGATTTCCATTCATTGCCTTTATCATTTCATTTGAACATAAGTAAAAATCATCTAAGGAAATCACAGCGATAGGCCAACCAAGTTCTTTAGATGCAGCTTCCAGCCAAACTCCTAAACTAGTTTTTCCACTACCAGGTAAGCCACTTAATCCAAACAGCAATTGCTCCTTATCAAAAGATAAGAACCGCTCGATATCAGAAAGTAAGGGCAAGCCTATTCCCCAAATCCAGTCTGTTCTTGTTCCTCTTGGCCAAATGTTTTTTGAAAGGCTAGGACCACTAAGCTCATTCCAGTGACATAGCCAATCCGAACAATCAGCCCAACCTAATTCATTTATTAATCTCTCAAACGCAGCAATTGGGAAATTAATATCTGGATTTTTAGGAATAGACCAAGGGGATAGAAATATATTCTCAAAATCATCTATCGGCTGAAAGCTCATAAGATATACCTACTTAAAAATTGCTCAAGTTTTCTAGACAGAATCAGATTCTATTATTTCGAATATCTCTTACAACATCGTCCCAAGCTTTTGCTGCATTTATTTGTTTTCTTCGCTTAAAGTCCCATATAACATTAATTATAAGAAACCAAATAGGAACAATCACAAGAAAGAATGCTGCCCAAAGTGAAAAAACGACACCTATAGTGGTACAGATTTTATCCCCTACAAGTCTAGAGAAGAATTCACATAAATATGAGTCATAGAAATTTGCTGCTATAACATATGCAAGATGGGCTAAAACCACCCCCAAAGTCGTTATGATGAAGGTTAGCAAAGCCTTCATGTCTCGTGTCAATTTTACCAACATAGTTCTTTTTAACGAGTGTTATCTCTCATATTTATTCTATGAAGTATCTAAAGAATAAATTTTTAAAATGAATGTTTTTACTCAAAAGTTCTTTTATCTTAAAACTTACTAGTTGTACAAATAACTATTTTTCCCTGCATAGTTCTGATACTTCTCTTTGGCCTAAAGGATAAGCGATCCACCAACCAATAATAACACCTCCCCATGCAAATCCAACAATAAAAGAAAGAGCTATAATTATTTCCTGACTTGTGGATTTCCAGAAATTTTCTTTCATTTAAAACATTAGGAAGGCTAAAATTTAAGATTGAATATGTAAACCTCATTTAAGAGATTGGATTGATAGACCTTTTTTTAATGAAGTTTAATCATGCCCTCCATTACAGCGCATCACTTTACTTGCAAACTCATTTTCAGTTGGCAATCCTCTTCCAGAAGAGTTTTCTATACATTCATTTTGATTACGTGTCCATTCAGCAATAGGGCCAAGCTTAACAACCATAAATATCAATGAAAGAGTACTAAAGCCAGCTAAAATTGGATAAATCAGCTTTCCTCCTTTTAATTTTTTAGATTCATTTTTTCTTTCCTCTGCTCGAATTTCTTTTTCCTCTAATCTTATTTCAGAGGCTATTTTTGCTTCTTCTTGTGCTTTACGTTCTTCTAGACGGATAACTCTTTCTTCTTCTTTTTGTTGGAGGCGTAATTCTTCTGCTTCTTGTTTTGCCTTTAGCTGCCATTGCGAAAACGACTTCCAAAGGTTCTCAGCAATAGCTATCAAAATAGCTATTGCACCAAGAAACATTGTTTTGAGAGCTGAGAAAGCTTCTCCAAGACCAGTAACACCTTTTTTTTGAGGTCCGTTGAGTGGACTAGGTAAATCTTCTTTAGACATATTGTTTTGGACAGCTCTATCCACTTTTTATCTCTTACAAACTTAATAAACAAGTGTTTTAGGCTCTAATCCTTAAGGTATGAAAGAAAAGTTCTTGTTTTCAGGGAAGGAAAAGTTGTCTAAGTTCTGGAATATCTCTTACTTGGAGCGTTGGTTGAGGTTAGTTCCGCTGCCCACTATTCATCTTCAATTTCCTGCATGAGCGGAAAAAGTGCTTGCTCAAGCTCTTCATCACTTGCGTAGCCAAAAATTTCTTTAGGTTCAGTGCCAAAAGATTCAATAAACTGATCTGTGTCTGTAATCATAAGAAGAAATTATTCTCAAAAACATAGGAAGATTCCTAAAGAATTGACGGCCATGTCCTGGTATTCATACTTAAGAGGCAATAGCGCCTATACAGATTGAATTCATGTTTTTTGATTTCAGATCCTAGATATCAAAGAAAGCTACTTTTGTCTTTATCCTTTAAACCTAAGCTAATAAGGCAATGGCTTCCCTTCCGGATACAACTTTGCTATAGCTTTTGCTTGCGCTTCAGCACGCTCAACTTTCCTCGACTCTTCATTAAGTCCTCCTAACAAGATTGAATGGATAATCCACAGGATGGTTATTACAAGTAGAGGAAAAACTGAGTTAATCAATTGCTTCTCAACATTTTTCTTAAGAATGGCAAAAATTTTGCTGCCTAGCCATACCAAGCCTTAGTTCCTACAAAAGTTCACAGTACAAACACCTATGCGCTATAAAGGCATGCTTCATAAGATTTACTCCAGACATGCAATCAAACAGTGCTCTAACAAGAGTATCTCTTTTAAGTCGTATAAAGACTTTTGCAGAACAAAGGTGGGAAGCTCTAAATGAAAAGCAAAGATCCTTCGCGCAAAAAATTTGGAGAGTGCTGACGTATAAGTGGAGATGGCAAATCGCCATGAATGTGCCATATCTGGCAATCTTTTTGCTAGATCGCACTATTCCTGCTGTTCATAAATTTGATATGGAGCTTTTGACTTTTGTTACTAACAAGCTACCTATACCTCAATTCATTGCTTCATGGATAGGCCTTTGACAAATCCAATGGGCTGAGATATCGATCTGGGCAAGAAGAGTAGTTTTGACTGAAAATATACGTGCAGAACACTCTTTTGGAGCAGGGCCTTGACCCCGCTCCTAGAAACCAAAGGTTGTAATGGATTTATTTAGACGTCTTTGACGACGTAACCATCCTTTGAATAAAGGCTGGTATAACCACCTTTGGATCTAGCTCTTAAAACAACTATATGAACCGGGATGGCAATCAAAGCGTGAAAAAAAGTAAGGAGTAGAAAATCCATTGGCACGCCTGGTTGTCCATAAATGCCAAAGAAGGAGGTTAGAAACATTGCGTCAGTTGTTCCATGAACTTCAATGAGCTTGATTCAAAAAGGACTCATCTTGCTAGTAATTACTAAAAAATTAACGGCTGTTCTTAAATCCGGAAAGCTTTCGACCTCTTTTTCGATGATTTTTCAATGATTCCCAAGTTGAGAGTTGCTCTCAAGACCATCCATCTAGTTTTTTTGAGACCAGAAGAAAAACGATTTTTAAAAAGTAAGTAATCCCCCTCATAGCGAATTAAATGAAAATGAGCTTTTTTATGTCTATTGACCTAAACAGGAGCAAAACATGTTGAGAATGCTTTTTCTAGGCATGGTTAGAGCCTCAAACTCATATTATGGAGATTCAATTGGATTAGCTCCAATAGTCCTCGCAACTCCAAACACTGAAAACAACTCATTGCAGCAAGCAAATAGCTGTGGAGATCAAAAGCAGACAAATTGACGTTTTTAAAGACAAGCCCTTAAAACCAGCGAAATACCCATCAAGGTACAAAGTATTTCGAAGACCCTCTTAATAAATTCACTACCTTTTCTTAATGAAATTAGTGCTCCTAAATAGCCACCAGTTAAAGAGCCAATAACTAATGCCGGCATCCAAGAAATCTTTATTTCTTCTCCTAATCCAAGAACTAAAGCGCCAGTCCCATTCCAAAAGAGTCCAACAAGAATAAGCGTGTATGCAACGGCTTCTGAATAAGAAAGACCAAACCATCGAACAAGCCAAAGAGTTACGAAAAGACCAGTTCCAGAAGAGAAAGAACCATTGAGGAGCCCAATAATGAAAAGGCCAAAGCCACCAACAATTAATCTAAAAATAGTCATTCTCCGGTATTCATTAAAAGTTCCAAGATCAGTTCTTTTTGCTGAATAAAGACCAACCAATAATGTAAGGATTCCTAAAATCAGAATTCCAGTTTTTTCTGGTATCGCAAGAGCTAGCTTTGCTCCGCAAAAGACAGCAGGCAATCCAACGGCAAGAATAAAAATCGCAAGTGATGGCTTAAGAGTATTTTGCTTAATATGCCTAAAACCAGCACCTAGTCCTAAAGCGACACTTGCTAATTTGTGAGTAGCTAATGCGATGGGAAATGGAAGGCCCAAAAAAATAAGTGCAGGCAACTGGACTAGACCAGCGCCTCCTCCAGCTAAAGCAGAAAGAAAATTTGCCAGAAGAGAAATTAAGCAAAGAATTAATTGAGTTAGTAATTCTTCAATTGCCATGATTACAAGCGAGAGTATTTCTTTGATAAATCAAGTTTCAGTTTTGCTTGATATAGATATAATTTAAAAGTTTGACAGTTCAGTTCGGATTCTTCAACTGAAGAATTCATTGATCTTCTAGGCTGTAGTTGTTTCCACAATGTAAATTCTTAATGCCAAGTAACTAATTGTCAATTCATAATGGAGATTCCTGTAAGAATGCCTTGTCAATAGATCAATTAAAAGCCTTCCTAAAAAAGATGCAGGAAAATAAGGATTTAAAGGATGAGGTGCTTAGCTCTTCTACTGCTGATGATGTTGCCAAAATCGCTCAAAGGTTAGGCTATGAAGTCTCAGGGGATGAATTGTTACGTTTTTCTGGGAAAAAAGTTGGCAAAGTGACAGTCAGAAAGAATGATGTTCCTGGAGAATATAATTAAACCCTATATAAGGGCATAGTTAAATGATTTAAATTAAATTAAAACGAAATCTAGTTCAAGTCTTTTATTTATCTTTGGACATCATGCGCGCAACCGTCACCATCATATTTATTACTGTCATAATAGCCATTTCTAGTTCCAAAATAGGCAGTTAAAACTACAAAGGGTATAGCAGCCCAAACTAAGAGGCTAGATAGCTCCATATCATTCAGAAAAAGTTAGATGAATCAAATCTAATAGCATTAATTAAAAAAGTCATAAAATAGTTTAAAGTGGAGCAAAAAAGTAACAATTTTATTTTCATCGCTTAGTTCTATGTAAAACACATTAAAAGATTTAATTTAATTGGTAAGGTTGATGTGTCCTCAAATAATAAAAGATATTTTATAGTTTTTATTGTGATCTGTTTCTATACCAAGGTTCAAACTGCCTTCGAGCAAACTCTGTTCTCAACAATATCTGCCTAGCTGAGCTAACAATTGAATATCTCAAGGCCTTACCTGATTTAAACATTGCTTCGCCAATTGCTTTAGCTCTTGTGAGTTCTAATTGATAAGCACGAGAAATGGAGTTTTCCGCATCTACATTTGCAAGTTTGGCCTGTAAAGCTAATCTTGCAGTCTTTGACTTTGGCAAGACTGTTGGCAAATTCTCAGTCTCATCCCATGACCTCAACCAGTTGGTATCGGTTTTGGTGATAGACCCAGTTTCTTTTTCCTTTGCCATAGTTCTGTCCTAACTCAAATTGTCAATAAAGTTTGGTTCCATTTTCTGTGGATTAAGACGGCTGAAACTTTCTGTCTGGGCCCAATAAGCAAGATCCCAGAAGAAAGTAAGAGATGTAGTGTATATGGTATTGATAATCTTTAGGGATTATGCCTAGGGAAAAATCTTAACTTGAGAGTGCATGGAGAATTCCTTTATTGAAATCAAGCCGTTGGGACACTGAATAAAGCCCACAAATAAAGTGAAAAGTTGGCCGAAATTGCAAGGGCAATTAACAAGACCTTTCTCATTGGCGAAGTTAATCAGGCAAACCTAATTGAGCAAAGCTGCATTGTTTTGCAATCAACTGTTAGGTCATCCATACATAAATTCACTGAGAAGGGCTGCTTGACTCTTCTATTAAATAAATTAATCCAGATCTACAGGTATAAAGTTTCTGCTTAACCTTGGCAAGCATTTTGGGGCTTGATCTCTTGGAATTTTTTAAGTCTTCAGGAATAAGCAGCTCATCATTGCGATCCAACCGAATGCGTGCACCAAACCAAGTCGCATTTCCTCGAAGGTAAGCCCTGCATTTAACTGTGTTTTCTTTGGAATCAATTCGACGCTCAATAACCCAATTATCTACTTGGTCTAAATAACTGAAATGATCAAGTCCAGCCTTCGCAGCGGTTGGAGCAGAAAATGCTGCCAAAAGAAAGAAGAAAGTTCTTTTAAAGAATTCCGACCTATCCATCCTTTTTTTAGCTGTTGTTTTAAGTCTTTTGGAAAAATAAATATTTTTTATATTTCAAGAAGCATCGACCATACCCAAAAGAAAATCCGATTTTTTCCTGTTCTCACCAAGGCAGATGCCAGCCCAAGCTACCAAATAGCCATACTCCAAAAGCAATTTTCAATCCAGTTGCGACGACCCCCCACTTCACTAATTGCTTTTTCGTTAAACCAAACAACATTTGAAAGAAGTAATTTCGTCCTACCGTTCTAACTCATACATACCAATACTCGCTGAGGGGTGAAGAGTTTTGCTTAATGGAGCTTGAACACTCGTTAGTGAACAAACCTTAAATAGTTTGCGATCTATAGATCAAGGCTTTAGTAATGGGTCGCCTGAGATTCGAACTCAGGACCAGCCGGTTAAAAGCCGGATGCTCTACCACTGAGCTAGCGACCCTTGTATAAACATGCCAATGAGGCACGCATGGAAAATATCACGCGGCCTTCCATTTCAATCAAGAGTTGCTTGCTTTTTCGAACAACTAGCTAGACAAAAGTCATAGATCTCATCAATTGAAGAACTGCGAAAAAGATCCCCACACAATGCTTTTTCACTAAAAACGCCCCTAATTCTCTTGAAAATCGATCTCAAAAAGTTTCTAGATTTTTCCTAGGCTGAAGGTCAACAGAGATTCAACTCTTGAGTACTCACAAACCAATAAAAATAATTGGGGCTGGATTGGCTGGCAGTGAGGCGGCTTGGCAAGTTGCTCAAGCTGGCTTATCAGTTCAACTAATAGAAATGCGGCCAGTCAAAAGGTCACCAGCTCATCACACGAATGAGTTTGGAGAACTAGTTTGCAGTAATAGCTTCGGAGCCCTTAGTAGCGATCGTGCTGCAGGGTTATTACAAGAAGAACTTCGAAAATTAAATTCCCTTGTGATAGAAGTCGCTGATCAACATTCTGTTCCAGCTGGAGGAGCCCTCGCTGTTGATAGAGCTCAATTCAGCAAAATCCTGACGCAAACCATTTCAGAACATCCACTAATAACCGTTCTCCGACAAGAGCAAAAGAGTCTTCCAAAAGCAGAAGAGATTACAGTTCTTGCTACTGGCCCCTTAACCAGTGAAGAGTTAGGGAAAGACCTTAGAAGGTTTACAGGGATAGCTGACTGTCATTTCTTCGATGCTGCAAGCCCAATCGTTGTAGGAGAAAGCATAGATTTCACAAAAGCATTTCGAGCTAGCCGGTACGACAAAGGGGATGCTGATTACATCAATTGCCCTATGGATAAGTCCCAATATCTTGAATTTAGAGAAGAGCTTCTTAATGCTGAGATTGCTGATCTAAAGGACTTTGACCAAAATTCTGCGAAGTATTTCGAAGGTTGTCTTCCCATTGAAGAACTTGCCAGAAGAGGGGAAGACACAATGCGATATGGACCCCTCAAACCAATTGGGCTTTGGGACAAACGATGGGGGGATGTCAATCAAAAAGATGTTCGCTTACAAAAACGTGCCTATGCAGTAGTTCAACTGCGCCAAGAAGACCTTAAAGGCCGTCTCTGGAACTTGGTTGGATTCCAAACAAATCTCAAATGGAGCGAGCAGAAGCGTATTTTAAGAATGATTCCAGGCCTTGAGAATGCCGAATTTGTTCGATTTGGGGTCATGCATAGAAACACTTTCCTTGAATCACCAAAACTCTTGAGATCAACTCTTCAATTTAGAAACAGATCAAAGCTATTAGCTGCTGGACAAATCACTGGGACAGAAGGTTATGTTGCTGCAATTGCTGGCGGCTGGCTTGCAGGGACAAATGCGGCAAGATTGGCTGTAGGGCTTGATCCATTAACCCTTCCAGCTACAACAATGATTGGAGCCCTAATAGATTTTGTTAGTAATGAAAACTACTTGAAAAGTAAAAAAAGCGAGACAAGTTTCCAACCAATGCCAGCTAATTTCGGCTTATTGCCAGAGTTGTCTATTCGAATAAAAAGCAAGCGCATTCGCTACGGTGCTTACAGAGATAGAGCCTTAAATGATCTTGCTGAGGCAACACACAAGAACATCTCCAATGATGAAAAAACATCATTTCCACCTCGTTAAATACTCAATAGCTTCGTCCTTTTCTCTTGATTTCAGAGAGTTAATTAGCCCACTATGAATTTTATTCACACTGTAAAAAACGAATCTCCTTTTTGGGATGCCATTGTAATTGGTTCAGGAATAGGAGGTCTCGTAACAGCTACTCAATTAGCAAAGAAAGGTGCCAAAGTACTTGTGGTGGAACGGTACACAATCCCTGGAGGCAGTGGCGGGTCTTTCAAAAGAAAGGGATATACCTTTGATGTTGGAGCTTCTATGATTTTTGGGTTTGGGAAAAAAGGCCATACCAACCTCCTTACAAGAGCCTTATCTGATATAGGAGAAGAATGTGAGACATTTCCCGATCCAGTTCAACTTGCTTATCATCTTCCGAATGATCTTGAGATTGCAGTTAAAAAAAACTATGAAGAATTCATTGCTGATCTAATCTCTCATTTCCCAAAAGAAAAAGAGGGGATTAGACGTTTTTATAACGTGTGTTGGAAAGTCTTCAATTGCCTAGATGCAATGCCTCTCCTATCAATTGAAGATCCTGCATATTTAGCAAAGGTATTTTTCAAGGCACCACTCGCCTGTCTAGGACTGGCACGATGGCTACCTGTAAATGTTGGAGATATTGCAAGGCGCTTTATATCTGATCCAGAATTGTTGAGGTTTATCGATATTGAGTGCTTTTGTTGGTCAGTAATGCCAGCCGATAAAACTCCTATGATTAATGCTGGAATGGTCTTTTCTGATCGTCATGCGGGTGGAATCAACTACCCTAAAGGAGGCGTAGGTGAAATCGCAAAAAAACTTGTACACGGATTGGAACAGCATGGGGGAAAGATTCAATACAAATCTCGTGTAACTAAAGTGCTTATAGAGAACAAACAAGCAAAAGGAGTTGAACTTGCTAATGGAGAAATTATTTATGCTCGAAAAGTAATTTCAAATGCAACTCGCTGGGATACTTTCGGTGGAGAAGGGAATACAAGGCCATTGATAGCTGAATCAAGCACTCCCGCAGCTGAATCCAAATGGGCAAATCGATATAAACCTTCACCATCATTCCTTTCTCTTCACTTAGGGGTAAAAGAAGATTTCATTCCTAAACACAGTCATTGTCACCACCTGATTGTAGAAAAATGGGACGATATGCAAAATGAGCAAGGGGTTGCATTTATCTCAATTCCAACTCTTTTAGACCCATCACTAGCTCCAGAAGGTCATCACATAGTTCATGCTTTTACCCCCTCATCCATGCATGAATGGGACAACTTAAGTCCATCAAATTATTCCACAAAAAAAGAGAAAGATGCGAACGACCTTATTTCTAAAATTGAGACAATTTTTCCTGGACTTAGCCAAGGATTAAGTCATAAAGAAGTAGGAACCCCTAGAAGTCATAGACGCTTTCTAGGGAGGCATCAAGGTAGTTATGGACCAATACCCTCGATTCGACTGCCTGGTTTACTTCCAATGCCTTTCAATAGTACGGGTATTAAAAATTTCTTCTGCGTTGGCGATTCATGCTTCCCAGGTCAAGGGCTAAATGCTGTGGCTTTCAGTGGCTTTGCATGTGCGCATCTTATTGGAGCTGATCTTGGTATTAACCCTTGGTCATTACCTGAGTAAGAAAACACAATTGAGTCAAAAACTGAGTTTTTATAGATCTCTATTGGAGTTTTCTTTTTAAGACGGCAAGGTATCCAAACTAAATCGATAACCTTGTTGCCTAACAGTTGTAATTCCGCCGCCCTCTCCTAGCCCAGCCTGCTCAAGCTTCCGTCGCAATGTAAGGACTTGTGTATCGACAGAGCGAGGACCACCACTAAAAGGGGGCCAAGCCATCCTTAAGAGCTCTTGACGACTTCTAACCATGCCTGGAGGCATTAACAATGCGCAAAGAAGAGCAAACTCTCTAGGGCTTAATTCAACAGGCTTCTCGCGCAAAGTAACTTGTCTAAGCAATAAATGAACTTCAAGTGGGCCAACTGCGACTCGTTCTTGCAGTCCAATACGACCTCTTTTTAAAAGGGTTCTACAACGAGCTGCCAGTTCCTCAAGACCAAAAGGCTTGCGGAGAACATCATCTGCCCCATCATCCAAAAGACCAACTAAAGGCTCTACACCTGGCCTGGCTGTTAGCACAATTACTGAGCAACCAAGCTGTTGAGCTAATCGAAGAGCTGAGTTCTGCTCAAGCAATTCAGCACTAACTAATAAATCAGGAGTTTGCTCTCTGCATAAATCGACGGCCTCTCGTGCAGAAGCAACAGCAGCAGTTAAGTGCCCGTCTTGCCTTAACCTCTGTGCCAGCACAGTACGAAGGGTCGGATGAGGCTCGACAACAAGAACCTTAGAAGGGCTTTGTGTTGTTGCTTGCAAAGCAGGAGAGCCCAAAGAAGCCTCCTGGGCTTGCTCGCTTAAAAGCAGATCAGAAGAAATAGGGGTCACATGCTTGCAAAATGTGCCTTACCTTAAAGCAATCCCCTTACAGTCTGTTGAAAGAAGCCGTTGTGCTATCAGACCATGACATCTCTTGACAATCCAGAATCTATTAGAAACTTCCAATCACTTTGTGATGCATGCCAAGAATTAAGCATTCGGAACCACTCACCGGCTGAGCTCAGGCTCTATTCTGATGGGTATCTCCATGCTCTTAGAAAATGTGGAAGATTGGAACAAAAAGAATTAGAGAAGCTTGAAAGGCTCATGGATAGATGGATAGCTGATCCTTCAAGCTTCATAGGTCCAGACGGAGATATAAGCAA
>QCFX01000013.1 GCA_003280105.1 Prochlorococcus sp. AG-363-N20
ATCAATAAGTGCTGAAATAATGATTGAGTATCGTCTTCTTATTGCTAAAGAGATAAAAGAAGGCTTCTGATGGAATACGAGTCAAACGTAAGGTAAAAGATAAAAGGGAGTGATGATTGGTCCTTGAGTTATTGTTGTGAAATGTAAGATGTTAGATCACATAACTGAAGTAAGTTGAGAATAAAAGAGCGAGGCATAATTTAGGTTGTAACCAAATAATTGTAATTGTCTACTACAAAGTATTTACCAGGAGATAATCTTTATATGATGATATAATTTTAAAGTCAAAGGACCTAAAAACTTCTTTTATTTGATCTGATGAAATAAAATAAATAGAATTGGCCTCGATCTTTGAGGGTTCTAAACCTATATGAGTAAATTGAGGAAAGTAAAACTGTGATAGACTTCTTGTCTTTTTATGGATATTTACTAAATAGACATTTTTATTGTAGACGTTTTCATAGACATTCTTTTGAGTAATGAAAGCTTTAAAGTCTGGATTAGGATTACCCATTGCACCTTGGGCATATAATAAATTGATTGCTATCGACTGAACAAAGCAAATTGCAAATATAGCCAGCAAGAATGATCTAGTTCTGTAATTATTAAGCAAAGAAAGTAGACCCATAGATGTGTTCAATATGCCTAATATCAATGCAACGTAAAAGACCGACTTAGATATATCTAGATTGAACAGATTTGGATTTGAGATGAAGGCTGACGAAAGAATTATCAATATGGAACCTACAAAAATAAGTAATAATTGTAGAATTACTTTGCACCTAATGCTGATGGAAAAATCATCTTTAAAGATGAGATCATATGTGTACGAGATTAGAAATGCTAAATAAGGATATATTATGAGAGAATAATGTGAATGTTTTGCAGATATTGGTAAAAGTAGACTAAGAATAATCAATGGGGTAATAGCTATCAACAAGAAATATTTATGATTTTTGCGTGCAAGAATGTTTTTAAAACCTAGAAAAGAAAGTATTGAGCCGGGATAAGAAAAAAGAAGAATACTTACTGGGTAAAAGAAAAATCCATTGAATGGGATATCTCCACTGGCCTTTTCACTGGCATGAGTATAGAGATTTATAAGGGCTTCAGAACCGTATAAATTAATAGCTAGATAAATAGAGATTATAGTTGGTATTAACCCAATCAGAATTCCGAAAATTATAAATTGAATTCTTTTAGAATTTAGAAGATTACCTTTTATGCAAAAGAAAGGCAATAATGAAAGTGTTGGCAAAAAAACCATAAAGCTACGAAGAAAAAAGGCTGTCGATATAAATAATCCAGAGAAAAATAGATTTAACTTTTCGTGACTATTGTTTTCTAAATTTTGCCCAATTGAATTTATAAAGCAAAATAAACTTAATAACATTGAGAAAACAAATATCATATCTGGGCTTGAATACCTGCTGTATTGAATCCACAGAGGCATAGATAGCAATGAACAAGCGCCTATAAATGAAGATTTTTTAGAACAAAATTTACAGCATATTTGATATATTAAAACAACATTTAAGATTGAAAAGATAAGGCTTGGAAGTCTTGCAGATGCTTCATTAATACCAAATAATCTATATGACAATGCTATAGGCCAATAACTACCAATTGTTTTATGATGAGGTGAATTGAATGGAGTAAACCAATCGTTACTGTCTATTATTAGTTTTGCTCTTCCTGCATATATAGCTTCGTCATGAGCCACAAGATTCTGTGTTCCATCATCAAAAACACCCCAAAAAAGCAGAACTGTAGACAAAATAATGATCAGAAGACAATAATTATCAATAGAGTGAATGGTAGGCAAAACAATATTACTTTTTAATTTAGAGGCATTAGTAGAGATAATTTCTATAGATTTCTTATTAGCCTGCATCTTCACAACAAAAGTTAAATCATTTTAATACTAGCTAAACGCTAAACTTGTGCATAGCTTGGCTGTTTCAAAATATTGTGAACAAAGCCGTCAATAAATCTAATGATTTATCTATTGCAGCTAGTTTAGAGGCCACAGACAATCAAAGATATGATGACAATATCTAAAGATAGCCTGGTCTTATTTCTCGAGATTAGTTAAGAATAGAAAAACAACCAAAACTTATGATCTCAACCACTACCAGGCTAAAGTTGGATGAGATACTTAAACGAATTTCAATCGGCGAAGAAGTTGAACTTTCTGAAAGGCTTCAACTTCATAAATACGCAAATCGTTTTCCTATGATTGCAGGTAAATTAAAAAAGGCACTTAGGGACTCGTATACCTAAAAATCTTTTTATAGATTTAATCATGCAAATTCCTAATCCAGAATTTAGAAAGTGCATTACTTGTCATAACAGTATCTCTTTGAATCTATATCGACTAAATCATAAAGAATGTAGATTCTGTCAAGATGGCCTTGTAGTACCTAAGAATCTAATACAAACAGTTAATGAGGCACACAATACTTTAGAAACAGAAAGTCAATTAAAATCAAAGTTCTTCAATGAACCAGATTTAACATCTACGCACTCAGAAAATGTACCAAAGAATGGTTCAACAGATATCACTGAAACAGATTAAACAAGAAGGCGTTTTCCAATAGCCACTAATAGTTAATGTATACCAATCGCAAATAATTATTACACTGGTTCTTTTGCAGTAAAATTTAAAATGTGTACGTATATCTTTCTTATTATTCTTAACTGTTAAATTCCTAAATTATATTTACGATACTAATAACGAGTAATTTTGCATTGATATCAAATTTCAGAGGCTATAAAATCAAATGTAGAAATTAATGGTCGAATATTTTTCTACGTGCAATAACTTCAGTATTTCTAAGTATATGGAAATCATGAAAACTATTTCATCTGCATATTAGGAATTAATTGTGTTCAATAGAGTTCTAATTACTGAGAATGAATTAAAGAAATAGTTCAAAATCTATTCTTATCACTGTAATATTTGTCTGGCGGCTCATTTGGAGTTATTTGCTTTACTAGATTCTTTATGGTTCCATCAAATCTTACAATCCATTCCTGGGCAACAATTGTTTCGGGTTGATCTTTTTTCATTTTGATCTCACTTACTTTGCTAGTATACACGAGTTCCTACATTAATTCCATTAGATTGCATCTTCATCTATCTATATACAATGGTGATTAGCTTGCAAGCTAAAATTATCAGCTATAATGTGTTAAGTAAATACTCTTTTCGGATGCAAGACATAAACAAATTAAAATATTTCGATAGTGAAATCTATAAGATCTTTTCATCAGACTCAAATAAACATATGGACTTTATATTAGAAGTAGAAGATCAAAGCAAACTCTTAAAAGCTATGTCATTATGGCCAACAGAGATTAAGCTAGCAATCGTCGATAGGTACCTTAAAGAAGAGAAGAATGAATTGCTTGATATAGATAAGTAAATATTTTGAATTTATCATCTTATTTTAACTTCTAATCATGAATCGCTGGAGAAATATTGGTTCAATTTACTATTGTTGGCCTTACAAGGTCAATGGCTTAATAGAAATAATTGGTGGATCATATTTAGCCACTAATCCTCATATAACCTATAGACGACTTCTCGACGGGCTAGTTGAAAATGGCCTAGCTGTCCATGCCTGGAGCTATATTCCTAGCTTCGATCATCAAGCTCAATCAAATAAGGCCTGGAAAGATTTTAGATCAACTAGAGAGTTCCTATTTAAACGTTTTAACAAGGAACTTCCTTCAATCCGTCTTGGCCATAGCTTAGGTTGTAAATTACATCTTCTTGCTCCTGATTCTGGAAGGATATCTAAGAGTTTTATAGGACTTAGCTTTAACAACTATTCAGCAAGTAAATCAATTCCTATGATAAAGAAATTAACTAAAGGTCTTGGAATACAGTCAGAGTTTAGTCCAAGCCCAAGAGAAACTATAAGTTTAATTAGACAGCACTATTTACAAGAAGACAATCTATTAGTAACTTTTAAGAATGATATGCTAGATCAAAGTTCAGACCTTCTGAAATGCTTAAAAAATAGGGTTAAAGACAATTCAGAGTTGTATGTTCTTGATGGAGACCACCTTACTCCTGCTAGTTTTGGATTAAGAAAAAAATTTATAGGTAAATGGGCTGATAACAATTCTCAAGCAACTAATATTAACTATCTAATCAAAATCATCTTAGAATATTCGCAAAAAACTCTACTTTCTTAGTTTATCTAATACAGATCGGTCCTCTAAAGTACTGGTATCGCCACTTATTTTTTCTCCGGAAGCAAGTGCTCTCAGAATTCTTCTCATTATCTTTCCACTTCTAGTTTTAGGCAAAGCATCAGTAAATTTAATTTCATCTGGCCGCGCTATAGAACCTATTTCCTTTGAGACGTGTGAGCGTAGTTCATCAAATAATTGATCATTTACATCTCTACCACTTTCTAAAGTTACAAAGGCAACTATTGATTCACCTTTTAGATCATCTAGGCGTCCAACAACTGCAGCTTCTGAGACAAATGGGTGGCTAACTAATGCTGATTCGATTTCCATAGTGCCAAGACGATGTCCTGACACATTTATTACATCATCTACTCTGCCCATAACCCAGAAATATCCATCAGAGTCGCGGCGGGCACCATCACCAGCAAAATAAATAGGTTTGCCATTTATAAAAGGCAAGTATTCCCAATAACTTTCTTTAAACCGTTGAGGGTTGCCATGAATAGTTCTCATCATTCCTGGCCATGGTTTTTTTATAACCAAATAACCTCCCTCTTCCACTTCTACAGATTTGCCATCCGAGTCAACAACATCAGCCTCTATACCTGGTAAAGGTAATGTTGCTGAGCCTGGTTTGGTTGGAGTGGCACCAGGGAGAGGGCTGATCATCACACCACCAGTTTCTGTTTGCCACCAAGTATCAACAATTGGGCATTTGCTGCCACCAATTACTTCTCGGTACCACATCCAAGCTTCAGGATTAATAGGCTCGCCAACAGTTCCAAGCAATCGCAAGCTACTTAAATCATATTTATCTGGAATTTCTCTTCCGGTCTTCATGAATGCTCTGATAGCTGTAGGCGCTGTATAGAAAATACTAATTTTATGCTTCTCGATAAGTTCCCAAAATGCTCCTGGGTTGCTTGGCCTTGGAGCTCCTTCATACATGACAGTTGTTGCCCCATTTGATAATGGACCGTAAACGATATAACTGTGACCAGTAATCCAACCAACATCAGCAGTACACCAGTAAATATCGTTGTCTTTTATATCGAAAATCCACTGAAAAGTTAGGTGAGCCCAAAGGTTATAACCGGCAGTTGTATGAACAACACCCTTCGGTTTTCCTGTAGATCCTGAGGTATATAAAACAAAAAGTCTTTCTTCGCTTTCCATTTGTTGTGCTGGACAATATTCATCCTGACTAGGAACAAGCTCATGCCACCAATGATCTCTTCCTGAGAACATGTCTATGGGCTCTTTGGTTCGTTGAACAACCAATACCGACTTAACTGTTGGACAAGATCCATCACTCAAGGCAGCGTCAACTGCTTTTTTTAGCGGTACCGCTTTATCTTTTCTAAAACCACCATCAGCGGTAATTACAGCCTTAGCTTCTCCATCGATCAAACGGTCCCTTAGTGCATCCGAAGAAAATCCGCCAAATACAACAGAATGGGGCGCTCCAATTCGAGCACAAGCAAGCATTGCAATGGCAGCCTCTGGCACCATTGGCATATAAAGAGCAACAAGGTCTCCTTTTTTTATGCCAAGGGTTCTAAGAGCATTTGCTGTTCTACAAACATCGGTATGAAGTTCTTTATAAGTGAACTGCCTTACGTCTCCTGGTTCACCTTCCCAGATAAGAGCAGTTTTGTTGGCTTTAGGGCCTGTTATATGGCGATCTAAACAATTATAAGAAATATTAGTTGTACCTCCAGAGAACCACTCTGCAAAGGGAGGGTTGGACCAATTAAGGGTTTGATGAAAAGGTTTAAACCAATGCAATTCTCTTCTGGCCGCTTCTTCCCAAAACTTTTCAGGATCCTTTCTAGCCAAGTCATATATATTCTGATAATCGTCCAAGCTAGAAATTCTTGCGTTATCAGAAACTTGCTCAGAGGGTCTAAAAACACGCTTTTCGTGTAGGACGGATTCAATCGTTTTTGAAGACTCTTTAGACATGAGAGAGAATTACCTTGCTTGCATTCAAGCCATTCCTAAGCTGAATGACACTCTTATTAAAAAAAAAAGTTAAAAGTTAGAGTAAATGTTTTCTCCTAAGGCTTGTCTCCTTGATTTAGATGGTGTCTTGCTCGACACAGAACCCTTGCATAGTCAAGCTTGGACTGAGACTGCCTCTTTCTATGGTAAAAAGCTTAATCAAATAGAATTATTGTCTTTAAAAGGTCGGCGGAGAAAAGATTGTGCAGAAAAAATTGTCAGTTGGATCGAACGAAAAGTCAACGTAGAAGACTTATTAAGCGTTCATAAACCAATATCAGAACGTTTGTTGAAAGACAGTAAGCCGATGGCAGGAGCTGAGAGGCTTGTGAAATGGTGCCATGAAAAAGAATTGCCTATGGCACTTGTTACAAGTAGTTCTTCAAAGTCAGTCGCCTATAAAAGCAAACCTCATTCATGGCTCAAACTCATAAAAGTACGAGTTCAAGGAGATGATCTATCAATAAAAAAAGGGAAGCCAGCGCCAGATCCATTTCTTATTGCTGCAGAAAGACTAAATGTTGACCCTAGGAGCTGTTGGGCATTGGAAGATTCAGACTCAGGAACAAAAGCAGCAAAATCAGCTGGGTGCAAAGTATGGGTATTAGATCATCAGTATAAGGATGTTTCTAAAATAAATAACTGGATAAGTGATAGTAATCCTCTAAAAATAAATCATCTAAATCAATTTCTATCTGAGTTAAAAAAGAGTTATCAATAAAGTCTACTTAATACATATTTAGGAAGAGCCAAAAGTGCATTCCGAAATTCAGACTCTGGAAGCCATTGAATAGATTCTTCGGCCTGTTTAGCAAAATCTTCTGCAAGTTTTAATGTCTTAGGTATTGCATTTGAATTACGAACAATGCATAGAGCATTCTCAACATCACCTTCTTTACTGAACTCTCTCTCAATTAATGTTCCTAATGAAGGGTTATCCATTAATGCATAAATAGCTGGAGCTGTTAGGTATCCGCTTGCCAAGTCAGAGGCTGCTGGTTTTCCTAATTGCTCTTCATTACTAGTAAAATCAAGTATGTCATCAACAACTTGAAAAGCCAGGCCAAGTTGTTTCCCAAAAGAATAAAGAGATCTCAAATGGATTTCACTCTCCCCACTTAAAACTCCAGCAGCTTGTGCACTATTAGCAATTAATGATGCAGTTTTACAATAACTTTTTTCTAAATAAGTATCTAATGTTTGCCCAGAGTCATATCGAGACAGCCCTTGTTTTACCTCGCCATCAGCAAGGTCCATAATCACTCTGCTAAGAAGTTTTACTACGTCTAAATTATCAAGATTAGCTAAATGCCAACTCGCCTGAGCAAATAAAAAATCGCCTGCAAGAACTGCAACACGGTGATTAAAACGACTATGAACAGTATCAACTCCCCTTCTGGTAGCTGCTTCATCAACAACATCGTCATGAACAAGAGATGCGGTATGAATCATCTCAGTGATTTGAGCAAGTCTTCTATGTCGAGAAGATAGGTCTCCAGTAGGGGTTAATGATCTTGAAATCAATAAAACTATTCCGGGTCGTAGCCTTTTTCCACCGGCACTAAAAAGATGCTCGGAGGCAGCTTGAAGGATCGGGTGCTTAGTCCCAATCAAGCTTCTTAGATCTGAGAGCAGGGTCTCAAGATCCAGCTCTACCGGCTGTAGCAGCTCAGTGACGGTGGGCATGAGTTCCTTAGCTTTGTTGATCCTAGGAGACATATGCCTTAGACCGCAGTGTGACCAACTCAACTTCTGGACATTGCCCTAGCCAAGTGGTGGCTTGTTGGGCAAAACCTTCCGGGTCAGATGTTGCACAAAACCTTGTATTAGCAAAGGGATTTGGAGAGTTTAAGTTGTGTGTGGACTGGCCGAAAAGAACGTCCATTTGTCGAGCCAATCCAACTGCTGGATCGATAATCCTCACGTCAGGTGGAAGCAAATCAAGTAAAAGTGAATGAATTAATGGGTAATGACTACAGCCAAGCACAACAGCCTGTACTCGAGCATCTAAAAGAGGTTTTAAGTATTGAATCGCCAATTCTCTTAGTTCAGGGACAAAAAGGTTTCCACTTTCAATCATTGGAACAAAAGCAGGACAACTCTGTTCAATAACAATGGTTCCAGGCCTCAAAGCTTGAATCTGCTTTTTATATTCATTGGATTTTACTGTTGCTGAAGTAGCTAAAACGCCAACACAATCCTTATCAATCATATGGGCTGCTGCTTTTATCAACCCAAAAACTGGAACTTGCGAAATATTTTGAACAACATCTAAAGCCAAGGAATTTGTTGTATTACAAGCAACAACTACGGCTGACACATTATCTTCTTTTAACCAATGAACAACCTCATGAGCAATTGTTCGAATCTGCTTTGGGGATTTATTCCCATAGGGAACTCTTGCTGTATCAGCTAAATAAACACAAGAAATATCACCATGCTTTTGAAGAAGCTGTTTAAGAACGGTGAATCCACCAACTCCACTATCAAATAAACCAATCCGTGGATTCAACGGACCCCCTTTAGATAATTAAGAATTCCCTTTGCCAAAGCAAAGGCAATATTTCTTCGATGGGAAGATTTTGCAAGTCGAGAAGAATCAAATCTGCCAGTTAAAAAGCCAATTTCAACAAGAGCAGCTGGCATATTAGTTCGCCTTATCACAAAAAATCTGCCTCTTCTCACACCTCTATCAGGAGTTCCAGAGGAAACTTTTAATAGTTCTTTCTGGATGCTCTCTGACAATTTTTTGCCACGGTATCCAGAGTAATAAAAGGTTTCAACTCCATTTACATTCTTTTTGCTTGTCCTTGAGGCATTTGCATGAATACTCACAAAGGCGGTAGCTCTGCTCCTGTTTGCTAATGCAACCCGAGGAGGTAGATCTAAATCAATTTCAGATGTGCGAGTGAACTTTACCCTTACCCCTTTTTTTCTAAGAAGTTGACCTACTTGGAGAGAAACATCAAGAACTACATCTGTCTCTCGTAAACCTCCAATACCTACTGCTCCTGGGTCTGGACCACCGTGGCCAGGATCAATTACAACTAAATGTCGGGAATTTCTTAATTCTGGAAGATCAGAAAGAGAGTAATTAGAAGAAAAGGTTTTCTCATTTCGAGCATAATTGCTTGCATAGGATGCCTTATAAAGATTTCCTTCGCCAAATTTTCTAAGACCTCTAGTGGGTAAATCTACAAATTTAAGAGCCCAACGATCAGGAGAAGTTCCTTTTAGTGAAAGTTTAGTTGGATCTAGTGAAATAGAGGAATTAAATTCAATAACCAATCTAGTAATTCCCTTTTTAGGTTTACCGAGTCTTATTTCTTTAATTGGTCCGTTTCCTGAAAAACTTCTTGGTCTAGAAAGCTCCCCAGGAAAATCAATCCATACTCGATCTCCATTCTCTTGAGATGATCGCTGATAGAAAGCTTTTAAACGAGTACCAATAGAAGTACGTAATAACAAAACACCATTTTCTTCTAAAGACCATGCAGCTAAGCTACTGGCGGCTCTTGAAGGCAGATAAAAGGAATAAGTCAGTAGGGAAAGGAGGGCGGTTAAAGGAAGTGCTAACCGGCGTGAAGACCGCAAGGAAGCCACTTCTAAAAAAGTGAAGGTTTTCGATGCTTAAGACTTGGCATCTGCTCTCTTATTCGAGCGACATGGCTTGTATCTACAGGCGCAATAGCTGCTCCTTGAAGAACCCCAGCATCTGCCAAGACCGTACCCCAAGGGTCTATAACCATTCCATGGCCATGGCTCTGACGCCGTTCATAATGCAATCCAGTTTGCGCTGGTGCGAGTACATATGCGGTGTTTTCAATTGCTCGGGCTTGAAGTAGTACTTGCCAATGATCCTTGCCCGTAAATGCGGTAAAAGCTGCTGGAATCATCAATAATTCAGCGCCCTGATCGACCAAGTGTCTATAAAGTTCTGGGAAACGTACGTCGTAGCAAATTGACAATCCGACTTTGCACAAGCCAGGTACATCAACAACGGGAGGGGCAATATTGCCAGAAACAATGGTGGCTGATTCCCTATATGTATTGCCTTCTGGAAGATCAACATCAAAAAGGTGGATCTTGTCATATCTAGCTAACAATTGACCATCACGTCCAAAAAGCTCTGCTCGGTTGAGAGTTCGTTGACCGTCACCAACAGGGACGGGAAAGCCTCCACCTAGAAGGGCGACTTGATATCTTCTCGCCATTGTGACAAGGAAACGACTGCACTTCTCAGCAAGATCAGAAGCGATGTCCAGTTTCTTTGACTCATCTCCTAGAAATGCGAAGTTTTCTGGCAAACCAATAAGCTCAGCCCCGCGGCGAGCCGCAAGTTCTATCTGCTCCTCAGCCGCGGAGAAATTAGCCTCTGGCTCAGAGGTGCTGGTTAGCTGCAATGCAGCTGCCAAGAAATCTGCCACAAAGTTAATTCATTGAAAATGACTTTAAGAAATCATGAGGCAACAAGTACCCCAATTTCTTTTTGCATTGGAACAATAGAGAGCTCATCTAGTGCTGCGCAACAAATGAAATCGGAATCATGATTACCAATTCCTGAAAGCCTTTGGCCATGGGTTGACTTACGAAGACAGGCTTCAGGACTTTCCTTCCACTGTTCCCACAATCCAATTGCAGCAGTAAGTTCATCGTTAACAACGCTAACTAGACCCTTAGATTTCTGTATCAGATAACTACCAAGAGAGCCAGCAGCCAGAGAGTCTTCCAAAGAATATGAACCTTCCCATCCACTTCCAAGAATCAAGACATGATCTGGGTTCTCTCTTAATAATCTTTCAGCTACTGCTTTTCTATTGGGGAGCGCAAGTGTATATAACATTTTTGAATTTCTAACACGATTTAAAGAACGAGTTCCATTAGTTGTACTCATAAAAACTCTTTTACCACTAACTAAAGAAGGAAGGACATCAACCGGGGAATTACCCAAATCAAAGCCAGGCAATCGTTTTCCACCGCGCTCTCCTAGTAAAAGCCTTGAGGATTCAGGCCATTTGCCTGCTTGGGTTCTAAGTTGATCAATATCTGCAAAAACCGCTATTGCTTCTGCACCATTATTCAAAGCCCATGCAATTGTGGTAGTTGCGCGAAGGACATCTATTACAACTGCTGTATCAGGCTCCAAACCATCAGGGACATCATCAGCCACGTGAAAATAAGAAACTTTCATTAACTTGTACTTAGGACTAGTAAACATTAATTAGATCATTTTGTGAAAAATTCTGGTTTCATGCGAGCAATTGGTTCCAAACAAGCATCTGGGGATTTAAGGAAATTCCTAAAGGTACTAGAAGAACGTGGCCAATTAAAAAGAATCAAAGCCAAAGTAAATCCTGACCTGGAAATTGCTGCAATCAGTGATCGAGTACTTGCCTCAGGTGGACCTGCACTTTTGTTCGAGAACGTAATCGGTTCAGAAATACCTGTTGTGACAAATCTACTTGGGACGATGGAAAGAGTCGTTTGGAGTATGGGGCTAGAGAGTGAAGAACAGCTAGAAGATCTCGGTGCAAAATTAGCATTACTTCAGCAACCAAGTCCTCCAAAAGGAATTCGTGAGACCTACAATTTTGCGAATGTATTTTGGGACCTAATAAAAGCCAGACCAGATAGAGATTTGACGCCTCCTTGTCATCAAATAATCATTGAAGAAAAAGAGATTGACTTATACAAGTTGCCTTTAATTAGACCATGGCCAAAAGATGCAGAAGGTGTAATTACCTTGGGGTTAGTGATAACTAAAGACCCAGAGAATGGTGTGCCAAATGTAGGCGTATATAGGCTCCAAAGGCAATCAAGTAAAACAATGACTGTTCATTGGCTAAGTGTTCGAGGTGGTGCTCGACACCTCCGTAAAGCAGCGGCAATGGGTAAGCCATTAGAAGTTGCTGTAGCAGTTGGAGTCGATCCTTTGCTGATAATGGCAGCTGCAACACCCATCCCAGTTCAACTAAGCGAATGGTTGTTTGCAGGTCTTTATGCAGGAAAAGGAGTGAGGCTCACAAAGTGCAAAACAATAGATTTATTAGTTCCAAGCCATAGTGAATTTGTCCTAGAAGGAACAATTACACCTGGAGAAGAAATGAAGGATGGCCCTTTTGGCGATCATATGGGCTTTTATGGAGGCGTTGAAAAGTCTCCACTTATTAGATTTAACTGCATAACACATCGAAAAAAGCCAACTTTACTTTGTACGTTCAGTGGAAGGCCGCCTAAAGAAGAGGCAATGCTCGCTATAGCGCTAAACAGAATATATACACCAATTTTAAGAAAACAAATTCCGGAAATAAAAGACTTTTTCTTACCAATGGAGGCCCTTAGTTACAAACTGGCAATTATTTCTATCGATAAAGCCTATCCAGGTCAGGCCAAAAGCGCAGCGATGGCATTTTGGAGTGCTCTTCCACAATTTACCTACACAAAATTCGTCATTGTTGTCGATTCGACTATTAACGTTAGAGATCCTCGTCAAGTGATTTGGGCAATAGCAAGCCAAGTTGACCCACAAAGAGACGTAATGGTTATCAAAAACACACCATTTGACTCACTGGATTTTGCTAGTGAGAATATTGGATTGGGTGGCAGGATGGCTATTGATGCAACTACTAAAATTAGTCCTGAGACAAAGCATGAATGGGGAGAAGCTCTATCAAGGCCTAATGAGTTAGATGCTTCAATAGATGATCGTTGGGAAGAACTGGGTTTAGGAGATATAGATAATAATGATCCCGACCCAAGATTATTTGGATATGTAATGGAACAATTAATGCGTTATAGAAAATCGAAGTAGTTAGTATCTATTAATGCCATGGGGCAATAAGATCAGAAGATAAATGAAATTGGTCATCCTTGACAGATCCAAGCATTTCTTTATCTACATATCATCTAAAAGCTGGGGGAAGCTTGAAGGGGAAGGTGCGAGTACCTGGAGATAAGTCAATCTCTCATAGAGCACTTTTATTTGGAGCCATATCTGAAGGAGTAACAAAAATAGAAGGGCTGCTACCAGCCGAGGACCCAATTAGTACAGCCCGTTGTCTTAGACAAATGGGAGTAAGAATCAGTTCTATATCAAAAGGAAGTTCAGTCGAAATTGAAGGTGTCGGTTTAAACGGGCTAAAGGAGCCCAAAGAAATTCTTGATTGCGGTAACTCAGGGACAACAATGCGATTATTACTAGGTTTGTTGGTTGGGAGAGAGGGTAAACATTTTGTTTTAACTGGGGATAAATCCCTTCGAAGTAGACCTATGAATCGAGTAGGGCAACCACTAAAAATGATGGGAGCAAGCGTTCGAGGCCGTTCAAATGGAAACTTGGCACCTCTTTCTGTATTAGGTCAAAAACTCCACGGAGCTGTTATTGGAACACCTATTGCAAGCGCACAAGTTAAATCAGCAATAATGCTTGCCGCCTTGACCGCGAATGGACCAACATCTGTCATTGAACCAACTCATTCAAGGGATCACAGTGAAAGGATGTTGAAAGCCTTTGGAGCCAAACTTGAAATTGGAGGTGAAATGGGTAGGCACGTAAAAATTTCACCAGGAACAAAATTAAAAGGGCAATCGGTAGTAGTTCCTGGTGACATAAGTTCAGCAGCCTTTTGGTTAGTAGCCGCAACTCTGGTACCAGACTCAGTAATAACTATTGAGAATGTAGGACTAAACCCTACAAGAACAGGGATAATAGAAGTGCTTGAACAAATGGAAGCAAACTTTCAAATAAAAAACAAAAGAGATATTGCAGGGGAGCCTGTGGGTGATATTCAAGTCCAATACAAAGCACAATTAAAACCTTTCAAAATCGATGGAGAAATAATGCCTCGCTTAATTGATGAAGTGCCAATACTTTCTGTAGCTGCTTGTTTTTGCAATGGTATAAGTCAGATCACAGGGGGCAGTGAGCTTAGAGTGAAAGAAACTGATCGTTTGGCCGTAATGGCTAGACAACTAAAGAGAATGGGGGCAAATATTCAAGAAGAACCAGATGGGATGACGATTAAAGGAACAAACAAATTAATAGGAACATCTCTAGATAGTGAAACTGATCATCGCGTTGCAATGAGTCTTGCGATTGCTGGGTTATTAGCAAAAGGTGATTCAACTATAAATAATAGCAATGCAGCAGATATATCATACCCAGGTTTTTGGTCTGAACTAGAACGTCTACAACAGTACAATTAATAAAAACAACTACCTTGCACCCTTTAGGAGAACTTACAACTTTTGAGACAAAAGATGGGAGTCTATCTATTCATAGTAAATTATTCAATGAAGCATTTCATAGCAATATAGGTGCAAGAACAGAAGCTCAACAGAAATTCATAAATACAGCAGAGATTAAAAGGTTTAAAAAAGTGGATAAAATTTTCATTCTAGATGTATGTTTTGGTATTGGTTATAATTCTGCTTGTTTATTTGAATCACTAAGAGATAATCAATTACCAAATTTTGAATGGTGGGGTTTAGAAATAGATCGGAGGCCATTAGAAATTGGGAATAGAAATCCTAAATACTTTTACAATTGGTCTTCTGAAGTAAAGGAATTACTTAAAGCAGTTGAAAGATTTAATGGGTGGAAACACGAAAGGAATAAGGGAAAAATCCTCTGGGGGGACGCAAGGCAACAAATTAATTCACTACCCAATAACATGTTTTTTGATCTAATAATGCTTGATGCCTTTTCTCCAAAACAATGTCCAGAACTATGGAGTGAAGAGTTTCTACTTAGACTATCGAATAAACTTTCCTCAGGAGGGAGACTTATTACTTATTGCCGAGCAGCTGCAATAAGAGGAAGTCTTAAAAGAGCTGGTTTGATCTTGGGTTCGATATTGCCTTCCAAAGGGAATGAAACCTCATGGAGTGCTGGAACATTAGGAATAAATTCAATGAAAAATTGCAACAGTACAAAATCAGGTAAGAGTTGGAGATCTCTTAGCCCAATGGAGGAAGAACACCTATTAACTAAAGCCGCAATACCGTATAGAGATCCCAGCGGAATAGGCACTAAAGAGCTAATACTGGCAAGGCGGAGAGCTGAGCAAGAGAACTGCGGTCTTGAAACTACAAGTAAATGGAAAAAAAGATGGGATCAGGCAAATTTGTTCTCAAGCCAGTAGATTCCAGGCGGGACGACATTAAAGCATGCTCGCCGTAGCAATTTTAGCTGCAGGTAAAGGAACTCGTATCAAAAGCGATCTTCCAAAAGTTCTGCAAAAACTTGCAGGAAAATCTCTAATTGAAAGAGTGATTAAAAACTGCAATGGATTATCTCCTGAAAAAAATATAGTCATCGTTGGGCACCAAGCAAATCTCGTAGAAGAACATTTAGTTCATATAAATGGGTTAGAGTTTATTAGGCAGGTTCCACAAAATGGAACGGGCCATGCAGTACAACAGTTAATACCATATTTACAAGACTTTGATGGAGATCTTCTTGTTCTAAATGGTGACGTACCTCTATTGAAAAGCTCTACAATTGAAGAATTGGTAAGACAGCATAGATCCTTCAAAGCAGGTGTAACGCTTCTTTCTTCAAGAGTTTCCAACCCAAAGGGCTATGGAAGAGTATTCGCTGATCAAAACAATAACGTTCGAGAAATTATCGAAGATAGAGACTGTAACAAGGAAGAATTAACTAATAATCTTATAAATGCTGGAATTTACTGCTTTAACTGGAGACAATTGAAAGAAATATTACCTAGCTTATCTAGCGAAAATGAACAGGGAGAAATCTACATCACAGACACTATAGAAAAGATTAGTGTGGCAATGCATCTAGAAATAACAAACTCTGATGAGATAACAGGTGTTAATGATCGCTCTGATTTATCATATTGCGAGGATTTAATTCAGAAAGAGCTTCGTAAATATTGGATGTTGAATGGAGTAACCTTTACAGATGCTCAAAGCTGTACATTAAGTGAAGAATGTAGATTTGAGCAAGATGTAATTGTTGAGCCACAAACACATTTTCGTGGTAATTGTGTTGTTGGGAAACACTGCAGGTTAGGCCCTGGCACCTTAATCCAAAACTCAGAGTTAGGAGATAATGTTGTCGTTTTACAATCAGTATTAACTTCTGCAAGAGTTGAGAACAACTCAAAGATAGGTCCATTCTCTCATATACGTCCTGACACCACTATTGGTACTGATTGCAAGATCGGAAATTTTGTTGAAATCAAAAAGAGTGTGTTAGGAGAAAGTACCAAGGTAAACCATTTGAGCTATATAGGGGACTCATTTCTTGGGTCAAAAGTGAATATTGGAGCAGGAACTATTACGGCTAACTATGACGGGACACAAAAACATCGGACAATCATTGGTGACAACAGTAAAACAGGGGCTAATTCAGTTCTAGTAGCCCCAATTCATATAGGATCTAGTGTCACGGTTGGGGCAGGGTCAACACTAACTAAAGATGTCCCAAGTTTTTCATTAGCGCTAGGGAGAGCAAAGCAATTTATTAAAACGAATTGGAAGAACTCGCGAAAATCTAAAGATTAAGATGGGCAAGTAATGGGATTAATCTCTCTAGCTCTATTGCTCTACTTGCTTTAAGCAAGACAACGTCACCACAGCGAAGCCAAGATTTTAGAGGGGTCAATGCCTCTTCAGCAGAAGAAACAACGGCACATCTAGTGATCAAATTAGCCGCAACATCGTTAATAGATTCCGCCACTCTTCCTTCTGCAACGATTACAAGGCCGTCTAGAGATAATTCAATAACTCGTTCGACAACCTGACGATGTAAATCAATGGAAAACTCTCCTAATTCTCGCATCTCTCCAAGTACAGCAAAGTGTCTACCTGGTTTATTTACTAATAGGTTCAATGCTGCATAGACAGACTCTGGAGAAGCATTATATGTCTCATCTAAAATAGTTATTTTGTCTAAACTCAGGATTGAATTACGTCCAGGAGTTTGTACAATTTTAAGTCTCTTTAGCTTATTTTTGGGGATAGAGAATTCACGCGAAACGCCTAACGCCAATAAAAAGTTGAGTGCATTATGCCTACCATGAAGAGGCAAATGAAAAATATCACCCTCAAGTTCTAAAGATTGGGTATCAGAAATAAAATTGCCTACCAACTCTTTTGAGGAAGAAAGTAGTGCTTTATTTTTATCATGCGAAAGTGAGACTCTAACCACCCGACCATTCCACACTTTAGACAACTCAGTTTCTAATAGTGGGTCTCCAGCAGGAATAACAACCAAGCCATCAGGATGAAGATAGGAAGTAACTTCACACTTTGCTTTGGCAATATTTGCTCGACTACCAAGTAAACCAACGTGCGAAGTGCCAATATTCGTTATCACAACAATATTAGGTTCAGAACATCTCGATAGTCGAGTTATTTCGCCAAGGCCACGCATCGCCATTTCTACAACTATGGCCTTATCATTTGAATTGGCAGAAAGTATTGTTTGTGGAACACCTACATCGTTGTTGTTATTAGATAAAGTAGAGGTGATTGCACCAATTCCAGACAAAGAGGAGGATATCAATTGTCTAGTAGTCGTTTTACCGACTGAGCCCGTGACAGCAATAACTGGGATACCTAAATCACGGCGGTGAAGCAAGGCAATTTTCTGATATGCCTCCAG
Organism: Prochlorococcus sp. AG-363-N20; assembly: GCA_003280105.1. Classification (GTDB taxonomy): domain Bacteria; phylum Cyanobacteriota; class Cyanobacteriia; order PCC-6307; family Cyanobiaceae; genus AG-363-N20. The sequence goes on from QCFX01000013.1 coordinate 17,843, forward strand.
AGTGTCATCAACTAACCAATAAATAAGATCTTTAGGGATTGGAAATTTATTATGCTTAGAAACAATTGCAGCTTGTACATCAAGCTTGACTGCTTCATGAAGAAATTCGTGTCCATCAAAGTTGTCTCCTACCAAAGGAACAAAAAAACTTCCTGCTTTTAATGTTCTAGTATCTGTTGAAACCTTGCCAATAGGTAAATCGCAATCAATTTTGTTTTGACTTATGGGGTCACCCCAGACCTCTTTTAAATGTCGGAGATATAACGCCATTGAAATAAGTCCATTAGAGAGATGTTTCTGCTAAAAATAGTTATCTATTCAAAAATCATACATAGAGGAAGTTGATTGGTAATCTTTCTTGAGTAAAGGTTTCAGATTTTAGTGATATTTTTAGCGTTTAAAGAAGGATCTGCTTCTTGACCAAGGGAAAGAGTCTGCACAACATTAATATCCGGTGAGGGCTCTTTAGTCCCACAAACTTCTTTGTACATTAGATCATAATCCTGAGCTGACTTATCCCAGCTAAAGACCTCCTTCATCGCTCTTCCTTGCAATGCTTTCCAAGAATCACGATGTCGATAGGCCTCCCAAGATCTAACTAATGCTGTATAAAAGTCAATTGGTTCATAACGATCAAAACAAAAACCAGTGCCATTCATATCAATTGGATTATGAGGTTTAACAGTATCTACAAGGCCTCCAACATTTCTTACTATCGGGATAGAGCCATACCTCATTGCAAGTAGTTGACTGATCCCACAAGGCTCGAATCTACTAGGCATTAGGAAAGCATCAGAGCCAGCATAAATCAAGCGTGCGAGTCTATCGTCATAAGTAAGGAATACAGCGAATCTACCAGGATAATTAACGGCTAGTTGCCATAAAGAAGATTCCAATTTTCTGTCCCCTGTCCCTAAAACAACAATTTGAGAATCTGTATATGCGAGCAAACGATTAGCTACTTGAAGTAATAATTCAACCCCTTTCTGATCGACGATTCTACTAACCATTCCCAAAAGATAGGTTTCTGGGTCTAATTGAAGTCCCATTTGCTCTTGGAGAGCTTTCTTATTTAAAGAGCGTTTAGATATATCCTCAGAGTTAAAATTTGCAGGGAGAGATTGGTCAGTGGAAGGATCCCATTCACTCAGGTCAATCCCATTCAAAATGCCCCGTAATTTACCTGAGACATAATTAAGCAGCCCATCCAAGTTCTCTCCATATTCCGGGGTGCATATCTCTTTAGAATAGGTAGGTGAGACAGCGTTGACGCGATCTGCATACAACAAAGCTGCTGCCATCGTGTGATCTCCACTCATATACCAAGGGCACCAGGTAATTCGGTCCAACTTCCAACGCCATGGTCCTTGGTATTTAAGATTATGGATAGTGAAAACTGTACTTATTTCGGGATCCTGATGCATCCAAACAGGAATCATTCCAGTATGCCAATCGTGGCAATGAAGTAGCTGCGGTTTCCATTTATTCCATGCAAATTCAGCCGTAGCACTTGCAAAAAAAGTAAATCTCCAATCCTCATCATCACCTCCATAAATATTTTCAGAGTCAAAAGCTGGGTGCCCAACTAAATACAAAGGCAAATTTGACGTAGGGTGCTTAGTTTCATAGACGGAAAACTCAGAGCCCATTGTTTGAGCTCTAAAAACAGGTTCATCTGGAATTTGTAAAATCGACCAAAGTCTGCTGTATCCAGGGATTATTACGCGAACATCATGTCCAAGTTTAGCCAATGCAGGTGGCAAGGATCCTACGACATCTCCCATGCCGCCGACTTTCACCATCGGCGCGCATTCGGCAGCTGCAAATAACACGCGCATAAGTTTTTTTTTCAGCAACAAAGACTCTATAAGGACTTAGGTCAAAGTTGTGTCATGGGAGCCAATCTGAATCGCGAAAATCTGGCTGTCTTTTCTGCAAGAAGGCATTTTTTCCTTCTTGAGCCTCTTGAGTTCGATAAAAAAGATGTGTTGCCTGACCAGCAAGTTCTTGAAGACCAGAAAGACCGTCAGTTTCTGCGTTAAAAGAGGCTTTCAGGCAACGAATAGCTGTGGGACTGTGCTGAAGAATTTCCTTGGCCCATCTAACACCTTCCGTTTCAAGTTGATTGAGAGGGGTAATCGCATTAACAAGTCCCATATCTAAAGCTTCTTGCGCAGAGTACTTTCGGCATAGAAACCATATTTCTCGAGCTTTTCTCTGGCCTACAACTCTAGCTAAATAACCAGAGCCAAATCCTCCATCAAAGCTTCCCACCTTAGGACCGGTTTGGCCAAAAATTGCATTTTCAGAAGCAAGGCTGAGGTCACATAGCAAATGAAGCACTTGCCCTCCACCAATTGCATATCCAGCAACGAGTGCAATAACAACTTTGGGAAGACTTCGGATTATTTTTTGTAAATCAAGAACATTTAATCTTGGGAGTCCATCATCATCTAAATATCCTCCTTGTCCGCGAACTGTCTGATCACCACCTGAGCAAAATGCATATCCCCCATTTAAGGAAGGACCAACTCCAGTAAAAAGAACAACTCCTATATCCTTGTCTTCTCGAATTCTGGTAAAAGCATCACATAGTTCAATAATTGTCCTGGGTCTGAAAGCATTACGTTTCTCAGGTCTATTAATTGCAACCCTCGCTATTCCTAAAGAACTTCTATCTAGCAAAATATCTTGATATTCAATCCAAGGGTTCCAGTTAATGCCACTGTCGCCTGGCAAAACCTGCCTTTTTGGAACGTTAAGAGGAAAAGAGTCTTTAGTCATATGGATTAAGCCTAATTAAGGTCATTGTGATTGAGAGTTCGAAAGGAAGTTCTTTAAAGATTCACTGGTTTCCCTCCTAAGTAAAGAATCAAAAGCTGAGTCTGTACTTACACGAAGTAATACCGGTTCAGAGAGAGACAAAGCCCATTCAATAGCTAAAGACAATTCATCGAAATTTGAAATTTCCTTATAAGTAACATTATGAGCCTTCGCCAAGATAAGCGGATCTACCAATTGCGGCATTAAAAAAAGTTTTTCTAGTGTTTCTTTGGAATCGGTTTGAATGTTTAGCTGTTGAAAAATTCCTCCACCTAGATTATCTATTAACAAAATAACTAATGGGGCCTTTTTGGATCTGGCATGCATCCATCCATTACTGTCATGAAGTAATGCCAAATCTCCAGTAATCAAAATAGCTGGGCCAAGAGCCATGGATAAACCCATAGCCAAAGAAAGAGTTCCATCAATTCCTGAAGCACCTCTAAAACCAAAACATCTTCGATTTAAAGCCGCTTTGCCTCCAAATGAAATCCAATCACGAATCGGGCTACTAGCAGAAAGCATTATGGGTACTCCTGGAGGCAAAAGTCGAGGAAGCCATCTAGCTAAAGAGGGTTCATTTAATTGAGTTTGCATTGGCAGCTTTTCGTCTATAAAATCCTCTACAATTTGATCCAACATAATTAAATTGGAAAGAAAAGAACTTGGCTTTGAATCAACAAGGCTAGGTTTTCTAAGATAGCTACTAGATAAAAGATTCCACCAAGAAACTAAACCCCCACTCCATTGCATTGAATTACCCAAAGGATCAAGATTTCTATCATCACCTTCTGTAATTAATACTTGTTCCGAACCAGCACTGAGTAAATATTTCTCAAGTTTCTTACTAGCTGGCAAAGGACCTAGTCTTAAAAACTGAATTTTGTTTTCAAGAAGATCTAACTCTGATCCAATGAGAAGTTCCCAATTTCCAATTAGGCCAAACAAATCATTTGGAACTCCAGAAAGAGGATCTGCAAAAACTGGCCACTTAGCTATTGATTGAAACTCCTTTAATGAGTCCTGAAAAATGTTAATTTCAGAACTATTACCCCGCCATGGGCCAGCTATTACAACACCTGGGCATGATAAATCGAGAGTTGGAATATCGCTTTTTAAAACCAAATTTGATTTGGGTGATCTGCAATTAAGATGTACTAAATTAGTTGTACCCTTAAAAGGCCATTCAGAAAATATTTCTTCTTGCTCTGATTTAGATGAATGAAGCGGTTCTTCTAATGGAATATTTAAATGTATTGGACCTCGTTTTAAGTGTGCTTGCTCCCATAAATTGTTCATTAATGAGATTAAATGCTTTTGAGAGATAAGGTGAATCCCTTCAGCTGGGGTTTGTTGAAAGTACCTACATACTGGGCGCAAGAATTCCTCTTGGTTAACCGTTTGATTAGAACCACAATTCTTTAACCGAAGAGGTCGATCAGCCGTTAGAAACAAAAGAGGTTGAAAAGATCTATCAGCTTCAACAGCAGCTGGCAAGAGGTTGGCAACAGCTGTTCCAGAAGTTGTAATTACAGCAGAGGCTGTTCCAGTTGCTGTTGCATAGCCAAGGGCAAGGAAAGCCGCTGAACGCTCATCGATTGCAGTTGAGAGTTCAAGTTTTGATTTATTAGCTAAGAATCCTGCAGCCAAGGCAAGAGGGCCGGATCTGCTACCTGGGCAAAGGACAATATGTTGAAGCCCAAGAGCTTCTAATGCCTCTAAAAGATTCAGGCAACGATATAAATTGGTTTTTGAAAGGGACAGCGCTAGAGCCTTAACTCATTCAATCCTCGAACAATAACCTTCCTAATAGAAAAACTAAATGAAAGATTTAAATAAAGAACTTCCTCCCGAAGATAAAAAATCTGAACAGACAAGCTACTGGAGAGGCCTTCTCTTATGGGTATTACTTGCTTTGCTACTGCGATGGCAAGTAATAGAACCTCGCTGGATCCCATCAGGGTCGATGCTACCCACTCTCCAAATACAAGACAGGGTTTTAATAGAAAAAATAAGTCCTCGAATAAACAAAATCCAAAAAAAACACTTCCCAAAAGAAAAGATCGTAGTTTTTCATCCCCCGCAAGTACTCATAGAACAAGGATATGAGGCAAAAACAGCCTTAATTAAAAGAGTTGTTGGAGTTCCTGGAGACAAATTGGAAGTTCATAATGGAAGTTTGATTAGGAATGGCAAACCCATCAATGAAGATTGGATTGAATCCCCAATTGCTTATGAAATGAATGAGATTATTGTTCCTAAAAGTTCCCTTTGGGTTTTAGGAGACAATCGCAACAACAGTCTTGACTCTCATATTTGGGGCCCTTTGCCAGAAGAAAACATTATAGGAACTGCGATCTGGAGATATTGGCCATTAAAAAATTTAGGGCCTATTCGGTTCCCCACACATCAAAAATTTGGTATGACGACCACGCTGCGATAAGGTCTTATTCGTGATGCAGAGCACACTGGGATGTTCAACCCGGAGTTCCTAGCCACTGACAGTAATGATGGACAGGATGCGAACGCACTGATCCAATATTTACAGGAACAATCGCCTGATGTTCTTCAACGGGTAGCCAAGTCGGCAAGCCCAGAGATACAAGACATTATTAGACATAACGTTCAAGGCCTTTTAGGAATTCTTCCTGGCGAACAATTTGAAGTGAAAGTAACTTCATCAAGAGATAATTTTGCCAACCTTCTTGCCTCAGCGATGATGACAGGCTATTTCTTGAGGCAAATGGAGCAAAGAAAGGAGCTAGAAGAATCTTTAATGGCCGACGAGAAAATGAAAGTCAATCCAGACGATCTCAATCTTTAAAGCCTTCTAAAGGATCTTTAGGGACTACTCCATTCTTAAAAAGAAACCTATCTAGACCATCGAGGAAGGACCAATCTCCCTTTTCTGAGGTCCAAGCTGAAGAAAAAAGCTTTTGCTTTAATCGTTTTGCATCTGAAGGATTAAAAGCGATAGGAGCAGAATAATGTGCAGGTATCAACCAACGAAGGCCTTTTAGATTACTGATTTGATCTAGCCACTTACTAAAAGAATCCTTTGCTCGAGGAAATACAAGTCTTTTTAAAACTGGTGCAATGTTTATCAAAGGAGATTTTTCTCCCATCAATTCCTTTAATGATTCTTGCCAATCTTCGTTCCAAGAAAACGGGTAAATTCCAAAATGAGCTCGAGGAGATCTTACGCCAGACCTAAAAGCATTTCGTAAAACAAACTCAATTGGAGGTATTGAAAGCTTCCCAGGACGAAGATAGGAAGCAAACAAGACAAGGCGAGCCCATCCCTTTTTTCTGGCTTGAATAGTATCTATTAGAGGTTCACTTCCTTTCTCTCGAGAGTGAAAAAGAAGAGGAGTGGGATCTAGTTCAAAGAGATCAGGAGGTTCAGCCTGTATGCCAACTAAGGCATCGGTAACAAGAATTGACTTAGAAAGTTTATGAAAGCAAGAGATTTCTTGAAATCTTCCAAGACCCAAATTTAAAGGGCCAAGAGAAAACCAAGTGCAACTATCCTCATGAGGAAGACCATCTTTGAATAAAGTCTTAGTTCGGTTGCTAGGAATTCCTAAAAAGTCAAGCGGAAGATCGAAAGGAAAACTCCAAAGTCCAGGTGAGACCCATAATTCAGCACGAGGAAAGGCTCGGGACAAAGCTGGTAAAGAAATTTTGTGTTCAAGGCCAGATGCCGTTGGCAAAATAATTGACAAAACAGGACCATAATCTTTTTGCAACGAGGTCATATTTTCAAGTAATTCAGTAGTCGGAGGTAAAGGATTAAAAAGCATTAAACCTCCAGCAACTTTTACTACAGTCAATCGAACTGGTACTGCCACGTAATAAAGACCTTGTAGCTGCTCAAAACTCCATATCTGATCTGGAATTAACTCCTTAAATAAAGTCCTCCTTCTTCCGTAGGGATATAAAGGTAGTAGAGGCCACCATGGCCATCTTTGCTCAGAGATGTAATCTTTCCGATAAGTCAGTCCTGATGACTTATTCATACTAAATATGATGATTTCGCTGCGGTTTTAATATTCCATATCTTGGAGCAAATAAGAATGCAACAAGGAATATGAGAGTCTGGACAAGAACTATTGAGCCTCCAGTTTCTATGTCTGTCCAATAGCTTATATAAACACCAACGACACTAGATATTGCGCTGCTAGTAATAGCCAAATAAGTCATTCTGTCAAAACGGTCTGTAAGAAGATATGCGGTTGCACCAGGAGTTATCAACATAGCAACAACAAGAATAATTCCTACAGTCTGTAATCCTGCAACAGCTGACAAAGAAAGTACAGAGAGAAGCAAATAATGAAGAACACCTGTATTGATTCCGATCGATCTGGCGTGGGTTGCGTCGAAACAATAAAGCATTAAATCTCGTCTAAAAAGTAATAAGATAGCAACAACAACAGCGGAGATTATCAAAGTATGTTCGACGTCTTCTTGAGAAATTCCAAGAGGACTACCAAATAAAATATGCATTAAATCAATATTACTTTTTATCTTGGAAACAAGAACAAGGCCTAGAGCAAAAAAGCCTGTAAAAACAAGCCCTATTACTGTGTCCTCCTTAATTCTAGACTTTTGCTTTACAAAGCCAATTAAAGCAACGGAGCCAACACCAAAAACAAAAGCACCTATAGAGAAAGGAAGGCCAAGGGCATACGCTACAACTACACCTGGCATTACGGCATGAGAAACCGCATCTCCCATAAGAGCCCAACCTTTTAACGTCATATAGCAAGACAAAAGACCACAAACACCACCTACGAGAGCACTAACCATCAAAGCCCTCCTCATAAATTCATGAGTAATAGGCTCAAAGAGAAAAGTTAGAGGCGAGATAGATGAAAAAGTATCAATCATTCGATGAATCCTTCTGCAGTGGCTGGGCCAGAAAGGACATCAGGTGGCAATCCTCCAAAAGTCAAAGTAAGGTTTTCACTTGTAAATATTTCAGATGTCTTCCCATATGCCAATACGGTCTTGTTTATGAGTACAACTAGATCACAAAAATCTCTTACATGATTTAAGTCATGGGTTGATATAAGAATCGTACGTCCCTCCTGCCTAAATTGAAGAAACAACTCAGACATTAATTTTTCAGTCCGAACATCAACGCCTGAAAAAGGTTCATCCAAGAGCAATACAGATGCTCTTTGAGCTATTGCTCTTGCTAAAAATGCACGCTTGCGTTGACCTCCTGAAAGGAATCCAATTGGCTTATTTCTATGTTCTAAGAGTTCCACTCTTTCTAATGCATGCCAAACAGCTTTCCTATCAGACTCTCTTGGAATTCGAAGAAAATTCATCGACCCATATCTTCCCATCATTACAACCTCCCATACGCTTATTGGGAAAGAGCAATCAATTCCTTCGTTTTGAGGAACATACGCAACAGCCTGATCTCGCTGAGCTTTAGAAACTTCAAGACCATTAATTCGAATAGTTCCTCTAGAAGGCCGAATAAAGCCCATTAAAGCTTTAAAGAAAGTTGACTTACCTGCTCCATTCATGCCGACAAGACCACATATCGATCCGCTTTTAAGTTTCAAACTGGCGTTATATAAAGCAACAGTGCCGTTGTAATCAACACAAAGTTCATTCGCCTCAATGCCAAAAGGTTGAAGCTGATTCGAATCGTTCACTGCATCATTCATTTAGAAAAAAATCAGGAGCTAACCCTTTACGAATCAGACGAACATTATGGCGCTGAAGGTCCAACAGGGTTGAAGCTGGTCCAGAAGATTCAGAAAGGGAGTCAACAAAAAAATTACCACCGAAAGAGGCTCCGCTAGCCTTAGCTACCTCTCGCTGGGTCTTAGAGCTAACTGTACTTTCACAAAAAATAGTTGGCACTTGTCTTTGTTTAACTGTTTTAATCAGTTTGAGCATTCGTTTAGGCGTTACTTGACTTTCTGCATTTACAGGCCATAGATAAGCTTCATCCATTTGGTAGTCATGAGCTAAATAGCTAAAGGCCCCTTCACATGTAACCAGAACCCTGCTTTTTGGTGGAATAGTTGACAAATGGCGACGTAATTCTTCATCTAAGTTTCTTAATTTAGCTTGATAAATTTGTGCATTTTTTTTATAAAAGCTTGCTCCTGCAGGGTCAAGTTTAACAAATGCCTTTAAAATATTGTCAACATAAATAATAGCCCTATTCGGGGACATCCAAGCATGAGGGTTTGGTCTTCCCGCATAAGTATCTCCTTCAATAAGTAGTGGTTGCATTCCTTTAGTCAAAACCACAGTAGGCACATCCCCTGCAGTGTTAGTAAATTTTTTAGACCATAGCTCTAACCCTAAACCATTTTCAATAATAAGATCAGCTTTAGAAGCCTGTATTAGATCGCTTGGCGTTGGTTTATAACCATGTATCTCAGCGCCTAATTTTGTAATTGAAACTACATTCAATCTATCTCCCGCTACATTCCTTGCCATGTCTGCAAGAATTGTGAAAGTTGTTAATACTAATGGCTTTTCAGATTTGATATCTGTATTGATATTTTCTATAGGTGAGCTACATCCAACTAATAAAAAATAAGCCAATAGTTTAAAGATATAACTTAATTTATGGCGTAGCCCGGACAATGATATTGTCTCAACAAAAGAAATTTTTAATGTACTAGATCTCAAAGGAAATAAAGGAGAGTTTACAAAATTTCTATGATTGAAGTTAATTACAATAAAGAAATTTTATTGTTGGAGAACAAATGAGAGGTTAAATAGTGCTCATAGAAAGTAGTTTCAAGAACTGATTGTCTTAAGATTAGAGCTTTTCATATTAATCCAACTAGTGGCCTGGGCAAGGAATAATGACCAGTCCATTTTTTCTTTCTCGACAGCATTCGCAACCAATTTCGGGGCATCTCTTTTAATGGCCTCTAAATCTGGTTCTGAAACACCATTATTCATAGCCATCCAATCAGCCATAGAAGAAGCGACAACACGGGTTAAATAGGCAGCACTTAGAGCTTGCAAAGCCCCAGCGGCAAGCCATGTACCTCCATGCAATTTAGCTACTCCAACTAGCGCATGCCCGCTCCATTCCAATGCACCCTGTGCAATAGCTGCTTTTGCTAGCTGCCGAGCTATTGGCTTAAGCGCATCAGATCGACAAGAACAGTCCCAAATTTCGGCCATTTCTTTAATCATTAAGCCATTGGCTACGCTTAGTGCCAATAAATCGGTTGAAGGAACAGGTGAGGCAAGGACAGCTCCAGCGACAACCCATTGCGTTCGCTGTTGTATAGATTTAAATTTATCCCTTCTTAAATGTTCTAATTCTATTTGCCATGATGAGTGAGTTCGTGAAAGTAATCTTTGGCGAGTAATGTCAATGTTGCGACGAGATTGGAGAAGTGCTCGCCTAATAGGTGTTAGAAGTGTAAATAAATCGAAATCAGAACTATTAAGTTGCAAAATATAATTAGACCATCGATTAGGAAGTTGATCTTGTAAAGACTTTAATTCTTCAGTCCATTCATTATTGTTATTGCAAGAAGCTAGTATCCATGAGGGTTGATCTACTGGCATCTCTTTAAGTGTAAGAAGGTCTGAAGCTTTTAAAGGTAGAGGCAAAAGGTAAATAGTTAAATCTTGCTCATAAACAGATTCTGGTAACACTGCAGAATTAGCCTTAATAGATAATTGATCAATAGAAGTTAATGTAATGGAAACAGATCCTAAAGGATTTTCTTCCAACAAAGTCATATCGGGGAAATCCACATTTGAAGGATTAATAATTGCTATTTTCTGAGGTTGAGTTCTATCAACAATTCTTTTAAGAGTATTTAGGCGATCTTGCTTAGTGAGCAAAGACTTGGATTCATCTTCAAAGGCACTGAATTGATCTATAACAACATGACATCTTTTAATCCATCCTTGAACTGATAAGGGGGAATTGAACTTGGCTTTCAAAGGACTAGAGAATAACCATAGGATCGTGATCAAAGAAATGAATCCGATCTCACCACCAGGGAAATGAACGACATCTGACAAAAACCATTGCCCGAGAGCAATGGAAAACAGAAAAAGAGAGCCCTTTACAAGAAGACCAGGTGAAATCTGTAATCGCGCAAGGTCAAACGTTGGAGTTTCCATAATTTCTATGAACTTGCTGGTAACGGTTATTTTGATCTAGCTTATAGCCAAAAGCAAATAGTACTGTTCCAAAACCCTTTATCCAAAAGGGTTTTGGAACAGTACGTGTTTATTACTAAGACATTTCTTATAGAAAATACTCTTTAAAAAAATAGATTTGAAATGTGAATCTGCTGAAGGAGCTTAAAAAAAGCCTGAAAGTTCGCCAATTATGCGTCACACTTGTCGACTTAGATCAATAATCGGCAATGGGCGATTTCCACGGTGAGGGGCAACAAGAGAGAAAAAATTTTGATCGCGGTCGAGAAGGTGGCAGAGACGGCTTCCGCGGAGGGCGTGGTCCTGGGAACCGCGAAGGCGGTGGCTTTAGGATTCGTTTAAGTGAGAACGAGATGAGAGCCGCCAGAAACCTTCAGGAAGCTTTCAATCTGCGTTCGACTGTCGCAGTCCTCGGATTTGCCCTCAGAACTCTTGGACAAATGCTTGAAGAAGGCAAGCTCGATGAGCTTATAAAAGAAGCAAAAGCGGACGGCCCAGCAAGAAGAGACAGAGACAGAAATTCTCAAAAAGGAAACCGATTTAATAGAGATAGAGATGAGAGCAACTCAAGAGGACCAAAACCAAATCCATTCGCAAGACCAGCAAAGCCCCAACAGCCAAAAGAAGAGCCTGCAAATGTTCCTGAAGAGGCTGAAGATCAAGCCTCTCAAAATGGAGAGGAAGAGTCTTCTTTAGATGAAAGCAAATCAAACGAAATCATTGAGAAAACAGAGCATGAAGTATCTAGTGAAGAAACCAAAAAGCAAAATGAAGAAGAAGCAGAGAGCTAATTAATTGTGCAAAAGAGAGTTCTATCTGGTGTTCAACCCACTGGTTCCCTTCATATAGGAAACTGGTTAGGTGCAATTAAAAATTGGGTAGAGCTTCAAGACACCCATGAGACATTTGTCTGCGTAGTAGATCTACACGCAATAACAGTTCCTCACGACCCTAAATCACTAGCTGAAAACACAATCTCTACAGCAGCCATTTATATAGCTTGCGGAATGGATCCGAAGAAATGCTCAATTTTCGTACAAAGCCAAATAGCGGCTCATGCTGAATTGTGTTGGTTACTTAATTGCGTAACACCCTTAAATTGGATGGAAAGAATGATCCAATTCAAAGAAAAATCAAAAAAACAAGGTGAGAATGTATCTGTTGGGCTTCTAAATTATCCAATATTGATGGCTGCAGACATACTACTTTATGATGCAGATCTGGTTCCCGTAGGAGAGGACCAAAAGCAACATCTAGAACTAGCAAGGGACATCGCCCAACAAAGAATCAACTCAGTTTTTAGCAAAGATGGATCCCCAATCTTAAAAGTTCCAAATCCATTAATTATCAAAGAAGGTGCAAAAGTTATGAGCTTAGTAGATGCTAAAAATAAAATGAGTAAAAGTGATCCAATTGAATCCAGCAGGATAAACCTTCTAGACAGTCCTGACATTATAACAAAGAAAATAAAGAGGGCTAAGACAGATTCAATTGTTGGACTTGAGTTTGACAATCCAAATAGACCTGAGGCAAATAACTTATTGACACTTTATTCAATCCTTAGTGGTCAAGAAAAGAAAGCGGTTATAAAGGAATGTTCTGAGATGGGCTGGGGAACCTTTAAGCCCCTACTTGCGGAAGCTGCTGTAGAAGCGATTAAACCAATACAACAAAACTATCAAGAGCTAATTCAAGATCGAGGAGAAATATTCAGCATCCTGAATGATGGCAAAGCCAAAGCTAATGAGGTGGCACAATTAACATTGGAAAGAGTTTATAGTGAATTAGGTTTTCTCCGAAAATCTACTCATTAGGAAGACCATATGAATATTATTTTTCTCTTTTTTAACTTAGAAAGATCTATCGACAAATCAAACATCTATTAACATGCCAAAAATCACACTACCTGATGGAACCCAAAAAGTATTTGACAATCCTGTAACAACATCAGAAATAGCGAGCAGTATTGGTCCTGGGTTAGCAAAAGCTGCAATAGCAGGAATGGTTAATGGTTCGCTAGTAGATACCTGCATACCAATTGCAAAAGATTCAGAAGTAAGAATCATTACATCAAAAGACGCAGAAGGAATTGAAATAATTAGGCATTCATTTGCACATTTAGTTGGCCACGCTGTTAAGCAATTATATCCTGATGCAAAAATGGCAATAGGTCCAGTGATAGAAAATGGTTTCTACTACGATATTTCATATGAAAAAACATTTACTACAAATGATCTAGAAAACATTGAGAAGCGAATGAAAGAATTAGCAAGTAGAAATTATGATGTAGAAGTAAGGCCTGTTAATAAACAAGAAGCGATAGAAACATTCTCAAAAAGGAATGAGTCATATAAAGTGAATATTGTAGAAGAAATACCAGAAGGTGAAGAAATAAAGTTATATTTACACCAAGAATATATAGATATGTGCAGAGGGCCTCATGTCCCAAACACAAGACATTTAAAAGCTTTTAAATTAACTAAAGTCTCTGGAGCTTATTGGCGAGGAGATTCAAATAATGAGATGTTACAAAGAATATATGGAACGGCTTGGAGGACCGCAGAGGAACTTAAAGATCACATCAAAAAAATTGAAGAGGCTGAAAGAAGAGATCACAGAAAGATAGCCAAGAAAATGTCTCTTTATCATTCTCAAGAAGAATCACCAGGAATGATTTTCTGGCATTCAAAAGGATGGTCGATATATCAAGTTCTGGAAAGATATATTCGTGAAAAATTAAACAGAAATGGATATTTAGAAGTCAAGACGCCGTTAGCTGTTGACAGAAGTCTATGGGAAAAGTCCGGACACTGGGACAAATTTAAGAAGGATATGTTTACAACTACTTCTGAGAATAGAGAGTATGCAATTAAACCTATGAATTGCCCATGCCATGTACAAATATTTAATCAAGGTCTTAAGAGTTATAGAGATTTACCCTTACGTTATGCAGAGTTCGGTTCCTGTCATAGGAATGAGCCATCAGGGTCATTACATGGGTTAATGAGAGTGAGAAATTTTGTTCAAGATGATGCTCATATATTCTGTACAGAGTTGCAGATCCAACAGGAGGTTTCAAACTTTATTGACATGGTTTTTGAAGTATATAGATCATTTGGATTTGAAGACATCTTAATCAAATTATCTACTAGGCCTAAAAAACGGGTCGGCTCAGATGAGATCTGGGACAAATCCGAGAAATCATTAATAGAAGCTTTAAATAATAAGGGTTTAGAATGGGATATCCTTCCTGGTGAAGGAGCATTCTATGGACCTAAAATAGAGTTCTCATTAAAAGATTGTATTGGCAGAGTATGGCAATGTGGCACTATTCAAGTTGACTTTTCAATGCCAGAAAGACTGGGCGCTTCATACGTAGCAGAAAACAATCAAAAGGAAACACCTGTTATGCTTCACAGGGCTATTTTAGGCTCTTTTGAGCGTTTTATTGGAATATTAATTGAACATTATGAGGGTAAATTTCCTACTTGGTTAGCACCTATTCAGGTTGTTGTCTTAGGAATTACAGATCGCAATGCTCCAACCTGTATAGAAATAGCACAGAAACTATCTAGCACAGGTTACAGAGTAGAAACGGATTTGAGGAATGAGAAAATAGGCTTTAAGGTAAGGGAACATACACTACAAAAGGTACCATTTATGTTGGTCATAGGAGATAAAGAACAAGAAAGTTCTATGGTCTCAGTTAGAACCAGAGAGGGGAAAGAATACCAGAACTTATCTTTAGAAGATTTTACCGCTATACTCGATAGATCTATAAAGTTACTTGGCAGACAACAAGAATCATTAAAGGAACTCTGAAGTATAGTTAATTATTATGATGAATTTTACTTTTAAATATTATTCAAGAAATATTTCAAGAAAATGAATTTATTAGCTGCTGACCTAGGCGGTACAAAGACCCTGCTCGCAATCTATAAATGGGATGGAGAACTTACTAAGGTATATCAGAAAAGATACTCATCAACTCAGTGGGATTCATTGGAGCTAATAATTAGTGACTTTAAGAACTCAATTCCAAATGAATTAGATTTTCCTAAATATGGTTGTATTGCGGTAGCAGGATTAATAAGAGATAATATTGCCCATATAACAAATCTAGGTTGGAAAGTAAGTTCGGCTAAAATAAAAAGGCATTCTAAACTTAAGCGATTAGAATTAGTAAATGATTTTTCTGTTCTAATAAATGGGCTTAAATATTTTAAACCCATTCAATATAGTGTTATTCAAGAAGGTGTAAAAACAGATCTTAAAAATGCCGTCGTTGCTTTTATAGGTGCTGGAACAGGACTTGGAATAGCTAGGGGCATTAATATCAATGGTGAATTCACCCCTATTGCCAGTGAAGGAGGTCACAGAGAGTTTTCACCTCGAAGTGAAGAAGAGTTAGATCTTGCAAATTGGCTTAAGAAGGAATTTAATCTTAAACGTATTTCTATAGAAAGAGTTGTAAGCGGAACAGGTCTAGGGAATATTGCTCGATGGCAGTTAAGCAAGTCTAAGAACAAAAAGCATCCCTTGAATGAACTTGCAAGGAATTGGATTGAATCAAAAAATGATTCTTTAGACTTTCCTGCAATGGTATGTAAAGAGGCCGAGAAAGGAGACGAATTAATGCAAACTTCATTAAATTTTTGGTTAAGTGCTTATGGCTCCTCAGCTGGTGATCTTGCAATTCACGAACTTTCAAGTGGTGGTCTTTGGATTGGAGGTGGAACAGCCATCAAACATTTAGTCAATTTTCGTACTAAAACATTTCTAAATGCTTTCTACAACAAAGGTAGATTTAAAGAATTTTTAGGCGAAATACCAGTAAAAGTCCTTGTCGACCCTGAAGCTGGCATATTTAGCGCCGCATGCAGAGCTAGATCACTTGCGGAGTCAGATGAGAAACTAACTTGATTGGATAAAAAGGGATGGCGCAGCCGCGCATAGGTCAAAAAGTCATAGTGGATGTTCCTTCTACTACAGCCAATCTAGGGCCTGGATTTGATTGCCTTGGAGCTGCTTTAGATTTGAACAATCGCTTTTCCATTCAAAGAATAGAAGGAGATGGCGGTCGGTTTGAGCTCATTATGGAAGGAGAAGAAGGCAATCATTTAAGGGGCGGTCCTGAAAACTTGGTTTACCGGGCGGCACAAAGAGTGTGGAAGGCCGCAGGGCTAGAACCAGTAGGGCTAGAAGCCAGAGTGAAATTGGCAGTTCCTCCAGCTAGAGGGCTGGGCAGCAGTGCAACTGCAATTGTGGCTGGACTGGTTGGAGCAAATGCGCTTATGGACTCTCCACTGGCCAAAGAAAAATTACTTGAATTAGCCATAGACATTGAAGGTCACCCTGACAATGTGGTTCCTTCTCTTCTTGGCGGTCTTTGCATAACAGCAAAAGCAGCATCAGAAAGATGGCGCGTAATTCGCTGTGAATGGATGGACAACATAAAAGCTGTAGTTGCAATTCCATCGATTCGCCTAAGCACCAGTGAGGCACGAAGAGCAATGCCCAGAGTCGTTCCAATAGGAGATGCAATAACAAATTTAGGAGCGCTTACCTTGCTCCTCCAAGGGCTTAGAACAGGAAATGGAGACCTGATTTCCGATGGAATGAATGATCGGCTTCACGAGCCTTATAGATGGAGATTAATAAAAGGTGGTCTAGAGGTAAGAAAGGCAGCATTAGAAGCAGGTGCGTGGGGATGCGTAATAAGCGGTGCAGGTCCGAGTGTCCTTGCTTTATGCGATGAAAACGTCGGTCCACAAATAAGCCAAGCAATGATCAAAACCTGGGAGAATGTTGGTGTGAGCTGCAGAGCTCCACTGCTGAACATCCAAACGCAAGGCAGCCAATGGCACGAAGGATAGAATGAGTAGATCTACCTAGTCTGTAAAATGGTTAGGTCTTAGCTTATGACGTTTTTTTTCCTGTAATGACAGCCATTTTGCCAATAATGGCAACAATCACCCAGGCTTCATTTCCCTGGTTAACTTTGATTGTGCTGCTGCCAGTGGCAGGCGCGTTAATAATCCCATTTTTGCCTGAAGAAAAACAAACAGACTCAACGCTTCCTCGAAATATCTCAATAGCTTTTCTGGCTGCTGATTTCCTCTTGATTGTATTGGCATTCACAATCGGTTTTGACTCGCAGCTAGAAACAATCCAACTAGTAGAAAGAGTTAGTTGGGTACCATTAATAGGACTTGAATGGTCATTAGGAGTAGATGGTCTTTCTGCTCCATTGGTCTTGTTAAGTGGTCTAATTACTCTTCTTGCTGCTATTGCAAGTTGGCGAGTTAAAAGCAAAACAAAACTCTACTTCTCTCTTTTATTATTACAAGCCTCAGCTCAAGGTTTAGTTTTCTTATCTCAAGACTTTTTGCTCTTCTTTCTTGCATGGGAACTGGAGCTTGTTCCTGTATATCTTCTTATTGCTATTTGGGGAGGAAAACGAAGGCTATACGCAGCAACAAAATTCATTCTTTATACTGCTCTAGCTTCTTTATTGATACTTATAAGTGGTCTTGCTATAGCACTTTCTGGTGATGTGTTCACTTTAAATTTAACCGATCTTGCAAACAAGTCATTAACCGGTAGTTTTGCACTCTTTTGTTATCTAGGTTTTCTTATAGGGTTCGGTGTAAAGCTACCAATCTTTCCATTACACACCTGGCTACCTGATGCTCATGGAGAAGCTAATGCACCAGTTTCAATGATACTTGCTGGCGTACTTTTAAAAATGGGAGGCTATGCACTTTTAAGGTTCAATGTGCAAATGTTACCTGAAGCACATCTAACTCTTGCGCCAGCATTAATAGTTATCGGGATAGTAAATATTATCTATGGAGCGCTTAACGCTTTTGCCCAAGACAATGTCAAAAGGAGAATCGCTTGTAGCTCAGTGAGTCATATGGGCTTCGTCCTACTTGGCATAGGTGCAGTTGACGCTTTAGGCATAAGTGGTGCAATGCTTCAAATGATCAGCCATGGACTTATTGCTGCTGCAATGTTTTTTATAACAGGCTCATTTTATGAACGGACAAATACTCTCTCCATACCAAATATGGGTGGTCTCGCTAAAGTTTTGCCGATTACATTTGCTCTATTTCTTACCAGCTCTCTTGCTTCTTTAGCATTGCCAGGGATGAGTGGTTTTATAAGTGAGATAACAGTTTTTCTTGGAATCACAAGTCAAGATGGCTTTACGTCAATTTTTAGAGCAATAACAATCTTTTTGGCTGCAATTGGCCTTGTTCTTACGCCTATATATCTTTTATCCATGTGCAGGCGTGTGTTTTTCGGGCCAAGAATTCCCGCTCTTGCATTGACTGGTGAAATGAATCCAAGAGAATTGACTGTTGGCCTGACTCTATTAATTCCAACATTAATAATTGGCTTCTGGCCACGTTTTGCAATTGATTTTTATGAGGCATCAACAAATGCATTGGCGGAAAAATTAACTGCACATACTTTGATTGCCATTAGCCAATCAGTCCCACTAACCTGATATGTCAAAACACACCTCTGAAAATAAGCCACCCATTCTTAAAGGGGAAGGTATTCCTGAGTTCAATAAAATAACTCCTAATCAAATTCAAGAGTTCTTTCCGATACTCCTCAAAGATCTAACAGAAAAATATATAGATCTGGAAAATAATATAGATAAAAGGTTAAAAGCAGAAGCAGAGTTGGAATGGGGAGATGTAATGACACCGCTCCACGAGTTAGGCGAAGAATTACGTTGGAGTTGGGGCGTAGTATCCCACTTGAATGCAGTGCAAAACTCTACAGAGTTGAGAGAAGCTTACTTATCTCAACAACCAGAAGTAATTAGATTTAGCAACTTAATTGGCCAAAGCAAAACGCTTCATAAAGCATTATTGAGGTTAAAGGGAAATAAATCAGTTGCCTTAAACGAGGCACAAAAAAGGATTCTTGAAACCGAGCTAATTTCTATGATTAATCGTGGTGTCGGGCTAGAGGGAGCATTTCAAGATGAATTTAATAAAGATAGTGAAAGGCTTGCTGAGCTAAGCACATTGTTTAGCAACAACGTTCTTGACTCAACCAAAGAATGGAGTTTATTGCTCACAAAAAAAGAAGAAGTCGAAGGACTTCCAGCTAGAACACTCGAATTACTTGCTAATGCGGCAATTGAAGCAGGCGATAAATCTGCAAAAGGAAGCCAAACACCTAATCCAGCAGAAGGCCCTTGGAGACTTGGCTTAGACATGCCTAGATATATAGCTTTTATTACCTATGGTAAAAACAGAGCGATTCGCGAAAAGCTTTATAAAGCATATGTAAGTCGGGCAAGTGAAGGTCAAGTTGACAACAAAAGTTTGATCGAAGAAATCCTCACCATTAGAAAAAGGCAAGCAAACAGACTTGGATACGAAAGCTGGGCAAATTTAAGTCTTTCTCAGAAGATGGCCAAGGATATAAGTGAGGTTGAATGTTTGCTTAATGAATTAAAAGAGGCTGCAATGCCAGCTGCAAGAAGAGAGCTTGAAGACCTAAGAAAATGTGCCATCAAAAATGGTTCGCCTAACGATTCCACTATCTGTCCATGGGATATAAGTTTTTGGTCAGAGTGCTTACGCCAAGAACGTTTTGACCTAAATCAAGAGGAACTAAGACCTTGGTTCCCATTAGATCAGGTTTTAGAGGCCTTATTTGATCTATGCAGAAGACTTTTTAATATCTCAATAGAAGTCGCCGATGGAGAAGCGCCAATTTGGCATCAAGATGTAAGGTTTTTTAGAATTAGAGATTTGAATGGCTTAGCACTTGCATCGTTCTACCTAGATCCGTTTAGTAGACCCGATACCAAGCGTGGTGGAGCATGGATGGATGAGTGTATATCGAGAAATAAAACAAAAGATGGAGATATCATTCTTCCAATTGCTTATCTAGTTTGCAACCAAACTCCACCGACAAAACAAACTCCTAGCCTAATGAGTTTTGAAGAGGTAGAAACACTTTTCCACGAGTTTGGGCATGGGTTACAACATATGTTGACGACTGTTGATTACCCTCAAGCAGCAGGAATTAATAATGTCGAATGGGATGCGGTTGAACTCCCGAGTCAATTCTTAGAAAATTGGTGCCTTGAGAAAAAAACTCTCTCGCAAATGGCAAGACACTGGAAGACAGGGGAGCCATTACCAGAAGTTGAATATCAAAAATTACGCAAAAGTAGAACATTCAATTCTGGCTTTGCAACTCTTCGACAAGTCCATTTTGCTATGACAGATCTAAAGCTTCATAGCTCGTGGTGTAAAGATGAAGGGAAAAGCCCAGATGAAATCCGCAGGGAAATTTCTAAAGAGACATCAGTTATAACCCCAATTCCAGAAGATCAATACCTTTGTGCATTTAGTCATATTTTTGCCGGGGGATATTCTGCTGGTTATTACTCCTATAAATGGGCAGAAGTACTGAGCGCTGATGCCTACTCAGCATTTGAAGAGGCAGGGTTGACGGAAGAAATTCAGCTCAAAAAATTGGGCATGAAATTTCGTCAAACGATCTTAAGTATGGGAGGAAGTAAATCGCCAGAAGTGGTTTACAAAGCCTTTAGAGGCAGAAAAGCCACTACAGAAGCTTTAATTAGACATTCTGGTTTAATCAAACATTGATTATCTCCTTAACCAACATGTCCAGAGCTATTGGATGCAAAATCAAATCTTTATGAGTCAAAACTGGGACTGCATAACGAGTACCAAGAGGTAAAACTGCATCCCATCCAGGAAAAACCATAAGGTCATACCAACAAAAATAACTACTGTTTTTAATAGTGCTCAAAGCTGAGAAGTCTCTATTGAGGTCACGTAACAATTCGCTTCCTCTTTTCATGTCAGCCAAACCTTCTGCAATCATTGAGGGAACAAATTGAGCAGAAAGTGTCCCTTTATGAGGAGACCCAACACTTAGAAAACGTGAAGTGCGCAAATTCCCCAATAACTCCTGTAGCCAAATTCTTATTATTACTCCTCCCATTGAAAACCCAAGTAAGTCGATGGAGACATTCGATCCAAATTGACGATAGATAAGACAGTCTAATTGACGAGCTAGCGTTCGCAATGAAGTTTTTCCATAGCGGTGGGGTAAATGAGGAGCAAAAAACGGAACATCATATTTTTGTAGTGAATCTATTAATTTATTGAAAATTCTTGGATCATCCCACAAACCATGTACAAGGACCAAAGGACGAGAATAAATTCCCATAAGATTTAAATTTAGTTATTAGGGAAATGACGACCCATCTCTACACCTACATCTCCAGAAAATCCTTGGACTGGGGCAGAACATTTTCTGAGATATATTTTCATTGGTAAATCTCCATAAAGTTCCTCTAGACAATCCAATATGCGTTTACTGAAATGTTCAATTGTTTGACAATTAATTTGGAAAGAGAGCTGTTGGATTCTATTAATAGCAATGCTGTAATCAAGAGTAGATGAAAGGTCATCCATTTTTGCTGCCTTCTCGAGATCCAACCACAGTGTGACGTCTAATAAAAAAGATTGTCCGCAATCTCGCTCAGAGTCCAAAACACCAACATGAGCCCAAAGATTGATGTTATTTACATGAATGGCTCCTGAAGGTAGGTGCTTAATCACAATGGCAAATCTTTATGTATAAAAGATTTCTTACCTGTACCAAAGTCACTGGCCAGATGCCCATCACCAACCAACATATAGCGATAGGTAACCAAGCCCTCAAGTCCTACGGGGCCTCTAGGAGGAAGTGTCTGTGTGCTTATTCCAACTTCAGCTCCAAGCCCATAACGAAATCCATCTGCAAAACGTGTAGAACAATTATGAAAAACCCCTGAACTATCAACCGAGCGAAGAAAAGTACTTGCTACTGATTGATTAGTTGTGCAGATTGCCTCAGTATGCCTAGACCCATACAGACGTATATGTTCTAGGGCCTCTGATAAATTCCTTACAATTTTTACAGAAAGAATTAGGTCTAAATATTCTGTTGACCAATCCTCCTCATTTGCAGATTCCATAATGCCTAGCGATTTACTTTCTGGGTCGCCACGAAGAGTTACACCTAATTCTTGAAATGCAGGAATTGCGATAGAAAGAAAAGAGGAGGCAATGTCTGCATGAATTAATAAAGTTTCAATCGAATTACATGCAGCTGGGTATTGAGTTTTACTATCGATAGCGACTCGTAAGCTCTGCTCTAAATCTGCATCTGAATCTATATACAGATGACAGATCCCATCTGCATGACCAAGCACAGGTATACGTGTATTGTCTTGAATAAATCTGACAAGTTCATTACTACCACGAGGAATAATTAGATCTACTAATCCCTCTAGCTTGAGCAAAGCCAAACTTTCCTGGCGTGTTGTCAACAACGAAAGTGCTGAAGAAGGTACATCAGATGATGCAAGTCCCTCCTGTAGTGCTTTCATGATTTCCAGATTTGTACATGATGCCTCGGCACCACCTTTTAAAATTGCACCATTCCCTGAACGAACGGCAAGCGAAGCAATTTGAATCAATGCATCAGGTCGAGCCTCAAAAATAACCCCTATGACACCTAAAGGGACAGTTATTCGTTCAAGAAGCAGAGATTTATCTAGTTCTCTCTTAATCTGACGAATACCAAGAGGGTCAGCCAAGAGAGCAACCTTCTTCACTCCGTCTATAGAATTCTCTAATTTATTTTGATCTAGTTTTAGTCTTTCTAATAAAGCTTTCCCTAAGCCTTCATTATTAGATCGTTCAAGGTCTTCATTGTTGGCATTGACTATCTCCTTTGATCTTGCTCCCAAGGCATCTGCCATAGACAACAACGCAGACTGTCGTTGAGAATCTGATGTCTGTGATAATGAGACAGAAGCCTTACGAACATCCTGAGCAGTCTTCAGTAATTCGTTGGAAGGTTCAGGAACAGAAGACATTTGGATCATCGTTATTTCTAAATTGAATACATCATCTCGCCTAGTGAACTAAGAGAGGCTGATCAAACATTGAAAAGGTAACTTGGACATAATATAACCGGTATTTAATACCTAAAGAACATCTGAAGTTGGCTCTGCCACTTGCCATTCTTATCAAGAGAACCAAGAACTCCCAAATTTGAATTCAATTGAAAAGTAAGGGTCCCTTGTGGAGGGATATCATCTCTATTAGGTGTTGCTTGAACTGAAAAATTAAATTTCTTATTAAGGTCAATGCCAACTTCAGTAACCCAAGCTTGTTGAGGTGATAAATCACTATTTGAGTCTGGATTTGTAGAATCTCTATCTCCACTTTCGCTTGGAGCTTCAGGGCTAACGTAAGCGGGGTAAAGTGATACTTGCAATCGATCGCTAAAAGTATCCGTAACATTCCCTAAAAGAGGTGAGATTAAAGACCTGCTAATCACATCAGCCCAAACCCCACTTTCCCCTCCTCCCAATAAGCTTGTCAAAGAATTTCCACCAATTAAGCCAAGGAGTTGATTCTTAGGCATCGGCGGAGTACTCCTTAATTGAAAATTTTCTGAAAGTCGGTCAGCAGGACCAGTAGCGATAGCTTCAACTTTGACGAACCTGGAACCACCTATCCCAAATGCACCAGATCCATTAGAAGTAAATTCATTATTGACAACATTGTTTGCATCACTAACTGTATCTGCTACACGGCTAGTCATAGTGACATCAACATACGGAATGAGTCCCATTGAGGGAGTAAATACAGCAACATTTGGCTCGCTTCTATCAAGAGTAAATGTCGTTGTAAACAAATTTACCCGTCCCTTAATCAAACGGACTACTCCACTTGCATTGAGACTCTGATCTAAATTACCGTTTAAAGTTAAAAGGCCTTCAGCATCGAAAATAACAAGCGGCTGCCTGGTAAAAACATTAGGTGGAGATGTTATTCGAAGATCAGGGCCTAGGCGAAGTTTTAATTTATCAAAGCCTATAGAAGATAGTCTGGAAGGAGTAGACGTTTTAAGTATCCTACTCGCTGTAGCATCTGTATCCTGAACAAAAAGAATAAGAGGTTCTTTCATATCCCATTGTTGTTCTGGTAAATTGTTTTTATTTTCTGAAGCTCTTAAGCCACTATCAAGACTAGAAGACGGAGTAGAACGTGGTGAATTAATTTTTTTAGAAGAAGAAATAGACCCTTTCTTAATTGTCAGGTCACCTCCAATCATAGGCTTGAGAACGGCTCCTTTTACTTCAAGGCTGGACTCAACAACAACATCAGCAACTGTCAATTTAACTGGGACATTATTCATTTGAATGGTCAATGGATTTAATTCTTCTTCTCCTATACGGAACAAAGCTATAGAGCCTAAGCCTGAGATAGTTCCATTAGAACCAATATTTGCATCTAACCTCTGTAATTCAAGTCGATTAAAATCAAAGACCATCGATGATTCAAAGTTATTAACTACTTTATCCATCACTAGAAGTTCAACTTGCTTCATAACTAAGAATCCATTTGCTTCGGGCTTATTAAGAGTTCCCCTAATTAAAAATCTCAAGTCAGCTGTTCCTGAATTCCAAGAAACAATTCCATCTGAAAGTGCATCAAGAAACTTAATGCCATCTCCATGACTCTCTATTCTGAGGTCTATTGGCAAAGAATCGACTACTGGTATTTGTCCTTTTACAATTAAAGGCTCAGTTGAAGAAGCACTTCTTATAGCTACATTCATTTCTAATAATGAGTTTGCAAAATTGACGTGTCCTTTATCAAGAAGAATTTCTTCTTCATCTAAACGTGCATTGTTTAGAACCAATTCTGCGGTTACCTCCGGAGTATTCTTCCTTAATCTGTATGTTCCTGCGAGACCAAATCCACCTGTAAGCGAAGAAGGAATAGGAGTTACAAGATAAAGCAATGTAAAAGGAACATTGAGCAATGAAAACTCACCCATCCCTCCTTGCAAAGGGCCTTTGATACTTACATAAATCGGTTTTTCTTCAAAATCAATTTGATCTTTTCTACCTGTTGGCCATAGTCTTCCAGTGAGTTGAAGATTTAAACCAAGACTAGCCATATCAGGACCTTTTACTTCAACAATGGCATCAACCTTCCCTTGAATATCATTAGGGTTAAATGATTTTTCTTCACTATTGAGTCGTTTCCCTCTTATATAAGAAGCTTGAGATTGAGCCAATGCACTTAGGCGGCTATCAAGTGACCCGCCGAAGGATTTAATAAAAAATCCACCCAAGTCCTTTGCAGTTCCGCTTACTTTTGGAGGCCTTTTTAAATTTAATTTTGGAAGTTGACTTGCAGTAGAAGCTAACCAACGAGCACTAATCCCCTTAGCATCTGCTCGTGCTTTAAGCGCACCTCCTAAACGGCCTTCTAGATCTAAGTTGACCCTTCCAGTATCAGAAGGGGAAAGCTTCCCATTAATTTTGAAATCATTGTCAAAATAATTCCCTGAAATTTGAGCCTCTTTTAAACGTAATCCTAATAAACGTGGATAACGCATTGTTATATCGCCATTAATTGAAAATGGAGCTAATGAGAATTCACCCTGACCACTTAGTTGACCAAAAATTCGGTTGAAACTTGTTTCTGGGGGAATTGATACTTCAACTCGATCTAACCGAAAATCTGAGGCTTGCCAATAAAATTTATCTGGTTTGGCCTCCAAAGAAATCTCGCCACCTAATCGTTTTAGAGTTAAGTCATCAAGAGCCCAACTTTTCTTAAAGCGAGCTGTCAATG
Source organism: Prochlorococcus sp. AG-363-N20 (assembly GCA_003280105.1). GTDB lineage: Bacteria > Cyanobacteriota > Cyanobacteriia > PCC-6307 > Cyanobiaceae > AG-363-N20. The sequence goes on from QCFX01000013.1 coordinate 43,558, forward strand.
ATCCGGGAACAGCTGCACCAACAGAAGCCATTTGCAAATTCCCACCACCTCCTGAATCGCCAAGAAACTCACCGCGCCATTCTTCTTGCAGGCGAAGACCACTTACTTGGGGATTGACAACCCCTAAAGAGAGGTTGGTGGTCAAAGCATTGAAAGGCCCAGAAATTGCACCACTAGCAGAGATGGTTCCAGCCATTGGAGTGCCGATTAAAGAACCAATGGGAGAGAGCGGAAAGGGCTTTAAATCTAAATCGGCTACTAATTCACCGTAATTCAAAGATCCTCCTTCAAAGTTCAGAGGCAACTTTGCTTTTATGTCTAATTGCGAGTTGTTAACTTCTTTCAAGCGTAAAGTAGTTTCAATGCCAAGGTTTGTCTTTTGATCTTTATTCAAGGGTAGATTGCCAGCGAAAGAAGCTCTCCAAGGTCCATAATCCCAATTACTCTCTTCCAATTGAATCTGGCTTTTATTGCATCGAATAGATGTGTTTCTAGATAAAAACGGATATTCAAGCTTGCGACCTTTCAGTTTGAAGTCAGCCATTGATAGAGCACCACGACAATTGAGTTGGTCATCTCTAAGACTTAATTGAATATCACCATCAAGTATTCCAGCTGCTTGAAAATCTCCTGCTTTTAAAAAAGCTTTTTGAAAAGGCTCAATTGTTACTTGATTAAACCTTGCCCTTGTACGAAGTTCCAACCGATCCCAATAACCTTGCCCTTTTAAGAAAAAGCTACCCTTATTAGGCAAGCCAACTTGAACAGAACCAGAAATTTTCTTTTCTACAAGAGCTAAGGAAGTCCTTGCAATTGCTGTTAAGTGGATATTAGCTGGATCAACATATATTTTCGCAGGTTCATCTAATTGAATACTCAAGTTGATATTTGGAGGCTTATCATCAGTTGGCCCAAGAACCCAATAGGAGCCATTCTCATTTGGCCTTAAATTGACAATTGTTCCTTTAGGTCTAATTACTGCAACAGGGCGCAGGTTGAATAAACTTGCTATCGGTGCAAATTTAAAATGAAGACCTGCAAATGTAGCTGTAGAGTCATCATTCAACCCAGCATTCAATCTTGAAGAACCAATAGCTATTCCCCATGGCCTTAATCCTTTATACGGGCCAATTTTTAAAGGGTGACCTAACGGCTTAGAAAATTCTTTTTCTAATTGGGGACGAAAGCGATTAAACAGACCTTCTACTAATCGATCAGTGGCCATCCAAGCAAAAGCTCCTCCGGTAAAAACCAGAGTTCCCCCCAATCCGAATCTGATTATTTTTAAGTATTTGCTCCTCGCTCCCATTGCGCTTAATTAACCTACGAGGGAGTAGACGAACTATAAGAACTGAATCTCATCTTTACCAGCCCATGAACCTTCCAGAGTTATTAGAAATCTCGACTAAATGGTTAGCCTGGGCCGGAATTGGCCTATTGCTCACAACATTAATTGCTTTCATTTTTCGATGGGGGGTAAGGTTTAGGTTAGTTGGAGCAACAGTTTTCACACTCTTACTATCAGGAAGCTGTTTGGTTTTTGGAGCTAGCTATACCCCTCCTTATGTCGTAGAAGGTGCAAAATATTTACCAGTTGTATTTGACAATGGATATGACTTGATTGTCACACAAGCAAGCGAAGATTTCCCAACTGAAGCAATAGAACCAACTCTAGAGCAAATAGCTGGGAACCTAAAAGGAGGAGGAAGGAATGGTGCGATGGTACATATTCGCATCAGAAAATTAGAAAGAGTGAATAATGGAGTTAGCAAACCAATTATTTTAGGAGAGATTGTAAGAGATATAGATAAGGGCATTACATTGCCTCTAAAAGGCTTATCAAATGATGCTTAATAATTCATCACTGGAGCTTCCTAAAAATTTTAATTCTGAAAAACAATTGTTGTACAAGAAGGCAATCTATACATGGAAAGAGGTTGATAGTCTTAGTGAAGACCAAATCAATCTTCTATCCATTGAAAACCGTGTATCAAAATCCAATTTGATAAGAATCAAAGGAATTGCCCATCTCATTTGTGAATTAGAGATTAAATCCAATGAAGCCTCATTGATTTTGCATGCTGGCATTTCATCTCTAAAAGCTTTAGCTAATCTCTCTCCACAGGATTTGATCAAAAAAATCGGTCGTTTGGAAAGGCAGTTGAATACGGGAAGGGCTACTCCTATTGATCATAAAACTGCAACTTTATGGATAAATAAAGCAAAAAAGAGTCAAAAGGAGAACTGACCTCTTCCTTCAACTAATCTAGTGAGAGAGCTCAAATACTAGGTATAACCTCAGAAGGAGGAACATGCGCATCTTAACAGCGCTAATAATTGCAATGCTTGCATCTATTCAGGCAGGAATGGCACAATCAAATCTGCTTGAAAGTGTCAAAAAGAATCCTGAAGAAGCCGTAACTCTATGTAAGAAGTTTCGAAGATTTAACGCACAAGGCATCTCTGCAAGTTCTAAACAATCAATAAAACAACTTTCGCAACAAAGAAATGTAAGTCAAATAGATGCTGAAATACTGTCGATATATGTAATTGGTCTTTATTGCCCTGACGTGAAATAGCTTTCTTTCAGATATGAAGCCTATCAAATATAGAGATGAATCTCTATTGCTTAAAGACGGTACAGAGCTAATAGCTAGGCTGTGGATTCCAAATGGGTTAGGGCCTTGGCCAGCCCTTTTAATGCGTCAGCCATATGGAAGGCAGATTGCTTCAACGGTGACGTATGCGCATCCAGCATGGTGGGCTAGTCAAGGGTATCTCGTCGTAATTCAAGATGTTCGCGGTCAAGGAGATTCTGGAGGGGTTTTTGCAGGGTTTAAGCAAGAAGCCACTGACACAAGTGAAACGCATAAGTGGGTTAGATCCTTGGAAGAGTGCAATGGTCTATTAGGTACATATGGTTTTTCTTATCAAGGTTTAACTCAATTAGTTGCTGAAGATGGATCTCCAGCTCCAGATTGCTTAGCTCCAGCCATGACAGGTTTGGATGAGAATACACACTGGAGTTGCGAAGGAGGGGCTTATTGGTGGCATCTAGGTCTTGCTTGGGGGCTTCAATTAGCAGCACTGAAGGCACGTCGAGAAGGAAATTCAGAAGTCTGGAAAGATATCTATAAATCCCTTGAAAGTAAGAGCTATCTAACAGAAGGAGTCATTCTTCTAAAAAGATTCGATCCAAATGGAATGGCTATTCAATGGCTTAATAGCTCTAGCAAGAACAATGAGGAATTTAAGGTCCATAAACCATTAAAGACATGGCTTCGCAAACCAATGCTTTTGATTGGTGGATGGTGGGACCCTCACCTAAAAGGGATATTAGATCTATATAGAAAATCAATTGAGGAAGGAGGATCACCTCAAATAGTTATTGGGCCAGGTACACACCTCCAATGGTGGGAAGGTGTGCAAAAAGTACATCTAAATTTCTTTAACCGGTATCTCAAACCTAATAAAGAACAAAAGATAAATCCGCCTAATATCAAACTATGGAATATCACAAAGCAAAAATGGCAATCTTCTTTTAAAAATTCTGAAAAAAAAACAAGTTGGGCTTTCTTCAGCACTGGCAATGCTTGTATAGATCTTAAGGATGGAACTCTAAAAACAAGCGGCTCAGGCAAAGGCATCGTTCAATTAGTTCATGATCCTTGGCGTCCAGTCCCCTCAGTAGGAGGACATCTCAGTCCTGCACCTGGAAAGACTGAAAGAAGCTCCATAGATTTACGAGCAGATGTCGCAACTTTCACAAGTAATAAGCTAAAAGAATCTCTGCATTTAGAAGGCATACCAATTCTGAACATAAAAGTAGAAGCAGATCAAGAAGGCTTCGACCTTTGCGTTGCTCTATCTTCTGTGAGCAAGAATGGCAATAAAAGCATTCAATTATCTACAGGGTTTTTACGAGTACTTGGGGCAAAAGCAAAAAAACCTCTTTCAAGGCAAATCAAGCTTCAACCATTACTTGCAGAAATAAAAACAGGAGAAAAAATCAGAGTTTCTATCTCCGGTTCTTCATGGCCCGCCATTGCAATTAACCCTGGCAATGAGATTTCTCCATGTGGTCCGCCCTCTTCAGCGAACCAAGTTGTGACCATTAAAATGGATTTGTCAGTATCAAATATCTATTTCTCACCACTTGCAGGCGAAAAGGACTTACAAGAATCACACTTATCGGCTTAAGCTCCAAAGTCTTATCGCTCTCCTTTCATGACTCCCAGTGTTACTTCTGACTGGATGACAAGAGAAGGAGAAAAGCTTGCTAAATGCAAGCATGAGAGTCCATTTGCTGTTCTGGGTCCTCACAAATTAGACGATCAATGGGTCATAAGAATATGGATGCCAGAAGCTGATCATGTAGCAGTAGATATAAATGGGACTACGGTTGAAACGACATGTCCAAACCATCCATGGGTATTTGAAGCTGTTGTAGCTAAAAAACCTGACAACAAATACCTAGTAAAAGTTAAGAGAGGAGGTCTAGAGCACAAACAGTTTGATCCTTGGGCATTCAGAAATGAATGGATGGGAGAAATGGATAGACATCTTTTTGCAGAAGGTAATCACCATCACATATGGCGCCGCATGGGAGCGCACATTGTTGAGATCGAAGGAATACAAGGTGTGATGTTTTGTTTATGGGCACCAAATGCTCAAACTGTTTCAGTCTTAGGAGACTTCAATTCATGGGATGGGCGACATTATCCAATGCAAAAGCGCATGGGAGGAGTTTGGGAATTATTTGTTCCAGGTTTAAAAGAAGGTGATTTATATAAATATGAGATTCATACATCACGAGGGCATTGCTACCAAAAAGCTGATCCTTATGGTTTTCAACACGAAGTCAGACCATCAACCAGTTCAGTAATAACTAAATTAGATGAATTCATCTGGGAAGACCAAGATTGGATAACAAAAAGGGATAGTCAATCAGCAATAGAGCAACCTATTTCCGTATATGAAATGCACTTGGGCAGCTGGATGCATGCATCTGCTGAAACTCCTTTCATTGAGAAAAATGGTTCAAATAGAAATCCAGTACCAGCAGCTGATATGAAGCCAGGTGCAAGGCTAATGACATATTCAGAACTGAGTGAGAAATTAATTCCTTATGTAAAAGAAAGAGGCTTCACTCATATCGAATTAATGCCAATATCTGAACATCCTTTTGATGGATCCTGG
>QCFX01000014.1 GCA_003280105.1 Prochlorococcus sp. AG-363-N20
GAGGTGATAATGCAGATCGAAGATTAACCCCACTTGGCTATGAGTTAGGCTTAATCGGGAACCGGCGATGGAAGATACATCAAGCAAAGCAAAAGTCGCTTGAAGATGAGAAAATTCGTCTGAACAAAATAAGAATCAAAGCAAGCGATCCACTTGCAAAATGTATAGAGAATGAAACTGGAGGAGCTATAAAGGATTCTATAACACTAGCAGAAATACTTCGTCGCCCTGGGATACATTCAAAAGATCTGATCAGGCATAATTTAATGGACGAAAAGCTACCCTTATCTGTTCGCGAAGGTGTAGAGATTGACATCAAATATAGCGGTTACTTAAAGCGGCAAAAAGCTCAGATTGATCAATTAAAAAAACAATCTAAAAAGCTTTTACCTGAAAACTTTAACTACCACAATATTCAAACCATCTCTCAAGAAGCGCGTGAAAAATTAACTGCTACTCAACCGCGAAATCTAGGACAAGCGGCTGAATTGCCAGGAGTTAGCAAAGCTGACCTTATGGCGTTATTAGTATGGCTAAAGGTCAACAAGCAAAAGCATATCAATCTGCCTTTAATGCAAATAGATAATCAAAAAGAAAAAAATGAAATATCACCTAATGCAAGGAGATGAAATCTGAATAAATCACTGCTAAATTCGCCGAACCCGATCTGGGAAGCATCTACAGAGTCAGTCCTTTCAGGAGAAGGTCCTCCAAAACTGACAGGCCCATGGCAACTGATGCTGTTAGGGGATGGAAGCCCAACTCGACATCTGAGACTATTAACGGGCTATGAAGTAGATATCAAATTAATTGCAATGGAAAATGAAAGTTCTCCTAATGTAAACACCCCCTTAGAAGTCAAAGAACTCAAACCACCACTTATAAGAAGACAAGTTTGGTTAACTTGTAATTCTCAAATTTACGCATGGGCTGAAAGTTGGTGGAATTACCAAGAAGCAGAAAAGCACTTACAACATAAAGAGCAGCCAATATGGAAAAGCCTTACACAAGGTAGGTCGGAACTATTTCGAGAAGTAGATGGACTAGCTCTAGTTAATGCTGATTGGCTAGAAAACGCTTTTGCTGAGTGTGGACCTTTTTGGAGTCGACACTATCGCTTCTTCAGACAAGAACGTGAATTAACAGTCATTCGAGAAGTGTTCAGCCCAAAACTGGAAAAATGGCTGGGACCCACAGCGCGCAAAGAACCAGAAGCCCAATAACAAAGATTTCTATATTTAAGAGAACTATGCTTGACAACTTGCCAAGTCTCATGGTTCCCGGATTATGGCAATAGAAGTTCCTTAACGATGGCACTCTCAAAAACCTGGCTCAACCTGAATGAACTAAGCCGTACTTTTGGAATTTCGTCTGGCCTCTGTAAAAGAGCCCTTCAAGAACAGGGTTGGAGAGACAAGTGTGGTTATCCAACACAAGCTGCCATACAAGCTGGCGCGGCAAGCTCAAACTCTCATGAGGAAGATAAGCCAACCTCTACTAATACCCTATGGAATATAGAAATGTGCAAAACATTTCTAAAACTCGAATCCCACGAACAATTGCTAAGGACTGCTCAAGTCAATCAATGGGCTACTTTGTTTGAAGCACTTGAAGAAGGGTCACCTTCAATCAATACCACCCCTGATGAAATGGCAGAGGATTTACCGTGCGAACTTGTTGGGGACGTCAATGCTCAACTTGCCCTAAGAGGCTGCCAATTTAGAGTCTCAAACTAAGACGCAAACAATCAGTAATCCCTTCTTCGACTAGAACGGGGCAATGGGCGGCGTTCTGAACGCATTACTTCTCGAGGAGTTTTAGAAGATATACCTGATTCAATTCCTTCTTCGATTTCAGACCTCTGCCACCTATCTAATCGATAAGAATCATCAGAAGGCCATTGGTCTTCAAAATATTCAGACTCTGACTCTGCCAAAGATGACCGATTAGGCCTTGAGGTTCTCCGAGAAATTGCATCCAAAGGCCTTTTATTTCCTGAAGAATTCATATGGGGTTCTGGCTCCCAAGGTTCGACCCAGTCATCCTCATCTTCAAGCAACCAATCAATTTTGTCACCAACCCAGCGTCCCACCTTATCAAAACTGGCAGTTGAAAGACGACTTGTATTCAAAGGTTTTCTTTTGCCTGGACGCGTGCCAGCAACACCATCAACAAACTGTCTACCTGTCTCGATCCACTGATCAAATTTGCGATCCAAAGAATCTCGAGACCGCCTAAGCTTGTTTTGCTTTTGAGGCAATGATTCCATTATTAGACCTTAATGCCGTTTGCGCTGCAACCAATGCTCCCTTTGCAAACCAATCAAAACAATCGCAAGTCCACTGAGTTCCAATACAAATAAGAATAAGTCCATCTCACTCTTCCTTTACAACTGATTCATATACCAATAGGCAGCTGGCATGCCAATTCCCGCCATGGTGAATTTCACAGCATTTCCTGCAAGCAGCCCCTTTAAGTCGGCGCATATAGGGAGAGCGAGCGCCGCAACGAGAACAAACAGCCCACCACTTCGGCAAAGCTTGAGGAACAGGAAACTTGTGTCGCACGCTTACCTGAAACCTGTTTTGGGCAATATTAATCGCTGCCATACGTTCATAAAAGTGTGGCCCATGCCCCTCTTGCACCTTCAAAACTAAATCAATCCATGCATGAATCATCTCGTGACAAAGGGTGCTTTCAATAGCTGTCTGTGGAAGATGCTCCAACAAAGGCCTAGACAAAACAATCTCTGCTCCAAACCTTCCAGAAATACGTGGCCCTCGACGATAAAAGCCGGCTGTCTTCCGTAAACGCCCATCACTCCATCTGACTGCAACAATAGGCTTAGATTCCATGGTCAATACACCCTCAAAAAACTCTCTGTTAAAAGAATGAAAAAGAGGCAGAAGCGGAACCAATGGCATTAAGTAAAGTTAGACATCAACTAAATCACTAATCACCAGTTTGGCGAGAAATCACTAAATCTGAAAGAAGCTCGTTTTTACAATTAATAAGTCAGACTCAATTGAATTGGATTTAGACGATGGATTCAACCCTAGTAAAAGAAATCGGCACCAAAGCCCTACTCGCCGGGGCTGGCGGTCTACTGCTGTTCTGGACGGTTAATGCCGTAAGGCTAGTTCTGAATGCCAGAGGTATTAATCCGTTAGTCAAGCAATTCTTTAACCAAATAGCTTCAGGTCGAATTGATGCCGCTTACCTGCTAACAAGCAAAGCTTATAGACAGCATGTAACCAGACAAGACTTTCTCAAATTCTTAGCCAGTCTTCAACTAAATCGCTATAGAAATCTAAAGTCAGGGCGGCCAAGAATAGAAGATAAACAAATAATACTGACATTGAAGCTCAAATCAGAAGACAAGCAAAATGAATTGCCCTTGGATTTCACATTTGTCAAAGTTGATGAAAACTGGCGAATTGATCGGATAGCAAAAGCCTAATTATTAATTCTCAGTTATCTGTGGTGCCTAACACTTCAATCAATCCCCCAGAAAGAGTAGTCGAATTACGCAATATTCTTAATCAAGCTGATCATGCTTATTACGTACTTGATGATCCAATAATGGAGGACTCAGTTTATGACCGTCTCTATAGAGAGCTTGTAGAAATAGAGAAGAAGTTCCCAACACTAATTACGTCAGATAGTCCTACTCAGAGAGTAGGGGGTGAGCCTTCCAAAGGTTTTAAAAGCGTTAAGCATCGGATACCTCTTCTAAGCCTTGACAATGCATTCAATCTTCAAGAATTCACTAAATGGTTTTCTAAGACAAACAAGCTTTTGAATAAAGACGTTATAAATGAGCCCTCAAAATCTCATCCCCTTGTTGGGGAATTAAAGATTGATGGCAATGCTATAGCGCTCAGTTATTCAAAAGGTCTACTGATAAGAGGTGTGACTCGAGGAGATGGCTCCGAAGGGGAAGACATTACGACAAACGTGCGAACTATTGCCTCAATACCACTTAGTTTGCGCTTAAAAAACCCCCCACCCTGGATAGAGATTCGTGGAGAAGCCTTTATTCCAAATGCAGTTTTTACGAATATAAATTCCAAGCGAGAAGCAAGCGGAGAAAGCTTATTTGCGAATCCTCGCAATGCTTGTGCAGGTACATTGCGGCAACTAGACCCACAAGTAGTGGCAACTAGACATCTTGATTTTTTTGCTTATTCGCTACATATACCAGAAGATTGGGCACCAAGCCTCAATGATCCCAAAAAGCCATTAACGCAATCAGAGGCCTTAAAATGGTTAAAGTTGGCGGGTTTCAAGGTCAATCCAAACCATCAGATTCTTAAAGGTCTCGATGAAGTGAAATCGTTTTACATAAACTGGGAGTCAGGTAGACATAACTTACCTTATGCAACAGATGGTGTAGTTATAAAAATCGACGAATACGCCCTACAGGCAAGTGCAGGCTTCACTCAAAAAGCTCCTCGCTGGGCAATCGCATTGAAATATCCAGCTGAAGAAGCTCCTAGCAAATTAATTAAATTAACTTGCCAAGTTGGACGTACAGGAGCAGTCACACCTGTTGCCGAGTTCGAGCCTGTTTCACTTGCAGGAACTTTAGTTAGTAGAGCAACTCTACACAACGCCAATCGATTAAATACTCTTGACTTGCACAGTGGAGACACAATCATAGTTCGCAAAGCTGGTGAAATTATTCCGGAAGTCGTTCGAATTCTTCCAGAATTAAGATCTATCAGAGCAGAAAAGCTTGAACTTCCAACAAGGTGTCCTGAATGTCAATCACAACTTTTTAGAGTAAATGAAGAAGCTGTCACTCGCTGTTTACAGCCTAATTGTCCAGCAATTCTTCGTGGCGCACTAAAACATTGGGTAAGCAAAGGAGCGATGGATATTGAAGGACTGGGCAGCAAGCTGATTCACCAATTAGTTGAACGTGGACTAGTGAAATCAATAGCAAATCTCTATGAACTTGATGTATCCCTTTTGGCCAGTCTAGAAAGGATGGGTAGCAAGTCTGCTAAACGCCTCATAAATGCAATCGCCGCATCCAAAGAGCAAGCTTGGCACAAAAAATTATATGGCTTAGGTATTCCGCATGTAGGAGAGGCAAACGCAAAAGCACTTGCCAAGACTTTCACAAATATTACTGATCTCTCAACTAAGGCCTGTGATTCGCCTGATCTAATCAGACCCATTCAAGGCATCGGGAATGAAATCACTCTATCTCTTCAACACTGGTTCTCAAATTCAAACAACAATGAGTTGATAACCAACTTACAAAAAGCAGGTGTTTCTCTTGCTGCTAGCGACCAAGAAATAGCCCTTTATTCCAATAAGTCTAATAATCAATTACAACATCTTCATGGAAAAACTTTTGTCTTGACTGGCACATTGACATCTTTGAGCCGAAATGAAGCTATATCTCGAATTGAAGAATTTGGAGGGAAAGTAAGCTCAGCCGTCAGTGCAAAAAGCAATTACCTCGTTGCAGGTAATAAAGCAGGTAATAAAGCAGGTAATAAATTAAAAGCGGCTCAAGCTCTTGGAATAAAGATTCTGACTGAAAAGGAACTAACAGACCTTCTCTCGACTTAGAGAGAAGGTCTATATACATAAGATTTAAAAAAATGGTTTCACCCAAAATTCATTCTTGGATAAAAACACCATGTGGTCGAGCGAAATACGCTGCTCTGGAAAAGAAATCTGGGATTTTTGCCCGCTTGAGACTTATTTGGTTCATTTGTATCGCTGTCCTTCGGGATTGGCATTTATCTAATCCAGATCACAAAGAAGACTCCGTCTCTTGAAGTGCTCGACGAGCTGCTCTAGAGACCAACCAAACCACAGCCAGTGTGGCAATAAGACCAGTCAAGCGAATTAATATTGCACTGAGACTATTATTTGTTGTAAGCAGCTCATTGAATCTGGCAATATCTCCCGCAAGAGAACCAAGCCCACAAAACAAAATCGTTCCTGGCAAAATTCCCACTAGTCCAAAGGTGTAATCACGAAAACTAATTCCACTCAAGCCATACGCCAAATTAAGTAAGCTAAAAGGAAAGGCTGGTGAGAGGCGAGTTAACAAAACCAAACGTAAACCCTCACTGCTAACCGCCTTTTCAAGGGAGAGTAGTTTAGGGAATCTTGCTAACCGACGGCGAGTCCAATCTCTTAAAAGAGTTCGCCCTAACCAGAAAGCTACTTCTGCGCCAATGACTGCTCCAAAAAAAACAAGCACACTCCCGAGCCATGGTCCATATAATGCCCCTGCAAGCATGGAAGCCCAGACCCCTGGCAGCAGCAAAGTTACCCATATGGCATATAACGGAACAAATAATGTTGCACCAAAAGCTGTTCGCAAAAATGGCAGCGCATCATGAATCCAAGAAAAATAATCAAACATTCTCTATAGCAAAGCTTTCAATGTAAATCTGATAAGCGCTTACGAGCCAATGCCGCTTGTGACTCAGCATCAGACAATTTTTCTCGAGATTCAGCGACAACATCGGCAGGAGCCTTTTCTGCAAAATTTGAATTAGCCAAACGTTTCGATAAGTCTGCAATTTCTTTCTCAGCTTTAGCAAGATCCTTTTCCAAACGACTTCGAAGAGCATCAATATCAACTAAGCCTTCAACAGGTAAGAGGACTTCCAACTCTCCACTAACACCTACTAATCCTTTAATTGCAATTTTTGAGGCAGAAGTTTTTGGATCTAAGACCTCAACACTATTAGTACGAGTCAAAGCCTGTATATCAGCCGTCGCCTTTTTAAGAGTGACTGCCAAATTCTGCTTACTGGTGATAAATCGAACTGGAACACTTTGAGAAGGTTTCAAACCAGCTACCGCTCTAAGGTTCCTAACCAGTCTGATCGAAGAAAATAATTCAGAAAAAGATTCCTCAAGTGAAGAGTTCAAATATTGTTCATTGGCTTGAGGCCAGGATTGCAAGGCAAGTAAGGTCTGATTAGAAGCACCAGTAATTGCATGCCACAGCTCCTCAGTTAGATGAGGCATTAAAGGATGCATCATTACAAAAAGCTCAGTCAAAACTTTGGCTAAGACAGTTCTTGCAGTTTGTTGATCAAGCAAAGCAGATGGGGCTGGATTATCGCCTGGGTTTAAGCGACGTTTAATTAACTCCAAATACCAATCACATAAGTCATTCCATGCAAATTCATAAAGAGCCTTAGCTGCTTCTCCCAAACCATAAGCTTTATACCGTTGAGCAGTTTCTCGATTAACTCGTGTTAGTCGAGATAAAATCCATTTATCAGCTAATTGCAAAGTTGAATAATCTATGTTTGCAAATGCCTCAGCCCTACTATTGCCAAGGTTAATGAGAGCAAATCTAGTTGCATTCCACAACTTATTAGCAAAATTCCTAGAAGCCTCAACTGTCTGAGAGGTGTCTTTCTTGCGGTTGTAGTCAAGGCGAATATCCTGACCAGCACCTGCGACCTCACGTATCAATGCAAAGCGCAAAGCATCTGTTCCATATCGATCTATGAGCAATAAAGGGTCAATTCCATTCCCAACACTTTTACTCATTTTGCGATTCTGCTCATCTCTAACCAATCCATGTATATAAACATCGGCAAATGGGATTCGTTCTGTGAAAGCAGTGGCCATCATTGTCATTCTTGCAACCCAGAAAAAAATGATGTCAAACCCAGTCACTAACGTACTAGTGGGATACCAACACTCAAAATCAGGAGACGTCTCATCAGGCCAACCCAACGTCGAGAAAGGCCATAGACCACTAGAGAACCAAGTATCTAAAACATCTTCATCTTGTTGAATTTTCACTGCTTGACCAAATTTAGATATTGCTTGACTTCGAGCCTCTTCTTCTGATCTCGCAACAACATATGGAGTCGCATCAGTTACTTCTCCATGAGTCTCACTAATTACAAACCAAGCAGGTATCCGGTGACCCCACCAAAGTTGCCTACTAATACACCAATCACGAAGATCAGTGAGCCAATCACGGTAAACTTTCCCCCAACGCTCTGGAACAAAGCGAGGTTCTCCCTTTAAAAACTGCTCACGACATCGAGCAGCCATCGGTTCCATACGGACAAACCATTGTGTTGAAAGTAAAGGTTCAACTGGAACTTTTCCTCTGTCTGAATAAGGAACACTATGACGGTGGTTTTCCACTTTGACTAATAAACCCTTTTTATCCAAGGCCTCTATGACTGCCTTGCGAGCATCAAATCGATCAAGTCCTTCAAAAGGGCCAGCTTCATGATTCATTTTTCCTTTCTTATTAATCACAGTGATCTGAGGTAAACCATGACGTTGCCCTATAGCAAAGTCATTAGGGTCATGAGCAGGCGTGACTTTTACACAACCAGTCCCAAAATCCTGATCAACATGTTCATCTGCAATGACTGGAATATCACGGTCTAAAAATGGCAAGGTGACAAATTCACCGATTAATTGGCTATATCGAACATCTAAAGGATTGACAGCTACCGCAACATCTCCAAGCATCGTTTCAGGGCGCGTAGTTGCAACTTCTAAATGAGTAAGGCCATGAATACCAGAATTGCTTTTTAGCGGGTATTTAAAATGCCAAAGATGACCATCGACTTCTTTCATCTCAACTTCTAAATCACTAACTGCTGAACCAGAAGCTGGGCACCAATTAACTAAGTACTCTCCTCTATAAATCAAACCCTTTTCATGTAAACGAACAAAGGCTTCAGAAACCGCTTCTGATAAATGTGTATCTAGAGTGAAACGCTGTCTCTGCCAATCCACCGAATAACCTAAACGCCGCAATTGATCGACTATCCTTCCTCCACTTTCTGATTTCCAAGACCAAGCTCTTTCAAGAAAAGCCTCTCGGCCCAACTCGTCACGATTTAAACCTTCTTCTTTAAGTTGCTTTTCAAGAATGGTCTGAACTGCAATGGATGCATGATCTGTTCCTGGTAAACACAGAACATTCTTCCCTTGCAAACGCTGAAATCTAACAATGGTGTCAATTAGAGCTGTGTTAAAGGCATGTCCCATATGAAGACTGCCCGTAACATTAGGCGGAGGAATAACTAAAGAAAAAGTATCTCCTGAAGCATGTGGATCCGGATGAAAAGCAGCCATTTTCTCCCAGGCTTGCTGCCATCTTTGCTCCGTTCCAGCAGGGTCATACGTTGTAGGTAACGCATCGACTGCTTTCGAAAAGTCGGCAGATTTGAGCGGCTCAGTCAAAGCAAAATTGAAAGCATTGAAACTATGCGCGCAAACAACTGATTTTCAATCAGCTTTCGCTTTCTGCAGCTTGCCATGGGATGGCAACAACTGCATCAAGGGTTTGCCAAAAGGTTTGATCTAGGACAACTCTTGCAGATAAATTCACTTGATCCAAGGCCTTGTCAACATCTTCATAAGCAACTGAACCAACTCCAGTGCTAGGCATAATCAACACTTGAGATTCAGCAGGATCAGCCATCAACCTCAAAGAAAGCTTTTCTAAATCCCTCTCAAAAAAAAGTCTCCGCATTCTATAAGTCAAAGGCTTTCCAAGTGCTTCAGAAAATAACTCAAGACTCTTTTGGTCCCCAGAACACCCACAATTCAGTGCCATCCATATCAAAAACTTAACCCAGCTATCTACAGTCCATATGGGTTGAAAACTATCTCTATGGGAAAGAACCAATTCAACCAAAGCAAAATCAAATACTTTTGCCTGAATGTTGGTTTGATTGGAATTTTTCATAAAAAAGATCTTTCTCCTTTTAAACTAAAAATGAAATTGCAACTGACCCGTAATTCCAATAATCATGGATTTAAACAACCCTGAACTAGAGTTCTCAGATTTGGTGTATGCCTACCAAAGCTGGGTCATGGCAATCATCAATGATGAAAAGCTTGATAGCGAGGAAAAACTGCTTACAGAAGAGATCGCCGATGATGCATTAAATGCAATGCGATTTCTACCGGGAGAAGTAACCAGTGCTATCGAAACCAGTCTTGCACGTGTATATGACGTAGATCCAGATGAACTAGCCAGCATATTATTTCCAGAAGAATAAGCTCAATAATGCAAATAGAGCAAACTTCGCTTTGCTGCTATTTCATCTGATTTGAAGGTTAAAGTCTAAAACCAGCTCCACAAGTACAACTTTCTGAACCATCAGGAGAGCTGATCAAAAAACCTCCACCACTAAGATCACCGTAATAACTTAATCGCAATCCTTTGACTAAAGCCACTTGGTCGGAAGGAGCAAATAAAGTCACACCATCAGCACGGGCTATAGGTACTCCATTTTGATGACCTGGTTGGATCCTTATATGCAGCCAGCCATCACCACAGCTATCTTCCAACAAGTCAAGGTACATTTCACCAGGACTACCAGCAAAAGCAGCAAGACGTCCTAATTCAGCAGCAGCTGTTGGGGTAATAGTTAGGCTAAGGCCCTTTTGCATTCGTAAATGCTAATAAAAAATGGGCGATCCAGGGTTCGAACCAGGGACATCCTGCTTGTAAGGCAGGCGCTCTACCGCTGAGCTAATCGCCCACGTAACAATTCTGCCTTACCGAGTTCGATTAGACATCTCAACCATTTTTACAGCAATGGCTTCCGGTCGCGAGCATGACAAAGCAACAAAGGTATGGGCACTACCTATAGGAATCGTTGTGACCCTGCTGATGGGGATAGAGAATGGACTAATAAGTACTACAAGTTTTTTAATAGGTGGACTCTGGTTCTCACCTGATCTTGATACCCATTCAAGATCCCTGAATAGATGGGGAATATTGCAAGCCATATGGTGGCCTTATCGGAAGCTAATAACTCATCGATCAATACTTTCTCACGGAGTATTTATTGGCACTGGAATTAGACTTCTCTATCTACTATTGATCATTAACATAATAGTTTTTTTATTCATGCCATTAGGCAATACAAATCCAATAGAAAGTACAAATGTCTTTTTAAAATTACTCAAAGAACATCCTCAAAAAACCCTATCTGTACTTATCGGCTTAGAAGCAAGTGTATGGCTTCATCTACTTAAAGATGGTGATCCATACCCTAGGGAGTTAAGAAAAAGAAGAAAAAAGTGACAAGGTAGTACATTAAAGAAATACTAAAAAACATGGAAGGCCGCACTCCAAATTCTTTGGCAAACGCCATCGAAGACTTAGTTCATGTTGTCTCACAACTTAGAGATCCTATTAAAGGATGTCCTTGGGATTTAGAACAAAACCATTTTTCTTTAATTCCATACCTTCTAGAAGAAGCCTATGAAGTTGCTGATGCTATTCGGGAAGGTACAGATAAAGAGTTGGAAGAAGAGCTAGGAGACTTACTTCTCCAAATTGTATTACATGCACAAATTGCCAAAGAAAAGAATAAATTTTCGTTAGAAGAAATAGCCAAAAACATAACCAAAAAACTAATCCGTAGGCACCCTCATGTATTTGGAGATATCGAAGCAGCCACTCCTGATGAGGTTAATAAGAACTGGGAATTGATCAAGTATTCCGAAAAATCTACGATGTCATCTAGCAGTCCTATTAGTGATCTGTTAAGAAAAAAAGTCCGGTCCCTACCTGCTATTCAAGGGGCAATGGAAATTTCCAAAAAAACTGCCAAAGCTGGTTTCGAGTGGGATTCAATCGAAGGAGTTTGGCAGAAAGTAAATGAAGAGTTAAATGAGTTAAGAGAAGCATTGAATAAAAAAAATCATACAAATGCTGAAGAAGAGTTAGGTGATTTATTCTTTTCACTAATTAATATTGCTCGATGGTGCGACTTAAATCCAGAGGAAGGATTAAAAGGCACTAATAAGCGTTTTCTCGAGCGATTTACTTATGTGGAATCTTCTGTCAAAGGCAATATATCTGATCAAACAATAGATGAACTCCAAGAATTATGGAAAGCAGCAAAAGAAATGCTACCAATCAATAATTCTAATTAACAATCAAGTCACAAACAGTAAATTCAAATAGTTATTATTAGGTTAAAGTCCCTTTTCTTCATCAATTACTAACAAGTTTATAAATGGACAGCTCAAACCCTAATCAGAAAAGATGGATTGATGAACATCACAATGGAACTAGATATGGATTAGAAGGACAAATCATCGTTACAGAAAAAAGCGCATATCAGGAAATTACAATATTTGAAAGCAAGAAGCATGGGCGAGGACTGTTACTGGATGGGTGTTGGATGGCAACGGAAAATCATGAAAAGTACTATCACGAATGCCTTGTCCATCCAGCACTATGTAGTTCTCAAAGTCTCAAAAAAGTCTTAATAATTGGAGGAGGGGACGGAGGAAGTGCAAGAGAATGCTTACTTCATCAAGAAATAGAACATCTTGATCTGGTAGAAATTGATCAAAGAGTTATTGAATTAAGTCAAAAATATTTAACTGGTATAGGTGGAAAAGCATGGAGAGATCGAAGGTTGCATATCAACATCAAAGATGGGACAAGGTGGGTCGCTGAAGCAGATAATAGTTTCTATGACGTTATAATTGTAGATGGGTCAGATCCTAAAGGTCCTGCAGAAGGGTTATTCGATAAAAAGTTTTTTCAAAATTGTCATCGCATTCTTTCTCCTGGAGGTGTTTTTGCAACTCAAAGTGAATCTCCTGAAGCTTTTCAAAGAATTCATATAGAAACTGTAAAAATTCTTCGTGATGTCTTTGAATATGCTGACCCTCTCTATGGTTGGGTTCCAATTTATCCGAGTGGAATATGGAGTTGGACTTTTGCTGCTAAAGATAATGCTCGTTATCTACAACCAATCACAACAAGAGGTAAAAAAATTGAAGAAGATTGTGAAATTTGGAGTTTAAGTTGGCAAAAGGCTGCATTCAATGCCATTCCTGCATTTGTTGAGAGAGAATTAAACAAATGAAAAATAGAAAAACATCAAGTATTCCTTCTTTCTCAAAAGAAGGGTCAATATTTTTAGGAGCTAATCGCTCAATAGAAGGGTGCGAAATAGCTATTTTTGGGGTTCCATTTGATGGAACCACTTCATTCCGGCCAGGAGCTCGGTTCGGCCCCGCATCAATCAGAGAAGTCAGCTTGGGGCTTGAAACTTTTTGTCCTGAATTAAATCTTGATCTTGAAGATCTTAGTTTTGTAGACCTTGGGTCCCTAGACATTCCATTTGGAGCACCTGAGCCAGTTATTCAAGCCGTCAAAGAAACCACAAAACACTTACTTTCAAAAAAACTAAAAACCTTAATTCTTGGAGGTGAACACTCAATTAGCTCTGGCGCTGTTGATGCAATCGTTGCTGATCATCCCGAATTGATCTTGGTTCAATTAGATGCACATGCTGACCTTCGACAAGAATGGTTGGGTTCTTGCCATAGCCATGCTTGTGCAATGAGACGTTGCTTAGATGTTTTACCAAGTAAAAAAATTTTTCAAGTGGCAATTAGAAGTGGAACAAGACAAGAATTTGAAGAGCTCATCAAAAAAAACCAACTAATCCCTCATAAACATGGAGAACCAGCATATTTTTTAGAAAAAGCTTTAAAGCCTTACCAAGGGAAGCCTATTTATCTAAGTATTGATCTTGACTGGTTTGATCCGAGCGTAATGCCTGGGACAGGAACTCCTGAACCAGGAGGTTTTATATGGCAAGATTTTGCAGCTGTTCTGGATGTCCTAAAAACGCATAAGGTTGTGGCTGCGGACATAGTTGAATTATCTCCTCAACTGGATCCATCGAATGTAAGCAGCATATTGGCGGCAAAAGTAACCAGAAGTGTATTGATGCTCCTCGGCCTCTCAAATATCAAAAAAAACTATTAAAACTGTTGTTCAAGAGTCAATAGGCGCAAGTGAGCGGCCAAACTCAAGTTGTCTATCGATGCCAAATTGAATATTCTTATCATCCAATTTTGGAAGAGATGGAGGTCGTTGAGTCCAATGGTGGCAAAAAGCAAATTGCAATACTTCTGCATGCACCTTTATTTTCCTAAGACTGCACCATCCTCCTGATGCTGCTTGACAAGCAACACAATGCTGACATGATCTACAACTGGGTTTCGCGGACATTCCTAATCCCCGAAGTAACCCAGGTTAGTTAGAGATTTTGAAAGTGGCTATTTAAGATGAAAATCTACTATTTTCCTTCTTTTTTTAAACACTCTTTATCTAAAAATCCGTTCCAATAACTGGATTTATCCAAATATGACATTCAAACATACTCCTCTCTACAAACTATGCCTAGATGAAGGCTGTCGGATGACCCCTTTCTCAGGCTGGGAAATGCCAATTCAATTTTCTGGTCTTGTGCAGGAGCATGAAGCAGTTCGATCAAAAGCAGGTTTATTCGACATCTCTCATATGGGCTTGTTCTGCATAGAGGGAGACAATTGCAAAGACACTTTGCAAAAACTTGTGCCAACAGATTTACATCGAATTGGACCTGGAGAGGCTTGCTATACATTGCTTCTTAATGAAAAGGGAGGCGTGTTAGACGACTTAATAATTTATGACTTCGGTAGTAATGAAGAAAATCAAGAAGTTCTTGTTTTAGTAATTAATGCAGCTTGTACTTCTAATGATATTGAATGGATTAAGAAAAATATGGCGTCAAATAATATCCAAATTTATGACAAAAAAAATGAAGGCGTTTTACTGGCATTACAGGGACCAGAATCTAGTCATATTCTCGAAAAATATTTTGGAAAGGAAATACATTTAATTCCACGGTTCGGTCATAAAGAACTAAAATTTAGCCAAGTAAACTATAAACAAATGCCACCTGTTTTGGTTGCAAGAACTGGATACACTGGTGAAGATGGTTTCGAAATACTTCTCGATAGCAAAACAGGGCCAATCTTTTGGAAATCATTAATCAATGAAGGAGTTACTCCTTGTGGTTTAGGTGCAAGGGATACATTGAGATTAGAAGCAGCAATGCATCTTTATGGGAATGACTTGGACAGCACCACAACTCCTTTCGAGGCTGGTCTTGGTTGGCTAGTAAATCTAGAAATGCCAACTCAATTTATCGGTAGAAGTGTTCTTGAAAAACAAGCATCACAAGGAGTTAAACGGCGCTTAGTAGGACTGAAACTGCAAGGTCGTGCAATTGCTCGTCACGGTTACCAAATATTTCATGAAGCCGAAGCAATTGGAGAAATTACTAGTGGGACTTGGTCGCCAACCTTAAAAGAAGCCATAGCGCTTGCTTACTTGCCAACCGAGCTTGCCAAAATTGGTCAGACGGTCTTTGTAGAGGTCAGAGGAAAAAAGCAAGCTGCAAAAGTTGTAAAAAGGCCCTTTTATAAAAGAGCAAAAAACTAACTTAATTTCTTGAAAAAGCATCAAAAGGCCTCCCTTATGGGAAACTCGATTTGTATTGAGAATTCTTTTTCTATGCGCAGCAATAGCTGTGGTGAACTATGTGCTCAAGATATTGAGTCAGACGTTCAGCTTTGTGGCTGGGTAGATCGCTGTCGGGATCATGGTGGTGTGATTTTTATTGATCTTCGAGATCGCAGTGGAACTATTCAAATCACAGTAGATCCTGATCAAGGTAAGGCTTTATTTTCACAAGCAGAAAGCCTTAGGAACGAAAGTGTGCTTCAAATTGTAGGCAAGGTGAGAGCAAGGCCAAGTGAAGCAATAAATACAAAGCTCAAAACAGGAGAAGTCGAAGTCTTAGCTAGTGGCCTCAAAATTCTCAATCCAATAAAAGGAAATTTACCTTTTGCAGTATCCATTCATGATGAAGAATCAGTTAAAGAAGAGCTGCGACTGCGTTATCGCTACTTAGATTTAAGACGAGAAAGAATGGCTCGCAACCTGACTTTGCGCAGTAAAGCAATTAAAACCGCCCGCGATTTTTTAGAAGAGGAGGGGTTCATTGAAGTCGAAACTCCTATACTCACACGATCGACCCCAGAAGGGGCTAGAGATTATTTAGTTCCTTCAAGAGTTTGCGAAGGAGAATGGTTTGCTCTTCCTCAATCACCGCAACTATTCAAGCAATTATTAATGGTTGGTGGAATAGAACGTTATTACCAAATTGCTCGATGCTTCCGTGATGAAGATCTGCGCTCTGATAGACAGCCTGAATTCACACAATTAGATATGGAAATGAGTTTTATGAACCAAGACGAGATTCTTAATCTAAATGAAAAGCTAATTGCCAAAATCTGGGAAGCAGTCAAAGGTGTCAAACTCAGCTTGCCATTTCCAAAAATGACTTGGCATGAAGCCATGAGTAAGTATGGAACTGATAGGCCAGACACTCGCTACGAAATGTGTCTGAAAGAAGTAAGTGAAATAGTAAAAAATATGGGGTTTAAAGTTTTCTCAAATGCAGTAAAAGCTGGTGGATCCGTAAAATGCATAACTGTTAAAGGAGGCAATGACTCAATAAGTAATGTGCGAATTAAGCCAGGTGGGGATATCTTCACAGAAGCACAAAAGGCAGGAGCCAAAGGACTTGCTTTTATAAGAGTTCGTGAGAATGAAGAAATAGACACCATAGGTGCAATTAAAGACAATCTAAGTCCCGAAAATAAACATCAATTACTTCGTCTAGTAAATGCTCAACCTGGCGATTTAATACTTTTTGGTGCAGGTGAAACTCAAATTGTGAATAAAACTCTGGATAGAATCAGGCAATTTTTAGCTACTGAGCTGAATTTAATTCCAAAAGGAAATCAAAATAGCTGTTGGAATTTTTTGTGGGTGATTGATTTCCCTATGTTTGAATTTAATAAGACAGAAAATCGCCTTGAGGCACTTCATCATCCATTCTGTGCCCCTAATCAAAAAGATTTAGGCACACTAAATGAATGGAAGAGAACCTTACCAAATTCACGAGCTCAAGCTTTTGACCTTATTTTGAATGGATTAGAAATTGGAGGAGGATCACTTCGTATACACAATGGTGACTTACAAAAACAAGTCCTAGAAACAATTGGAATCCCGTTACATCAAGCAAAAGAACAATTTGGTTTTTTAATAGAAGCACTAGAAATGGGTGCCCCTCCTCATGGGGGGTTGGCGTTTGGATTGGACCGAATAGTGATGTTGCTTACCGGTGAAGAATCAATACGCGATACCATCGCATTTCCAAAGACTCAACAAGCACGCTGCTTAATGACTGATGCGCCTGCTGAAGTTGCTCAAGATCAATTAAATGAATTACATATAACTAGTACTGCAAAAAAACAAACAGATTAAAAGGTTCCGACCTTTCAATCAAATGGCACTTTTCAATACAGCTAGTGCAAAAATGAATAAAAAAATATCTGCTCTTGAAGAAAAGTCAAGGCAAACTGAGTTGAGACGTGAAATGCTTCAGCCATCAACAAATTTGAGATTTTTCTTGGTCTCATCGATGAACGAGCTACCGTAGGGAGTCTCTAGAAATAAATGACAAAATTTGTTTTCGTCACCGGTGGAGTTGTTTCAAGTATTGGCAAAGGTATCGTCGCGGCAAGTTTAGGCCGCCTTTTGAAGTCTCGTGGCTACAGCGTTTCAATCTTAAAACTCGACCCATATCTCAATGTCGATCCAGGGACTATGAGTCCCTTTCAGCATGGAGAAGTGTTTGTGACGGAAGATGGTGCAGAAACAGATTTAGATTTAGGCCACTATGAAAGATTCACAGATACAGCAATGTCTCGCCTAAATAGCGTGACCACTGGATCTATATATCAATCGGTAATCAATAAAGAACGTCGTGGAGATTACAAAGGCGGAACAGTTCAAGTAATACCCCATATCACAAGTGAAATACGTGATCGAATCCATCGAGTAGCTGCTAATAGTGGAGCAGATGTAGTTATTACTGAAATTGGCGGTACTGTTGGTGATATAGAGTCTCTTCCTTTCTTAGAAGCAATTCGCGAATTTAGAGGGGATGTAGGGCGTAGAGATATTGCTTATATTCATGTAACTTTGCTTCCTTTTATCGGTACATCAGGAGAGTTGAAAACAAAACCTACGCAACATTCAGTGAAAGAATTGCGTTCAATTGGTATACAACCAGATTTACTAGTTTGTCGGAGTGATAGAGAAATAACCGACGAATTAAAACGGAAAATCAGTGGGTTCTGTGGAGTGCATGAACAAGCAGTGATCCAATCTTTAGATGCTGACAGTATTTATTCAGTACCTCTAGCTCTCAAAGAGGAAGGATTATGCAAAGAAACTCTAGCCGTTCTTGACCTAGAAGATCCTGAATGTGATTTAAAGAATTGGGTAGAGTTAGTTCACAAACTTCGACATCCAGGACCATCTGTCAAAGTTGCACTAGTTGGTAAATACGTTCAACTCAATGATGCCTACCTATCAGTAGTGGAGGCATTACGTCATGCATGTATCGCTCAAGATGCATCTCTAGAGCTTAACTGGGTTTGCGCCGAGCAAATTGAAAGTGAAGGGCCAGAAGAACTACTCAAAACAATGGATGCCGTCGTTGTTCCTGGTGGATTTGGTAACCGCGGGGTAGACGGTAAAATCGCAGCAATTCGTTGGGCAAGAGAACAACGGGTTCCCTTCTTAGGACTTTGCTTGGGAATGCAATGCGCAGTAATTGAATGGGCTCGTAACCAAGCTGGTTTAAAGAACGCAACAAGTTCCGAACTGAATTCAAATGCTGATCATCCAGTAATTCATCTACTTCCTGAACAACAAGATGTTGTTGATCTTGGTGGAACAATGAGACTAGGAGTTTATCCGTGTCGGTTGCAGCCCGGAACAATGGTGCAAAGGCTTTATGGGGAAGAAGTGGTTTATGAACGCCATCGTCATCGATATGAGTTCAACAACTCATATCGCAATCTTTTTATTGAATCTGGCTACAAAATTAGTGGGACTTCACCTGATGGCCGTCTCGTAGAAGTTATAGAGCTTTCAAGCCATCCCTTCTTCACAGCTTGCCAATATCACCCGGAATTCCTCTCTAGACCCGGCAAGCCACATCCTTTGTTTCGAGGTCTTATTGAAGCTGCTCAACTACGACTACCTTCTTCTCCTAATGAAGCACTAAAGCAAACAACTTCTTCGAATGCCAAAGAACTCACAAATCAATCTTAATTAATGAAATCAATGCTTCCTGTAGTGGAGCTTTTTCATTCCTTACAAGGAGAAGGAGCACATGCTGGTCGAAGTGCTTTCTTCATAAGGCTCGCAAGTTGCCAAGTCGGATGTCCATGGTGCGACACCAAAAACTCATGGTCAAAAGACAATCATCCAGAAAAAAATATAATGTATCTATCAGAAGAAGCTGCCAAAGCAAGAGCAGCAGGAGCTGCGTTTGTCGTGATTACTGGGGGAGAGCCATTGCATCACAACTTAGATCCACTTTGCACAACAATTCGACAAGTCACAACAAGTAAAGAAAAAGAAACCATGCCAATTCATATCGAAACAAGTGGGGTTGATCTAATAACTGGCAATCCGAATTGGATTACTCTCTCCCCTAAACGACATTCACCTCCACGACAAGAAGCTCTACAAAGATGTCATGAATTAAAAGTAGTCATTCATGGGAAAGATGATCTAATTTTTGCAGAAGCAATGAAGCTAAGGATGAAGAGAAAAAACAAGCCCTTACTATTTCTTCAACCAGGTTGGAATTGCCATGAAGGACAAAAGTTAGCTTTCGAGTTTGTTAAAAGTCATCCAATCTGGAGATTAAGCATGCAAACACACAAATGGCTCGGAGTGAGCTAGCGCACGCAACATCCATGAATGACAGGACAACTATTGCACTGCTCTCTGGAGGGCTGGATTCTGCGACAGTAGCTGGAATGGCTAAAGAAGCAGGTAACAATGTGATTGGCCTCTCATTTGATTATGGACAACGACATAAGCGTGAATTAAAAGCAGCTTGTGACATCGCTAATTTCTTAGAGCTAAATGAACATCAAATAATCAATGTCAACTTGGCAGCATGGGGGGGGTCCTCCCTCACAGATATAAATCAAGAGATACCAACTAACAGTAGTAAAAACGTGGGTATCCCGAATACTTATGTGCCGGGAAGAAACACGGTATTTATTTCTATCGGACTTAGTTTTGCAGAAGCAAGGGGAGCAGAGAAACTGGCTTTAGGCGTGAATGCAATGGACTACTCGGGTTATCCCGATTGTCGAGCTGATTACCTAATGGCTTTTCAAAGACTCGCCAATCTTTCAAGCAAAAGAGGTCGTGAAGGGAAAGGAATTCACCTATGGGCTCCTCTAGTTCATTGGAAGAAAGTAAAGATTGTAAAAGAAGCTATACGTCTAGGTATCCCAATCCAGAAAACATGGAGCTGCTACCAAGGGAATGAACAACCATGTGGAGTCTGTGAGAGCTGTCGCATTAGAAATGAAGCCTTAATCAAGGCAGGGCATCCTGATCTATGCAATTGATATACACGTGATAGATCTCAATCGACAACTTTTTGCATGGCAATCACCTGAGGTAATAGCCCAAGAGCTTATTAAAAACTGGGGAGAGGCAGGGCTTATTTGGCTTGATGGAGATGGCAGTGACTTAGGGCGGTGGGTAACTTTGGCAGTTGATCCAATTGAACAAATTTGTTGTAGAGGTCTACCAAATGAGCAAGCAGCCACTAACCCATTCAATGCATTGCGAGATTTACAACCTGGTCATTGGACAGGTTGGCTTAGTTATGAAGCAGGCGCATGGATAGAGCAAACTAATTCTTGGAAGAAAGATGAGATGGCAACCCTATGGATAGCCGCACATGACCCCATCTTTAAGTTTGATTTAAAGAAAAAACAACTTTGGCTAGAAGGTTGCAACGAAGATCGTTTTAGAGAATTTAAAAATTGGGTCGAAGCAATAGAAAAAGAGCAAAAAGAAAGTCACAAAAATCACATAATCTCATCAAACGTGATCAGTACAATACCTCTAGATTCCTGGCAATGGCTAACTCCAACCAAGGTCTACTCTAAGCATGTAGACCAAATAAAAGATTTGATTGCAAGGGGCGATATTTTTCAAGCAAATCTTACAGCCTGCTGCACAACCTCTATATCAAAAGAAATAAATGCAACTGAATTATTTTGTAGGTTAAAGAAATTTTGTCCGGCACCATTTTCTGGAATTGTAGTTGGAAGTGGATTAGCTTCTGGTGAAGCAATAATCTCAGCCTCTCCTGAACGGTTTTTAAAAGTTCTTTCTACAGGAGAAGTAGAAAGTCGACCTATTAAAGGGACAAGGCCAAGACATTCAAATCCAACTCAAGATGCAGCATTTGCAGCTGAACTTATTTGTAGTCCAAAAGATAGAGCTGAGAATATAATGATCGTCGATCTACTACGAAATGATCTCGGTAGAGTCTGTAAACCAGGTTCTATCAAAGTTTCGCAACTGGTGGGACTCGAAAGTTATGCTCATGTTCATCATTTAACTTCAATTATCACAGGCCGTTTACAACCAGAAAGAACATGGGTTGATCTGTTAGAGGCATCATGGCCTGGAGGTTCTATTAGTGGAGCTCCTAAGCTAAGAGCCTGTCAACGTTTAAACCAATTAGAGCCAACATCAAGAGGACCATATTGCGGCTCATTGATTCATCTAAATTGGGATGGTGTATTCGATAGCAATATTCTTATACGGTCTCTATTCCTTCATGGTTCAACACTAAGAGCAAATGCTGGTTGCGGTATCGTTGCAGATTCTGATTCTATTAAAGAAGCTGAGGAGTTGAATTGGAAGCTAATGCCACTCTTACAAGCATTGGAATAAATAAAAATGAGTAATTCACTTGGTTGGATTAATGGAGAATGGGGCTCTCTAGACCAGTTAAAAGTGCCTCTTTGTGATCGGGGGTTAACGATTGGAGATGGAATCTTTGAAACCATTCTGATTTATCAAGGGGAAGTAAAGCTTATGAAGAGTCATCTCTGTAGGTGGAAGAAAAGTGCCTCCCTCTTAAAACTAAATGCTCCTCCTTCAGAAGAATCGCTAGAACCTCTTATTAGCAAAGGAATTCAACTTTGTCGTTTGAACAAAGGCAATGGTGTGCTTAGGCTTAATTGGACTAGAGGAGACAACCAAGGCAGAGGAATCCACATAAGCAGCAATAAATCCGCGTTATGCAAACATCGTTTTTGGCTAGAAATTATCACTGCAGAGCCTACTTTTAATTCAATATCAGCAACAATTAGTAGCCATGAGAAACGGAATGCCTCAAGTTTATTAAGCCAGTGCAAAACATTCAACTATGGTCAATCAATCCAAGCAAAAATTGAAGCAATAGATGGTGGTTTTGATGAGGCTCTTTTATTAAGTACTACTGGCGAACTAAGTTGTGGGAGTGCTTCAAATTTAATCATCAAAAGGAACAAGCAATGGATTACTCCTCGATTGAAAAGTGGTTGTTTACCAGGAGTTATGAGACAACAAGGGCTAAACTCCGGACTAATAAAAGAAGAGCGAGTCCGCCCTTGCCCTGAACCAGAAGACGAGTGGTTGTTGATCAATAGTCTGGGGTGTAAAGCTATTCACAGATTAGAAAATCAGTCCCTTAAAGTTAATTCCAACCCAAAAGATCTTTGGTTGGAATTATTAAATAGCAAAGAGATTTCTTCGTTAAATTCAAGCTCAATCTATTAAGTGGCTTTAAACTCTTTTATAGATTATTACTTTCAAATGGTATTGGCATAGTGACATTAGCTGGCGTCGGTGAACAGACTTCGACCTGAAAGTCAATAACTGATCCAATAACAATAATGGATGGTGAAGCAAATTCCAATCTATCTACCGCATTCACAAGTTCCTTCAAAGGAGATTTAATACAACGCTGGCCAAAAACTGTTCCTTGTTGAATTACTGCTGCAGGTGTTAATGGATCTAATCCACCCTCAATTAACTCATCGGCTATGTAATGCAAGTTATGTACGCCCATATAAATCACAAATCCATCACTTGCCTTTGCAAGGGCCTTCCAATTCACTGGTTGTCTACGCTTATCAATTCCTTCATGTCCTGTGACAAACGTGACAGAAGACCCTGCAAGCCTATGAGTGATAGGGATTCCAAAATATGCAGGAACTGCGACTCCAGAAGTCACTCCAGGAACAACTTCAACTGGAACCTCCTGCTTCTGTAGAAAAGCGGCCTCTTCTGCGCCGCGGCCAAACAAAAAAGGATCTCCTCCTTTAAGCCTGACAATACAAGAATGAGTCTTTGCAAGTTTTACTAGCAGGTTATTAGTTTTTACTTGAGGAACAGAGTGATGTCCTCGTCTCTTACCTACAAAATGGCAAACACAATAATCAGAGACAAGATCCAACAACTCTTGAGGAACCAAAGAATCATAAACAAGTGCATCGCACTCGCCCATCAACCGTTTAGCTTTAACAGTTAACAAATCCGGGTCACCTGGACCGGCTCCTACCAAGTAAACAGTTCCATAATCAGGCACATTCATGGTAAAAGCCTGAAGGAATGGTTTAGGCAGAGACGAAATACATAGATTTCAAGCAAAGATGACATAGGTCTCCCTGTTGTCATGGCTTTTTCGGCTATTTTAGGAAGGATTTTGAATATCACATCCATGAAAAGTCAGTTGCAGTTGCTACAAAATCAAGATGCATTCTCAAACAGGGTCGACTGAATAAAAAATATACAATCGTGAACGCCAATCAAGAACGCTTCAAAAGCTATCTACGGAAAATCGGTAGTGGAGAGCATACAAGCCATGGAATGTGTCGTGAAGAGTCCGCTGATGCTCTAAAGCTAATTCTCATGGAGCAAGCAACACCGGCTCAAATCGGGGCATTCATGATGGCTCATCGTATTCGACGTCCAGAACCACAAGAACTCGCAGGAATGCTGGATACATACTTAGAGTTGGGCGCAAACGTGAAATCCATAAAGACGCAACGTAATCCCGTCTGTTTCGGTATGCCTTTCGATGGCCGTTGTCGTACAGAGCCTATTTACCCATTAACAAGTTTAATCCTAGTAAGTCTAGGCCAGCCAGTAGTGCTAACAGGTGGGAAACGAATGCCGACAAAATATGGCATCTCAACTGTAGAGCTTTTTAGTGAGTTAAATCTCAATCTCACCGGGTTAACAGATGAAAACCTACAAAATTGCTTTTCAAATTGTGGTTTTGCACTAATGCATCAACCAGATCACTTTCCTCTTGCAGAAAAGCTAATTAGTTATCGAGAGGAAATTGGGAAACGTCCACCGATAGCAAGTATGGAGTTACTGTGGACTCCTCATATAGGAGAACATATCCTAATCAGTGGATTCGTTCACCCTCCTACAGAAGACCGTGCCTGGAAGACTATTCAATTAATGGGTAAGAAAAATTTCATCTCAGTTAAAGGTCTTGAAGGTGGAACAGACCTACCAATTAATCGTGCGTGCATCACAAAAAGATTTTATCAAAATATGCCCGAACGGATAATCCTTCATGCAAAAGAGCACCAATGCTCCGGAAAAGATATGGAGTGGAGCAGCCTGAAGGAATGGCAAGATCATGCACTTAAAGCACTTGAAAATCAAGGACCTTTAAAAAATGCCTTACGTTGGAATGCAGGTATCTACTTATGGTTTGCTGGAATAGCCAATAGCCTGGAAGACGGGTTACACCAAGCAGAAGCTTGTATGGAATCAAGATTAGCCCAAAAGACTCTGGAAAAAATAATTGCCTGGAGGAGAACAACTACTTCTTAGAGACATGAATTATCAAAGATATTTTTTCATGCGATAACGATCGAAAGCTAAACCTCCTATTTCTATAGTTTCTGAAGCAATTAAGGTCCAACCACGTCGCAACAATAAAGGATAACTAAAACAACTTGCTTCAGTTTTTAAGATGGTTATCCCTTCTTCTAAAGCATCTTTTTCTAAAGAGTCTAATAAAGCAGTCGCATGTCCACGCCGAGTAGAGCGTCCGCGACAATAGAGAAGTGCTAAGCGGTCACAAGGATATCTAACAGCAAAGGCTTCTATGCTTTGTTTTTCAAAACTAATTAACCCCTTACCTTCAATAAGAGGTCTATCAAGAATACCTGGCAACCAAGCTAATGATGCCCATGCCTTGATTTGCTCTTTTGTATAAAAAGCGGCACCTTGAGATTCAATCGCATCTACGTAAATTTGCCTAACCTTAAGGTGATCGACCACTTGAAGGGGTTTGATCTCAGGAGTCAAAAACATCTAGATCCAAACAGAACTCAATGAATAGAGCAAACAATGTGGGAAGGTAAAAAGAAGGATGAAGCTTAAAACTGTGAATCGACTGAAAGTTCCAACTCTACTGAGTGCTTTCATAACGCTATTAAATGATCGATTAGGAGAAACAATTGTCTTTCCACTGCTTCCATTTCTTTTAGAAAGGTTTACTACAAGTGGAAGCACACTCGGCCTTTTAGCGGGAACTTATGCAATCTCTCAATTCGCTGTAGCCCCATTAATTGGAGCACTTAGTGACCGTTTTGGTCGAAAACCAGTAATAATTACTTGCGTTTCAGGTTCAGTTATAGGGCTTTGTCTCTTTGCAATTACTGTAAGTATTGACTGGACAAACCGATTACCACTATGGGCAACTAGTCTCCCTTTAATACTACTCTTTACAGCGCGAATTATTGATGGGGCCAGTGGCGGCACTGCTGCTACTGCGACAGCAGTTTTGGCAGATATTTCCACACCGGAAAACAGAGCAAAAACCTTTGGCCTCATAGGAGTGGCTTTTGGACTAGGTTTCGTACTAGGACCAGGCTTTGGAACGGCACTAGCCAAATACAGCGTCACTCTCCCTGTTTGGGCAGCAACACTTTTTGCAATATCAAACTTGGCTTTAGTGATATGTGTTCTTCCAGAAACTTTACCTACTTCAGCACGTAGTTCTTTAATACGCAAAAGAGAATTAAATCCTTTTACTCAACTCCGTCAAGTGTTCATCAATCCAACATCTAGACGGCTTTGTCTGGCCTTTTTTATATTCTTTATGGCATTTAATGGGTTTACAGCCGTTCTAGTTCTATATCTAAAAGAAGCATTTAATTGGACACCGCAATTGTCAAGTCAGGCATTTATTGTTGTAGGTGTTGTTGCAATGGTGGTGCAAGGAGGATTAATTGGTCCGTTAGTAAATCGATTTGGGGAATGGAAGCTAACAATTACAGGCATTGGATTTGTCATTGCTGGTTGCATACTTTTAACTCTTGCCAATCAAGACAATTCAATTCAAATGGTTTTCAGCGCTGTAGGAGTTCTTGCAATAGGAACAGGGCTTGTAACTCCCTGCTTAAGATCACTAATTTCAAGAAGGCTTAGTGAAACTGGTCAGGGAACTATCTTAGGGAGTCTTCAAGGGTTGCAAAGCCTAGGGACTTTTATAGGTGCTAGCGCTGCTGGTGTTTGCTATGACCTGATAGGACAACGAAGTCCTTTTCTTGGCACTACTGTTCTACTGCTTCTAGTTATTGTATTAATTGCAGGGAACCCTTTATCTACTTGTAGCGAACAATAAGTAGGAGAATCTACAATTAAAAAAATTAGATTGCTAGTTTAAGAAAGGCAGCACTTGAGCTCAACATGACACTGCATGACTAAAGAAGCAAAAACTAAAAATCTCTATATCAATCGAGAGCTGAGTTGGATCAATTTCAACAAAAGAGTACTCGCTCAGGCACTTGATTCTCGAACCCCATTACTGGAAAAAGCAAAGTTTAGTGCCATTTTCAGTAATAATCTGGACGAGTTTTTTATGGTTCGTGTTGCTTCATTGAAGAGCCAAGTAGATGCAGGAGTAACTAAGACAAGTGAGGAAGGAAGAACACCAGAGGAACAATTAGAAAATATTCGATCTTGTCTCTTGCCACTCGTCAAAAAACAAGATAATCACTATCTGAAAGAGTTAATAGGAACTTTAAGATCTAAAAATATACATCTTCTTAAATACGAAAACCTAAATGCAAGAGAAGAGCTTTGGGTTAAAAATTATTTTCAAACAGCAATTTTTCCAGTACTTACTCCCTTAGCGGTTGATCCAGCTCATCCTTTTCCGTTTGTCAGTAATCTCAGTCTAAATGTAGCAGCATTAATATCTGATCCAGAAACAGGTCAAAAACAATTCGCCCGTGTCAAGGTTCCTCAAAAAACAATGGCAAGGTTTATCAGTATCCCAACTGATTTAAGTGAGCATAAGCCTTTTCCCATTCATGTAGCGATACCAATCGAAGAAGTAGTGGCTTTTAATTTAGACCTCCTTTTTCCGGGAATGGAAGTTAAAGAGCACTACTTCTTTCGTGTCACTAGAGATGCCGATCTCGAATTAAGAGATATTGAAGCTGATGACCTAATGAGTGCTCTTGAGGAAGGCTTAAGAAAACGCCGCGTAGGTGGAGAAGTAGTGCGTCTAGAAGTCTCACAAAATATCTCTGAAGAAATGCTTGACTTGCTAATGGAAGGAATGGCCGTGGGAGAAGAAAATGTTTATCACATTAAAGGATTATTAGGTCTAGACGACTTGTTTAGCCTATTAAAACTTAAATTGCCTCAATTAAAAGATATCCCTCATCAGGGTATCACTCATCGATTTCTCAAAGACTGTCAAACAGGGTTACTAGAAGATGGATCAATTAAAAAAGAAGAGTTCAAAAATATTTTTTCCATCATTCGACGAAGAGATTTGCTCTTACATCATCCATATGACCTTTTTGCAACTTCTGTCGAAGAGTTCATAAATCAAGCAGCAGATGACCCTTTAGTGATGGGTATCAAAATGACTCTTTATCGAATTTCTCAAGACTCACCAATCATTGCCGCTTTGATTCGGGCAGCTGAGAATGGAAAGCAAGTGATGGCATTGGTAGAGCTTAAAGCAAGGTTCGACGAAGATAACAATATTCAATGGGCGAAACGTCTGGAACAATCTGGTGTTCATGTCGTGTATGGCGTTATTGGTTTGAAAACGCATACAAAAATTGCTTTAGTAATTAGAAAAGAAAAAGAGAGACTACGTAGTTATGGACATATCGGAACAGGTAACTATAACTCTAAAACATCTAAGCTTTACACAGACCTTGGATTATTAACTACCAGGCCAGAAATATGTCAAGACCTCGTAGAGCTCTTCAATTATTTAACTGGTTGTTCAAAACAACAAAATTTTCGAAAGTTGCTTGTAGCACCTGTAACCCTTCGTAGCGGAATAGAATCACTCATTCGAAGAGAAATAAAGCATTCTCAAAACGGTAAAAAAGGAATAATTCGAGCCAAAATGAATTCATTAGTAGATCCAAAGATCATTCACCTGCTCTATGAAGCTTCTCAAGCTGGTGTCAAGATCGAATTAATTATTAGAGGGATGTGTTGCCTCTATCCAGGTAGAAAAGGACTTAGTGAGAATATTCGCGTAGTTAGTGTTATTGGAAGATTTCTTGAACACTCGCGAATTTTCTGGTTTGCAAATAATGGAAAACCAGAAGCATATATAGGCAGTGCGGATTGGATGCGCCGTAACCTTGATCGACGTGTAGAAGCTGTAACTCCTGTTGATGCCTCTGAGCTCAAAGAACAATTAGACAAATTACTCAAGCTATATCTTCATGACAATCGAGACGCATGGGAAATGGATCACAATGGTGATTTTTCTCAAATACAGCCCGAAGGAAAGGAGATTCGATCACAAGTGCAAATAATGGGGATGCAAGAAAAGATATGAATTAAATAAACAGCTTCTTGGAATTCGCAGTTCAATCAAAAATCTGATCAATACGAAAACCTTTTTACTAGTAATAATGACTTAGTGTAAGTGCAGAAAATCACATTCTTTTCATGATTTCTAGAAGGCTTACCGAAAGATTTTCGTTTTGCCGTGTCTACCTTGCTTTATAAGTGCTAAGTTCTGGCCAAATCTAAATTTAGGAGGCCAGGGTGATGGGGATCCCTCTGGAATCTGCAAAGGGTACTTCTGGAATCACTTCGGAAGAATCTTTGCTTTCATCAGCAACAAAAAAACAACAATCAGAAAAAACCAGTCGATCTGGGAGTGGTTCACGTAATCACAACCGTAATAGTGGTCGCCTAGGTACAGATGCAATTGGCTTTTATTTGAGCAGTATTGGGAGAGTACCTCTTCTGACAGCAGCTGAAGAAATAGAGCTTGCCCATCACGTGCAAGCAATGAAGCAATTATTGGAATTGCCAAAAGATGAGCAAACGCCTCGCCATCGTCACAAAATTCGAATGGGGAAACGTGCGCGAGATCGGATGATGGCGGCTAATCTTCGTCTTGTTGTAAGCGTCGCAAAAAAATATCAAAATCAAGGTCTAGAGCTTCTTGATCTAGTTCAGGAAGGTGCAATTGGGCTAGAGCGAGCAGTAGACAAATTTGATCCAGCAATGGGCTATAAGTTTTCAACCTATGCTTATTGGTGGATTCGGCAAGGGATGACTAGAGCAATCGACAATAGTGCACGCACCATTCGTCTACCAATTCATATAAGCGAAAAGCTATCCAAAATGAGAAGGATTTCTAGAGAACTTTCTCATCGATTTGGTCGACAACCAAATCGCCTTGAACTTGCTCATGCAATGGGTATTGAACCCCAAGATCTTGAAGATCTAGTTTCTCAAAGTGCACCATGTGCCTCACTTGATGCACATGCGAGAGGGGAAGAGGATCGCAGTACCCTCGGAGAATTAATTCCTGATCCCAATTGTGAGGAGCCCATGGAAGGGATGGATCGCAGTATTCAAAAAGAACATTTAGGTGGGTGGTTATCTCAATTAAATGAAAGGGAGCAAAAGATCTTACGGTTACGATTTGGTCTAGATGGAGAAGAGCCTTTAACTCTTGCTGAGATAGGAAGACAAATTAATGTTTCCAGAGAACGCGTTAGACAATTAGAAGCAAAGGCAATCCTAAAATTAAGAGTGATGACTACACATCAACAAGCTGCCTGAGATGACTATTGAATAATCTCTACTCAATAATCGTTATTATTGGTTGGATAGTAATTGTACTATTGAGTGCTGTGGTTTGTAGGCATTATCTACCTGCAAAAAAAGAATTAGTTCGGAAAATTATTCATATTGGAACCGGTCCTATTATTCCATTAGCTTGGTGGTTAGAAATTCCTTCAAGGCTTGGGATTATTGTTGCAAGCTTAATCACGATTGCCTTAATCATTAATCACCGGCTTCGTATTTTAGTTGCTCTTGAGGAAGTCAATCGACAAAGCTACGGCACGATTGCATATGGACTTAGTATTACTTTTCTTTTTTTTGTGATGTGGCCTGAAAACGCTGCTGCTGCAACTGCAGGAGTACTTGTAATGGCATTTGGAGATGGCTTAGCAGGATTACTGGGTCGACAATTTAAGTCTCCAACATGGAGAATTTTGAATCAGAAAAAATCAGTGATTGGAACAATCACCATGGCTATCGTTACAGCACTTGTTCTGACTGCAATAACTATAATTTGCAATTATTCAATAAGCCCCTTTCCCATCGTTGCAATTACCTCTCTAGGAGTAATACTTGAACAAATAGGGCCTTGGGGAATTGACAACTTAACTGTGCCTATCGGGATTGCATTTAGCTGGATGTGGATTATGAGTTAGAACTAGTAACTTGATCTTCACAAAAGCGATTGAGACTTCACTGCAGCAGATAGCTCTTTTAATAAGCTTGCGGTCGTATCAATATCAATACATGCATCTGTAATGCTTTGTCCATAAATCAATTTCGATAAATCATTAGATAATTTCTGATTTCCTTCCACTAAATGACTTTCTAGCATTACGCCCATAATCTGATTAGATCCTTCCCTGACCTGAGTCGCCACAGCAAGTAAAACTTCCGATTGTTTTCGATAATCCTTATTGGAATTCCCATGGCTACAATCAACCATTAATCGAGCGGGCCAGTCAACCTCAGAAAGCTCTTCTGCAACAGCATTAATAGCTTCCATATGGTAATTAGTGCCATTTTTCCCACCACGCAAAACCAAATGGCCATCAGGGTTTCCAGTCGTGCTAACAATCGAAGCTTGACCTTCTCTATTTATTCCTAAAAAATGATGAGGTCTAGACGCTGCTTGCATAGCATTAATCGCAATAGTGGCAGTGCCATCAGTCCCATTTTTATAGCCTATCGGCATAGATAAGCCAGACGCCATTTCGCGATGAGTCTGACTTTCCGTTGTTCTCGCTCCAATAGCAGTCCAACTAATCAAATCCGCAATGTATTGGGGAACGACTGGGTCAAGCAATTCTGTAGCCGCTGGCATACCCTCACGGGCTAATTCCAACAACAACGATCGAGCACGTCTAAGCCCAGTATTAATGTCATATGAGCCATCAAGGTGAGGATCATTAATTAAACCTTTCCAACCAACAGTAGTTCGAGGTTTTTCAAAATAAACACGCATAACCACCTCAAGCTCTGCGGCATATTTTTTGCGCAGAGGATTTAATTGTTTTGCATAATCCTTTGCAGCCTCAATGTCATGAACTGAACAAGGTCCAACAATGACTAATAAGCGTGAATCTTGACCATTCAAAATTGCTTTAATGCGCTTACGCGTAACAGCAACTGTTTTGGCAGCCTCAAGATCTATAGGCAAATCCTTATGAAGCAATCCAGGAGGCACCAATGGTCGGGTGCCCACCACATGCAGGTCTGAAGTGGTGGTCATTTAACCCTTACTAAGCACAACTAAGACTAAGGAACCTACAAGATATCGACACGACTCAATTGCATTTCAAAATTGATTGACCCTCCGCATGGGAAAGTAGAAACAAGAATGGAGACTTTATCCAGCTTCTGAGGAATTGCCCCAATGTTGAGTTCTTATCAACAGCATGCTGCAGAAAGAGAAGCCCAAGGCATACCGCCTCTTCCTTTAAATGCCGAGCAAACGCAAGCTCTCACAAGATTCTTAGAGAATCCATTGCAAACAAATAGTGCAGAATTACTGCATCTCCTTACCCATAGGGTTCCCCCTGGAGTTGATGAAGCAGCTTATGTAAAAGCAAGTTGGCTTAGTTCTGTTGCAAAAGGCAAAACAACAAGCCCATTCGTAACAAACCTAGAAGCGACAAAACTTTTAGGAACAATGATTGGTGGATATAACGTTGCTGCACTGATTGAAATCCTTAATAGTAACGAGCCATCCTTGGCAAACTGTGCAGCAGAGGCATTAAGTCACACCTTATTAGTTTATGACTCTGTGAATGACATCCTTGACCTTTCAGAAAAGAATAATTATGCAAAAAAAGTAATCAATAGCTGGTGTAATGCTGAATGGTTTACTTCCAAAAAACCTCTTGCAGAAGAAATTACTATCACTGTCTTCAAAGTAAATGGTGAAACAAATACTGACGACCTTTCACCTGCTACTCATGCAACTACAAGGCCAGATATTCCTCTTCATGCACTTGCAATGCTTGAAACAAGACTTCCAGAAGGTTTATCAACTATTGCCAAATTAAAGTTAAAAGGTCACCTCGTCGCATATACAGGAGATGTTGTAGGAACTGGAAGTTCGCGCAAGTCAGCCATCAACTCCGTGCTTTGGCACACAGGTGAAAATATTCCATATATCCCAAATAAACGTGCTGGTGGGGTAATCCTAGGGGGGAAAATAGCTCCGATATTTTTTAATACCGCAGAAGATTCTGGTGCACTCCCAATTGAATGCGATGTAAGTGCTTTAAATAATGGTGATGTAATTACTATTCGCCCAAAGCTTGGAACAATTGAGAAAGCTGCGGGCGAAAAAAATGCTGGGGAAGTAATTGCAAAATTCACACTACAACCATCAACTATTAGTGATGAAATACGTGCAGGTGGGCGCATTCCATTGATGATTGGCAGGGCTCTAACTGACAAAGTTCGAATGAAGCTTGGACTAAGCCCTTCAGAGGTCTTTATACGTCCAGGTAAATCAACTCATACCAACAATGGATTTACACAAGCTCAAAAGATAGTAGGGAAAGCATGTGGTCTGCCTGGTGTTCTCCCAGGCACAAGTTGTGAGCCAGTAATGACAACAGTAGGCAGTCAAGACACAACAGGTCCTATGACTCGTGATGAAATGAAGGAGCTGGCATGCCTTGGATTCTCCGCTGATTTAGTCATGCAAAGTTTCTGTCACACTGCTGCTTATCCAAAACCTGTAGATCTTCAAACACAAGAAGAATTACCTGATTTTTTTGAACAGCGCGGAGGAATAGCTCTACGTCCAGGCGATGGAATTATCCATAGCTGGTTGAATCGCATGCTTCTCCCTGACACAGTTGGCACTGGTGGAGACAGTCATACTCGATTCCCACTCGGCATATCTTTTCCAGGAGGTTCAGGCGTTGTCGCTTTTGCAGCAGCAATAGGAGTGATGCCACTTGATATGCCTGAATCAGTACTGATTCGTTTCAGCGGCAAATTGCAACAAGGAATCACTCTTAGAGATGTCGTTAATGCAATCCCATGGATGGCAATTCAAAAAGGATTGTTAACTGTGGAAAAAAGCAACAAAATCAATGTCTTCAACGGAAGGATTATGGAAATAGAAGGATTGCCTGATCTAAAACTTGAACAAGCATTTGAATTAACAGATGCGAGTGCCGAACGTTCATGCTCAGGATGCACTATCAAACTTTCAGAAGAGACAGTTGCTGAATACCTTCAAAGTAATGTGGTTTTACTAAAAAATATGATTGCTAGAGGATATGAAGATCCACGAACCTTATACAGAAGAATCAAAGCTATGGAAGCATGGTTAGCAAAGCCAGAATTAATTCAAGCAGATTCAAACGCAAGCTATACAGAAGAAATAAATATCAACCTCGATGAACTAAAAGAACCGGTTTTAGCATGTCCAAATGATCCAGATAACGTGAAGTTGCTTAGCGAAGTTTCAGGGGAAGCTATTCAAGAAGTTTTTATAGGATCATGCATGACAAATATTGGGCACTACCGCGCAGCAGCAAAGGTTTTAGAGGGGTCAGGAAAGAACAAAGCAAGATTGTGGGTATGCCCACCTACTCGGATGGATGAAGAAAAACTCAAAGAAGAAGGGTATTACCAAATTTTCGAAGACGCTGGGTGCAGAATGGAACTACCAGGCTGTTCACTCTGCATGGGAAATCAAGCCCGCGTAGAAGATAATACTAATGTCTTTTCAACAAGTACTAGAAACTTTAATAATCGTCTAGGCAAAGGTGCTCAGGTTTATTTGGGAAGTGCCGAGCTTGCAGCAGTTTGCGCTCTTTTGGGTTACATTCCTTCAATTGATGAATACTCGCAAATTGCAAAAGAAAAAATATCGCCATACTCAGATGACGTCTACCGATATCTCAATTTCCATGAAATACCAGGCTTTGAAAAGCAAGGTCGAGCAATTTCGAAAGAAAAAGAAGAAGCTATTTTTGCAGAACTTTAATAAGGATCTTATATGTCTAAACCCGATGAGATAAAAGTAAGTAGATATCTAGCAAATTCTAGTGAAAGCATTCGACGACTACTCCGACAACGTTGGCTGATAGTTGTAATAGCCCTTGTCTTGACAGGTTTAGGTGCCGCACTCACAGGAGTTCTATTTAAAACTGGAGTTCAGGCACTTGATGATTGGCGATTAAGCCTATTAAAGACAATCCCTGCATGGATCGTCTTGCCAATAATGGGAGCAACAGGTGGTTTTATTTCTGGCTCTTTGATTTCTCGAATAGCTCCAGCAGCAGGTGGTTCAGGAGTGACTCACATCATGGCCTATCTGCGCCATAGGGCTGTCCCGATGAGTTTAAAGGTCGGGCTAACAAAGTTAGTGGCAGGCATAGTAGCAATTGGCAGTGGTTTTCCACTTGGCCCAGAAGGTCCATCAGTACAAATGGGAGGTTCCGTTGCATGGCAAATGGCTAGATGGTTAAAAGCACCTGTTGCTTTTCGACGAGTAATTGTGGCGGCTGGTGGAGGAGCAGGGATAGCAGCAATATTTAGTGCGCCTATTGGCGGTTTTATTTATTCAATTGAAGAACTGCTGAATTCGGCTAGACCAGTGGTTCTTTTATTAGTAGTAGTTACAACCTTTTGGGCAGATACATGGGCTGATGTGCTTCAAGCAATTGGTTTTGATAGATCAGCTGGAGGTTTTGATGTCAATTTGGGCTTTCAAGTTCAACGTGAATATTCACCCTTAGTCAATTTTTATCCAATTGATCTTGGTTATTTAATACTTCTCGGAATCATTATTGGAGTATTAGCAGAACTCTATTGCCGATATGTTTTAACAATGCAACTACACGGCAAAAAATGGTTCAAAAATCAATTTGTTCTTCGAATGATGATAAGTGGCTTTTTACTAGGAGGAATGTACTCACTACTACCAGAGACATTTCATCATGTAGGAGGATTGCAGCATGTCATCGCTGAAGGAAATGCAAATATCTCATTGGCCTTAGGAACTTTTATTGTCTTATTTCTAAGTACAGGGTTTGCAGCAGCATCAGGAGCCCCTGGAGGACTTTTTTATCCAATGTTGACCTTAGGAGGAGCCATTGGACTAGCTTTTGGGCATTGGCTTGAAACGTTAACTGGCCATGTTCCTGATAGTTATGTTTTCGCAGGCATGGGGGCCTTTGTAGCTGCGTGTGCGCGAACGCCGATAACAGCAATGTTTCTTGCTTTCGCTCTCACAAAAAATTTACTCATTTTAAAACCAATTCTTGTCGCATGTATTACTAGCTTTTTAGTTGCTCGCATCTTCAATGAAAGCTCAATATATGAAAGACAAATAGACATCGAACTTGACGAAGAAGATCAAATGAGAGCTAAGTTAAACCAGAAAAGAGATGATTCCTTAGAAAAGAATTTCAATCAAGGCTCTTCTAGCTCCGTTCCACCACCACCAAATTATCTAACCTGAAACAAGAGACCCTGCTGTTTAAACCCGCCGTCCCCAAGTCAGGGGCTCTGAAAGTTGTTTTGGCATTTCCCAATAGCTATTCAGTTGGTATAACCAGTCTTGGATATCAAGTTGTTTGGTCAACTCTTGCAACCAGATCAGATGTAGACGTACGTAGAGTATTTACAGATCAAGGAGATACCCCGCATCGTCACACAGATTTGTTCGGTGTGTCCTTGAGTTGGGAATTAGATGCCCCTTTATTTCTCGATCTTTTAGAAAAGCAGCATATATCAATTTGGAGTCATCAACGAAATGAAAACTCACCCATCGTATTTGGAGGGGGTCCAGTTCTAACAGCAAATCCCGAACCATTTGCTCCATTTTTTGATGCAATCTTGCTAGGGGAAGGTGAATCACTAATACCTATTTTTATCAATAAAATGCATGAGACTAAAGGTCTTTCAAGACAAAATCGCTTAAAAAGTTTAAGTCAAATTGAAGGTGTTTATATTCCCAGCTTATATGTCCCCAAATACTCCAAAGATGGAAAGCTAATCGCCACTGAGCCAATTGATGCAGATATACCTCCTACAGTTACAAAGCAAACCTGGCGAGAAAGTACCTTCAGCCATTCAAGTGTCATTACTCCAGAAGCAGCATGGCCAAATATTCACATGGTTGAAGTGGTCAGGAGTTGTCCTGAGCTTTGTCGGTTTTGTCTGGCTAGTTACTTAACTCTTCCTTTCCGAACTGCATCATTAGAAGAAGGTCTTATACCTGCCGTTGAGAAAGGCCTTACTGTGACGAATCGAATAGGTTTGTTAGGAGCATCAGTAACTCAACATCCTCAATTTATTGATCTATTACATTGGTTAAATCATGACAAATTTGAAAATATACATCTCAGCGTAAGCTCTATTCGTGCTTCCACCGTAAGTTCATTAATGACAAAGATTCTAGCTAGACGTGGCTCAAAGTCAGTAACAATAGCAATAGAAAGTGGTAGTGAAAGGCTCCGAAAAGTAGTTAATAAAAAGCTATCAGAAAATGAAATCTATTCCGCAACAAGATATGCAAAAGAAGGTGGTTTACATGGACTTAAATTTTATGGCATGGTTGGGCTTCCCACTGAAGAAGAAAATGATGTGAAAGCAACATCAGACCTCTTACTTAATCTAAAAAGAAAAATAACTGGTATGCGATTTACATTAGGTGTAAGTAGTTTTGTACCAAAAGCCCATACGCCTTTTCAATGGCATGGAGTGCAACCAAATGCAGAAAAACATCTAAAGCTTTTAAGCAAAGTCCTTAAACCAAAAGGAATTGAAGTTCGTCCGGAGAGTTATAAATGGAGTTTAATTCAAGCACTTCTGGCGAGAAGCGATCGTCGTCTTGCCCCTGTAATTGCTCTAGTAAGAGGCTCCAGTCGAAACTTTAGTGGATGGAAGCGAGCCTATAGAAGTGTTCGTGAAGGCGATGTATCAGACAATCAGCCTATGCCTACACTGCCATCATGGGAAGAGGTAATTCATGAAAACTGGGAGTTGTCAAGAGTGCTTCCTTGGGCACATATAAACGGTCCACTCAAGAAAAGTAAGCTTATTGAACATCACCAAGATGCTTTAAATATAAATCATGATTTGATTTAGAAGTTAAAACCAAGCAACGTAAACCAGCTAAAAAAACCCAACCTGCAATATTTAACCTTGCATCAAAAAATGGCATATCTGCTCCATGCAAAAAAATTAATATGAAACTTGAAGTCCACCAAGCTCTATCGAACAAAATAGTTCTTTCAAAATTATTTTTTCTTGTTGCAGTTAAGACACCATAATACAAGCTGATAATTAGCAATGAGATCACGACACCCACAATCAGAATTGCTACTGGTAATCCATGACTAACCCCTATCTCTAAAGGCAGGTTGTGAGCATGTCCATGCCATAAACCTGTGCGAAGAGGGTAAAGAACTGAGAACGCTGCTGCACCCCAACCCAACCATGGTCTTTCTAAAAGAAAGTCGATCGCAACATGCCATTGATTTAATCTGGTCGAAGCAAGTGCCCTACTGTCCATATATTGCATATCATTCAGCCGAGACCATATATTTTCGGGCACAAAACTTCTAGCCCATTGTTGGATACCTGCATCAACTCCTGGTAATGCTGCAAAAGCTATTGGTAGCAACATGAGAATAAACACAGGTATAAACCAAGACCATAAAGTCGGTCCTAAAACAAAAGGAGTTGCCAAAATCAATCCACCCCATGCATTACGCGAATCTGTCAATACCAATGCAGTAACGATAGAGATAGCCAATGAAACAACAACAATTTTCTGAAGACGAGACAAAGAGGGTTGAAGTAATGCTGCTAATGAAATTGGCCAAACCATAGCCAACCAAGCACCTGCAATATTTGCATAATCAAATAAGCCTGATAGTCGTCCTACGGGTTGACCA
Source organism: Prochlorococcus sp. AG-363-N20 (assembly GCA_003280105.1). Taxonomy (GTDB): domain Bacteria; phylum Cyanobacteriota; class Cyanobacteriia; order PCC-6307; family Cyanobiaceae; genus AG-363-N20. Next base: position 38,296 of record QCFX01000014.1, read on the forward strand.
CCAGGAGCAATAAACCAAATAATCAAACCACTTAACAATTGCCAAGGCCCCTGCCAGTCCCACCAAAACTGTCCAAAGCCAGTAATAACAACAGGTACAGTTCCTGCTAAGAAGCAAAGAGCACATCTTCTACGTGCAGCCCCAGATAACAAGTAAGGCTGAAATGCCCAAAAACACCAAAAGAATGGTAGCCAATTTGCTAAACCTACCCAAGCCAACCAACCTGAATAAGCTTGAAAAGCACCAGCTATCATCAAAACCGATGCAAGAATAAATGGATAATTCCAACGATCACGCCAATAAGACAAAGACCTTTGAAAACTTCCTAATACTGCAGCAGTCAATAAAAACAAAGCCGCTAAAAATGCAGTAGAAGGCAAGAAAAACAATCCGGCCTGAAATAAAAGCCATCCCAATAAGCTTGAACCTGTAGGACGAGAATTACCAAGCCAAGAAACAAGTGTCATTCAAAAATCCCTGCTTGAACATCAGTGTGATCACCTACATCGCAAATATTCCCGCTATCTTGAGCCGCTAATGCAATCACTTGAGTTAAATAGCCAAAAGAGTTGGAGCAGATAAGATGGCGGATTAGAGCTGTAGATTTCAAAACACAAGTACAAAAAACCATTTTCACTTGAAGAGACAGAACCGTCATCCCATCGAAGTAATTTATAGAGATTGTGAACACAAAATTTATTCACCCAAAAATCAAGAACACTCAAGAGATTACGGTCATTGGCGGAGGTGCCATTGGCCAATCTGTAGCTTGGCATTTGGCAAGGCTAGGTCACGAAGTCAAGCTTATTGACCCTCAATTGAATAAACCTATAGCAAGATCTGGCGAAATCAATGGAAGTACTGCATCACTGGGTGTTTTGATGGGGAATCTATGCAGACGATCAACTGGTAGAAACTGGAAGCTTAGGCAACGAAGCATGGTGCTATGGCAAAAATGGGTCAATTTATTAAGTACATCTCAATATCCATTAAATTTGAAAACACCACTTGTGCGATTAGCTAATTCTGAAAAAGAAGCTAATTACATGAAACAATTAGCTCGAGAGAAAAAAATTTTTGGAATAGAGCTATTAAGAAACGAATTAACTACTCAAGATAGTCGATTGTGGCCTAGTCACCCTTGGGGAGGCTTAATCTCACATAGAGATGGTCGAATCGATCCGATCAACCTTCAATATTGCTTACTAAATGCCTTAGCTAATCATAATGTTCAACAAATTCCAGAGTCCGTTCTATCTCTCAAAAGAGGTTCAAAATATCGATGGAAAATAGCAATTACTAATGGAACTAGTTTCGACCAAGACACAGTTATTATTTGTGCCTCGCTTGGGAGCGAAGCATTAATTCAACCTCTAGGTCATAGTCGACCTATGAGTCCTGTTCTAGGTCAAGCTTTAAAGCTAGAGATAAAACCCGATAATAAGAATTGGTCTGGATGGCCATCAGTGCTGATAGCAGAAGGGATAAATATAATTCCTTCAGCAAAAAACGTAATATTAATGGGGGCCACAATAGAGCCTGGAAAAATTCCAGACTCAGCCAATCTAAGAAAAATGAAAGCAATAAACGGTTCTGCACCTTTATGGCTTCAAGAAAGCTCAGAATTAAATCAGTGGTCTGGATTACGCGGAAGACCTATAGAGCGAGCCGCTCCTCTCTTAGAGCAACTTGAGCCTGGATTAATCCTGGCTACAGGACACTATCGAAATGGAATTTTGCTTGCTCCGGTAACCGCAGAATGGGTAGGAGAAAAAATAGCGAAAGACTCTACAAAGTAGAGGATAATTTAAAACTTATTTCGACTCAGTAAACTCTGCATCAATAACATCATCTCCTGCATCAGGAGCGGAGCCTACATCTGGATCAGGGCCAGGTGCAGCGGCACTGGCAGCGCCAGCTTGCTGATAAACCGAAGCGCCTAAGGTATAAAGCTCTTTCTGCAATTCCTCTAATAAGGGTTTCATCGTTTCAAAATCATCTCTTTCTGTAGCCTCTTTTAATTTCAAGCGTTTCTCTTCAACTTTAGCTTTGGCCTCAGCATCTACTTTGTCACCTAATTCTCCCAGTTGCTTTTCAGTTTGATAAACAAGGGTCTCTGCTTGATTCTTGATATCAATTCTTTCCCGCTTTTCTTTATCTGCTGATGCATTGGTCTCAGCATCCTTCACCATTTTGTCAACCTCATTATCCGACAAAGTTGAAGCACCTGTAATAGAAATGCTCTGCTCTTTACCACTACCTTTATCTTTTGCTGTAACGCTCAAGATTCCATTCGCATCGATATCAAAGGTAACTTCAATCTGAGGAACACCCCTTGGAGCTGGAGGGATTCCATCCAATCGAAAAGTTCCCAAGCTTTTATTGTCTGACGCCATCTCTCTCTCTCCTTGCAAGACATGAATCTCTACATTTGTTTGTCCATCAACAGCCGTGGAATAAGTCTCCGCTTTTTTAGTGGGGACGGTTGTGTTCCGAGGAATCATCTTCGTCATTACACCTCCCAGAGTTTCAACACCTAGAGATAAAGGTGTAACGTCTAATAAAAGAATATCTTTTACTTCACCTGCAAGAACTCCTCCTTGAATTGCAGCGCCAACCGCTACAACCTCATCAGGGTTAACAGTCTGATTCGGATCTTTACCGGTAACTCGTTTAACTAATTCTTTAACAGCAGGCATTCTGGTTGAACCACCAACCATTACGATTTCATCAAGTTCTCCAGAAGATAACTTTGCATCTTTTAAAGCTTGCTCAACAGGAACCCTACAACGGTCAATCAAACTAGAGGCTAATTCCTCAAATTTGGCTCGAGTCAAGGTCAAATCAAGATGTTTTGGCCCTTCTGGTGTGGCAGTAATAAAGGGCAGATTAATCTCACTTTGAGTGGCATTTGAGAGCTCAATTTTGGCTTTCTCAGCAGCTTCAGTAAGACGTTGTAAAGCTTGTTTATCCTGACGAAGATCAATACCTTCATTACTCTTAAATGTTGCAGCAAGATGATCAACAATGACTTTGTCAAAATCATCTCCTCCTAAATGTGTATCTCCAGAAGTTGAAAGAACCTCGAATACTCCATCACCTACTTCCAAAACAGATACATCAAAAGTTCCACCACCTAAATCAAAAACCAAGATGCGCTCATTGCTCTTCTTATCAAGGCCATATGCAAGAGCCGCAGCTGTTGGTTCATTAATAATTCTAAGAACTTCTAAGCCTGCAATTTTGCCTGCATCCTTAGTGGCTTGTCGCTGAGAATCATTAAAATATGCAGGAACTGTGATCACAGCTTGTGTCACATTTTCACCTAAATACTTACCAGCATCGTCTGACAACTTTCGCAAAACCTGTGCGCTGACTTCTTCTGGAGAAAACTGCTTATCAAGAATTGGACATTTCAATTTCACATTAGAACCAGCTTTCTCTACCCCATAGCTAACTTCTTTGGACTCTTCATTAACTTCATCAACGCGTCGTCCTACAAACCTTTTAGCTGAATAGAAAGTATTTTCAGGATTCATTACTGCCTGGCGTTTCGCTATCTGGCCTACCAACTGATCTTGATTTTTTGTATATGCAACCACTGAAGGAGTTGTACGAAATCCCTCTGCATTGGCAATTACTGTGGGCTTACCACCCTCCATTACAGCCACACAGCTGTTAGTAGTGCCAAGGTCAATTCCAACAACCTTCCCCATGAGTTTGGACTCCTGATTTGTCTTCTTTAACTAGGAGTATCCTCGGCAGTGAATCCACTTCGAGGCGAGGTGTGGTTCCCGAACAGTCCAGAACGGCAACCTTATAAAGAACTCCAAAAAAGATGAGCATCATTACGGGAAAAACAGGGTTAGTTGGATTGCTTGGAGAACCTGTAAATCATTCCCTATCTCCAGTCATACAAAACGCTGCCATACAAGAAATGGCGTTGGATTGGTGTTACTTAGCAATGCCTTGCATGCCTAAAGATCTATCTAAAGTAATACCCGCTTTAAGAGAATTAAATTGCCACGGTCTTAACATTACAATTCCTCATAAGCAAGAAGCTATTTATTCATGTAAAACAATAAGTCCACTTGCTAAAAAACTAGGTGCTGTAAACACATTAGTACCAGATTCAAATGGCAATTGGATGGGCATGAATACAGACATGGAAGGTTTTTTAGCACCGCTAAAAAACGAATCATGGAAAGGTAAAAAGGCTGTTGTGTTGGGCTGTGGAGGAAGTGCGAAATCTGTCATTGCAGGTCTAGAAGCGCTTGGTTTTATTCAAATTACAATTGTTGGAAGAAATATTCATTCTTTAAATTCTTTTCTGCAAGACATGAAGAGTTCCAACCCTGATCTTTCTAAGAAAGAGCTCCTCTTAAAAGGAATAATGCACAATGAACCTAAATTAATTGATGAAATAGAAAGTTCACACTTAATTGTAAATGCCACACCAGTAGGAATGCACTCAAACTTCGAAAATAAGTTTGACTCAAGCAAAATTCCTCTAGGGGAAAGTATATGGAAAAATCTAAATTCAGAAACGATTCTTTATGACCTGATTTACACACCAAGGCCAACAGCTTGGTTAAATTTTGGGAAAGCGCAAGGGTGCCGTCAAATAGATGGACTTGAAATGCTTATACAACAAGGTGCAGCTTCTTTAAGGCTATGGAGTGGAGAAAAGGAAGTTCCAATAGAAGTAATGCGAAAAGCTGCCGAAAATCATCTAAGGCATTAGCGTCTATGAATTGATGCTTTCGCATGCCAATCCCTTTCTGGCAAAAACTAATCAGTGTTTGCATTTATATGCTGCCTTGGAGTGATGCCATACCTTTTGGAAGATATTTATTCCAAGACTTCCCCTTCTTACAATGGCTGGCAATACCTGCTTTGCCTTTAATGATGGCTGAAAGAGGGATTCCTTTTGGTGGATTCCTTCTATTTTTAGTTCTATTTCTCGCAGTCGCAAGAAATCCAAAAGTCGCTTATTTCGTTCGTTTCAATACTTTGCAAGCAATCCTGCTCGATATCGGAATAATTGTGGTGAATTATGCATTTCAAATAATTTTGCTTCCTTTAGGTGCAAGCTTGATAGTCAGAACCCTTTCCAGCACAGTATTTTTAGGGATTCTGACAATCGTGATCTTTGCCTTTATTGAGTGTCTCCAAGGAAAAGAGCCTGATCTTCCTGGAATAAGTGAAGCAGTAAAAATCCAACTTTAATTCGTTTAAAAACCATCAAGATATATTGTGGTATCTCCGTCGCTCATAGAACTGAGCCTTAAGTCCCTGTCGGAAGACCCTATGACTAATCAGCCTTACTACGAAACCATGTACATCCTCCGTCCGGACATCCCGGAAGAGGAGGTAGAAAGTCATCTCACTAAATACAGTGATTTAATCACTCAGAACGGTGCAGAAATTCTAGATAATCAAATGCGAGGCAAAAGAAGGCTTGCATACCAAATTGCAAAACACAAAGAAGGTATTTATGTACAACTAAGTCACAAAGGTGATGGTCAACATGTAGCAGTTTTAGAAAAAGCAATGCGTCTTAGTGAAGACGTAATTAGATATTTAACTGTTAAACAAGATGGACCACTCCCAACTCCAAGAGTGACTCCATCAAATGATAAAAATGAAGAAGATAAGAAGGAAGAAAAAGAGACTAAGGACGCAAAAGAAGAAAAGGAAACTAAAGAGGTGACAGAAGAAAAGGAAGCTAAAGAGAAAAAAGAAGAAAAAGAGACTAAAGACTCAAAAGAAGATGAGTAAGGGAAAGCACTAATTAAACTATAAAATTCATCTTTTAACTCTCTTGAGTATTATTTATTGCCGACCAAATACGGCTAGGTAAGCCCCAAATATAAATAAATCCTTTTGCTGACTTATGATCAAACTGATCTTTTTTCCCATAAGTAGACATAGAAGGCATATATAAACTATTAGACAAAGACTCACGACCTACAACTATTGCGTTGCCTTTATGCAATCGAATTTTTACTAAACCATTTACATAGATTTGTGTATGGTCAAAAAAAGCATCTAATGCATCTTTAAGAGGAGTAAACCAAAAGCCTTGATAAATCAAGTCAGACCATTGTCTTTCTAGCTGACCTTTTGTTCGCAAAACATCAGAAGATAATGTCAAGCTTTCTAATTCTTGATGAGCTCGAATCAATAAAAGAAGACCAGGTGTCTCATATATTTC
>QCFX01000015.1 GCA_003280105.1 Prochlorococcus sp. AG-363-N20
TGGCATCATTGGGAGAGGACCTTTTGGTGAAGAATTTGTTACAGCAGGAGGGGTAAATAAAAAAGATATTGACTTTACTAAAATGGAAAGTAAATTATGTCCTGGATTATATTTTGCTGGTGAACTTTTAGATATTGATGGTATCACTGGTGGATTTAATTTTCAAAGTTGTTGGAGTACTGGCTGGCTTTCTGGTAACGCGATCGCCAATAGCATAATTTCAAAAAAGGTTAGTAAATAAACGAGCTATCACCATTTAAACTTTTTCCTTTGAATGAGACTAATGGCTATATGTTGCTGGTCGAATTTTTTTTAGCCTTATGCTTTGAGAAACAGACCTATGAAGGTGCGGGCTTCCGTAGCTTGTGTTCCGACCACTTTGCCCTTCAAGATGTATAAACCAGAATCTTTTACTGGTCCCTATGAGTGAAGAAGTTCCAACAACCTCTGAAGAGTCAGTAACTAGTGGTCAATCGGACTCGGCCACGTCTGAGTCCAATACTCCATTGACTCCTGATATTGATTTGCCTAAGACACCTGATTTGGTAGAGGGTTCCAATAATGAAATGCCGAGTTCGCAAGATCCAGAAAATAATGCGAGTGAAGGAGAGGGTTCAGTTGCACAATCTTCTAATAATGAAGCGCGTTTAGAGCAATTAGAAAAAGAACATGAAACTTTGAAAAGCCAATATATGAGAATTGCTGCGGATTTTGACAATTTTCGCAAGCGTCAAAGTCGCGATCAAGATGACTTGCGTCTTCAACTAACTTGTACAACTTTGAGCTCAATACTTCCTGTTGTCGATAATTTTGAACGTGCGAGACAGCAATTAGATCCTGAAGGGGAAGAAGCAAAGGCACTTCATAGAAGTTATCAGGGTCTGTATAAGCAGCTTGTTGATGTATTAAAGCAATTGGGAGTTGCACCCATGAGGGTTCTTGGCCAAGCATTTGACCCTAATTTGCATGAGGCTGTTCTACGAGAACCAAGTGAACAGGAATCTGAGGATATTATTTTGGAGGAATTACAGAGGGGATATCACTTGAATGGGCGTGTATTACGTCATGCGCTTGTCAAGGTGTCTATGGGCCCAGGTTCTACAGATGAGAATCTTCAAGAATCAGATTCTGAATCTATGGATTCTTCCTCTGTGTCAGATGAATCAGCACCTGATCAACAGGAGTCCTGTTAGATGGAATTGATTTTATCGATGGGGTTGAGCTAAAGGATGTCTGATTACTACGACTTATTAGGAGTGAGCAGAGATGCTGATAGTGATACTCTCAAAAGTGCTTATCGCCGATTAGCTCGCCAATATCATCCAGATATTAATAAAGATCCAGGTGCTGAAGACCGTTTTAAAGAGATAGGTAGAGCATATGAAGTCTTAAGTGACTCTCAAAAAAGAGCAAGGTATGACCAGTTTGGAGAGGCTGGTTTAGGTGGGGCAGCTGGAATGCCTGACATGGGAGATATGGGCGGCTTTGCTGATCTTTTTGAGACCTTTTTTAGTGGTTTTGGCGGGCCTGGTTCTGCTGGTGCTCGTTCTCAGCGCAGAGGGCCGCAACAAGGAGATGATTTGCGTTACGACCTAACTGTCGATTTCAATCAGGCTGTTTTTGGCCAAGAAAAAGAAATAAAAATCCCTCATTTAGAGACTTGTGATGGCTGTGCTGGAACTGGAGCAAAAGCAGGAACTGGACCATCAAATTGCAACACTTGTGGAGGTGCAGGGCAAGTGAGAAGGGCTACTAGAACTCCTTTTGGCAGTTTTACTCAAGTAGCTGAATGTCCATCATGTGGAGGAACTGGACAGATGATTTCAGACCCCTGCGGTTCTTGTGGCGGTCAAGGAGTTAAACAGATTAGAAAAAAATTACGCATTAATATTCCAGCAGGAGTTGACACCGGAACCCGTTTGCGAGTTTCAGGTGAAGGGAATGCTGGCTTAAGAGGAGGCCCTTCTGGCGACCTATATGTTTTTCTGAAAGTTAAATCCCATCCAAAATTACGCCGCGATGGATTAACTATTCATTCTGAAGTAAGTGTCAGCTACCTTCAGGCAATTCTTGGAGACACTATTAAGATTGATACTGTTGATGGACCTGAAAATCTTGATATTCCTGCTGGAACTCAACCAAATTCAACACTTATTTTAGAAAATAAGGGAATACCAAAACTAGGTAATCCTGTAGCAAGAGGAAACCAATGTATTCTTATAAATATAAGTCTTCCAAAGCGTTTTTCAGAGGAAGAAAGAGCTTTGTTAGAGCAACTAGCTAAAGCTCATTTCCAAAGAGTCCCAAAAAATTATAATAGTGGTCTTTTTTCTCGATTATTAGGAAATAATTAATGAAATCAGATTCTTCGCATTTCGAAGTTTTAGATTTGCGTGGAACTCCTTGTCCAATCAATTTTATTCGTTGCCGCCTACTTTTAGAAGAATTGTCACCCAATGATTGCCTGCAAGTTGATCTAGATAAAGGTGAACCGGAGTTGACTGTTATACCAGGACTTAAAGACGAAGGCCATAGAGTAGAGGTGATAGATGAGGGCTCTACTTGGATTCGATTAATGGTGGTTTGTGGTGCCCAATGATCTTGAAAAGATTTTCGGAATAGTAGTTGCTTTAAAAGCAAATTATTTGATAGTTGAAGTTCACCTTAATCAAAAATCTTTTGCGGACCCAAAAACAATCAGATCTAAAGATTCTTTGCGCCTCCTCTGTACAATTCGTAAAAGATTGCTTTATCGGGGAGTTGCTATTGGTGTAGGAGACCGAGTAGCTATAGAAGCTTTGGAACTTAAGTCTTTAAGAGCTGTAGTTAGTGATGTAGAGCCCCGAAGAAGTTTCCTGAAGAGACCTCCTGTTGCAAATGCAACAGATGTATTTGTTGTCCTATCTTTCGAACAGCCAAGTTTTGATTTTGATCAAGCTAGCAGGTTTTTATTAACTGCTGAACAAACCGGATTGAGTGTACATTTGATTTTGAATAAATCAGACTTGGTTTCGCAAAGACAAATCAATACTTTGGTTGGCAAAACTACTTCCTGGGGCTATCTTCCATTTGTTATTTCTTTAAAAAATAATAATGGCATTGATCCTCTATTAACACGTTTAAAAAGTTCTAATTTATCTGTGTTATGCGGACCTTCTGGTGTAGGTAAAAGTAGCTTGTTAAAATATATCCTCCCTGATCAACCTATAGTTGTAGGGAATTTGTCTAGGAAACTTCAAAAAGGTAAAAATACTACTCGCCATGTGGAGTTATTTTCTTTGGGAAAATCTTCTTTAGTTGCTGATACACCAGGATTTAATAGGCCAGAATTGCAAGTGGGTCCTAATGAACTTTTAACTTTATTTCCAGTATTACACTCTCAGTTATTAGACAAACAATGTAAGTTTCGTAATTGCTTGCATCGTGATGAACCTGGTTGTGTAGTCGATAAAAGCTCAGAAAGATATCATTACTATCGAGAACTTATTGATGAAATAATTAATTTTCGTCATCCATTCCAGGGAGGTTAAGCTTTAGGCCACCAGTAATCTCTTCCATTCTCGTTTTCATTGTTTTTGTAGATAGCTCGTATGCCTCCTCTAAAGCAGTAAGCACTGCTGCTTCGACTGCCTCTTTCCCTTCTGATAAAAGAGAAGAGTCAATATTTACTCGAACAGGTTGTTGGTTCCCAGACAACCAGACACTTGCTTTTCCATCTTGGCTTTTGCCCTCTAATTCCATTACCTCTAGTTCTTCTTGTAGCTTTTGAGCATCTTGTTGAATTTGCTGGGCTTTGCGAAATGCTTCAGTGAGTTGCCCGAAGTTTGGAAGTCCGAATGCTGCCATTTTTTTATAGGTCGAAATCGCAGGTTAATCCTTTCTATCGAAACCGAGTTCTTTGACTTCTTGATGCAGTAATACGCCATGGGTGTCTTGCACCTTTTTTTGTATAACCGCAATTAATTCCTTTATGTCTTTGGCAGTTGCATTGCCAGTATTGACTATGAAGTTTGCATGGGTTGTGGATATTTCAGCTCCTCCAATTCTGAGACCTTTCAATCCAAGGTTTTCAATCATTCTCCCTGCTTTGTCTTTCTCGGGATTACGAAATACGCTTCCGCAGCTAGGCAGATGATATGGCTGAGTTGTCGTACGGTAATTGAGATTTTGATTGGTTTTTTGATTTAACTCCTTAGGGTTTTGGCCAGGTTCCAGTTGAAAGCGTGCTGAAATGACCAAGAGATCTTCTCGCTGAAGAATGCTCTGCCGATATGAATATTCCAGATCTTCCTTGTTGATTTCAAAAACCTCACCTCCTTTTAGAGGAAGAACCTTTACCGCCTGAATCCAATCAGCTACGCAGCCGCCTTGAGCGCCTGCATTCATGACTGCCGCTCCTCCGGCAGTGCCTGGGATCCCGATCGACCATTCAAGGCCGTGTAGGCCCTCCTGAGCTGCTTTCCTGGAAAGGCTTGGTATGGGCTCTCCGCTCAAAGCTTCTATTGATCCAGTTTCATTATCAATGAAGCTTCCATTGAATTTTCTAAGGCAAATGGTTAGTCCTTGCAATCCAGAATCACTAATTAAGAGATTTGAGCCTGCTCCAATGATTTGGCAAGAAAGTCTCTCTGCTTGAGCCCAGGCAATTAATTGTTTGATTTCATCTAAATTTTTTGGCTCAGCTAACCATTCAGCTTCCCCCCCTACTCTCCAAGTGGTGAAATTTGATAGTTTAACGAACGAATTGGGCTTGATTTTGTTCAACTTTTTATGCTGCTAGGTTAAGCGATTGGGCTGACTTTGAGCCTTTATGCTTTTTTAATTTTTCCCAAAGGCTATTTATATTTCCAGCGCCCATTGTTAAAATAAGATCACCTTTTACGGTATGGTTTTTAATTAACTTGATGATATCTTCTAAAGACTCACCAGTTTCCACAGGAATGGTTGGAAAATTATTTTTTATGCATTCACCTAAAGATTGGTCATTTATCCCTTGCATTTTTTCTTCTCCAGCAGAATAAATAGGTGCTATAAGAATTGAATCAGCTTTACTAAGTGCAATCGCAAATTCTTTCAAAAACTTTTTTGTTCTTGTATATCGGTGTGGTTGAAAAACTACAACTATTTTTTCAGGTGATCTTGGGAGGGGACTTTGTCCTGTTTCAAGCATTAAGCGAGCCATTGAAAGCGTTGCCTCTATTTCACTGGGGTGATGGGCATAGTCATCGACTATTTGTCGACCATTCCATATGCCTCGAAAATCAAATCGACGTTCAGGTGCCTTTATCAGGCTCATGCCTTCTTTGATTCGCTTGAATGAAACTCCTTCAATCCGACAAGCTGCGATTGCAGCAATGGCATTGCTTAGATTATGTATTCCTGGCAAAGGAATGCTGATCTCACCGATTGACTGACCTTTTTCATATATTTCAGCGATTGTTTGATGGCCGCTTAGCTTTTTGGGTAATGCTGCGAAATCCACAAGCTCTTTAGTTTTTACAGACCACCAAGAATGGAATTTGAAATTTCGACGAAGTGTCAAACAATCGAAATTTCCTAGGGAATATTTGCAGTTATTAGTAAATGTCTGAATTGTCGCAATGAGTTCATCAAGGTCTTTGTATTTATCTGTGTGATCGAGCTCCAGATTGGTTATGACGCCCAAGTTAGGAAGAAACTTTATTAAGCTTTTATCAGACTCATCTGCTTCTGCTACAAGTAATTTCCCTTCTCCTGCATGACCATTTGTACCGAGATATGGAACATAACCGCCAATAATTGCTGTTGGATCCTCATTGGCTACCGCGAGCAAAGTGGTGATTATTGTGCTGGTAGTTGTTTTCCCATGGCTCCCAGCTACAGCAATACTTGGCTGATTGTTGATTAATGCAGCCAGCAGATCTGAACGATGCCAGATCTCTAACTTCGCTTTAATTGCTGCTTTGAGTTCAGCGTTATCTTTTGGAATAGCGGAACTTATTACCACTAAAGGCTTAGTCGATGTTTTTTTACAAAGAATCTCGATATTTTGCGAACCTTGCTCTGTGAAAATTTTGATTTTTTCTTTGGATAAATCGCTAAGCGTTGGGCTTTGCGATTTATCCGACCCTGAAATGCAAAAACCTCTTCTAAGGAGAATTATCGCTAAAGCAGACATCCCAATCCCACCGATCCCTATGAAATGGATGGGGCGATCGCTTTGGAGTTCTCTTGCCAATGGGATTTGTTAGTGATTTGAAAGATAAGACAGTCTTCTTGTTAAGGCTCGTATTTTTATTTTTTTCTTCCTTAAACTCAGTGTTTGCAGAGGTTTTAGGCTTTATGGCCTTTCTTAATGAATGCTTCGAAGTGATTTGCTGTGAGGCATTTCTGTATGATCAGCGGCCAATAACCTTGCGGTGTGCCCGCTTTTGATATGACCTTGCGTGTTGCAATTAATGGATTCGGCCGAATTGGACGCAACTTTATGCGTTGCTGGTTAAGCAGAGGCTCTAACACCGGTATTGAAGTGGTGGGTATCAATGTCACTTCTGATCCCAAAACTTGTGCTCACTTATTGAAATATGACTCCATTCTTGGGCAAATAAAAGATGCTGAGATTAGTCATACTGATGACACCTTTATTATTAATGGCAAACAAATCAGATGTTTCTCCGACCGAAACCCATTGAATCTTCCTTGGAAGGAGTGGGGGATTGACCTTGTTATTGAATCTACAGGAGTTTTTAATACAGATGTAGGTGCAAGTAAGCATATTGAGGCAGGAGCAAAGAAAGTTATTTTGACTGCTCCTGGTAAAGGGGATGGTGTTGGTACTTATGTAGTTGGAGTTAATGCAGATCAATACCGACATGACGACTTTAATGTTCTCAGTAATGCAAGTTGTACAACTAATTGCTTAGCTCCAATTGTTAAGGTTCTGGATCAAACTTTTGGAATAAATAAAGGCTTAATGACAACGATTCATAGCTATACAGGAGATCAGAGAATATTAGATAACAGTCATCGCGATTTAAGAAGAGCTCGCGCGGCTGCAATGAATATTGTTCCCACATCTACTGGTGCAGCTAAAGCTGTCGCTTTAGTTTACCCACAAATGAAAGGCAAATTAACTGGTATTGCAATGCGTGTTCCTACGCCCAACGTTTCTGCAGTTGATTTAGTTTTTGAGGCTGGCAGAAGTACAAGTGCAGAAGAAGTTAATGCCGCACTTAAGTCTGCCTCTGAAGGTTCTATGAAAGGCATTATTAAATATGGAGACCTTCCCTTGGTTTCTACTGACTATGCTGGAACAAATGAATCGACAATTGTTGATGAAGCTTTAACAATGTCAATAGGAGATAATTTAATTAAAGTTCTTGCTTGGTATGACAACGAGTGGGGATATAGCCAACGTGTTGTTGATTTAGCTGAGATTGTCTCTCAAAATTGGAAGTAAGGTCGTTTAGTTTTTAAAAATGTTTAAATTCTGAATGAGATTGATTTCTAATTTCTAGTTTATTTTTCCAAACTATTTTAGAAGTTCCATTTTGCATAAATCCAATAACATGACTTGTAGGGAAGTGAGCAATGAAAGCTTCTCCCCATTCTTTTGGCAGGCTAAGTATTAATTCATAATCTTCTCCACCTTGAAGACACCATTGCCTCCAATGTTCTCCCGTTGGCCAATCTTCATGCTGAGGAAGATTTTGCATATCTAGTACAGCTTGGCACTTGCTGCTTTCACAAATGGATTGAACAGCCTCTAGAAGACCATCACTACTATCAGTTCCTGCTGCTCTCCATGACAAGCCTTTTGGTTTGCATTTTTTGAGCGTATTTACAGCCTTTTGGGCTGGATTAGGTCGGATATGAGCGTTAATTGCCTCTTCTTTAAGCTTTTCTCCTATATCGGTTTTGTTTGGGAAATTTTCAGAAAGCAATAAAGCTAAACCCAATCTGCTTAAGCCATGAGGCCCACTAGCTATAAGTATGTCTCCTGGCAAAGCATGCGCCCTATGTATACGTAGAGGACCTAACTTTCCTATTGCAGTTATTGATAAAATTTTTTGATTGCCTTTAGAGCAATCTCCACCCAATATATCTCCGCCGAATTCTTGTAAGCATTCATACATTCCTTCGTATACATTCTCTACCCATTTCCATGATGTCTTAGGTGGTGCTATTAATCCAACTGTTATGCCAATAATTTCATTTGCCCCACTGCAAATAAGATCGGATAGGTTAGTTGAAACAGCTTTCCAACCCACATCATGCCCAGCGATAGTTTTTTCACTAAAATGGACATCTTCTACTAGAGCATCAGTATTTATAATTAATTCGGCGGTATGTTTTTTAATGTCTGCAGTATCGTCATCTAATTGACCTAAAGGCATAAACCTTTTTAGTCGACTTATTATTTCTTTTTCACCTAACTGCTGTAAAGTCGCTTCCAATTTATCACCCTTAACCATGAAGTTTGAGCCTTTCTTCTCCATCTAAAATTCTGATGGAAATAATTTGATCATCTACTTCTAGTCTAGTAAGGATTTCTGCTCCTTCTACAATGTAACCAAAGGCAGCATTATTTCCATCAATTAAGTTTCTTCCAGCTGGATTTAATTCTGCGTCATAGAGAAAAAAGAAGAATTGAGAAGAACCATCATCAACAGCAGTTGCTGAGTGAGACCATCCAAGTGCCCCTGGAGTTGCGAAGGGCAAAACAGGTGTTTCTGTATATAGTCCGAGCTCTTCAAAAGTATTGTTGTAAATAGTTTCTTCTTGCCCAGGAATACGAATTTCTAATGGCACATGACGCTCTTTATTTGTATCTGGATCGATGTACCCTATCTCTTCTCCTTTGGGATCTCCAGTTTGAAGAACAAAGAATTCTTCTGCGCGATTTATTGGTAACCCGTTATAGAAACCTTTTTTTGCTAAATCTATGAAAGAACCACCAGTTAATGGAGCATTATAACCATCAATGATGGCTTTCATTTCTCCTTTACTTGTTGAGATTAATACATTTGCGCGTCCTAATAGTCTCGGAAGATCATTATATTCTTCTGGAATGCTATGTGGATACTGATCATTCAACATTAATGCCTCAAGATCCCCAATTTGTTTGAGACTTAATTGAAGCTCATTATTATATTTTATTTTATTTTGACTGCTAGATAATTCTCCTAGCTTTTCTAAACTTTCTTTTAGTGAAGCAATAATAGTTTCTGCATCTTTCTTTTTCTTCTCAGGAATTGATTGAAGGATTTGATTCTGTCTATTGCTTAATCGATATTGACTTGAAGAAACTGCTTTACTGATCAATGGCCATCGACTGCCTTTTGCTAGATCACTAGTGTCTTCGATTTTGTGCTGTATCTCACGAAGGTCTTTTTGGTCTATAGGCAGGGCATTTCTAAGAATCGCATAAGGATCTTTCACTGCATTCCCTGGAGGAAGAGCAGCTTCCAGAGGATTACTACAAAAAAGCCCTAAGCTCAAACCTATTGCTATTAGGGCGATTAGAAAACGCTTACTGCCCATGGTAAATAGATAGTTATGCAAGACTTTGGCACAGTCTTATGATCCCTGGGTACGTTTCGCAGGAATGATTTCCAGTAACGACTTTCGCACTGGCACTACGATTGAGCTTGATGGCGCTGTCTGGCGAGTAGTTGAGTTTCTTCATGTGAAGCCTGGAAAGGGCTCTGCATTTGTTCGCACCAAGTTAAAAGCTGTTCAGACTGGGAATGTTGTAGAGAAAACATTCCGAGCTGGAGAGATGCTTCCTCAGGCTTTGCTTGAAAAATCGACACTTCAGCACACGTATATGGAATCTGGAGATTATGTCTTTATGGATATGTCAAGTTATGAGGAAACCAGGCTTACTGCTGAACAGATAGGTCTTAGTCGTAAATATCTCAAGGAAGGTATGGAAGTTAATGTGGTGTCTTGGAATAGCAAGCCTCTTGAGGTTGAGCTTCCAAATTCTGTTGTTCTAGAAGTAAAGGAGACTGATCCAGGTGTTAAAGGAGATACAGCGACAGGTGGTACAAAACCTGCCATCCTGGAGACTGGTGCACAGGTAATGGTTCCCTTATTTATTTCTATCGGTGAGAAAATTAAAGTTGACACTCGTAATGACAGCTACCTCGGACGAGAGAACTAATGTCTTTACAGCTTGATCACGACGAACTTCATCGCTTGCTAGCTGCTTTAGCAGAAAGCGATATCCAAGAGTTTCGACTTGAAGGTGAGGACTTTCGCTTGGAGATAAGAAGGAATCTTCCTTCTTCGCAAATGCCATCAATTGTGCAAGCTGCCCCTTCAGCCGTTGAATCACCTACTCAGCCTTCCCCTCCACTTAAAGTTGAGCCACCTGCGCCAAGTAATCCACCGCCAGCGGTTCCTGCAACCAGAGCAGATTTAGTTGAAGTTACAGCACCTATGGTTGGAACGTTTTATAGGGCTCCTGCTCCTGGAGAACCTTCTTTTGTGGAAGTAGGAAGTCGAATTGGCATTGGACAAACTGTCTGCATCTTGGAAGCGATGAAATTAATGAATGAGCTTGAATCAGAGGTAAGTGGTGAAATTATTGAGATTCTTGTTGAAAATGGCACTCCAGTTGAGTTTGGAGAAGTATTGATGAGAGTAAAGCCTAGTTAACGTCTAATAGTTGTTAGATAGCTCCCACGCAGTTTTTATTGCTTCCAGCATGCTCTCTTCATTGGCGCAACCTTTCCCTGCGATGTCAAAAGCTGTTCCATGATCAGGTGAAGTACGAATAAATGGAAGGCCTAATGTTGTATTAACTGCTCGATCAAATGCTATTAATTTTACTGGAATTAGCCCTTGATCGTGATATAAGGCCAAAATCCCATCGGGACTATGTGAATTGGGAGTTTTTTGCCAAGCTTTTGCAGCAGAAATCCAACAAGTGTCTGGAGAGATAGGCCCATCAAGTTGTACATTTGGATGTGCTTTTTTCCATTCTTTGATGATTGGTATCATCCACTTAATTTCTTCTGAGCCAATATATCCTTCTTCTCCAGCGTGAGGATTTAACCCTGCAACTATCAACTTTGGATGCTTTTTAAATCTTTTACAAAAATCTAATAAAGAGTTGAGTTTTGAAATAAATGACGTTGGATTTAATTCTTTTGAAACAGCATTTAGTGGTATATGTGTGGTCGCTAAAAGAGTATTGAGACGCCACCCATTGAACGGAGACGTTGCGGTAAAGAGCATTGATGGATAATTGCTTTTTGTTAGCTCTGCCAGCCTTTCTGTTTGTCCTGGGTAGACATGACCTGCTTCATGCCAAGCATGCTTTGCAATTGGAGCGGTAACCAGAGCTCTTGCTTTTCCTTCCAAAATGTATTTAGTTGCCTCAGTCAACCAAAGAAAGCTTGCTTTACCAGTTTCTGCACTAGGGAAACCTGGAATGATTTTCTTCTCTATTGGAATATTTTGGATCTCAAGGTTGATGGGATTGGCTAAAGATTGAACCCCTTGCGAAAGAAGATTGGTGTAGGCAATTACTAGACTTCTTTTACAGCCAAAAAGAATTGGTTCAATATTCGAAGGTAATTCTTTTGAGCCAAGTGCTTTTAATATCACTTCTATTCCAATGCCTGCTGGATCCCCTAAAGGGATTACAACACGGCATTTGTCTTTAGAATATGAATTTGTGATTGGCATGCTTCGTTGGTTGTTAATAGGCTTTTTGATTTATGGCATTGGAACTGGACTGCGAGATGGATGGTTGATTGTGAAATGGAGTCAGTTGATAAATCAGGTTGGCTTTACTTCTGTTGACCCTGATAAACCAATGAATTGGTCAGAATTCATTTTTGATAGATCGCCGAAGGATTGATTAGTTAGAAAAGAAAGCTTGGCTGATCTTTAAGAAGCTTGCATTAAGCAATCTCTTAGTCCTGATTGATAGTTGGGATGAATTAACGAATATCCCATGCTTTGACAAAGCATTTGATTGCTAACCTTTCTGTTTTCTTGCCAGAAGGATAAAGCCATAGGGCTCATTTTTGAGGCTGCGATTTCGAATGGCTCTAAAGGAGGTAGTTCATTCCCTAAAAGCGAGGCAGCAAACTCTAAAACTTCTATGTTGGTTGTAGGGAGATTATCTGCAATATTAATGATGCTGGGCCTTTCTCCTTGTTCAGATAATTTGATCAAATGAAAAATTGCTCCAGCAATATCATCTATATGCACTCTGGAAAACATTTGACCAGGCTTATCTACCATTTTTATTTGACCTTTTTTGATGCTGTCAAGAGCTGATCTCCCTGGCCCATAGATTCCAGGAAGGCGCAAGATTTGCAAGGGAATATCTAATGATCTCCATGCATTCTCACAAGCAAGTCTTCTTTTGCTTCTGGCTTGTCCGGGATTGGGGGGGTTGGCTTCCGTCACCCAATTTCCTGCGCAATCACCATATACGCCTGTTGTAGACAGATAGCCAGCCCATTGCAGGGGCATAGATTCAATTTGTTTTCCTAATGCTTTTAATAAAGGATCTTCTCCATTTTTATCGGGTGGAATACAGCTAAGCAGGTGACTGACGGTTGATAGGTCTTGATTTGAAGGATGTATTTGCATTTCGCTATCAAAAACAATATCTGCATACTCCTTATGGCTTTGCCTCCGAGTGCAAAGAACGTTTGCTCCAAGTGCTTTCCCTGCGGCAGCTATGTGCCGACCTGTAAACCCGCACCCGAATATAAGCATCTTCGCATTACTGGGAAGAGAGCTAGAACGCTTGACAATTTCTTTTAGCATAAGTACAAATGTATTACTTGGTTGTTTTTCATGGCTTCTTCTTATTTGAGCTTAGGTTCTGGTTCTATGTTGCCTCGCCAAACTTCTAATTGCTCGACTTCACAACAGCAGAGGTATTTGAGCTTTAGTTTTGTAGTTGCTTTTTTATTTGTGGGCGCTGCGATCTTCCTTGCTCCTGAAAGCCCAGATGAATTAGCTTCTATTTGTCAAAAACACAATTCAATTGCAGCTTGTCAGGTTTGGTAATTATCTAAGCCACTAACAGTGACCAATTTTGATCTTTGTTTTCGGTAGAAGCTTTTACTTTTTGCATTTCATCAGGTTGTGCCCATTGCAATAGTCGTAAAGCAAGGCGTAGATCACCATCCATCCATGCTCTTATTGCCATTGCCCTTCTAGGGTCATAGAAACGTTGACGTCTATACCAATCGAAGGCTTCTTTATCGGATTTATCACCATTGCATGAAAGGCAAGCAGGTACGCAGTTTTCAGTAATGCTTAATCCCCCCTTGCTGCGAGGTAAGACATGATCTATTGATTCAGAAGGTTTTCCGCAGTAAATACAACTCTCTCCAGTGAAACCATGCAAAGACTTTCGCCATCGCCTAACACGTAATTTGGGGCAGAGATCTTCTAAGAAAACTGCGTCCCTGTTGTGCATCCGAGTGTCTCGGTTGTCAGAAGTTTGCCGTGCATAAGTCTTTAGTCAATCCATTCAATAGGGCTTTTTTGCTTAGTTTGACAAGTTTTTTTAGTGGCTCAACAATCTCTTGTCAGGGGTTTTTTCTCCAGTAAATTTGGATTTGGGCTAATGAGGATCAACGTCTAACTCAACTTCTAGTTGTTACTTAGCTTTAACTCCTGCTGGATTGGTACAAGTTGCTTTTCCTTTTGATGCAGTTACCCAGGCACAGCTAAGACAAATTAAGCCTGCAGGAGTTTGGTGTGGAAATCTAAAAGGATGGGAA
This sequence comes from Prochlorococcus sp. AG-363-N20, assembly GCA_003280105.1. Classification (GTDB taxonomy): domain Bacteria; phylum Cyanobacteriota; class Cyanobacteriia; order PCC-6307; family Cyanobiaceae; genus AG-363-N20. The sequence goes on from QCFX01000015.1 coordinate 13,746, forward strand.
TTTCCTCTTTCTGCAGCTCAATCTTTAACAGATCACTTTGGTGCGCGCTTTTCAGTTCAAGCAGAACTTCTTGAGTGGATGAAATGGTTGAAATCTCCTTTGCCGCCTTTACCTCATAAGCGTGAATTAATTGCTCAAGCAAATTTGGAAGATGTTTTATCGGATGGCCGTCTGCCGTTTAAGCATCAAAAAAGTGGAGCTTGTTGGTTATTGGGGCGGAAAGGTGGTCTTTTAGCTGATGAAATGGGGTTAGGAAAAACCCTTACGGCACTTTTAGCTGCTCGAGTATTGGTTCGCGCTGCAAATGTAAAGGTGATGGTAATAGCTCCTGCAGGCCTTCATGCTCACTGGCGCAATGAAGCTGATGTTCTTGGAATCGAGATAGATTTACATAGTTGGGCAAATCTTCCGGCAAATTTGTCTTCTCAAGGAACTTTGCTTGTTGTTGATGAGGCGCATTTTGCTAAGTCTTTAAAATCTCAGCGGAGTCAGGCTCTATTGCGCTTAGCGCGGCATCCTCGTCTGAGAGCGATATGGATGCTGACAGGAACCCCTATGAAAAATGGACGTGCTGGAGAGCTATTCCCTTTATTGGCTGCTATTGATCATCCTTTGGCAAGAAATAGAGCTTCTTTTGAAAAACATTTTTGCGAAGGATATTGGAAAGCAGAAAGTGACCAGTTGATTCGCGATATCAATGGAGTTAATAATTTAGTCGAGTTACGAAAATTAGTTAGACCTTGCATCTTGAGCCGTCAAAAACATTGTGTATTGCAGTTGCCCCCAAAGATTCGTAGAAAACATAAAGTTTCCCTCTCAAAATCTAAAGAAATTGGATTAACACATCGCTTGTCTTTAGTAATTGAAGATTATAGATACAGGGTAAAAAATGGTTTGGTAAAGTCTGATGCAGAGTCATTGGCTTTTTTATCTGCTTTACGTCAAATTTCAGCAGAGTTTAAATTGCCTAAAGTTGTTGATTTATTGAATCAATTGCTTCTTCAAAAAGAAGCTGCAGTTGTTTTTAGTAGTTTTATTAAACCTTTAACACTTCTTCAAAATCATTTAGGTGGTGCTTTACTAACAGGGAAGGAAACTTTGAAGAGAAGAGAAGAGTCCGTTAATAGTTTTCAAAGGGGTGATAATAATTTACTTTTGACAACTTATGGTGCAGGAGGACTTGGCTTTACATTGCATAGAGCTCGTCATGTGATCTTATTAGAAAGACCATGGACTCCTGGAGATGTTGATCAGGCAGAGGACCGATGCCATCGAATAGGAATGGAAGGGTCTCTGACAAGTCATTGGTTTCAACTAGGGATTGCTGATCAGTTAGTCGATGGACTATTGTCTAACAAATCAGAAAAAATAAATATTTTTATGGGATTAAATTCTCTTTCTTTAAAAAATCAAACTTTGCCTAAGTTAATTAACTCATTTCTTAATAAGTTGGATCAACCTTTAGTTGATAATTGTTCGCTATGATCAATATATAGGGTGCATTTGATTATTGGAATTTTAATAACTATAGCGGTCTCCTTTATTTATCTCTGATCGTACTTCAGCTGTTTCCGTAGGTCTCTGTTCACTCATAGGTAAAGCATCTGAAGGCCCGAATAGATCACCAAGATATGTTCCACAATTATTAAAATCTGCAGGATTATCGACGACTGTTTCAATAATCATTACCGCAGCATGCTTTGGTGATGTCTTGAAAAGACTGCTTTTTTGACGTTTGATAATTTCATAAGACGCATTCCAGCTGACTTCGTGGTTGTTACCACTAGCTCTCATGAAGCAATAAACCTCTGCTCCTTTAGTGGCGCTGGGAGTGCTTCCTGCCTGACTTGGTGGAGCAAACCCTATTAAGTTGCAAACCGTCAGCGTAAATGCGGTTAAAGGGATTTTGATGAGATTTCGATTTCTGGCCATAGCATCAAGCGCAGCATTTTTATAAACTATCTAGTGATTAGTATCTGTCCAGTGTCTTATTAGGGATTGCTAAGCTCAATTAATATTCTTAAGTCATTTTTCGAGAAAGCTGGAAGATTAGGGAGTTTCATCCTTCAACAAGCTTCAATTGGATAGGTTTGATTTTTTTGAAGGCCCCATAGAGGCTTGAGCTACTTATATATATGTGTTGTTATCAGGCAATAGTTTCTTTTTTGCTATGTCCTCTTCCTGTTCTTTCAGAATTACGCGCACTGCAGAAGATATCGCGCAAGCGATAACTGCTTTATCTCAGCGACTTGTGAAACTAGAACAACGTCAGGAGGCTATTGAGTTGCAACTAGCCCAATCTCAAAACGAACCTCAGGCTGATGAATTAGAAATGCTTGATGGAGTTGATGAATTGCTTAGAGAATGTAAACAGCTTTTGGAATGCTCTTCAAAAATAGATTCTCCTGAGCAAGAGTGGTCAGATGAAAAGGAGCAGGAAGCTTTTGCTGCTTAGCCCAATAGTTAAGTTGAGATTTATTGAAGAGCCTCTGCTTTTTAAATTGTTGTGAAGCATAAGAGTTAGTGATAATTCAATGATTTTTAGATCAATACCTTCTAACCCAGTAAGGGTGTGTTCGTATGCCATGTCGAATTTTGCGTGAGCATTATTTAGTGAAATCACCTCAATGTGAACACTGAATACAGCTTTTTATTTTTCCTCAACTGACAGAGCAGTCCAATAGAATCGAATTAGCAAGCTAATTCTGTCAATTACTAAGACTTCAAAAATTATTTTGCGAAAATTGACGCTCTTCTATATTTATAAGCTAAACCCTGCAAAACAGAGGTTAAAATTGTAATTAAGGACTTTTTAAGATTAGTCTTGACATTTAAACCCTTGTGAAATCACCTTTGCAAATGAATGCTTCGCAAGTTAAACGTGAGGCTTATTTAAAAGCTTCGAATAATTTCTTGGTTTCAGCTTCTGCCCATGCTGAAGCTGGAGATTTAAATTCCGCAGCCGTATTTATCTTAAAAGCGCTTGACCAAGAAAGACGCGCAAGTGGTGTAGGACCGCAAGTTCTTCAATTAATAAAGCCAAGGCCTTGAAATATTTAAAGACAATTATTGATTTGCTTATGAGGCGACTTCTTGAAAGAAGAGTTTGATTAAACAGCCTTATATCTTCTGACTTTGGTAAGTTTATTTTTAAGCGGGTGACCGGACTCGAACCGGCGACGTTCAGCTTGGGAAGCTGACATTCTACCACTGAATTACACCCGCATTGACGAGATATTAGAGGTTTTTCTATCGCTATAAAAAATCATTTTTAATGTAGCGCAGATGCTGCAGCGGCAACACCTATTCCCATATCACAGTTGAGAAGATTGAGAGATTGCATGGTTGATTCAATTGCAGCGACTGCTGTTAGTACGTCGCGATCGTTAACGAAACCAAGGTGACCAATACGGAATACTTTGCCTTTCAAGTGGTCTTGTCCGCCTGCAAGAAGGATGTCATATTTCTCTTTAACGGCTTTTCTTAATACTTCAGCATCGATTCCTTCAGGAGCTACTGCAGTTATTGATGGACTTCCGTGGCCTTCTTTTGCAAATAACGGGAGTCCTATTGCTTTCATTCCTGCTTGGGCTGCAGAACGATGTCTTGCATGCCGATCAAATATTGTTTGCAAGCCTTCTTTTTGCATCATTTCTAAACCGACTTCTAGTGCGAAGTAGAGATTTACCGCAGGTGTAAAAGGGTTACTGTTTTTTACGGCTGTTTTTCGATAGGACTCAAGGTCTAGATAGAACTTTGGCAAATCAGATTTTTTCTGTGCTTCCCAGGCGCGCTTGCTCATTGCTACAAAACTTAGACCTGGTGGCATCATGTAGCCCTTTTGAGAACCGGAGACGACGACATCAAGCCCCCATGCATCAACTGGAACATTACAAGCTCCTAAGCTGGTTACACAATCAGCAATTATTAAGGCTTTGCCATGGTTTTTTACATGCTTGCTGATTGTTTCTAAGTCATTAATGACACCAGTAGAAGTTTCTGAATGAGTAAGGATTACAGCCTTTATTTGTTTATTTGTGTCTGCTTCAAGTGCTTGTTGAAATTCTGAATTAGCTAATGGAGAGCCCCATTTGCTTTTAATAACTTCGACATTTAGCCCATATGCTTTGGCTACTTTGACCCATCGCTCGCCAAACTTTCCGTTATCTCCACAAAGCACTAAATCTCCTCGACTAAGAGTGTTTATGATTCCTGCTTCCATTGCTGCAGTTCCGCTTCCTGTAATCGTTAGAACATCTCCTCTGGTTTGATGAAGCCATTTAAGTTGTTCTGTGGTCCGCTTAACCAGCTCTTGAAATTCCGCGCTGCGATGGCCAATAGGGTGCTTCCCTAGAGCTTGGAGTACTTTTTCTGGAACTGGTGTAGGCCCCGGAATCATGAGGGTAAGTTTGTCCTGCATGGTCACCGGATAGAGAATCAGTCATCCTAAAAACTAGCCTGTTAAGTCGCTTGATAGTTCATTCTTCTCCAGGATTAAACGGACTAACACTGCCAGTGTGGGTTACGGCTGCAGCAAAAGCTGCTACAGAAGCTTTACTTGGCAAGCCTTTTTTATTGAAGCAAAAGCTTTATCTAGAGAGTCAGAAAAAGCCTTTACTTGTTCCAATTACATCGGCTTCATTATTGGATGGAGGTAATAAAGCATTGGGGATTACCCATTGCGAATCAGGCATTGGTCTTGACATCACTAACGGCTTAGAGGTTTGGGCTTTTGTTAATTGGACAGCTCACAGCTCTCCTAAAGACTCTTCTCTTGAGTTGGTTCCTGGAAATGGTGTAGGCAAATTAATAGGTACTTCTGAGCTTTGTTTATCTGAATTTTCCAGAGGCTTATTGCATCAAAACCTTTTACCCATGGTTCCTAGCGGTCGTTCATTACGAATTGAGCTTGTTTTTCCAAACGGGAGAGAATTAGCAAAGAGAACTAGTAATGAAGCTTTCGGAGTTGTTGATGGCTTAGCTCTCATTGGTACTCAGGCGGAGGCTCAAGTTAGTGCTTCTCCTTCACAACTCAAAAAAACAATTGATCATTTGCGGGTGAGATGTTCAAACCCTTCTTCTAAAGAAGCTTTGATATTTGTGATTGGAGAGAATGGCTTGGATTTGGCTTTAAACTTTGGCCTACCCTCTCAATTGATTTGTAAAACTGGTAATTGGTTAGGCCCTTTGCTAGTTGCTGCTGGTGAGATAGGAATTAAACAGCTTTTAGTATTTGGCTATCATGGAAAATTGGTCAAACTTGCTGGCGGAATTTTTCACACTCACCACCATTTAGCTGATGGAAGATTAGAGGTTCTTATGGCTTTAGCGGCAACTGAAGGATTGCCTTTAGATTTAATTCAATCCATAGGCATGGCAGATTCCATTGAATCAGCTCTATTGAGTCTGGAAGCTTTTGATTTCGCAATTGCTCAAAAGCTTTGGGAGAGGATTGCTTTTACGGTTGAACAAAAGAGTGCTAATTACCTTTCAAGATATGGATCTTGGCCTATGAAAATAGGTACTGTTTTGTTTGATAGGAAGCGTTTAGTGCGGTGGGCAGGACCTATAGGTCAGCAACAGTTGGATTGGTTTGGCCTAAATCTACAAACTCCTTGATGAGCTATTAATTAGTCTTAAGGCTCTTAACTTTGTAGATCTGGTCTTTTTGGTCATATGCCTTCTCAACAAATCGCTGCTCAGCGAAAGCCTTCAATCGTAATTCTTGACTTTGGCTCCCAATATTCTGAGCTAATAGCAAGGCGCATACGTGAAACGGAGGTTTTCTCTTTGGTGATTAGCCACAAGACTTCTGTTGAAGAACTGCTGGCACTATCGCCTAAGGGAATCATTCTGAGTGGCGGGCCTAGTTCGGTCTATTCCGAAGGAGCACCTACTTGTGACCCTGCCATCTGGGACTTGGGTCTTCCTGTACTTGGTGTCTGTTATGGAATGCAATTAATGGTTCATCAGTTAGGCGGGCAAGTTGAATTAGCCGCTGGCAAAGCAGAGTATGGGAAGGCACCTCTTCATGTTGATGACCCAACCAGTTTGCTAGCCAACGTTGACCAGGGCTCAACGATGTGGATGAGCCATGGAGATTCGGTCCAAGCTTTACCTGAAGGTTTTGTGGCTTTGGCCCATACAGCAAATACACCCCAAGCAGCTATTGCCTCACATACTCGAAATCTCTATGGAGTCCAGTTTCACCCAGAAGTTGTTCATTCCAGTCAAGGAATGGTGATGATTAGGAATTTTGTATATCAAATTTGTGATTGCAAACCTGATTGGACTACATCGGCATTTATTGATGAAGCTATCGCATATGTAAAGGATCAGGTTGGGGGGAAAAAAGTTTTACTGGCTTTATCAGGAGGAGTGGACTCTTCAACACTTGCATTTTTGTTGCATAAAGCGATTGGGGACCAATTGACTTGCATGTTTATTGACCAAGGGTTTATGCGTAAGGGGGAGCCAGAGTTTCTAATGGATTTTTTTGACCGTAAATTTCATATTAATGTTCAATATATAAACGCTCGTGAACGATTTATTAGCAAGCTTTCAGGAATTATTGATCCTGAGGAAAAAAGAAAAATAATAGGTAAGGAATTTATTCGAGTTTTTGAAGAGGAGAGTAATCGACTAGGTCCATTCGATTATCTAGCTCAAGGTACTCTTTATCCAGATGTGATAGAAAGTGCGGGAACAAACTTAGACCCTAAAACAGGTGAAAGAGTCGCAGTAAAGATTAAAAGTCATCATAATGTTGGTGGTCTACCAAAAGATTTACAATTTAAATTAGTCGAACCTTTGAGAAGGCTTTTTAAAGATGAAGTTCGAAAAGTAGGTAGATCTTTAGGATTGCCAGAAGAGATAGTTAAAAGACACCCTTTCCCAGGCCCTGGACTGGCTATACGGATTCTCGGAAATGTAACTAATGAAAAATTAGATTGTTTACGTGATGCTGATTTGATTGTCCGGGAGGAAATTAGAAATGCTGGTTTATATGATGAGGTTTGGCAAGCATTTGCTGTTTTGTTGCCAGTTTGTTCTGTAGGCGTAATGGGAGATCAAAGGACTTATGCATGGCCCATTGTGATTAGATGTGTATCTAGTGAGGATGGAATGACTGCGGATTGGTCGAGATTGCCTTATGAAACTTTAGAATGCATTGCTAATCGTATAGTTAATGAAGTAAAGGGTGTAAATAGAGTTGTTTTAGATATAACAAGTAAGCCCCCAGGGACAATTGAGTGGGAGTAATTTGCCTTGAAAAAATCTTTCTTGAAAAAATCTTTGGAAGTATTCTTACCGTATAGACGGAAAGTCTTTTTTGGATGTGTTTTTATTTTGATGACTTCACCATCATCACTCTATGCACAGACATTTACTGATCATTTAAAAAAGGGAATTAGCAACGCAGAAAGAGGAGATTTTGAAGAGGCTATTCAACATTTTAATAGTGCGATAGAAATAAACCCTAATAATGCATTTATTTATTATAATTTAGGCACAGTAAAAGGGAAAGGATTAGGAGATTTGAAAGGAGCGATTCAGGAATTTAATAAGGCCATAGAAATTAATCCAAACTATGCATTAGCCTATAATAATCGTGGAACTGCTAAGAAGAACTTAGGAGACTATAAAGGATCTATTTCTGATTACACTAAGGCTATAAGCATAAATCCAAAATATGCAGTTGCTTTTTATAATCGAGGAATCGTCAAAAAAACCTTAGGTGATTATCAAGGGGCTATATTAGATTACAATAATGCCATTAATATAAACCCTAGAAATCTTTTAGCTTATAAGCATAGAGCTAATTCTAAGTATGAATTAGGTGATTATCAAGGCGCAGTGTTAGACTTCAGCTCAGCAATAAGAATTAATCCTAGACACCTAGATGCTTATTACAATCGAGGGAGTGCAAAAAATAACTTAGGCGACTTTCAAGGTGCAATCTCTGACTTTAATAAAGCAATTAGAATCAAGCCAAAGAATGCATTTGCTTATTATAATCGTGGAAGTGTAAAAAGCAAAGGCCTAGGAGATTTAAAAGGAGCTATTTTAGATTTTGATAAGGCAATTGAGCTTAACCCAACGTATTTTAGACCTTATAACAATAGAGGAACTGCAAAAAAAAATCTAGGAGATTTAAAAGGAGCTATTTCAGATTTTGATAAGGCAATAAATATCAGGCCAAAATACGCTATTGCTTATTACAATAGAGGATCAGTGAAACAACAGTTAGGTGATCAAATAGGTGCCTGTAATGATTACAAACTGGCTGTTACTTTTGCTAATTCACCGTTAGCACAGATGATCAGACGTGAAACTAGCAATCTTTGTAATTCATTGAAAAAAGACCTTATCTTCGAGAGTCAATTTTAATATGACGTAGATGGTTTGCTTTGATAAAGCACTTTACTTAATAGCTATGGGAGTGGAGAAGAAAGTGAGAGGCCTTGAGTTTTGCTGTTTTAGGGCTGGTGCAAACCGATTCAACTCGATATTCTGGGATAGTCTCTTATAGCAATCCTTGACTGCGGTTCAACAACAGGATTTTCAACTTCAACGCCGTCTTCAACAAGACAGCATTAAGGTTGCTGGAAAAACTATTTACATCAACCCTTTTCTTTATTGGCGCAGATTTGATAGCAATACCGATAGATGGTTGCGTGAACCTGGTCAGTTAGGTGATGATCAAATTAAGATTAATAGAACTAGGTTCTACCCAGAACTTGACTGGAATTATTTAGATGACGAAGAAAAAGAGATTAAGGATGCTTCAGTAGAAATGTTTTTAAAAAGCCTTGATCTGATTGGTACATTTCACCCTGAATTGAGTGCGGGCCAGCTGCTTGAGGTCGAGCGTAAAATGGCTATCACAAAGAAACGTTCTTTTGAACGGTGGGTTGAGAAATCGTTTCGTAGACGTTTTCAACAAGAGAGTAGGGAGCTTAAAAGGTTTGAAAGAGAACGATTTTGGCGAACTTGGAGGGAATGGCTTGCTGATGAGACAACACAAAAAGCTGTAGTTCCACTAGTTGCCATTATTTTTCTGGCTGGCTTTGGTGGTTGGTCATTTGGTGTATCAAATGTCAACTCGTCTCCATATTTGATGCCAACAGAGCAAACTGGTATTAGGTAGGCTATAAGCCTTTATGGCTGATGATTCTTTAGAGAGCCTTCGTCTTTCTTTGATGCAGGATGTTCTTCCTGTTGGAATGGCTTTGTATGATCGCTTGAAGGAAGGTGGTGCTAACAAAGTTGTAGAAGCTTTTACCTCTTCGAGCGATCCTTTAGAAAAGCTGCGAGCAGAAGGTGAGCCAGCTGCTAAATCAGTACGAAAAAGACTTGATGATTACAGTCCTGGCCTGGGTAACCCTGTAGTTTCTGTCCAAGTTGATATCGACCCTCAGCATGAAGCTGGACAAGATCTTGAGGAACAGAAAGCTTTGATGGAATGTTTGACAAGAATTGAATTACGTCTTCAAAAACTCGAGCATCATTTAACGAAAGATTCCAAAGATATTGGCTCCATTGGAGTGGATGACGGGACTAGCAAATGAAAGCGAATCCTCGATTTGAGGCTAATAAAAATCGAAAAATGGGCTTGCTTAATGAGCCTAGTACTTTGCTTTTGATTTTATTTCTATGCTTTGGTTCGATGACTGTGCGCCTTTTTTGGCTACAAGTACTTCAAGGATCGTTTTACAGAAAGCTCTCAGATGAAAACCGGATTCGCTTAGTTTCTCGACCACCAATTAGAGGGCGTTTATTAGATCGGAAACGAAAAATTCTTGCTGATAGCAAACTTACATATGCTCTTTCTGTGCAACCTCGTTTGGTGAATAAAGACAGATGGCCGGTGTTACGAGACCGTCTCTCTAAGTTGTTGAACATATCTAGTAAGTCTCTAGACCGTAGGTTTCGTAGTGATAGTCGAAGTGATCCTTTTCGCATCATGCTTGCTAGAGATCTAAAAGCCGAACAGGTTCTCCGCTTTAAGGAAAGAGAGCGTAGTTTTGAAGGTGTGCAAATTGATGTTGAGTTAGTTCGCCATTACCCCTATGGGACGGTTGCCTCTCATGTTTTGGGGTATACACAATCGATCACCTATAACGAATTTAAAATTTTAGGTAAGAAAGGATATGAAATTTCTGATCGTATTGGTAGGACCGGAGTCGAGGCTGCTTATGAGAAAACTCTTCGAGGAGAATGGGGAGGTGAAATGTTAGAAGTTGATGCTGCAGGAACTGTTCAAAGAAGTCTTGGAATCAAAGAACCGAAGCCAGGCAAAGATCTGATTTTGACAATTGACTTGGATTTACAATTAGCGGCCGAGAAGGCTCTAGATGGTAAATCTGCTGGAGCAATAGTTGCTCTAGATCCTCGTAATGGTGCGATTCGAGCAATGGCGAGCAGACCAACTTATGATCCAAACTTCTTTTCTAAATCCTTTACCTCCCAAAAAGAATACGACACGCTTTTTTTGTCGTCCAGCATGCCATTATTTAGTCGCGCGATTAATGCATATGATCCTGGTAGTACTTGGAAGCCTATTACGGCGATAGCTGGAATGGAAAGCGGAAAGTATCCAGCAGACATACTTTTAAAAACAGCTCCTTGTATTAATTACGGGAGCCATTGCTTTCCTGAACATAATGGTGAAGGTTATGGAAAAATAGGATATGAGGATGCACTAAGGTTTTCTAGTAACACTTTCTTTTATCAAGTAGGAGTAGGAGCAGGTGCAACGGCTTTGTATAAGGCTGCAACTCAATTGGGCTTTGATGCTTTAACAGGTATAGAAATTGGCTATGAGGAGAGCAAAGGGCTCGTAGGAAATGAAGAGTGGGCTGCTAATGGAAGAGGATGGGCTAAACCGGGTACTACTCCTTGGATTCCGGAAGATATTGCTAGTGCTTCCATTGGTCAAGCAGTAGTTCAGATAACTCCATTACAACTTGCGCGAGCTTATGCCGTATTTGCAAATGGTGGGTATTTAGTGACTCCCCATTTGGCTGATGCAAACATTGACTGGATGGAATCTTCTTATCGCAGGAAAGTAGATATGAGTCCTAAGACACTAGAAACTATTAGACGTGGCCTTAGAAAAGTGGTTACTGAAGGAACTGCATGGAAATTAAATTTACCAACTCTTCCCCCTTTGGCTGGCAAAACTGGTACGGCAGAAGATAGTACTGGTGGGCCAGATCATGCTTGGTTTGTATGCTTTGCTCCTTATAACAATAGTGAACTGGTCATAGTTGCCTTTGCCCAGAACACTCCAGGAGGTGGTTCTGTTCATGCTTTGCCAATGGCCCGCCAAGTCCTTGAAAGATGGAATCAGGTGCGTTTCACCAAGGCTCAAAGATAAGGTTTTTGCAGTAATTAAGCAGCCTGTTCGATTTCGTTTTCTTGAGCAAGCTTTTTATCTAATAAATCTTTTACTTGTGCTAGAGAACGTATTCGAGTCCGAAAAGGTAATAATGACATTGGACTGCGTTCAGGTCTAACTAACCAGCTTTGATTAGGCTGCTTTAAGAGTAGAAAACCTCTATATCGAATAACAAGGTCATGGCACTTTGGGAATACCATTTCTAAGAAAATAGAAATTGATCTTTAATTATTTATAACACTATATATGGTGCACAATCAAATTTTTGAACATTTCAGGATTTGATTGCAATCATTTCTATCCTTGCATTGACACTGTTCAGACCTGTTATTGTTAGGCCTTCTGAAGCTTGAATTAACCTAAGCAACTTTCTTCTGGGAGCTCTTCTTTGCCTAATCCGATTCACTAGATGTGGTGCTATGGAAGACTTTTTGAATGACTATGTGGTTTTGACTTAGGGCTTTATAAATCTAAAGGACGCATTTGAATTAATCGGTTCAATAAATCTGTTATCGATTCATCTTTAGCAGGTGTATTGTTGTTACTCATTAATTGTCTACCTACAACTTGAGCCCCGAGATGCGTCAATTGTATACGCATTGAAAGGAGTAATGACATTCCTCCTCCACCCGAAAAACTCGCTATTGCAATTGGGCGACCATTAAATAAGTCTCGAAAATCATCACCTTGGACTGAGAGCCAGGCCACTGTATTACTAAATAGCGGAGGTATTGAACCATTGTATTCTGGTGCACAAATTACCCATCGTGGTATAGATTTCATCAGAACACTTAAGGATTGTGCCTCTTCAGGAATATTGTTTTGTGAATTAGTTCGTGGATTAAAAATAGGCAAATTAAGGGTAGTTAAATCCAATAACTTTGGCTTGGCGCCTAACTGAATTCCTTGCTCGATAAAACGTTCGGCTAGTTTTAGGTTTTCACCATTACTTGCTGAGATTACAAGTAGATCTGGGGATGAGTCAGTTGTCATTTTCAGGGGATCAAGATTACTAATCTACAGAATTTTGGATCAATAATTAGCTCCAGTTCGTCTGTGATGTACTGCTGTTGTACCTTCTGAATCTAGAACTTTGCCATTTTTGATCTCTGCATATATCACCCAATGATCACCACATTCCATACGCTCTTTTACGCATCCTTCAAGCCATGCGAGTGCTGTTGGAAGAATAGGTTGACCGGCTGGAGTTGTTTCGAGGTGTAAGCCTTCTAACCGATCGGCCCCCGGCTCAAATGGTTGAAGAAATTGCTTCATTAATTGGTTATGACGTCCAGCTGCTAGGACGTTGATAGTGAAGGTGTCACCTCTATGTAGGAGTGCCCCGACGGCTCTATCTTTTGCAACAGCAATACTGATCCCAGGAGGATTGAAACTAGCTTGACTGACCCAACTCGCTATCATTGCTCCACTTATTGCATCTTCTTCACTAACTTTTCGTGCGGTTAATACACAGAGAGATCCGACGACCCTCCCTAGTGCTAATACAGCAGGTTCACTACGACTTGCACTCATACCACCTGTTGAACGACGAAGGTGACGTTTTTGTTTTTTGATAAGTTCTCTTCCAAAGATAGTTCCAGTTTCTTCAAGAGTTTTAACCATTGCTTTGTCTGGGCTGAACTTCACTTTGATTGGTTTAAAACCAAATTTGAAGCCACCATCACGAAGTTTGGTCTCTAAAAGATCCAAGGCTTCGCCGCTCCAGCCATAACTACCAAATATGCCTATGGGTTTTTCTCTATCTCCTTCAGCAAGTAGAGTCCCTAGTGCGGAGATAATAGGCGTTGGTGCATGTCCTCCTAGTGTAGGAGAACCAATCAGGTAGGCATCTGCTTCTTTTATTGCTTGTATCAACTCACTGCTAGGAGCAAATTCGCAGTTCAAGCTATTTACTCTAATGCCGGTTCGTCCAAGCCCAGTTGCTAGGGCATCAGCAATGGCTGCAGTATTCCCATATGCACTTGCAAATAATAAAACTACGCTAACTAAAGCCTTGTGTTGGCTTTCCCCCCATCTTCGATAGTCATTTAATAAACTTCGCCAACTTGTATCGATAGCTGGACCATGTCCAGGGGCAATGGTTCGAATGTCTAGCTCTTCAAGTTTCTCGACAAGTGTTGCCACCTGATTTTCCATCGGTGCCATTAAACAATCATAAAAGTGACGTCTTTCCTCTTCGGTACTACTTCTGTTCGACTCTGCCCAGTCTTGTGTACATATATGCGCGGCAAAAAGCTTGTCGCTCATTAATAGCCCTAGTCCCTCTTCAAAGGCAAGTAGTCCACCTGGCCATCTAGGAGTAGGTGCAGTTAGTAATTTCAACTTATAGTGGCTACCAATGCATAATTCTTCTTCTTGCTTAATGATCTTTAATTTTGGAAAAGGAGGCTCGTCCAGACTATACTTTTGATCGTTTTGAGGAACAGGCTTTTGTTGCATCCATAGCTCTTTTAATAACTTCCCCCCTGCATTTGAACTTATCAACTCAAGATTTATATAAGCTGCCTTTAACTTTTTTAAAAGTTTAACCCGATTAGGATTTACATGCCCTACTACTACTTTTATAGGTAGAGAAGTGTCTTGGATAAATTTTGCGAGTTCTGGCATAAAGACATCACTATATATATCTCCAGGAGGGTGAACTAGCACGACTGCTTTAGTTCCTCCTTGAGAATTATTATCGTTAGTAAATAAGAAGCTATTATCTGTACTTCCTCTTTCAAGAGCATATTCAACTTCAAACCGTATCCGTTTAGGACTAAGGACGCGAAGACTTTTGAGCCCAGGCTCTATAGGAATAGTTACTACTTGTAATTGCCTAGCTTTATTTTCAGTGGAATGTTTCATTAGTAGTGATTACCAACTTTTCGATGATGTACGGCTGTTGTCCCTTCTGTATCAGCGACATTTCCTTGTTCAACAATTGCATAAATTATCCAATGGTCTGGACCTTCTAGCCTTTGTGAAACTTTGCAGTCCAGAAATGCAAGCGCTTCTGAAAGGACTGGACCACCTTTTGCGATGTCTTCCAAAATGTTTACTCCTGAGAAGCGATTGGCACCAGGAGGAAAGCGTTTAAGAAAATGCCTCAACAGGTGTTGGTAATTTTCTTCTTTTAGAATATTCACTACAAAATGATCGCCAATTTGCATGAATGTCTCAATTGCTCTGTCTTTTGCAACAGCAACTGTTAAACCTGGCGGATTGAAACTTGCTTGACTAAGCCAACTTGCAACCATTGCACTACTTCTTTTGCTCTTTCCATCAATTTGACTAGCGGTGACGATATAGAGACCACCACTTAATCGCCCAAGCGCTTTATCAAGATCACCATCTAAGCTCTTCATTGCTGCAATACTCTTGTTCTTATTTAGTAATTGCCCTAAGTCAGTCCCTGCTTCTTCAAAACGTTGGTATGTTTTGCTATTAGGAATTTCTTTAACACGTAGAGGAGAGAAAGCTTCTTTCTGACCTAGACTTCGTAATTGACTTGCTAAAGAGTCGATAGGTTCATCATTGCCTCCAAAAGCATCGTAGACAGCGATCCATTGCTTTTGATTCAGTGCTGCAAGTAATGTGCCTACTGAGTTCCGGATCTCGGTATCTGCTTGATTAGGCCATGTTGGAACTATAACTGCTTTAGCTTCGTTAACAATTGCACCTAATTCTTGTGCATCAGTTGCTCTTAAATCTAAGAGTTGTACCTGTGCTCCTGCTTTGCCTATGCCATGTGCCAATGCTTGACTTAGGCGATCACAATATCCGTATTGACTGAGATAACAAACTGCGACATAGCTTTCACCTTTACTCCGTTGACTACTCCATTCGCGATAATTATTTGTCCATAGTTCTAAATTATGCCTTAATAAAGGGCCATGCCCCACGGCTATTGTCTCAATTGATGGCAATGCATCTATTCTTTTTAGTGCTTGTAAAACACTTCTTGCATTGGGTCCCATGAGACATTCGTAATAGAATTTAAAATCAGGGGAAATGACATCAGGATCTTGATCAAAGAGTTCTTCTGAGCAGTAATGAAGTCCGAAAGCATCACATGTGTAAAGAGTTTTTGTACCATAATCAAAAGAAAATATTGTATCGGGCCAATGCAAATTAGGTGCACTTAGAAACTCTAATTTGTGCTGTATTCCGCTTGATGGATTTTTACCTAAATCCAATTCATCTCCACTTTTAATAGCAGTTGATTTAAAAGGCTTGTGTACTTGATCTTTGAGAAATTGAATTGCTACTTTTGACGCATAAATTTCGATATCAGGGTTGAGAGTTAATAAATCAGCTATTAGTCCAGAATGATCTGGTTCAGTATGGCTAACTATTAAGTAGTCGATTTCCTTGGGAGCAACTTGTTTTATGAGTGCATTGAACCAACTGTCTTTGAATTTGAGGTGACTAGTATCAATGAGTGCAGTTCGAGATCCTTTGATAAGAAAGCTGTTGTAGGTAGTTCCATTTCGAAGACCAAATTCAATATCAAAACGGCTGCGATTCCAGTCAAGTGATCGAATTGTGAAGGTATCCTCTCCGATTCTTTCGGATTGTAAGGTTAGTTTTTGCTCGTTAGTCTCTTCATTCATGGTGGCCGTTGTCTGAATCTCTGTCATGGAAGCTTCGACCAATACTTGACTTTATAAGGTGAGTTGGAAATTATGTGGCTTCTAGCTTAGGACCAAGATAAATTTGGAAGCCAATTCACAAGGCTAGGAGCAATAATTATGAGACACAACACCCCAATTTGCAGGGCAACGAAAGGTAATGCACCCTTATAGATTTCTCTGGTTTTGATTGATTTTGGTGCAACTCCTCGGAGATAAAACAAAGCGAAACCAAAAGGAGGGGTTAAAAAGGAAGTTTGAAGATTGGCTCCAATCACTACACCTAGCCAAACAAGAGCATCAGGTCCTAGAAGCTCTCTTGCTGTGGGCAATAGTAAAGGTACGGCAATAAAGGCAATTTCAAAGAAATCTATAAAAAACCCTAAAAGGAAAATAATTAACATGCTAAATACCATGAAACCAATTTTTCCACCTGGAAGGCTAAGTAAAACATTGCCTATTAGATCATCTCCTCCAATACCACGAAAAACCAAACTAAAAGCTGTTGAGCCAATTAAAATAGCCATCACCATAGAGGTGGTTCTTAGAGTATCGTCACAAACTTTTGAGAGAGCTTTACGGCTGAAACCTCCATATTTTGAGGCAAGCCCCATAGCGCCAATTGCTCCTAATGTGCCTGCCTCCGTTGGTGTTGCAATCCCAAAAAAAATACTTCCTAATACCACTAGGATTAAACCAAGTGGAGGAATCATTATTTGCAGAAGTTGTGTGAGTTCACTTGGAATTAAAGGAATTATTTCTTGTTGTGGCGCTAATTCTGGTTTAATTGCGCTAATGATCAGTATGTAAAGAGCAAATGCACTGGCCATCAGTATTCCTGGGATAAGTGATCCCAGGAATAAATCTCCAACAGAAACCCCGAGTTGATCTCCTAATACAACTAAAACAATACTTGGAGGGATAATTTGCCCAAGCGTTCCTGATGCTGCAATTACTCCGGTTGCCAGAGAACGGTCATATCCTGCTTTTAGCATTGCTGGTAGAGAGATTAGCCCCATCGTTGTAACTGTTGCGGCGACTACCCCTGTCGTTGCGGCTAGTAATGAGCCAACAATTACAACTGCAAGAGCTAACCCACCACGTAGTCGCCCTAATAGTTTCCCCATACTCTCTAGTAGCCGTTCTGCGATTCCAGATGTTTCCAACATTGAGCCCATAAAGATAAACGCAGGAATCGCGAGCAATGTGAAGTTGCTCATGATGCCAACGATTCTTTGGGGGAGAGCAGTTACAAAATTTGGATTAATTTCACCTAGTGCTATGCCCAGAAGGGAAAAGAGTACTGCAACTCCACCTAGGCAAAATGCGACTGGATAGCCGCTCAAAAGCACTATCACTAGAGACAAAAACATCCCTGGGGCTAGTATTAAGCTTGGGTCGAAACTGATTACATAACCAAGTAGTTCAATTTCAACCACGGTTGTTTCCTCTATCAAAGGTCTCTTTTGACTCTTTGAATAAGGCTGGGTTTTGGAGCCTTAACCAGTTTTTAATTGCCTCAGAAATTCCTTGTAAGGCCAACAACAGAAAACCTATTGGAATTAGCGTTTTTATCCAATAACGTGGCAATCCATTTGGGTCAGGCGAGATTTCACCGATTGCCCAAGAATGGATGGTTGGTTCAATTGAAATAGCCATAACTCCTAGAGCAAATGGTAAGAGCAAAACAAGAGTCCCTAAAAGCTCTACCTTTGCTTTTCGTTGCTCCCCCCAACGCCCTTGCAATACATCTACTCGGACATGCCCTTGACGTTGGAGCGTCCACCCCAACCCCAGGAGAAAAACCATATCAAATAGGTACCATTGGCCTTCAATCAGTCCATTAGAGCTGAGATTATGTCCAATGGCTACTCCGACATATCTTCCTATGACATTCCACAACCCTAATCCCAGCATTAACAAAACTGCCCAACGCGCAATAATTGCGACGCTTTGATTGAGCATATCTAGTTGATTAGCAATTTTTAGCCACTTTTTCATACCTTTATTTCTTTATGTCCATAGGTAAATCGAGAAAGAGAAAACTCGTTCACTTTGTTCCATGACTGAACCTCATTTCTAAATGCTTGCCATTGGAAAAAGAGTTTCCTAAAGCTTGGATCTTTAGCTGATATATCGCCATATAGTTGAAACGCAGCTTCTTTGGCTGATTGAAGAATTTCCTGACTATAAGGAACTAATTCTGTTCCGCCTGATATTAGTCTTTGTAGAGCAGAACCATTCAGCATGTCGTATCTGCTCAACATCGTTAAATTTGCTTCGTAGCAAGCTGTATTGAAAATAGCTTTGTACTGGGTTGGCAATTTTCCCCAAGCTTTTTTGTTGACTAAAGCATTGAGGGTTGGTCCTGGCTCCCACCATCCTGGGTAGTAATAGAACTTTGCTGCTCGTGCAAAACCTAGTTTTTCATCATCGTAAGGCCCTGTCCACTCAGCGGCGTCTATAGCACCGCGATCTAGAGCTAAATAAACTTCGCCACCTGGCAGTACTTGAACATTGACGCCTAGTTGAGCCATCACTTCACCACCTAGTCCAGGTATGCGCATTTTTAATCCCTGAAGTGATTGAAGACCTTCTAGCTTTTGTTTAAACCATCCACCCATTTGTGCTCCTGTATTGCCTGCAGGAAAACTGATAACTCCAAAATCAGCAAAAATTTGATTTAAGGCTTCTTGACCACCAGCTTGATATAACCAAGCATTTTGTTGTTGAGCTGTTAAGCCGAAGGGGACTGAAGTTCCAAAGGCAAAAGAAGGATTTTTCCCTTTGTAGTAATAGCTGGCTGTATGACCACACTCGACTGAGCCTGCCTGTACGGCATCTAGTACTTCTAGCCCTGGAACAATTTCTCCTGCAGCATAAGGTTTGATTTGAAAATTGCCCCCACTTAATGCGTTAACACGTTGGCTGATGGTTTCAGCGCCTCCATAGATGGTGTCTAGAGAGATGGGCCAACTGGTCGCCATTCTCCAGCGAATTTGTGGCAACCCTGTAGGACTTTGATTGTTTTCTCTACGAATTGTGCATGAACTGAGAAAGCCAGCCCCTGCAGCAGCTAAGCCTGTTGCACCAGAACTTAATAATCTTCTTCGCTTCATGCCACTCCTAATTTAATTGGATCTTACGAGATTTATGGAATGCTTCGTTCAACTCCATAAAAGTTATTTTCTCTTTTAAAAGTTTGTGCATTTGTTTTAGAGCTTTCTCCAACTCGTGAAAGTTGCCCCTTGACCGTAAGCATTCCCTTCAGCATCCAATAAGGTCCATATACGAGCGTTTTTGATCATGAATTTTTCCCCTTCACTATTAATTCTTATACCTTGATAATTCTCAATACTTTGTTTTTGGATCGCTTGACCCAAGCTTATTTCTCGCTCTTTCTGGGCTTCAGCAGGAGCAGTTAGTCTTGACGGCATTCCTATCATTTCTTCCCAACGTCTACCCCAAAGTTGGAGTGCTGCAGCATTTACATAAATTAAGCAGGGGTCTTTCTTATTATCATGAGCCATTACTGGACTAGGCATTAAAAAGAGCTCTTCTCCTTTGCCCCTATTTAAAGCAAATTTTCTGTCAAAGCAGAGGAGTGCCTCGTTAAATGCATTCTCGTATGAGATTAAAAGAAGCTTTGCTATAGCTAATGTTTTTTTTGTAAGCCAGGGACAATCACTCACCGGCTGTCATGGCTTGGAGCATTGCTTGCTGAGCTAATACCTGTCCTTGCTCATGAAGGTGAGCAAGGAATTTTTGACCTGCTTCTGGAAATTGGGGATCTTCTGCAAGGGGCAGATCCCCAGCGGAGTGCAATCCTGTATCTCCTCCCAGCGCAGGAGTAATAACGACTAAATCAGCATTTAAGTTCCCTTCATATTTCCACCAAAGAGTAGGTTCAATAATGGCTGGATGAGCTGAAATAGGCACGTGATTTTTATGAATTTTTTGGTCAACAAGACTCGTCGTATTTTCTGTAGCTTTCGCAATATTTGCTAAAATTTCTCGTCGTTGTTCAGCAAGATCTTCTAGTAACTTGCTTCTTGTTCGACCTCTTAATTGAAAGAGAACAAAAGGATCTTCTCTAAAACGATCACCCATTAAGAAATAAATAGCACTGATATGTTTACAAGGATTGGCTTTGTCAGGACAATTGCATTCGCTTCTAACTTCTTGAAGTTTGAATGGGAATAGTCGACGTCCACTCGCAGCAAAAGCTCTTTCAATATCAGCTGGCATAATTCCTGCAAGTAGCTGCGCTGACCAGCGTGCTTTCTGAGTGAGCGCTTCGAGCACATATCCCCAATCTTCATCATTTAAAACATCAAGCCAAAGTTTTACTTTGTAGGGATCTTCTCCAGTCCCTTGAACTCGAGCATGCACTCTTCTTCCTTCAAATCTTATAGAGGTAACATTGCCTTCTCTTGCATAGGCCCAGGCACGTTCTAGTCGTTTTTTAAATCGATATGAGTTTATTAGCTCCATCCATTGTTCTACCCACCATGGTTGTTCCCCTAACCCTTTATCGCTTAATGCAGTTGTTATGTCTGAGTTGTTATTAGATGGACTTGTCATAAGTTTAGGCTTCACTAGTTTCTTCTAAGGCGACCAAGTCTCGTAGTTCGCTTACACCTAGGCTGCCTAGCCAATCTTCGCCTGACCCAATTATGTCTTCAGCTAACCGAGATTTTTCACGTATCATTCTGTCAATTTTCTCTTCTACAGATCCACTAGTAATAAATTTATGAACCATGACACGGCTTGTTTGACCTATACGATATGCACGATCAGTTGCTTGGTTCTCTACTGCTGGATTCCACCAACGATCTATATGAAAAACATGACTTGCTCTTGTTAGATTTAATCCAACACCTCCAGCTTTTAAAGAAAGTAAGAACAGTTGAGGACCTCGAGGATCTTCTTGAAAACGATCGACCATTGCTTGCCTTTCATTCTTTGTAGTACTCCCGTGTAAAAAGGGCACTTCAAAACGCCATCTCTGCTGTAGGTATGCTTGCAATAAATAGCCCCATTCAGCAAATTGAGTAAATAAGAGGGCACGATCTCCTGCTTCAATTACTTCTTCTAGTATCTCTTCTAATCTTTGTAGCTTTGCAGAACGTGGCAAAAAACTATCGACAACTGTTTTTTCTTTTAGGGCGAGTGCAGGATGATTGCAGATTTGTTTGAGACGTGTAAGCAGCCCTAGTATTTTTCCATGCCTTTGACCTCGTGGTGCGGTTGCAATTGCATCCAGAGTTGCTTCTACAGTTTTGGCATACAGATTTTGTTGCTCTTTACTAAGACCTACCCATTCGCTCAGTTCAACCTTTTCTGGAAGATCAGAAATAATTGAGTTGTCTGTTTTGAGCCTTCTTAGAATAAAAGGACTAACACGTGCTTTTAGATCTTTTAGAGATGATATATCTCCATATCTTTCAATTGGTAGTCGATAACGTTGTCGAAAGAAATCCTCTTCCCCTAAAACTATTGGATTGAGGAAATCCATTAACGCCCATAATTCACTTACTCGGTTTTCTACAGGTGTACCTGTTAGCGCGATTCGGAAACGGTTGCTTTTACTTGGCCTTGCGATGTCTCTAGTTGCTTGACTTTGCTTGGCATTAGGGTTTTTGATTGCTTGTGCTTCATCTATGACTACCCCTTGCCAGTCGATTGTTGCCAGTAGTTCACTATCTCTTTGCATAAGGCCATAGCTAGTTAGTAAAAGATCTATTTTGTGAAGTGCTTTTTGTAAGGAATTCGTGTCAGAAGGACGTTTTGGACCGTAGTGTTCACAAACTTTTAAATCAGGGGTAAATGCTTCGGATTCTCGTTTCCAATTTGTTAATACAGATGTTGGAGCAATTAGTAAAACAGGACGCTTTAATTCCTGTTCGATTTTGAGATGCTGTAAAAAAGCAAGTAATTGGATTGTTTTACCCAGACCCATGTCATCTGCAAGACAAGCCCCTTGGTCGAATCTATGAAGAAAAGCGAGCCAACCTAATCCTCTTTCTTGATATGGCCTTAATTGACCACAAAATCCTGCTGGGGCAGCTAAAGGCTCTGGGGCTTTTTGTTGGTGATATTGCTCTAAAACACTTTGCAGTCTTGGTCCTGAATCGAAATGATGAACAGGAAGTTTCATGAGAGTATTGCCTTCTGTTGCAGTTAATCGAAGGGCATCGTCAAGACTGAGCTGAGGATTAGCACCGCAAAATTTTTCAGCATTTTTTAGATCATTTGGTCGCAATTCAATCCATGCGCCTTTATGTCTAACTAGTGGACTTTTTTTTCCAGCAAGATGCTCTAATTCTTTGAGAGTAAGAGTTACACCTCCAATCATTAATTCCCAACTCCAATCAAGACTTTCGCCAAGAGTGAAACCTCTTGAGCGTTCGGAAAGCTCAGCTTTGATTGCGAGCCCAAGTCGACTTGCTAATCCTCCAGAAAGGCTGAGCGGAAGTTCAACTCCTACTCCAACATCACGTAGTTGATTTGCAGCGGTTCTAACCAACACAAAAGCCTCTGCGGGAGTTAGTTGCATTGACTCCGGGGTTGCTGCATCTAGTCCTCGTTCAATTGGCTCAAAAACTGTCAGTGCACGACCTAAACCTTCTAAAAGCACTTCCCCAGGATTCTCCACCCTGATTTCTCCAAGTTGTAAAACCTCAGCACCCGCTCCCCATGCTGTGCTTGCAGAAACTTTCAGTGTTGGATCGGCTTCCGCTTGTAAGGAAAAGCGTAAGGCCCATAGATCGTCACCTTCCTTAGGTGTGAATAATTCCAGACAAGCTCTAGCAGGAGCAACATTTCCGGCGACACCTTCTCGCCAGTGATTGCTTGCTTTGGCTAGACGTTGTGCTTCTTCATCTGGAAGACTGATTAC
Source organism: Prochlorococcus sp. AG-363-N20 (assembly GCA_003280105.1). GTDB lineage: Bacteria > Cyanobacteriota > Cyanobacteriia > PCC-6307 > Cyanobiaceae > AG-363-N20. The sequence continues at coordinate 36,685 of QCFX01000015.1, forward strand.
ACCATTTTCAGATCCAAGTGCTTCTTGCCAAGTGATAAGCAATGGATCTAGTCCTTCCGTGTTAGTTATGAATTTTTGGCGTAATTGAGCATCTACAAGTTCTTCTAAAAGAGTTGCGACTCTTATGCGTCCACTTCGCGGACGGCAAGAAGCAACTGGATTAGCTGCTCGCATTGCTTCAGGCCTTAACCGAGTTGTGCGATTGCTTCGCTTACCAGTGGGCTCTCTCCATGGGAGAGCACATGTCGCGACTAGAGGTAGTCCAGCGGCAAGTTCTTCTAATCTTCTTCGATCATCTTCACGATTTAACAGAGGGACCCATCGAGCACGATGAGGATAGCCTTCACCTTTACTAAGTTCCACTTGAGGTAGCCATCTCCCACGAGCAATAAGGCTTAAAGCCCATCGTTGTAGATGACTCCACCATCGAAGTTCATCTGCTAAATCAGGATTACGACCTGATAGAGGTAATTTTGAAAGCCACTCTGTAGCTGCATTAGGTTCGATTGCTAACCCTTGTACTTGCCAAGGCCACCATTCGCATTCTTTTGGTACTGGCTCTCCTGCTTGCAGCGGCAAGCCTGTCCACGTGGGTTCAATCTCCTCTTCGATATTCTCTCTCTTTTTTAAAGAAGATTTGGAATTTGTCTGAGCTTTCAAAGCTCTACTAGGAAGTGTTAGGCAAGCTGTTGCATCAATGATTCCATCAGGAAGAAGATCTTTATCAATGAGCCATGTTCTGAGCTCTTCAGTTTTAAGTGTGAACGGGTGTAGTGCAGGAGTTTCTTTTGGCCCAGTTGGAGTTGCGACGCGCCATGCATCTGCCCACACAAGAAGTGCTGGGCGACCGGAACTGGTCGGAGTTCGAATGGCCGGCAGCCAGGTAGCGTGCAGCAGGCTCATAGCCGCGACGCGGAAATCATGACTTAGGTCTCTTGAAGTTGGCGTGCGCTGCAAATCAGCAGCAACAACGTCGGAACATTTCCATTACTAATGATGCCAGTAAATGGGGCTGCCCGTCATCTTGAAAAGGCTTGATTCTCTATATAAATAATTCAAAAGCATTAATTTAAGCCTCTAAAACCCTTTCTAGAAGTTCTTTTAAAGCTATATCCAAGATAAAATGGAGTGCTAAGAAAATTGTATGAACAGTTCCATCGACGATATATTTCAGAGATTCAAAGCCTCTTTTTTATTTTAATTGAAT
>QCFX01000016.1 GCA_003280105.1 Prochlorococcus sp. AG-363-N20
GATTTTTCCTTCTTTGACTTTCTTGTCACCTTCTAGAACTTTCATTACATCATCTGCTCTTAGTTTTGGCCAGGCAGTAGGTAATCCAACTTTTTCTAATAATTCCATTTGTCTTTTTGCGTCTTTAATATTCCAGCTACCTATTTCTAAAGCTAGTTTTCCTATCATTGTCATTCCAATTGCAACAGCTTCTCCATGCAACCAAGTTCCATAACCGCATAAAGTCTCAACAACGTGCCCAAAGGTATGCCCATAGTTAAGAGTAGCTCTGACTCCACTTTCATGTTCATCCATTTGCACTACCTTTGCCTTCGCTGTAACCGATCTAAAAAGGATCTCTTGGAGATCCTTATCACTTAAGCTAGATAACTTATTTAGTGAAGATGCATTTTCAAGTAAGTTAAATAATTCAGAATCTCCTATAACTCCATACTTAATAACCTCAGCCATGCCGGCCTTAAATTCCCTTTGTGGAAGTGTTTTTAATGTTAATGGGTCAATTAAAACTAGTTTTGGTTGATGGAATGCACCTATGAGATTTTTCCCTCCTTTGTGATTTACTCCAGTTTTTCCTCCGATAGAAGCATCAACCATTGCCAAAAGGGATGTTGGCACTTGAACAACGGATATCCCTCTTAACCATGTTGCTGCTGCAAAACCTGTCATATCGCCAACTACACCACCCCCCAATGCAATCATTAAAGAACCTCGTTCTAGCTTGGCTTCATACGCTGCATCATGAATTAAAGAGATTGTTTTAGGGGTCTTTTGACTCTCACCAGCTTCAATAACAAGAATTGATGTGTCATAGCCACTTTTCTTAAGGCTACTTATGAAGGCATCTCCATATGGTCCAGCAACGTCAGCATTGGTAACGATTAGTACTTTTATTCCAATGTTTGTCGCGACTTTTTGTAGTTCTTGCCCAATATTCTCTATACAGCCGCTACCTATGACTACCTCATATGGTTGGTCGGTTATTCCTACTGAAATTCGTTGGGACATTCTTTGCAAAGCCTTTTGAAGTGGATGCAAGTCTTTTTATATTACTTTTAACTTTAGTGTGTTGCTCTGAATTTATTTACTACAACAACCAAAATAAAAGTAGGTTTGTCAGATAAGCTATTTCAGTTCAGTTGCATGGAGAGAGTTCTGGGTACCAAAAGATTTATTTGCTTAAATTAGCCTTTTGGAATTCTTCCTATTTTGTTTTTATGGTATTGAAGTAAAGCCTCTTTAAATAAAATATTCTTTTTTTCTAGCTTGACTTGCTTCAGATGATTAATCCTTCGTTGTTCAATCTTTTAAAACGTCCCCCTTTGCTAGGTGTAGTTGGTGGAGGTCAACTTGCTCAGATGCTTCTTCATGCCGCGCATAATAGAAATATTAAAGTTGCTGTACAAGCTCCATCCGCTGATGATCCAGCAGCAAAATATGCAGACTATTTGGTATTAGCTGAGAGTGGAGATGTTCAAGGGACTACAGACCTCTCTAATAGATGTTTTTCTATCACCTTTGAGAATGAATGGGTGAATATAGGCGCGTTAACCTCCTTAGAAAAAAAAGGGGCGCGTTTTCTCCCTTCTTTGAAATCAATAGAACCCTTATTAAATAAACTCTCCCAGCGTCAATTACTTGATGACTTGGCCATAAAAGGTCCAGCCTGGATGCCTCTTTCTTCTATTTCTATAGGACCAACAAAACTTCCATCTGGTTGGACTTTCCCAGTTATGGCAAAGGCTGGTCTAGGCGGATATGACGGAAAAGGTACAAAGGTTTTAAAAAATTATAATGATTTAAATTCACTTATTAACTCAGTTGACCGAAACAATTGGTTAATTGAAGAATGGGTTACATATGAAAATGAATTAGCAATTGTTGCAAGTAGGGATTTAACAGGAGAAGTAAGAACTCTTCCTCTTGTAGAAACTCATCAACATAATCAAGTCTGTGATTGGACTATTGCTCCTGCTGATGTGAGTCATTCTGTTGAGGCCCTTACCTATAACATCGCCTCTTCATTATTAACAAAACTAAATTATGTAGGTGTTTTAGCTATTGAGTTTTTCTATGGCTCTAAAGGACTTCTGGTAAATGAAGTTGCTCCTAGGACACATAATTCTGCACATTTTTCAATTGAAGCTTGTTCTAGTAGTCAATTTGATCAACAAATTTGTATTTCTGGAGGCTTGCCTGTTCCTACTCCTCACCTTCTTACTCCAGGAGCATTGATGGTCAATTTATTGGGATTACCTCCAACACTTTCTACTCCCCTAGATGATCGCATAGCAAAATTGAATCTTCTAGAAGACGGCCATTTGCATTGGTATGAGAAAGATAAAGAGGTTGTTGGACGCAAAATGGGACATATGACTTTTCTACTTAACGGCAAGGATTCTCAATCAAGATATATAGAAGCCAATCAAAAAATCGATCTTGTTCGGTCTATTTGGCCCTTAAATGATGCTTTCACCGTTTAAATTGAAGATGAACTACTGTTTTGGTGACGACCTTTTTCTAGTGCTCTGATCTGACTCTCTTTCGATTTGGGGAGACTGTCGTGAAGGTAACGTAAACCGATCTTGTAATCGGAAACGAAGCCTCACTTTGAATCCTCTTCTGGTTCTTCCAGGTCGATGCTACTGGGGTCGCACGGAACAGTGGTTCAGCTATTCGTCAATCGACTGCGGGATAAGCAATTCTTCATCGCAGTTATGGAAAGTAAAAATGTGTATAGGAAGATAAGGGTTTCTTTCTATTACTGATATATCCTTGATTATTGAAGTTGCATCCTGAAATAGAGTTTGCTTTCTAGAGATTAAAGAAGATATTCAACCACTATGAAATGGCGGTCTTCGCCTATATAAGGATGGAGGATCAGAAAGCTTTAGCCCAAAGACTCTCATCCCAAAAGAGCAGGGATGATGTTTAGGAGAAATTTTATATAAATTGGCTGAAGTTCGATCTTGAGGCCTCTTTTTTTACACATCTTGCTTTCATCTATATTTGATAAGACTTAAATTTGTATGTTCTAAAGGCAGACTCATAGCTTTTTAGTTAGTCAAGCCCTTCGGAAAGTAGTTCTTTACTCCTTAGACTTGTATTGCAATAACTGCTTTTGAGTCAGTTAATGCAATAAAAAAACAATCCACAGAGATTATTTTGATCTCTGTGGATTGTTCTGTTCCTCAAAGCCAACAAGTATTTAGTTGGAAAGTGGTTCTTTGATGTAGATGAGGTTAGCCTTCACCTTCTGGAACAAGCTTGATTTGCTTGCGTCCTAATTTAATCTCAAAGTTGTCACCAGGCTTTAGATCAAGTAGCGCTGTATAAGCTTTACCAATCAAAAGATTGCCATTGCCTTGAACAGTTGCGACATAACTTAGCTTTCTTCCACCTTTTCCTACTCCAGCAGTTGCTTCAGATGCAAGGTTTACACCTTTTGCTTCAAGAAGAGCCTCATAGAAAGCTGTGAAATTTAGACGATCACTACCGTCTTTCTTTTTGGATACATAACCACAGGATTTAACCAGGTCTGATTTACTTACATCACCAAGTTCTTTAACCTTGGCTAGTAGATCTTTACCAGTCAGCATGACAAATGATTTGGAGACACTTTCTTAAGATAGTAAATACTTATCTCAATGACAACCATTTAAACTTATCTATTAAGAAAGATACATTCTTATCAAAATTCCTGATCAGCCCACTTGCTTATTTATGCCTAAGCCTATTCGTGCTTTTTGGGATAAAGCTTCCGTATCTTCTCTAATCGATTCTTTTCTTTTATAGCTTTTGTTTTTTTGTCACTTATAGATTCCTTGTCAAGAGTTAGGAAGATATAGAAAACCCCTCCGGTGAAAAAAAAAAACCTGAAATCAAGATCAGTAAACCTATAGGTTCTGTTTGGCTTGAAAAATCTAGACCTAGGTCAGTTCCCATTTGCTTGTCAATGCTTGAGCATTTACATGAATACTATGAGGCTATTTGAGATGAGTTGAATTCCTCCATGAGAGCTTTCCCTTGGGCAGTGAGCTTAGCTCTAGAAAGATAGATCTCAAAATAAATCTCTTTAGTACTTCGCTCGAGGTCCAATGACAATAAATCTAGTGAAACCCATCTAAAAAAGCCTTTTAGCTCAAGTTCCAGAAAATGATCAATTACTTTCTCGGGACCAAGTTGAAGTTTCAGATCTATATCCTTAGGGGAGAACTCTTTTTTAAAGAGCTTGTCTGCAAGTATTTCTAGAACTGCTAGCTCGGATTCTGAGATTGGATAATTATTCATAGAGATTTCCTTCTTCAAGTAATTTCTCAGTCACGGAGTTAGTGAAACGTGAATCCTGTTTTTAGTCTTTTGTTCAAATACATCTTTATTTCACTGCAAAAGGAATGAAATTGCAAGGGCTATTGATCTTCATGTCTCGACCTTGCTAAGCACCCATTTGTTGCTTGCTTAAATTTTCACTTCATATACCCCTCTTTTGCGTCTGAACACGAAACTAGCTCTTGAAATAAAGTGAGAGCAAGAAAATTTTTGTGATTCCTATTTTTTGCTCAACTAGAAATACTTATTTTCTAATTTCGTAAGATTACTTTCTGCATTGCTTTGCTTGATTGGTCTTAAATGGATTGGGCCTATAAAAGGATCACAAGCAAAATGCTTCAATAGGCTTTTACTTCGACCAATGACGACTTTTCGTGACAGGGTGAATGCTCATCTCCCAATTGTTCTTCAATTTATTAGTACTGCTTCACTAGTTGTCCTTGCTTTAAGTGCTATCTGTGGCGCAAGATCTCTTCGAGGATTGGTAGAGGCTCATGAAATGCCGGAGCTTCCTTCAATGCATAAAGGGCACCAACATTAACTTCAAATTGGCAATCCTTTCCATCCTGAAGAGTTTTTGAGTTTTCAAGATGCAACAGAGACCCTCTAGCGGATGGCTACTGGGCTATAAATGTGCAGCTATGTCAAATTAAAATTAATGATTGATGTAACCCACATCATTGATTTCGCCGCTCAATTACCGCATCCCTCTGATCTCGGCCTTATTAAGCCGTCAGGTGGTTTTGCACTAATTCCAGCCTTATGTGGCTTAGGCGCAGTCTTTGGAGCCTCCCAATTCTTCTACTACTCAGATGATTCCAAGAGAATCGATCCATGGGCCAAACCTGAGAATTTTGATTAGAGCAATCAATTACCATTCAAAGGAATTTGGCAATTTATAAAAAAGGGTAGGGCTAAACTAAAGCTCTGCCCTTTTTTATGCCTAAAGCCTTGGTTTATAACTTCGTGCAACTAATAGTTGATTCTATTTGAAATCACTAGATATTTTAGGCATATTCTAGCCTCTTTTTAGTTCTTAAAGTATTGGTTAGATTTGATAATAGTGTATTGAAGACAAAGAATAATTACCATTACAAGCCTATTGCCTTCAATCATCATCAACTTCCCATGGATCAACTAACTTTTTCGAGCCTGGTCCAAATGAAAAATAAATACCAATTGACGTTAGCCCTACAACTCCAAGCAAAATGGAGATTATTAAAGAGAAGGCAGGGGATGTAGTTTCCATTAAGGTCTTAGATAGGGGTGTCCCTAAAAATTTGACAGTAATGGCACCAAATATACAAAATCATCATCACTCCTTTATGCCATTGCGAGAGATTGATCGCAGCAATTAGCGTTAATTGATAATTCGACCTCCTTTTCTGAAGTTTATGTGGGTATGGGCTTCCAAGCCTGTGAAACGACTATAAAAAGCTTATTCTGATAGAGGCTATGGAGAAAACCTTGCATATTGTTCCTTCTTGGCCTCTTGTGGGAGTCCTTCTCATTCTTCTTGGCTTGTTCGTGAAATTTGAAATTCAAGTTGTGGATTCAGAGGATCAAGATCAAATAAAAGGCCAAAAAGGTTAATACTTTATAAGTACTTGGCCCCAATATTTTCTTGACTTTCCTCAGCTTTCTAAAGAAGGACTAGGAAATGCTTGTTTTTGAATGGCTAACTAAATACGAAAAAAACATATCTGTGTAACGCGCAAGTTTTTTGTTGACATCGTCGCCTTCAGTGCTTAGACAATGAATGGACACTCCTCACACAAGTTTGTCCATATGGGCGCTGCTCGACGAGGGCGCCCTTTTTGTATGCAATAAAAAACCCCCTACCTGATGAGGGGGGAGGGGGTTTAAGGAGGTAACAGCTATTTGGTGTAAGCCTTTCCTCTGTAAGTCAGTTCAGGATGCTTGGCTTCTGATAAAGATTGCTCTTTTCTACTCAGATAGACGCTATGGCGATAGGTCAATTGAATAGGCTGCTTGCTGACAGGTTCCTTGTGCTGAACATAGTCATGTCCGCGATAGAGGAGTTTGGTCATAATTCAGAGTCCGATTGCGGCCCAAGTCCCCGTTCCTTGGCTTGGGACGAACTGCGCCTCGCATGTAGCGAGGTGAACGTTTTTGTAGCTGTTGCTACAAAATCATTATGACTCAAGGCTGCATGAAAATGTAGTTCACTTTGATACAAAAGTGATTTCGAATGAGTTATCTTTACAGGTTTATGAATTTCCTTTCGCTTGAAGAAGTCAAGAGCAGAAATACTTTCTCTTTAATTACCGCCAGATCAGGTTTTTAAATTTACTTGTGGCTTAAAAACAGATCTTCTTGGGATAAGTATTTTTAACAGGATGAAGGCCGGTGAAAATACTTATCTCAAGAAGATAACCCAATAAAAACGATTCCACTTTTAATGATGAGAACACCAGATAGCGCATGTAGTGGTTACGGTAGCAATAATGACACCACCCCATTTTATGACTTTTTGAGGCGCATTAAATGTGGTTCCTACCAAAATGGCGGCCAAATTTATCACGACAAGCTGATCAGTCGAAGTGGTTGGAAGTGACATAGTTAAATTTTTCTACTTCAATATAATAAGTTTCTTTTGTGATTTTTCTATAAAGTCTTACAAAGATAATTGTTTAACTGTATCCGAAGAAAAAATTCACTTATAAACCATAGAGAAATACACTAAAAGAGTAAAACTGCTAAATTGCACTCTCAGTTCAACCAGTGGTTTTCCTTTGAGAAGATATTTGATTACCATTTGAGCAGATATTTTTCTTATTCGATCAATGGAAGATTCAATTCAGCAAGCTATTGGAAACCCAATAACCTTACTAATTGAACGCATTGCTTATTTAGGGATAGGCCTTTTCTTCGCTCTTTCACTTATCACAGGCCTTTTAAGACAAAGAGATGATGAGAAATCAGATTGATTCTGAACTCTCATGAATTATCTCCAAGATTATGATTCTTAATCTGTTCATTTGAGTTCTGCGATCAAACAGCAATCAAAGTCAGCCACAAGCGATTTGTGGTGAGCAGATTACAAAAACTTCAAGAGATCTTTTTTCTGAGCGACTCAAGAACCGTCAAAATAGAAAAAAATGATTATATGAAGATTTGATTTGCAAAACTTCCTTTGGCTTTTACTAGCTTATTAGTGCTTTCGAATACTAATATTGAAGAGCACGGGGCGTGGCGCAGCTTGGTAGCGCGGGTGCTTTGGGAGCACTAGGTCGCAGGTTCGAATCCTGTCGCCCCGATTAGGAGAGCGCTTTATTTGCAAGGCTTTTGGCTAGCATGTAATCATGCGAGAAATTTGTTGGCCGACAAGAGCCAACAAAGCGCCAACAAATGCTGAAATCCATTGATAGAGCAGAAGTGCCTGGAGCACTAGGTCTTGCCCGATTTGAGTGGCATGTCTAGAGCAACAAAAGCGGAATTAGAACGACGCATTGGAGAAGCTGCTTCCATGCTTGCTCAAGGAAATGGAGCAACAGTGGTAACGGCCCATGTGGCCGAAACGTATGCACTCAGCAGACGTCAAGCTAGGAGAATCACTGCTAGTGCTTATGAACTGTTAATTCAAGACCTAGAAGAGACGGACGTATCTAGGCCAATGATGGTTGCTCAGCTCATTGCAAACCTTCAGTCTGGTATCCAAAAAGGCTTACTACATAACCAAGCAAGTGCCGTTGCCGCTTGTTCCAAGCAATTGATTCAACTATGTGGATTGGCAGCTGATAGTAAATACAACAACAGAGCCAGAAGACAGTGTTGACGTTATTGCGTATCGATGACGCAATAAGATTGGGTCAAATCACATTCTTTTCTATGAACCAAATGCCTTCGTCGCTAATACCCAAATAGAATCAGGATGTCGAAAGCGTTGGGCTAGTTAGCTCACCATCGGCACTAACAAATTTTTTTGAATCCAATGAACATCACCGAAACGTCTCGTAAGGACGAGGTGATTACTTCTGCTTGCGAGTTGGTCGATCAGCAAGAGGCAGTAATCAAAGACCTCAAAGGCAAAAGGAATTTTCTTCTATTTTTGCTTGCATTATTTGCCATTATTCAGGCGATCCCGCCAGCCTTCCCGCCATTGACCCAATAAACCCTATTGATTTTCTTGGCATATCAGTCCTTCTAGGGATTTTTTAACCTGCTTGGTATGCAGAGACTTAGAAGCGTTCCAACCTTTTTAAGGTGATCTCTATTTCCGTTTTCGCTATATCTTTCCCCATCTCTTTGATCCATCTTTGGATTTCTGGCACTGTATTTTTCCCATTCTCTAAGGCAGCTTCAACCATATCTTTTAAATAGCAAATCCCTCCTTCCTGCATGTTGTGCATAGTGTGCAGGGTCTTTTCTGAAACTTCTTTTATATCTCCTTTTAAATCTTTCTCTTTAGAAGAAAAGTTAGAGAGATGACCCTGCATACCCTGCATAGGTAAATGAGATGCACTTCCCCGCCTTGGTTCTGGTGGTGAAGGGTTGGAATGCAGGGTCGGGCTGGGTGCAGGGTCTAACCTTGCATCTGCAACTGTGACTCCTAGGAAAGAGCCCAGGTCAAGCTCTTTCGCTGGACTGATTGCGTAGAAGATCCCTGCACTTTTTTTCTGAGCCTGCACTATTGGAAGCTTTTTAATTTGGAGCCCAAAGTTTTTCTGACTGATAGCTTTTATGCCTTGATCCTTAGTCCACTGGACATATTCGTCATATAGCTCTTGGGCTTTTCTTTCTCCACCTTCCTCACATTTTTCAAGAATGAATCGAAGGTGTGGATTCTGATCGATGGCGTTTTCTATAGAAGCTTCTCTAACTGCTTTAACTTCTCCTCTTTTCTTGAGAGTGTTGAACATATCGGCTTCGGACATGCTCCAGCACCATTGAAAGATTCCCTCAATTTCATCTCGTAATTTTTGTTTTAAGGACGGATCTGGTGAAGCTGCTGATCTTTCAATTCTGAATGTAACCATCCTTCTCCCAAGACCTTCTTGCCCGCCTCCACTTATGGAAGGTTGGTCATTAAATGCCCTCCAAATAACAACTCCTAGCCTTGCTGCTGAATCATTAACGTATAGGCGCTTTACATGTACAAGCTCATTACTAACTATTGAATTGAATACTCCTGGATCTGGATAGTGTCCGCTTGCATCGGGGTCTATAGCGATCTTCTTTCCTACTAATGCCTGTAATTGAGTTGCCGAGGTAAAGGTAGACGTTCTTGCTATCCCAACAGCTTCGGATCCGACTACAGCTTGTAGGACTTCCAGCAAAGTTCCTTTTCCGCTCCCTTTAGGCCCGTATAGATCAAAGAAGACTTCTAAGAGAAAAGGTTCATCAGTTTTCTTTGTACTAACTGACCAGCGAAATGCGCTCCTAAGTAATTGAATAACTTCCTCATCTTCTTTAAAAGTTTCTCCTAGGAACTTCAACCAGAGTGGACATTTAGCTTTTGGGTCATAGTTAAATTTGAAGCTATGAGTCAGATAATCCTCTCTTTTATGGAGCGGCTCAAATCCCTGGGCCTTTAGGTCATATGTCCCATTTTCAAAGCTCATCAAGTGGGACTGATTCCATGTTTGGTGCTTTAGGCGAGCTAGTAGTTCATCCTTCACTCCTCCTAAAAGAGTGCGGCTTCTTTTATCCCAAAGCATCAGATCCATCCATTCATGAAGAGGTGAATCCAGAGCATTTTGTGGCTTCTCTTCTAAAAACTCCCAATGAGTTTTGCGCCATTTGCATAACCCGATAAGAGGGTTAAAGGCATACTCTTTTTTAAAAATTGGAGTCGCTGTAACTGCCTTGTGATGTGTTTCTGAAGGCTCAGTTTTCCAGTTCTTAAAGGGTTGAGCTACATCAACTAATTTCTGAAAAGCGTTGCTCCCGTGGCGACAAATAAAGTCATCTCCTCCATTCTTTGAGCCATCTATTTCGCAAGGCAAAAGGACTATTCGCACAATTGCATCTTTCTCTTCCAATGCATTGCAGAGGCCATCCAGAGCACTTCGAACGGTGGTTTTAGTAGTTACGTCACTATCAAAAACTATAAAAACTTCTCTCTTCTTCCAATGAAGTTTCTCTAGTTCAGGCAGTAATCCTGCGGATGCGGAGCGACTATCAGTCCAGCAGCTAACACCGCTAAGGCCAATAGAAGGAAATCCATGATGAGTTAATGCATCCGCTTTCTTCTCGCCTTCAACAATAAAAATCCTCTTAGTAGGTTTAAGAGAATCCTTTAGAAGTAGCGGAGAAAAGTATGGTCTACATCCTCCATTTTTTGGAGAGAGATATTTTGCACCTTCTATCTGTCCAGGGTCAGGCTTGAGTCGATAGAAGTTCTTTCCATCGTTCTGCAAATAAGGTTTTCCTTCTGGATCTTTAAAAAGAACAATCCATCCTGAATATCCATAACCAGTGAGATTCTTAGCCTCACTTTTTGAGACGCTGCGATAGTCCAAGAGATAATGAACCGACTTTGGAATCCCAGAGTCAACTAGTTCTTGCACTAGTTTCTGCACTATTGGGAGGTTGTCTTCCTGCCTCAGTCCTGTTGGCCCAGGCGTTCCATGCCTATCGAGTCGCTCCTTATCCAGGAACGATCTACCGTTTTTATTGACTTTCATTCTTACTTCTCTTGCCTGAGAATCTCGTCGCCGCAACGCACTAGCTCTCTTTTCCCGCCTTGAGAGGTGGGCTTTTTCATGCCTGTGCAACCTCCGATTTTCTATGCGTCGAAAGCCGGTCTTGTTCCATTTCTGAAGCGGCAGCTACTCCGCTAAGAACCTCTAGGCATGCAGGGATGTTGTAAATGACATTGGAATTGATGTTGTCAGGAATAGTTCTCCTCCAACACCTACCAGCAGAAAGGATTCCCTTTTGTCTTAGACGGAATAGTGATCTCTCGGAGAGGCAAAGAAGCTCCTCCGCTAAGCGGGTTTTAACCCACTCTTTAGTTGTGGTTGACATCTATTAGTTGATGGATATTCCCTTTGCTCTGGCTACTTCTTGAACCACTTTGGGATAGCTAGAAAAATCCCATTTAACCTTCGGCTTGTCCTTCTTTAGGACATCTAAATTTTTGCAGAGATCGTCAAATGAGAACTCTGCATTAGCTTTTACAGCAATGGAAATACCATTGACTGTACGTAGATTTAAATACCGATTTTGGTTCCGAGCCATGAGCTACAGGGCGTTGTCAGAACCTCCATCAACCCGCTTCTTGATTACTCAAGGCAGTCCGTCCACTGAAGTGGGGGCACTTAACCAGACCTTCAATTCTGGGGCACATGCCGAGGATTAAAAAGATCTTAGCTGAATTGTGAACTATTTGACCGGACTAATTCTCTCTCTGAGACCACTCCATTCAATAATGAGGGGGCTTTGATTCTTCTGGAGGGAAGTAAGCACGGTCTTCTTCGTCTGGATCCCGTTTCCTGAGATCATCCTCTACTTCGTCGTAGGAGTCGTCATCAAAGTTTCTTTCGGCATTCATACAGCAAACGAGGGCATCAGGTCTACAAGCTTTCTGATACAGAGATGGCCGCCTTTATGGGTCACACCGTCCAAGTACATAACGCTGCTTATGCCCAATGGAGCAGTGAATCAATGTTGGAAGCATCGATGGAACGCGGTATTCGATATAGAGATCTCACCTCTTAACTTGTTAATTGATGAGTACAACTAGAGTCTTCTAAGCTCATATCTACTAACCAATCTTTATCGATGCCAAGGAGTTCAATAGCCTTTAATTCAAAACTATCAAGTTCAAAGTAGTTGTAAGGAACCTTTACCCGTAAGGTTAATTGCCCCTCTTCTCTTGAAATGGAGTGATTGGAAAATTCAAGTTCTTCCAAATTTCCATCAACATCATTTGAGATAGTTAGTCTTAAGATCTTCTTTAGATTCCATGGGGATTTATCCATGAAACTTGCTTGATCTTCCCAGTATTGTTTATAAGCATGGAACCCTTTCTTGATGTTCATTGCTCACTCCATTTAAAGTTGATTAAGGGTTATAGTTAGTATTATAAGTCAACGGCTGGTTAACGAATCCCACCTATTTACAAGTTGGGTACCTGTACCCTTATTGCATCAACCACCCAAGGAATTAACAATAGAACAAGTGTTTTGAACAGCGATAGAAATGGTATTTCCCGTTAGCATTCAATCATCAACATAAAAGAGATATTTCTGCACTGTTCTTTCAGAATCTAATTGTCTATATTTATCAATCAATTGAATCTCGAAATTGCTCAAGACGTACATCACTTAATCCTTGTATTAAAGCCCAAGCTGTTTCACCAGAGATAGTCTTTTCATCACAATATTGCAAGACTACTTTATCTATTCCTTGTATAAGAGCTTGGACATCTTGCTCTTCTAGGTATTTGAATTTTTCATTATTCATTACGATAGAATCACCGAATAACTGGTTGATTCGACAGCAAAATGCGTCCATTCTTAGATTTCTTTAGCCAGCCATCATCCTTTAAATGATTCATCATTCTTGTCACAGTAACACGAGTAATTCCTAATGCATCTGCTATTTGGTCATGATTTATCTTAAAGCCAAAGACGATACCACCTTCGACTACATGTCCAAAGTCAAGAGCAAGCATTTCAAGAAATGCTTGCATTTTCTTTTTTGTATTCTTTATACCTAAAACAACTAAGAATGATTCCACATAATTATTGCGAGCAACAATTGATTGAAATATTAACTGCGAGATAGATCCCGAGGCATAAGCTTCATCTATGTTTAAACAAAGGACATCACAATCACAAAGAGCCAAGGCATTGAATCCATCAATTCTAGACAAAGGTTCACCAAAAGATTGTCCAGGCCCTACAAACCCAAGCACAGATTCGGCCTCATTTTTGTTCTCTGCAGATAAAAAAGCAGCGCCTCGAACTAAGAGCCATATCTGATTTTTCAGCATAGGAAAAAAACTTTTTGCTGAGATGTGCACAAGATTTCTTTTCGCATAAGTAGTTTCCAAAAACTCAAGGGCTCCTTCGTAAGAGTCGATGAGACTTGGTCTTTCAAGCAAAGTCAAATGAATCCTCCAGGCAGATAAAGAAAGCTCACTGATGCCCTAGGGCAAAGGCGAAGCAATGGCAACACCTTACATCAAATCTTCTTGATACATCAACAAGGCTTGATCTTATCAAGATATTTTGATTAGTATCTGAAAGCCATGTTCGTGCGCCTCTCATGACCTTCTCAAGGAAGGTGATTTCCTTCGCTTCTATTGCCACCCTTGGGGCTGGCATCGTTGCATGTGGAACAACTGATTCAACCTCCAGTGTTCGCCTAAGTGGTGCTGGAGCATCTTTCCCCGCAAAGATCTACACCCGATGGTTCTCTGATCTGGCTAAATCTGGAGGGCCAAAGGTTAACTACCAAGCCGTTGGGTCTGGGTCTGGGCGTAAAGCATTCATTGATCAAACCGTTGACTTTGGAGCTTCGGATGATCCGATGAAAGCGAAAGACATCGCCAAGGTCACTCGTGGCTTAGTGCAAATTCCTATGGTGGGAGGCACCATCGCCTTTGGCTACAACAAGCCAGATTGTGATCTTAAGTTGACCCAACTCCAAGCGGTCAGAGTCGCAATGGGTAAAATCAAAGACTGGAGAAAACTCGGTTGTCCTGCTGGAAAACTCACTTGGGTCCATCGTTCTGATGGTTCAGGAACTACCAAAGCTTTTACCAATTCAATGCAAGCTTTCTCAAATGACTCCAGTGAATGGTCTCTAGGTACTGGTAAATCAGTCAAGTGGCCAGCAGGTGTAGGGGGCAAAGGCAACGCAGGGGTCGCAGGTTTAATCAGACAAACACCTGGAGCCATCGGTTACGTCAACCAGTCCTACATAAGAGGGGACGTAAGAGCCGCAGCTCTACAAAACCTTTCAGGTGAATTCTTGAAGCCAAGCACCAAAGCAGGAGCTGCGGCTCTAAACGGAATCAGATTGGATCGAAATCTTGCAGGTAAAAATCCAAATCCAACTGCAAGAGGTGCCTATCCAATCGCTACTCTGACTTGGGTTCTAGCTTACGAAACAGGCAATGGTTCTAAAACAGAAGCCATTAAAGAATCACTAAAATATCTTTTAAGTAATAAGGCTCAAGCAAAAGCTCCAACTTTAGGATTCGTTCCTCTTAAAGGAGACATTCTTAAAAAAGCTCGTTCAGCTGTCAATAGGATTGGGAAGTAATTTAAGCAAAAGCTTTATTAAATTTCCAAACTAATCAAAGAGGAGTTTGTAACTCCTCTTTTTTTTCAAAAAAATGAAACGAAAATCATTAATTGATTGGATACTGTTTGCAATAGCTCCTACCATTAGGATTTTCTTCTACTGGCAACAAAATCATTCACCAGAGACAAGAAGAAAGCTATCAGCAGATGTAATGTTTTTAGATTAAATTACCAAATTAAAAAGAGAGATTTACCACTCTCTTTTTTTATGCAGAGCAATGATCGTATAGGCAGTGGTTTAGGTGTTTCAATAACCCAACAAATGGCTGTTAACCATAAAGGTCTATTGAAGCTTGTAATGATATTAATGGTGGTGCTTTAATTCAAATCAAATTACGTCTACAAAAATAAAATTTGGATGGTCATACCTAGGGCAATAGATATCGCAACTAATTTATAAGGCTTTATGGATTGTTTAAAACTTATGATTAGACTAATAAAAAAGATTAGACTATAAATACAAGTTTCAAAGATATTTTTGCCAAAAATGACCTTACCCGTCATCGGTATGACTACGGCAAGAATTGCACCCGGTATGCCTGATAACACTCCATTAATATAGTTGGTTATACTTACTTTTGTTTTGATCCTTTGTATCAAAGGGTCCCCTAGAAGAATAAAAATAAAACTTGGTAAAAATATCGCGAATGTTGAGATGAGGGAGAAAAATGTTCCTAAAAGAATAGATCCTTCTTTTGCACCAACTTGAAAACCTATAAATGCACTTGAAAGAACTACTGGCCCTGGAGAGAGTTGACCTATGGCTATAGCATCAATAAAACTACGACTATCCAACCAACCCATCTCAATTACTTGAGTTTGTAGAAGTGGAATAATTACTAGCCCTCCACCAAAAACCAGCAAACCTGCTTTAAAGAATACATAAAATAACTTTAAAGAGTTGGATGATAGATTGCCTATATCTTCTCGAAATATTGGAACCGTTAAAAAACTTGGGAAACTAAATGAACTTAGATCGACATAAGAATGCTCAAAGCCAGAAGGAATAAAGAAAAAACTCAGAAATCTCTTGGAATTATTTTGATAGATTCCGAAAATTCCAGCTAGCAATAAAAGCAATGTAATAGGTAAATGGAGTGAAGTTGATCTATCAATAATTGACCCAATAAATACAAAAATAGCTATTGTCAATTGCCATACTTGGCTACGTTTTTTTAATAGGTTTAAAGCAAAACCCCAAATGATTGAAGTTACAATTATTTGAGGAATAGACAAAAAAACCGGAAAATTTTCAAATGATTGTCCATGTCTCCAAAGTTGGCTCAAAAGTAAAATGATGAAAAATCCAGGCAATAAAAAACATATCCCACTTATCAATCCTCCGTAAAAACCTTTTATCTTTGTCCCTAAAAAGATTGCTAATTGGCTTGATGTCGGCCCAGGTAATATTTCGCAAATACCCAATCCTTGATCAAACTCTTGCTCAGAAACCCAATTCCTTTGAGTTATGATCTCGTCTTTAAACATAGCTATGTGCGCAAATGGGCCACCAAAACTAAAGAGTCCTATTCTCAGAAAAGTTGAACTCAGTTCAGTAAATCTTGCGGTCACTTTCAATCACAAAGTGTCAGATTAAAAAATGTAGAATTAAACTTCTTGCATGAGGATTTCAGGCTTTTTCAATGGCTATAGCACTTGAAACTGGTGGTAGTCGTAGACTTGTCAACAATGAGATAAATACAAATAAGCTTGAACACCATAAACATAGTTGCATTCCTATAGAGGCATTTGTACCAAGCATGAATAGGACACCTGATAAGAGCGTACCAATCAGTCTTCCAGCCGCATTTGCCATGTAATAGAAGCCCACGTTTAGACTTACGTTTTCCTTATCCGTATATGCAAGAACCATATATGAATGTATCGATGAGTTCATTGCAAAAATGAATCCAAATGTTATTAATCCAACTGTAATTGCTATTTCTGGATTGCTATGTCGCCATAGTGCTATAGCTATTAAAGCTGGTATTGCCGTTAAGACAGCGCTCCAGAATTGAACAGAAGAAACTCCTGGGCTTGTTTTATTTCCCCATAAATTTCTTAAAGACGGCGCAAACGCTTGGATAAAGCCATAACCAATAACCCAGAATCCTAGGAAAGCTCCAATCTCAGAAAAATTCCAATTTAGATACGTTTCAAGAAAAACAGGTAGTGCTACGACGAACCATACGTCTCTTGCCCCAAAGAGAAAAAAGCGTGCAAAAGAGAGGACATTGATCCCTTCAGATTTAGAAAATAAGTCTTTGAAGATTGGTTTGCTTTTCATCTTCCCAATATCTCCAGGCAAAATTAATGTCAATAAAAACGAAACACCTAAACCGATTGCCATTAATTCAACTGCTTTATTAAAACCAAAACTGGTCAGCAAAAGTCCACCAAGAAAAAAGCCAACTCCTTTGAGTGCATTTTTTGAACCAGTTAAGATAGCAACCCATTTGAATAATTGATTATTTCCACCATCTTCTTCAGGGGAATCTGGAACGACAGTTTTGATTGCACTTTTGGCACTCATTTTATTGAGATCCTTTGCTACACCACTAATCGCTTGAGCAACCATGACATAAATGACACTCAAAAGTTTCGACCAACCACTTGAAACTGGTATCAACATCAATAAGGCACCTATTTGTAAAAGTGTCCCTACCCATAGTGTTAGACGTAATCCATATCTTGCTCCAATCCATCCACCATAGAGATTAGTGACGATGCCAAAGAACTCGTAAAAAAGGAATAAGAATGCGATTTCTAAGGTTGTATATCCAAGGCTATGAAAGTGAAAAATCACTAGCATCCTTAGAGCACCATCTGTCAGAGTGAATGCCCAATAGTTGGTCGTTACGATCCCGTATTGCTGTAGTGACGATAATTTCATTTGGTTATCTTTTAACCTTGGCTATCTAGATTCACGACATAAGAAGTCAGGTCTGCCATACGACAGCTGTAACCCCATTCATTGTCATACCAGGCAAAAACTTTTAATTGATTCCCATCTATAACCATTGTGGACAAAGCATCAATAATTGAACTGCGTGAATCATTGACGTAGTCAATAGAGACTAAGGGCCTTTCTTCATAACCAAGAATGCCTTTTAAGTCTCCTTCCGCTGCACGTTGAAAAGCGTCATTAGCCTCTTGAGCTGAAACCTTTCTCTCAAGTTCGAAAACGGCATCAGTCAGGGATGCATTCAACAGTGGAACACGTACAGCATGTCCATTCAATTTGCCCTGAAGCTCTGGGAAAATCATGCCTATTGCCTTCGCTGAACCAGTAGTAGTAGGAATAAGACTTTGAATGCTGCTACGGGCTCGTCTTAGATCACTTTTAAATGAGTCAATTGGCACTTGTGTATTCGTGATGTCATGAAGTGTGGTAATGGCTCCATGGATAATGCCAAAACTTTCATTGACGACTTTGACAACTGGTGCCAAGCAATTGGTTGTACACGATGCAGCTGTGACTAGTCGATGAATCTTAGGGTCGTAAAGATTATGGTTGATTCCATAGACGATATTTAGAGCTTCTGTCCCTGCCACTTCACCTGTCACGGGACAAGCAACAACAACTCTTTTAATGCCACACTGATCAAAGTAAGGGTTTAATAGGTTTGGTGTTTTTATCTTTCCACTGCATTCCAGAACAAAGTCAACACCCGCTTGTTCCCATGGAACATTAGTTGGATTACTCTCTTGCGAGTAGCTAAGAAATTGACCATCAATCTTGATCCCTTTTAAGTCGGAATCAATTTGCTGGTCCCAACGACCATGAACGGAGTCAAATTCCAGTAGATGAGCCGCTGTTGGAGCATCTCCTGCTGGGTCATTGATATGAACGAGTTCAATATTGGAGCGACCCCATAAGGCACGAAAAACTAAGCGGCCAATCCGACCAAAACCATTAATACCAATGCGCATTGAACCAACTAGCAGTAAAAAAAAGAACGCTCTGGGCTTAAAAGAAAAGCCACCTCAGATCCATCAATGCATTTTGATGTATCAATCCTACTTGATGCAAGCTATTGTGTGGTTGCTTCAAAAATTGATAGCAAAAACCTTTTTAGATTACTTGGATTAATGAGAGCAGTAATTGCCGAGAAAAATGTACTTGCAACAAGTCAAGCAAGTGGGCTTCTCAAGGCTTTAGCCGATCCACTTCGTATGGAAGTCATTCAATCTTTATCAGAAGGAGAGTGTTGTGTTTGTGATCTGATGGAAAAGACAGGTCTTGCGCAATCACGCCTTTCATTTCATCTCAAGGTTCTAAAAGATTCAGGATTAATTACAGACCGTCAAAGCGGACGTTGGGTGTACTACAAATTGGATCTAGAAGCGTTGCAATTATTAGAAGATTGGATAACTGATCTGAAAAAGAGTTGTAAGAATGCGGCAAAGCCTTGTTCTTAATCCGTACTTAATCGTTTTCATTTCAATTTTTGTTTTTTGTTTGTCTTCCAAGAAGTGCTTCACCCACGCTTTCTTGGGTAGCAAATATGTATAAAATTTAGATTTTGCATTTATTATCTCATAGGTTGTGGATCACTTCACTAGCCGTGAGTTTTAATTTTCGATTTCAAATCAAAGCTCAAACATCAATAACCCTGCCACCCTCAAGCGCATTTAAGGGCTCTTTAATGGCCTGTAAGTATAGATCTTTCTCATGCAAAAATGTTTTTATTAGCAATCTCAAAAGCCTTGGCAGTACTGGCTTTTGATGCCCAAGGATAAGCCCTTAAATGTGCTTCTAGGCTATGACCCATCGACATAGCTACTGAACCTGCATCGATACCTCGGATATGTGCACGCAAACTGTAAGAGTGCCTAAAGCTGTAAGGAACAATATTGACTCCTTGAGTCTTCTTCATCACTTCCCGCAAACTGTTCCAACTCTCTCGACGTTTCAAATAGGTATTAGCAGCTTCTCCCATTTTGTTTTCACGGCAAGAAGGCAGCTCAATTAATCCTGCTTTCCAGCGTTCAATCAGATTCCATTTCTGAACTTCACCATCACTATTGATTAGTGGAAGAGGAAAGACTCTTCTGGGCTCTGTGGTTCCAGCACCTGCTTTCTTTTGATATGTGCACCACCAATAATGTTCCTTAGTTTTTGGATCTTTTCTAATCTTTAGATGCATTACTTCAACAGGCCTTAAACCCAGTTCTGCCATCAGCTGGAACGCATTCAACCACTTTTGTGCAGCATCTTTATCGCGCGCAAAAGGGCTATCGAGAGGAAGAGAGTTCAGCAGATTGAGGATTTGTTGATCGTCATCAAATGGGTCACCTTCTTGATGAATAACTTCTTTTGGGTTTGCAGCACCAATGTGATTTTTTAAATCTGCTGGAGGTATCCATATATCGGCAATCCCTTCTCTAGAAACTGCATGCTCAAGAAATTGCTTTAAGGCTCTTGCCCTGTGTTTTCGAGTCACACTCCCTGCAGGCCAATCCTTTACACACAGATCAATTAAATCCTGTGGATTTTTTGGAGGATGCCTTGCTGCCATTAACTCAATAGCCATTTCGATAGGAGGCAGATATTGCTTTTTGTATGTCTCAGGAGTCGTTGTCCTTCCGTGGTTGAGTTTCTGATTCCTAAAACTTTCACCAATGGATGTCCAGTCTTTACCTTTTTTAGGAGCTTTACCTTCTGCTAATTCAGCAGCAGCTCTTAATGAGTGTCCTTGCTTGAGAAAGACAAAAATATTTCGTGCTCTTGTATAAGCATCACCCCAATCTTCTTCTCTCCACTTGAAAGGAAGGACGACTGATTCACATTTGTGCCCTTGTCTTCTGCGGCGCATTTCGACCATGTTCCGCTTGGACTTGTTAACGGTCAGGCCACTCTCAGGACTGAGGTCCTTAATTTGTTTTCGTGCTATCGGTTCCCAGTCTTTACTCAAAAGGGCCAACAAATAGCCAACAAATACAGCATAACCTGACCGGACAGAAAAAGACAGACCTAGTCATATCAATTGGTATAGTTATAGACCTAGTGTCGCACTGATCCCATAATTCGCTTTGGGAGCACTAGGTCGCAGGTTCGAATCCTGTCGCCCCGACTAGGTTTTTAGTCAATTAATTCAGGTAACAAGATTCATAGAAGCTAATACGGTGAAAATCCAGGCCGCAGCTTTCTTTTGATGTGCTCCAGCCTGTACAAGAGGCTTAAAAGGGTTAAATTCCATGTTCTAGGCAGAAATACTCATGTCATTTTATACGCAGCATGTGCTTATCGCTTAAGGATTCCTTCCGATTTTGATTAGTAGGTCTTTTGAGACTAATTAGAAAAACTTTTCGCTTCTTTCGTTTCAAATAGCTTTTTCTTTGTCAGCTCTAGTCTCAGCTTTAAAGCCTTTGCTCAGAATTGTCTTCTACAAGCTGAAATTCTTAATTCGTAAATGGATGAGGAAAATATATCTAGTGATTTCATCTTGGTTAGAGAATTATTGGTTCCTATATCGAAGCAATAGTGCAAGTATCTAATTACTTCTATATTTCTTCATGGCAAAGGGCTACTGGATCGTTACCACAACCATCACTAATCCAGCATTTAAAGATTACGTGGAAGCTTTTCAACCTTGGGTCGAATCGGTAGGGGGATCTGTGTTCGCCAAAGATATGGATTCAACAAATGTTGAAGGTAAAGCGGGAAAACTTGCAGTGATTATTGAATTCCCTTCCAAAAAAGCTGCATTAGATGCTTACCAAAGTGTCGATTATCAAGAACTTAGTAAATTGCGTTGGGCAAATTCAATTGATACCAACATCACGATTATGGATGGTTCTATAACTCACTAAATCAACTCTCAAAGCTGCTTTTGTATTAGATAGCTTCTGATTGGATTTGATAAAAAGGAGCCTTAAAATTCTTATTTAATAATTTTATATTATAGCATGATAAAGGTAATACTTTTCACATTCCCTATATTTATAATGGTATTTTTTATCAATGAATAAGTTACTTAAATGGTAGCTTTTTATTTCCCTTCAATGCAAAGGTACCCACTAGTGAAATTAGGCATCGTCATATTTCTCCATTTCTCGCCTTGTTCAATACATTGTTTCATGTCAGACATTTCAATCTTTTCTAGACCACCAGACTGAGAAGGGACATAACCACTATTTCTAATGACCAGCCAAACTCTCCCTGCATGTGCAGCTGATGGAATTAGTAGTGCAAAGGTTAGGGAGAAAAGGAATCGTTTCATTTAAGGAGTACTTTTAATTAATATACATAAGTCATTTTGCCACTGTAGATCAATTCACCAACTGATCTATGAAAACATTATAGAAATTGCCTTTATAGAGGTTGAACATAGATTTCTAGGCTTACTTGATTTTTGTTTTGTAAATCGAATTCAGCCTTTCATTGCTATAACCATTTCTGAATAGGGAAAATTATCAGTTATTAAAACATACTCTAAAGTCTCTTCCCCTTTAATTAGGAGCTGTAATTTTTGACGGATAAAATTAAGTGAATTTATTCGGGAATATCTATAGGGTAAAGGAAAATAAAATTTTGTGTAGCCTAAAGAATTCAATGTTTTATAAATATCTTGCTTTTGTTTATTTATCCCTAGAGATTCAAAAACTATTAAAGGACTATCACGTTTGATCATCCCTTTTGCTCCTAAGATAACATCTACTTCAAACCCTTCTACATCTACTTTTATTAGACCAACTGGCTTTCTTGAAAAATTATAGGCAGAATCAAGTTTTTTTATTTTAACTGTAACTTTATCATAGAAATTCTCTCCTAACTCCTCATCCTTGCTGAGGATTTGAACGCCTGCTGTGTTGAATTTATGTAAGGCTAAGACAACCTCTCCATCCATATCTCCTATTGCATAGTTAAAGACATTTAATTTTTCCTTTTGCTTCCTAACATTATAAGAAAGCAATTGAAAGTTATCTGGATTTGGTTCATATGAGAAAACGGATGAAAAGTAGTTACTAAAGAAAAGACTGTGATTTCCAATATGTGCTCCAACATCTATAGCGGTTTTGTTTAGGGTACTAATCTGATGTGTTTTAAGGAATCTTGATAATGCAAGTAACTCTTTCTTTTCATATCTTCCATCGACTGAAATCATTATGGAAAGGTAATCAAAAAGATGAGAAACTAGATTGGGGTATTTCTTCCTAAACTCTTGATGTGAAAGATCTAGATATCTTATTGTTATGGCACGAAGTAGTTTACGTATAGGGGTAATTTTAAACAGCAGCTTAGAAAGCATAGCTTTAGCAAAAAAGGTAATAGACATTTCCAATCTAGCTCATAATGAAACCATGAAAAGCCTCAATATTTAAATGCACTGTAAACTAAAAATTATTTGGGAGAAAGGATTAATTAACGGAGTTCTCATGATTTTTAGCAACCTTATTTAAATAAGAAGTCTTTAACCATCATAGGTAAGCAATTATTAAGGAAAAGTAGGCCATACAAAAGTTCGAATAATTAGAGAACTTATCTTTTCATTTGACTTTCAGACTTTATTAATTCAGTCTTAAGACCTATTGTCTTCTGAATACCTTTAAAGATTTAATCGTAGTATTATACAATTGTAATGGCTTCTATAAGTCTCTAGTACCAGAAGACAATCATCATTATGATACATACAAATCTAGTTTAAATAGCATTGAATAATAACCCTTACCATCGACTAGAATCAAATTTAAAGAGAGTTGACTTCAATCAACTCCCCTTAAGTAAGGACTTTTCATTAAAAAGTTTTAATAACGAAAGATATAAAGAATGGCTTAAAGATAAATTTTTACCAAAGACAAGGCTTATAATCCAACCAGATATCAAAGGATATACAATTGATATTTTCTATAAGAACGGAGTAATTGTCAAAGCTTTCAACTCTAAAGGAATAGAAAATAGTTTTTTAATTAGAAAAATAATAGCTATCCCTTCACAAATTCCAATTAAGAAAGATATCCATATTAGAGGAGTCTTGTATGGATTTTGTCCTTTTAGAGTCGGAATTATATTTTCTCTCAACAAATATCTGCCATTTTTTAGGAGTATACAGTTAAGACTCTATTTTTGTGCATTTCAGATAATTAATTCTGATCAAAATCATTATAATGCCATGCATGAGCTAGAGAGCTTGGGATTTGAGATACCAGATTTTGAAATCATCAATTATATAAATCACGTAGATCTTTATAGAAAACTATGGAAAGAAGGTAAATTATTTAAGAAATATCCAACAAATGGAATTCTTGTAAAGGTTAATTCAAAAAAGTTGCAAAAATTGCTAGGCGAAAATAATGTTAATTACAACACGGGAATTATTCTTAGATAGAAATGTCTGAAACCAATCAAAAAATCCCCTTTGACTTGTCAAAAACTATTACAAGTCTTGCATTAATCTTATGTTGTTTGTGTCTCGCTCTAATTGCAATAGGCTTGAGACCAATCGCCAAATGGGCTAATTACCAAGACATTTGCATAGTTCAAGAAAGTGAAAAAGCGCCTATTTCATGGGCTGTTAGGAAGTGTAATGGTAGATCTAAGGTTTACGAGGTTAAGAGTAGTTAGGTTAAATAACCCAAGAAAATTTTAGATGAATGAATAAAGTCGAAATAAAAGTTTGCAGACTATTCATTTAACACTCGACAGATAAATCTGATCAAAGAAATGGATTAAAATATTAACTATATTCCTATTATGGTTTGTATATTAAAGAAAAATAATTGTCAATCACTCAAATAGGGTTAACAGATAGTTGAACTGTCTATCCCAATTCAAAGTTTTATGGGGCAAAAGGGAAAATCAAATCTTCAATTAAATCCGCTGAGTCATTTGATGCAATGGACTTTTCGGAAGAAGTTACTTCTTTCTCTACTTTGTTTTGGCCTTTCTCAGAACGCTCAATAACTATGCCTAGTGGATTGTCCCCATTAGCTTCAGGAGATAAAGGTTTTTCCATGGCCAAACTGCTGGCTTGATTGGAGAGAAGCAACAAGCTTATTAAGCAAAACACTGAAAGTACATAAGAAGAAGCCTTTAAAAGCCTTCTCCGAAAATTAAGGATTCGAGAATTATGCCAAGAAATTGCTCTAATCATTTTGAAAAAGAACCTTTTATGTATTTTAATTTAAGAGGTTTTGCACGGATCACTAGGAATAGGAACAAATCGATTCAATTCACTGTAATCTAGCCTTTATACACTGCAGCAGTGCTTTATTCCTAGGACTCTACTAGAAAAGTCCTTTTACTTGCCTTCAAAGCATGCCCATACAAAACGTTCCGAAGCTACACCTGGAATTTTAATAATGGATTTCCATTTTTTTCCTTGCTGCTTGCATTGGGTTAAGTCTTTCATTTGTATTTTCTCGACAGATCCTGGACTATATAAAACGAGCCAGGCGCTTTCGGCTTTTGCTATAGAAGGAAAAGCAAGGCCCAGGTATAGTGGGATAAATATTAAGCGTTGCATAATCTAAGAGCATTAGCTTCTTACTTATTAGCATGAAAATCAGAAGAAGGGTCTAAATAAAAACTCATATCAAATTGCTTAAGCTGCTCAAACTGAGCTTTATAGGTCAACCTTGAACGGATGATAACTTTAAGCCAGTAGAAAAATGGTTTTAAAAACTAGGTTATTCTTTTTTAATCATAAAAACTATTTTTACTTCTTAGTAAATCCCTAAATTGCTTAAGCCGCATTGTGGCTCTTTATATCTTCAAATTTAGCACTCATTGTAGGGTTATTTCTAGTTAGTTTTTTAACAGTAACTTCTTGTGCTTTATCATTTGCTAAACGTAGATTTCTATCTGCTCCAATAAGTGCATTTTTTGTCTTCTGCAAATGATCAATTGACTTATCAATTTCTTGTATAGCTGTTTCGAATCTTCTTGAAGCAAGTTCGTAATTTTTTCCAAATGAGGTTTTGAATATTTCTAGACTTTCTTCAAAATTAGTTATATCAATATTTTGTGCTTTGATTAAGGCCAGCTCTGTTTTATATTGAAGGGATTTTAATGCAGCATTTCTTAGTAGTGTAATAATTGGAAGAAAGCATTGAGGACGAATTATATACATCTTTGGATACCTGTGTGAGACATCAACTATCCCAGAGTTATATAGGTCACTTTCAGGTTCAAGCAATGAAACTAAAACCCCATACTCACAGCCTTTTTCAATCCTATCTTTATTGAGTTCTTTCAGGAAGTCCTCATTTCTTTTTTTTGTAGAACTTGTATCACATTCATTTTTCATTTCAAACATAATTGACACTATTTCATTGCCAGACCTATCTAAATCCCTAAAAATATAATCACCTTTACTTCCTTTACTTATATCGTTATCTTTTTCAAAATAAGCAAGAGGGAAAGCTGTTGCTCTTATTCGATTAAACTCTGTTTCACAATGCTTTTCTAGTGATTCTCCTACCATTTTTGTGGAAATGCGTAATTTCATATCTCTGAGCCTTTCTATTGCATCATCACGGTCTTTTATTTGTATCTCGTACCTCTCTTTCAAGGATTTCTGAGCTAATTCATTTTCTAATAAAACTTTTTGTAGGTTATTTTTTAAATCAATGCTTTCTTCTTTATAAGCGTTTATAGCCTCATTGACAGCTAATTTCTGATTAACTTCATTATTTGCCTGGGTCTTTTCCAGCCTGTAAATAAGTGAGTCCCTTTCTTTTTCAATTAGACTTTTTGCTTTTGAAACTGCTAGCTCATTTTCTATTTGACTATTATTTAACCTTGACTTCAAGGTATTTATTTCTTCTTGTTTTGCATTTATAACACTTTGCATATCTATTCTTATATTCTTTTTTGCGAGATCTATAGATTGGCTTTTATCTTTATCAGCAAGATCAAGCCGCTCTTGTATTTCCCTTTTGAACTCATTATCCCGAACTTGCTTTTGTATATTTGCGTAACCAGTCTCATCTATCTTGAACACCTTTCCACATTCTGGGCAGTTGATTTTCTCCATTTCTAATTTCTTCCAAAAAACTAAGATTCTTCATTCTTATACCAATTTGCTTTGCCAGCAAGATTTGTAAAGCTATTATGAAACTATTAATTCCAGTACAAAAGCAGGGTTTTACAGAATTAATAGTCTTTCACCTATTAACTTATCTTTAGGGATTCTTACTGTGATAAGCTGAACAGTTCAAACTGGCCTTAAAAGAAGGGTTTCCCATAAAGTAGCATTCAATTCATAAATGTTGATTAACATAAAAAAGTACATTGATTTACTTCTTTATGATTTTGAATATGTAACCCTTCCTTTTTAGATTGTAATGCCTTTCTAAAGATTTTAGCTGATAATAAACAGATGGTCTGTTAGTTGCTAGATAAATATTAGACTTATTATAATTATCGTTTATGAAGTTTAATATGCCATATGAGTAGTATCTTTCCACAAAAACTAACTTTACACCTTTTCCTATAGTAGTAGTATTTTGAATGTACTGCAGTGGTCTCCAAAGTGTATAGTCAGACAATAGAATATCTCCAGGTTTTAGCTTTTTTAGAGCATCTATAGAATACGTTTGAGGATTAATATCTTTATTTTTTGGAGGCCATAAGAAATACCAATTATTATCTCTCAAAGGAGCCGTTCTGGCTCCTGAGATATTCATCTGCAACCGTGAGCTGACATTAGCAAAGGCATAGTAAAATATTGGCGGAAAGTAAAGTATTGATGCTGTTACCGCCGTAAAAATAAAAGACTTATATCCTTTAACAAAACCGCATCTATTCATTATGTAACTGATTCCTATTCCTACAAAGATAGAAAAAGCAGGGTAGACCATTACATATATATTAAATTTGTCCGGCATCGAAGAAATTATTCCTGTAATAATAAAGCAAGAAGGCCAAATGATAATTGGAAGAGATGCAGAGATTCTATCTCTATAGCTAATAAATATACCAAAAAGTCCAATAATTATTGAGATCCCAATAAAGTTATAACTCAGAAAAAGAATAAATTTGACCAGCTCTCTCGGTATATTTGCCTGATAAAAAATATTTGGATTACTAACTAATTGTAGATTTGTAAGTAATGAATTTGCTGGTAAATATCCATTATTAACTCTTGCAAAATAGATAACAGCAAACACAACAGATATGGATATATATCTAAAAATCAGAAAGACACTTTTATTATTATTCGGAGAACTCCATTTATTTAGAAAGATTAAATTTATAATAATAAGTATTATTCCACTTGCATGGTGAGATAAAGCCAAACCTGCCAATACAGCACTGACAATCCAAAGTGTATTTTTTTCTTTGTTTTTTGCCCAGAGGATTAAGAATAATAAAGAGCCATAAGACAAAGCTATATTAAATGTATAAACTTCTGCCATAGAAGATAGTAGCCAATACGAATGCGAAACGCATAGAGATAATCCAGCTCCAATTGCAGCAATCGCGCTTTTACTTATAGTTCCAGCAATATATGAAATGATTCCAACACCAATAGCCCCAAAAAATGCAGTAAGTAAATTCACCGAATAGGCAGGTTCTAAACTGTTAAAAGGTAAATTAATGGTAAGCCAAGCAATAGAACGATAAAGTAAATAATCTCTATTCGTATTTGCTAAGTCATTAGCCTCCCAATTCATACTCCTGATTGCCAAATCAGCACTATCTCCCCAACCTGTATAAGGACTACAGGACACAAAGTAAATCAATAATGATAAAACAAATAAAGCAACAGAAGCTTTCTTTACTTTTCTATTTTCTTTGCTTTCTAGCTGATTTTTTCTTATGAGACTATTTTTCATAATTTAGACTTGATTAAAGCGAAATTTAGTAAAAACTAATCAACATAGGTACTCAGAGTTAACCCTTTATACCTTTTATCAATTTACCATTAAACGATTATTGCAATAACCCTTGTCAATTCACAGTTATATTAGTTGTGATTAAGTCCTAGACTTCTTTTAGAGCCCTTACGCAGGATATGAATCTTATAATTTTCCCTATAAAACCTACCTGTACTTTTTCTACTATATAAATAACTTGTTTCTTTAGGTCAAAACCACGAAAATTTACTGATAAAACTTGATACCTTGACATATGCTGCCACTATCTTTATGATCTGTTTTTAAGAATTAAGTGGACGTAAGTGTCATTCTTCCTGTCGTAAATGAGACATATTCTCTTAGAGAAACAGTCGAGACAATAGACCGAACTTCAAAAAAATACATTAAGGAATATTTAATTGTTATCTGTAAGTTCACGACTAAAGAATCTTTAGAAGTAATTGCTAAATTAGAAATTGACTTCCCTGGGCTTATCACTATCCACAAACAGGTCAAACCCTACCTCGGAGGAGCTTTACGCGAAGCATTTGATTTGGCGAAAGCTTCACATATAATTCTAATGGCTAGCGACCTAGAAACAGACCCCAACTTGGTTGAACAGCTTATAGTTGAAGAAATTCAATGTCCTACTGGAATAATTACAACATCAAGATGGATTCAAGGAGGGTCTTTCAAAGGCTATTCAAAGTTAAAGTTGATCTTTAATTGGATCTTCCAGAAAAGTATCTCTATTCTTTATAGCTCTAAACTTACAGATATGACCTATGCATTCAGAATAATGCCTACCGATTTAGTTCAAAAGATAAGGTGGGAGGAATTAAGGCATCCATTCCTTTTAGAAACACTTATTAAACCAATTAGATTAAATATTAGTACCAAGGAAATACCCGCAAATTGGCAAGCAAGATCAGAAGGTGAATCACAAAATACTTTTATAAGAACATTTGCGTATCTAAAAATAGCTATAAAAGTTAGGTTCCAAAGTACTCGTTCAATGCTCAAATAGACTAAGAGCAAAGCATTTGTGCTATCATAACGACTGTGTTTGTTTAATGGTGTAAGCTTCAATTCATGAAAAAAGTTATCGTTACAACTACAATTAATAAACCGACAAAAGCCATAGAATTATTTGAATCTATGGACGATTGGGATTTGGTTGTTATTGGAGATAAGAAAACACCTAAGGATTATAAACTTAATAGGGGTCAATATGTTACGCCAGAAGAGCAAGAGGCATACGATAAATCTCTCTCGGATTCAATCGGGTGGAACTGCATCCAGAGACGAAACTTTGGATTATTATGGGCTTATGATATGAATGCAGACATAGTAGCTGTCGTAGATGATGATAATATACCTACTACATCTTGGGGTAAAAACCTTTTAGTTGGTAGAGATATAAGTGTAAACCAATATCAAACAAAAGAGACAGTATTTGACCCTGTAGGTGCTACAAACTATCCCCACCTTTGGCATAGAGGTTACCCTCTTCAGCTTCTTAATGAAAGAAATTATGATCAGAAGCTAGAAGTAAGATTTAAACCAGACATTCAAGCTGATTTTTGGGATGGGGATCCAGATATTGATGCTATTTGTCGTATGGAACATGCTCCAGAGTGTAAATTTGAATCTTCTGTCTTCCCTTTCACCTCTACGAAACCCGCACCATTTAACTCGCAAAATACTTTTATATCTGCAAGATGCCTAAAAGATTATTTTCTTTTCCCGCATGTTGGGAGAATGGACGATATCTGGGCAGCATATTATTTACAAGCTAAAGGATACAATGTAGCTTTTGGTGAAGCTTCTGTATACCAAGAAAGAAACCCTCACGATTTAACTAGGGATATGAAGCAAGAATATTTAGGTTATGAGAATAATTTAAAACTTGTAAATGATTTAATGCAGGATCCAGATTCAATTTATTCATATCTTCCTGGGCCTTCAATAAGAGCCTTTGACCTTTACCGCCGTCACTTTATTTAAGATGAACAAAGTTTTAGTCACTGGAGGAGCTGGTTTTGTTGGTAGACACCTCGTTAGAAGACTTCTAGAACGAGGAGATGAAGTACATGTTATTGACTCACTTGCTGAATACACAGGAGGTATAAACCCCGATAGTTTATGGCCGCTTTTCGATCCACGCGATTTTAAAAACTTCAATTTCTATTTACAAGATTGTAGAGAATGGTTTTATAACAATAAGGATGATGACTTTGATTATGCCTTTCATTTAGCCGCAATGGTTGGAGGGAGATTGATGATAGAAAATAACCCACTTGCTGTGGCAGATGATTTATCAATAGATGCGTCCTACTGGCAATGGGCCAAAGAAACAAGACCAAAAAAAACAGCCTGTTTTAGCTCTAGTGCTGCTTATCCAATATCTTTTCAAACAGAAGAAAACTATATCCTCTTAAAGGAAAGCATGATTCAGTTTGATGACAATATAGGTATGCCAGACATGTCATATGGCTGGGCAAAATTGACATGTGAGTACTTGGCCAAACTAGCTTATAGCAAACATGGACTTAAGTCAGTCTGTTACAGACCCTTTTCAGGCTATGGCGAGGACCAGGATGATGCATACCCTTTTCCTAGTATTTGTAAAAGAGCAATTAAAGAATCTGGATCTAAACAACTTACAGTCTGGGGAACAGGAAAACAACTTAGAGACTTCATTCATATTGAAGACTGTATAGATGGGATATTAAAAACTGTCGATCAAATAAATAACGGAAATGCAATTAACCTTTCTACTGGAAAATACACTAGCTTCTTAGAATTTGCCGCATTAGCAGCTGAACTTTTAGGATACAATCCTTTAGTAACAGGTTTGTCAGACAAACCTGCAGGTGTTTTTGCAAGGGGTGGTGATACAGACTTGCAAAAAGAACTTGGCTTTATACCAAAAATTGATTTTCGCACCGGTGTCGATAATGCTCTGAAGCACTACATAAAAAATAGTTAGTCTTTAAGTTAAATATGGATCTAAAACTTTTACTATCTTCTGATAGAGGTTTTCGTGGAAAGTTTATAGCCACAGTTATTTTGTTTTTATTTGTTGTCATTATTTATGCTCTTGTTTCTCTGTTAATTGAAGGAAGTGACCAGAAACTATTAACTGTTGATATCCTCCCTACCATGCTTACTTGCATATTATTTATGCTGCCCATACTTTTATCAAAGTTCATTCGATGGAGAATTATTGAATATCATGTTGGACTAAAAATACCTTTATTAGCAGATTTTAAGTGTTGGATATCGTCTCAAGCTTTTCTTGCTACACCAGGAGGTTCAGGATTGGGGCTTAGATCATTACTTCTAAAGCGTAAATACAACATACCTATAAGCGCAAGTTTGCCATCGATAATTTTTGAACGATTAACAGATGTATTTTCTATCATTTTTCTTGCAATCTTTATAAATATAGATTCTATTCTCAAATTGCTAAATCAAAATACAAGATATTCCTCGGCTATTGTAATTTTATTGATCCTTCTTTTGTTTCTGATTTTAATTCTCCCTAAAAATTATCTTCTAAAAAATAAATATATAATTTCTTTTATCAATAAAAAATTACCTAATTTCAGATCTTATAAGGATCAAGTCAAAGTTTCTATAACAAAATTATTTCAAGCTAAGGTTCTTTTAATCTCGATTATTATAGGAACAATTCCATGGTGCATCGAAGGGTACTCTTTGTCTTTGATTGTAAAATCTATATCCAGCTCAAGTATCAATCTCTCTAATTCAATCTTTGCACATTCTTCCGCTGGTCTGTTGGGTGCTTTGTCACTTTTACCAGGAGGTTTAGGTACTACCGAAGCAAGTACAATTGGATTATTAAACCTTTTTGGAATTCCATTAGATGTAGCTACCCAAAGCGCTATTTTAGTTCGTTTGTTCACTATCTGGTTGGCAACACTGATAGGAATAATTTCTTTAACCTTACCATCAAAAATTGCAATTCGTAAAAATTTCAATTAAAGCAGGGATAATAGAAGGTTTATGTGTAAATTTAAATGAGATTAAAAATCACTTTAATAGTCTATAGTCGCTTTTAAATGAACAATCTTATAGCTGCAAAATTAGTAGTTCCTTCGATGTTGATTTTTTTATTGTTATTAATTCTATTAATAACATATGTTTTTAAGAAAAGTTATGATGTCAGTAAACCTTTTTCGAAAACTAAGAATATTCAAAGTTCTAATAGAAAAGGGTTTTCATAATACTTAATTTTATTTAGACACTTTTATAAAAATAGCACTCTAAAATCATGAAATATGATGTTCTCTATTCCTTTAGAAGATGTCCTTACGCAATTAGAGCTAGATGGGCTTTATTAAAAACACATCACATAGTTGTTTTGAGAGAAGTTAAATTAAAAAATAAGCCTCAAGAATTTCTAGAAATATCTCCTAAAGGAACAGTGCCTGTGTTGGTAACAAAAGACGGAATCATTATTGAGGAGAGCTTAGACATAATGAAATGGGCATTAGATAATAGTTCCAGTAATGCTATTTTTACTAACTCAGATCCCTCAGAAATATTGTTGATAGAAAAACTAATCATTCAAAATGACACTAAATTTAAATATCATCTTGACAGGTATAAGTATTCATTTAGATTCGATCAATCAAAACAAGAATATCATAAAGAAAAAGCTTTTAATATTTTATTAGATTTGGAATCAAGCATTACATTCTCTAAGAATGAAAATAAGTATTGTTTAATAAACAATCACGAAAGTTTGGCAGATTGGTCCATTTGGCCTTTCGTGAGACAGTTTAGATCTGTCAATAAGGAAGCCTTTGATAACGAACAATCAATACCATTACTAAAACAATGGTTAAATTCATATATCGATGATCCTATCTTTCCTAAATTAATGATTAAGACAACCCCTTGGAGTTCTAGTCAGAAGCCTTTATTATTTCCTAATTAATTTAACTATGTTTAGTTCTAGCAAATTTAACGAAACAAAAATTGGTTTTATAGGCTTAGGAGCTATTGGTAAGCCAATGGCAAAGAATTTACATATAGCAGGCTTCATTTTGAAAGTTTATAACCGAACTATAGATATCAATGATTTAGAGCCCATGAACATTTCTCAAGCGTGCTCGTCACCTATTGAGGTGGCTTCTGATATAGATGTTTTAGCAATCTGTCTACCTGACGAAAAGGCTGTAGAAGAAGTTATTTTTGGTGATAAAGGTGCAATAAACTCATTAGCAGAAAGAAACATAATTGTTGATTTTTCTACAATTTCGCCTGATAGTGCAAAGTCTTTTTCTTCCAGGTGTAAACAATATAATATTGATTATATAGATGCTCCCGTTACTGGAGGAACAGAAGGAGCAATAAATGGAAGCTTATCAATTCTTCTAGGTGGAAATTATCTGGCGGTAGAGAAAATCAGACCTATTTTATCTATACTAGGGAATAATATACATTTCTTTGGTGAATCAGGGAGTGGTCAGAAGGTTAAAGCCGTCAATCAAGTTTTAGTAGCAGGAGCTTATGCCTCTTTAGCTGAAGCTATCGTATTAGCTCAATCACTCGAATTGCCAATGGAGCAAGTTATAAGCTCTTTATCAAAAGGTGCGGGGTCTTCTTGGGCCTTAAAAAATAGGTCTATTTCAATGATAAATGATTATTATCCTTTGGGTTTTAAGCTTTCTCTTCACAATAAAGATTTGGATATTGCCCTAAAAGTTGCTAATAGGTTAGGTTTGGATTTAGCAATAACAAAGCAAATTAAATTAAAAGAAGAAGAATTAATTTCTTTAGGCTATGGAGATCATGACCTTTCAGTTCTCAGAAAGTCATTTGATTGATATCTAACTTTTCTCTCAATTTTTGATTTTATTTGGTTATGTACATCTCTTTAGATGTTTCCAGAACTAACAAGTATAATTCCTCGTCAATTTCTCTTATGTCATATTCGACAGGTAAGAAACCATGAATATGTTCATGAACTGCCATCCAGCAACAACGTTCAATTTCCTTAGACTCTTTACCTGCAATTTCTATAGACCGCAAAGATAATTTGTTGACTAGCTCAGCGGAGGCTTTCATTTGGAACTTATT
This sequence comes from Prochlorococcus sp. AG-363-N20, assembly GCA_003280105.1. Lineage (GTDB taxonomy): Bacteria > Cyanobacteriota > Cyanobacteriia > PCC-6307 > Cyanobiaceae > AG-363-N20. The sequence goes on from QCFX01000016.1 coordinate 34,530, forward strand.
GGTTAATAAAGTTTAGTTCATCCTTTAACTTTCAAAGAAAATTCATTTGACATTGCCAATTGATAGATAATGTCCTTGTACATACATTTTTCTATTGAGCTGTATTTGTAGTTCTTGACGCCTTTTCTCAAGAAGTAATTCATTTCTATGTAGCTTATAAGCTATCCAAGCGACACCAACTCCGATAACAGTAGGGATTGCCTTTATCAACATGATTTTTCTTTTTTCTTAAGTTACCAGAGGCTTAGACAATTCTCTGGTAATAGAGTATAAACACCTAATGTGAGCCTATCTCTCGTGCCGCGCACTTGTCTTTTTTCTTTTTTAAGGCAATATAAAACCCCGCATCAAAACAGATGCAATATTATTTAAAGCTATTTTTATTGTCAGTTTCTTCATTTTTCATTGCTGGGACTATTGGTTGTTTTGCGGCAATTAATATTTATTCAGCTCAATCTGCAGAAACTCCTCAATCAACGCATATTAAGACTGTTACATATCTCTCCTTAAGGGGTAATTAATTGGCTTAAGGAAAATAGGTTTTATAAGGAGGAATTGAATTATGCCGCCAGATATAAGGGATTAATCTTCCCATGGATCTTTTGAGTAGTCTTTTTCCATCGCCATCACCCCTTGTAAAGCCTCTTCTTTTTCAGCTTTTAAATCTTTCCATTCGCACCACATTGCGTTTAACAACCAACTTTGTGAAAGTGATTGGGCCCCATTTTCTAATAGTTTCACTTGAGAGGGCTTAAGCAGTTTCCAGGCTTTGTATTCATCCTTCCAGTTTTCTTCGTTCATGATAAGGAGTAAATTCTTCTTAATTTTCCTATGAAAGTCTAACTCCGCAACCCCTTTATGAACCTAAAGTACAAAAGGCATACATACCCAAAACACATTGACTTGTTTTATTAGCATTGTTAACTGGTCCTATTAAAACCAAAGTCTTTATGTAACCTAATTAACTATCAACTTTTTAAAGAATTTATAGCCAACCTTCCCTTATAGAGAAAATGATTTATAATAAATACTTTCCAAGTAATAAAAATGGCAATTGACCCCGTAGTAGTACCTAATTCAAGCAATGAAGGAGAGCATGCTGTCAGATTTATTCCCAGATGGACAATTTATTTAATTGCTGGAGTTTCTGTTCTACTTGTTATTAGTCTAGTTAAAGCATTCTTGCCTTTGCTTGTAATGGGTATCCTTCTCACATTTATTTGGAGACAATCTACTAAATAATGAATTTAAATTCATATAATATTATCATGAATTTATAAATAACCTAATTTAGCAAAGTATTAAATAAATTTAATTTGATTAATTCTTTCTTGAGCTATTATTTCTATAAACCTCCAAACAGCTCTATGTTTCCAATGTTCATTCTCACCTCCAACTCTTTTTTTACTTTCCTCTAAATAATCTTCACCGAATTGTGTGCTTAGTGTTTCTTTGATTTCTTGCTGGTTTTCATCATAAAACTTCTCTGCTTCTTCTAGTTGCAAATGTTTATTAGCTTTCCCAGAGATACATCCCAATTCGGCTATTAATTTTAATTGCTCTGAAGTATAACTTTCTAATATCTCCTTGCTTGCATTATTGTTTATAGTCGCAAGATTCTGCTCTTTTTTTGCTCTAATTAACTCTGTACTAAATAAGTCCAACCTACAATTTGCAGACCCATCATCAGATATCTCTCCATATCCAGCTCCAATACAAAGTTGGTCTCCATTGTTTGATACATTCTTTCTATTTCTCTCAATATATTTGAGTAGCTCTTTCCCTTTTAGAGGCGAAGCTATTTCTTGAGAATGTTTTTGTGAACCTCTGTTCTCGGAAGAAAAAGAACCATTATTTACAGAAATAGATGAGTTTTTCATTAAGACAATAAAAATTTTTCAAAAATAAATGCAAATCATTTAGATTAGCCTTGGCTTATTATTCTAATAACTAAAATTAGATTGGGTTGAAACCAGTTACGTTAGTTAAAAAATTATTGGAACTTTAAATCCTTTCTAAGCAAATACCTTTGGGATGATCATAATTTACCTTCCAAACTCTTTCGCAAATCTCGCAGAGATCCTTTAATAACGCATTTGAATCCCCAAAGCGTAACCAGCTAGATTTGATTCCTGGTAATTTGGATTGCAATAACTCCATATCTATAACAGTTAAAAGTATACTTTTATCTAGGTGAGCCCTTTTAATATGACCAGCATCTGTTTTTGCAATTACTCTCAGAAGAATGTCTGAGACAAGCTTTTGCCCCTCTTTTTGATACTCCTTATCAATTTCTCCACCTCCTTTTATTGACTTGCCTCCTATTGGCATGAGTCGCTCTCCATTTTGCTCAACCAAGGCAATTGCTACTAGATACGGAAATTCAGCCATTGCTCAAATTTTGGTTGTTGAGTAGAGGACGCTTTTCGGAATTCTGAATAATTTCAATGCAATGGCCTATGCTCATTAACAATAATATTATAGTGCCAGAAGGATGATGACAAATCTCACCTCTCCTAATTCTAACTACTAGACAATAATTTAATCACAATTAAACACTGATGAATAAACCTCTAAGTACAATTCTCGATAGCTCAATATCCTTAGTTGTTGGATGTATCAACACAGACTATCCAAAACTTATTAAATTAATTGGAAAGCTAGGAGATAATAAAGAATATGTAAATGAGATTGTTTGTATCATCAGCAATATAAAAATAGAAGCAACAGAGATACAACAAGAATTATCTAATATCTCTCCAATTACAATAAAAGTATTTTGCTATCAAGAAACACTTCTTCCTGGTGCTGCTAGAAATATGGGTATTGCTAAAGCTAAAAGTTCATATATAGCATTTTTAGATACAAGTACTATCCCATCAACAAATTGGTTGAATCAAGCTAAATCAGTAATGAGAGCTTCTAACAAGATGGCAATCCTAGGTAGAACTAAATACGTTGGACAGACTAAATTTGAGCTTGCTTTCATAGCCTCAACCTATGGAAATAATCCTTTATATACAGTACCTGGAACAATTATTAGTAAGCAATTGATCTCACAAATTGGATACTTTATTCCTTCTCTAAGATCTGGAGAGGATGCGGAATGGATTGAACGTGCAAAGTACTTTGAACCAAATATAAGGGACTCTCGAACTCCTTTCTTGCTTTACGAAGATATTAAG
>QCFX01000017.1 GCA_003280105.1 Prochlorococcus sp. AG-363-N20
GTGAAGCAAACCTTCTGGTATGTAGGCAGAGGATTCCATACCCAAAAAATAAGAATTGCAGTGCTTCCTAAAAACCAATGAAGCAATTGCATGCTAAGAGGTGTCCCTGTAATGTTCTTTACTAAATAAATCAACAGAGACCAAAGAATGGGATGACCAGATGGAGCATTGTTCTCCCACAATTGATAAAGAGATTCACTCCTTAATGCGACTAACCATCCCTGCATTTCATCACGCCATAAAGCGTGATGAAATGCCCCCAAAAGGCCCACAAGAATAAATATTGCTGGGAAAACCTTTGCCTTTTGATCCTTTAGCCGGAAATCAATTTTAAGAATGCTTGCTAGTGTCATCTCTTATTTTTGTGGAAAAGATTTACAAGAGAATCAACATCATGTCAAATATTACTTCATGGCAAATTCTAACGGTTTACAGTTTATTCATTTGAGTAAATTTAATTGCTTGCTTGTTTTAGCAAAACAGAGCCTCCGAGTATAGAAATGACAACAGGAGTCCAAGCAGCAACTACTGGGCTCAAGGTTCCTTTTACTCCTAATGAGCTAAAGCTGAAGCTAAGGACATAATAAACAAGTATTAAAACAACACTAATCCCAAACCCCTGACTTCTACTAGTACGAGTATTCGGCTTGGCGCCTAAACTGCTGCCAATTAAACCAAAAACTAAACAGGCCATAGGAAGAGTAAATTTCTCTTGTATGCGAACTTGCATTCTTCTAGCTTCTTTTATATTGCCAGTTTCTGTATATAACCTTTCAGCTCTAAAAGCCTCCAAAACAGTCATATCATTTGCATCAGTGGGCAATTCTGCAATTCGAGTAGGCCCCTGATCAAGTGGGTAAAGATAACGCTCAAATTCAGCTGTATTAGAGGTTCCATCTGACGACAACGTAACTATTTTCCCATTACGAAAGTCCCACATACCTTGGACTTCATTCCATGTAGCGGTTTTAGCTACAACCAATTGTGTAAAACCAAGTCTAGAGAAATCAACCATTGTAATTTCTTTCATTTCGTCATTCTTAAACTTCCATGCATAAAACAAATGCGTAAGGCCCCTCCTTTTTTTATCTGTTAGAGAATCAGTAATTAATCCTTTTCTAGAATAAATAATATCCTCACCTATCTCAGTAGCGACTGCCTTACCGATAGACCTATTAAGAATCAATTCGGCATTTCTATTAGCTTGAGGGACAATACTGTCATTAAAAATAAAAGTAAGACCAGTGATTAAAAGAGCTAAAGACAAAGCTGGAGCAATAATTCGGTTTGTTGAAACACCGACACTTCTAAGTGCTTTCAATTCACTATTAGCGGAAAGTCTGCTATAAGCAAGTAGAGTTGCCATAAGCATCGCCATTGGGAAAGATATAACTAAAAATCCAGGTAAACGCAGTATTAATACCTGTAATGCGATTTGAGCTGAAAGCCCGGACTCAACAATTTGCCGAACTAGGTCAAACATTACTCCCACTGATAATGAGACCACAGTGAAAGCGGCTATAGCAAATAATAAAGGTGGTATTAATTCACCTAAAAGCCACCTATCAAGAAGAGGAAGTAATCTCCATTTAGATAAAAAACTTTGCTGAAACCTTTTTAACCAATAGTTATTAGAAAGTCTGATTGTAAAACCTTTTCTTCTCAAAGCTGAAAGCCCTCCCCTAAGTAATAACGTCTAACGAGAGGATCATTAGAAACTTCTTTAGATGGACCTGAAGAGAGAATTGTTCCATCGTTGAGGATATAAGAACGATCTGTAATAGCTAGTATTTCTCTAACATTATGATCAGTTATCAGTATTCCCATACCTCTCTGGCGAAGTTTTTGGATCAAAATCTGAAGTTCAGAAACAGCCAAAGGGTCTACGCCTGCAAAAGGTTCATCAAGCAGTAAATACCTTGGTCCATTCTGACCTACTGCCAAGGCTCTGGCGACTTCACATCGACGTCTTTCCCCACCAGATAATTGAAAGCCACACCGATCAATAAAGGAACTTAAATTAAAATCTTCAATTAATTCATCCCTTCTTTCTCTCTTAGCAAGAGGAGATAATAAGCTTTGAGATAGCGCAAGATCCAAGTTCTGACGAACAGTTAATTGCCTAAAGACGCTTGGTTCTTGAGGTAGGTAGCCGATGCCTAAACGTGCACGTTTAGGCATCGGTAGATCCTTCACAGGCTTCTGATCAAGAAATACTTGACCAGAATCTGGACGAAGCAGGCCAATCACCAAATTAAAAGTAGTCGTTTTACCTGCTCCATTAGGGCCCAAAAGGCCTACCACTTCACCAAGCTCCATTGTCAATGAAACATCCTTAACTAAAGGCCTACCAGAAATACTTAGGGCAACTTTCTCAAGATTGAGACTCATCTTGCTTGGATCTCCTTTTTATCTTGAGTTTCCTCAAGTAATAGCGTTAGAAATACCTGAGAACCAAAGTCAGAATCTGCAATTATGCGATCATCTTCCACCAAATAAACGATGCGATCTCCTTGAAGTGAATCCCGGTTTTTTCGAATCAAGTCAACATCTCCACTAAGAATTAGTAATCCTTCTTCTTTCAAGTACCTAGCTTCACGAGAAAAAGCCACGATATCCTTTTGAGGGTATGTGATTTTTACATTCCCGAAAGCAGTAAAAACACCCCGAAGGTTATCTGTAGTTTGTGCATCAGATTCAATATTGATACCCGCAGACATTTCTGCAGTAAAGGTTGAATCAAAGTCCTCGCTCATAACTGGAACAACCCAGCCAATAGACAATACTGCAGTGAAAAAAGCTATAAAATTCTTGCTATAGCTTTGAAACAAGGGAAAAGCGAGCAAATGAAATTATCTTTCTCTCGCTAATTTACCTAATTGACTATGCCCTTTTTAAAACCAATGGGACACTAAGAACTTCGGGATCTTGTTCCGCATGTAGAAGAATTAAACGTTCCTCTACTAAGTCACAAAATCCATCAAGATCTAAACCCAAATGATGCTTCCTTTCGCTCCTTAGTCGACCTAAACCCTCTCCATACAAGAGTGTTGCTCCATTTTTATTGCCTCTTTCAAGATGCAGTTGGGCTACTGCAACTTGCAAAATACCTTGAAGAGTAATACGTGCAGGCCCTAAAGCTTCATGCCAAAGTTCCTCAAATAAATCATGCGCGGAATACCATTCTTTTTCGTTAAAAAGTTCTATAGCCTTCTGAAAACGTTCATCCTCTTCAACTCTTTCTATGTAACTTTCAAATTCATCCATCAATTCTTAAAGTTCTTCGAGGGTCGTAATTTTCGAAGCCTTATTGATTCTGGTGTTACCTCTAACATTTCTCCAGGTCCAATATATTCAAGAGCTCTCTCAAGAGTAATCTCTACAGGAGATTGTAATGTATCTAACTCTTCTGCACCAGCTGATCTCATATTAGTTAGTTGCTTGGTTTTGCAAATATTAATCTCTAAATCTTGAGGTCTATTATTTTCACCAATAATCATTCCTTTATATACCTTTGTTCCAGGATTAATAAAAAACTGTCCTCTATCTTCCGCATTTTTTAGAGCATAAAAAGTAGCTGTACCTTCCTCAAAAGAAATTAAAACGCCATTTCTTCTAGTTTCAAAGTCACCAACCATAGGTCTGTATTCAAAGAATGAATGGCTCATAATCCCTTCTCCTCTGGTTGCTCTTACAAACTCCCCTCGAAAACCGATTAAACCTCTAGAAGGCACAACAAATTCGAGCTGAGTTCTTCCATCCTTTCCTGTCTCCATGTTTTGCATTTCTCCTCTTCTTACACCAAGTTTTTCTATACAAGCTCCTACTGCTGGCTCTGGTACATCCATTACCAGCGATTCAACAGGCTCACAAACTATTCCATCAATTGTTCTAAAAATGACCTGAGGTTGTGAAACTTGAAATTCATATCCCTCCCTTCTCATTGTTTCAATCAATATCCCTAGATGCAGTTCACCTCTCCCGCTAACAGCAAAACGATCAGGAGAATCAGTTTCTTCAACACGCAATGCCACGTTAGTTAATAGTTCTTTCTGAAGCCTGTCTCTCAATTGGCGACTGGTGACGAACTTTCCTTCTTTACCCGCAAATGGAGAGTCATTGACAACAAATGTCATTTGAAGTGTCGGTTCATCAACCTTAATCAAAGGCAAAGCCTTGGGCTCATCTGGACAAGCAATTGTTTCTCCAATATTTACGTCATCAAATCCTGCGACTGCAACGAGATCGCCTGCAGATGCCTTTTCTATCTCAACCCTTTGCAATCCTTTAAATCCTAATAGCTTACTTATTCTCCCTCTTTTCTTTTCTCCTTTTTCCTTAATTAATATAGCATTTTGACCATTATTTATTATTCCATTATGTACTCTTCCAATAACAATTCTACCAAGGAAATCTGAGTAGTCTAATGTTGTAACTTGTAGCTGTAAAGGCTTATTTAAATCTCCAACAGGAGGTGGAACATGCCTAAGGATGGCATCAAACAATGGCCTCATATCTGTACTTTTGTCTTTAGTATCATCCTTAGCAAACCCACCCAAACCGCTACCAAATAGATAGGGAAAATCACACTGGTCATCATCAGCTCCGAGCTCTAGAAAAAGATCAAGGACTTTGTCGACTGCTGTTTCAGGCTCAACTCGTGCCCTGTCGATTTTATTAACAAACACAATTGGTCTGAGACCCTTTTCCAAGGCTTTTTTAAGAACAAAACGCGTTTGAGGCATAGGGCCTTCGTTGGCATCAACAATCAATAAGCATCCATCAACCATTCCAAGAACCCTCTCAACTTCACCACCAAAATCAGCATGGCCAGGAGTATCAACAATATTTATCCGGGTGTCTTTATAAGTAACCGCAGTGTTTTTCGAGAGAATTGTAATCCCTCGTTCTCGCTCTAAATCATTTGAGTCCAAAACACATGAAGGGACTTGCTCATTCTCTCGAAAAATCCCAGATTGAGACAAAAGAGCATCTACCAAAGTGGTTTTTCCATGATCAACGTGAGCAATGATTGCGATATTTCTGATTAACTGTGTCTCGGGACTCATGGGTTTCTTGGCTTACAAAAAAAGCTATGAACGCTCAAAGCGTAAAGAAAAAGACTATCTCAGCGTGAGAAAAATCTTAAAACTAAGTAGGCAATTCACCTAGGAATAGAAGATTTATCTGACAAGACTAGGTATTCAATTAATTCTGCAGATCAAAAATTAGATGCCCTTCAAGACTTTTATTCTTGAATACGTCGCCATTCGTTAGCAGCCTTAAATTCTTCTAAAGCTTCCACAGTTCCTTCAAATCGCCAATGCCAAGGCTCATAGCTAACTTTTTGGGGATTACCTCTTGGGAAAGAAAGAACGAAGTGATATTTTGCTGCATTTTCTTGAAGCCATTTAAAAGCCCTGGTCGACTCAAATTCGACTTCCAAGTCAGTCTCACGACGTTCGGCATCTCCAAGGTCAATCGCATATCCAGTGCTGTGCTCTGAATAGCCAGGGGGGGCTGATACTTTGGCTCTTTCAATTGCAATTTGATTTCTTGCGGACTTTCTGCCATAAAAAATCTGTTTTTGAAGTGAAATAGATCTATAACCACTCAAAAGCACTAATCGAACTCCATCAGCTGAGGCTTTAGCTCGCATTCTTCTTAGAGATTTATATGTTTCTTTATGTATTTCAAGACCTGGATAAATTTCTACTAAATCTGCCTTTGACGCTTCTTCATAAGGAAAATGGCCTAATAAGCGCTGATCAACAGAAGAAGATTCCGTTGCAGTGCTTAATGTCTTTAAATAAGTTGTTCGAGTAAACCAAATTGATACAAGACAACTTGCTGTAATTAATGCAAGAGCAATTAAGATGATTTTGCGAGTCCTAGCCTTTCTGGAAGGGCTGGATCTGCGAGCTAGTGGGATGTCATCACTCATTTTGCTGCGAGCAGAGTCGGCCCGAGCCACGTGATTGAAGTACATTGATGTTTCGATCGTAACGGGCTAGAGACAAAGTCTCCACTGTTATTCCTATAGCGGTGTTAGTTTTCAATTAATTCTCCAAAGAATTCATCAAAAATGTTGCGTGTAGCAGTTATAGGCGGAGGACCCAGTGGTTCTTGCGCCGCAGAAATCCTTGCCAAAGCAGGCATTAAAACCTGGATTTTCGAACGTAAGCTTGATAATGCAAAGCCGTGTGGAGGAGCAATACCCCTCTGCATGGTTTCAGAGTTCGACCTCCCAGACTCAATTATTGACAGGAAAGTCAGAAATATGAGAATGATCTCGCCCTCAAATAGAGAGGTGGACATTCGCTTGGACAATGTTTACGAAAAAGAACTCAAAAATGAATACATCGGAATGTGCCGGCGAGAGGTCATGGATTCCTTTATGCGTAATCGTGCGGCAGAGCTTGGAGCAAACCTTATTAACGGGTTAGTTACGAAAATAGATACTGGAACTAATAGGGAAGGTCCGTACATTCTTACTTATTCAGACTTTTCCAATGGGAACACAACTGGCGAAACTAAAACATTGGAAGTCGATTTAATTATTGGTGCTGATGGAGCTAATAGTCGAGTAGCAAAGGCTATGGATGCTGGTGATTACAACGTTGCGATTGCATTCCAAGAGCGCATCAAGTTGCCTTCTAAAGAAATGGGCTATTACGAAGATCTCGCTGAGATGTATGTAGGGACTGATGTTTCTCCTGACTTTTATGGATGGGTGTTCCCTAAATATGATCATGTAGCAGTGGGCACTGGCACTATGCAAAAAAATCAGGCTTTGATTAAAAGCCTGCAAGAAGGAGTGCGTGAACGGGCAAAAAAAAGATTGGTCAATGGTGAGGTAATAAAAGTTGAGGCACACCCAATACCTGAGCATCCAAGACCACGACGCGTAGTGGGTCGAATGGCACTAGTAGGAGATGCTGCTGGTTATGTAACTAAAAGCTCAGGAGAAGGCATATATTTTGCAGCCAAGAGTGGAAGGATGTGTGCCGAACAAATTGTTGAATCAAGTCAATCAGGGGCAAAGGTCCCCAGCGAAGCTGATCTAAAAAAATACCTAAGAAAATGGGATCGCAAATATGGCACAACCTACGCAGTTCTCTCAGTACTCCAATTTATTTTTTATCGCAGTGATGCAGCAAGAGAAGCTTTTGTAGCAATGTGCGACGACATGGACGTTCAGAGACTCACATTTGATAGCTATCTATACAAGAAAGTTGTGGCGATGAATCCATGGCAGCAAATCAAATTAACACTACTAACAATTGATCGAGTAGCAAAAGGGTTAATCCGTCCAGCCAGTACCTACGAGCCTGTCCCAAGTGCAGTTAGGGAGGATAAAGAAGTAACAGAAATGTTAGAAGCTGGTGGCAATATCAAAGGAGGGATAAAAGTAGGCAGTCAAAAAGTTGGGACAAATAAATAATTCCTTAAATCTGAATCTATAAAGAAATAATCAACCACTGATTTGACTGAAATCAGCTAATACTAGAGCCTGATTTCTTAAAACCCCTAATAGATTTAATCGGTTAACACGAACATCCAGTCTTTCAGTCATTACCATTACACTAGTTTCTCCATCAAAGAAAGACGCTAAAGCTTGGGAGCCTGCTGCAAGCGCTTCAGCAAGACAAAGATACTTATCAGGCATAGATGCATTAGTTATTGACTCTAAAGTGGTAATAACCTTAAGCATCTGAAATTCACTATCTTTTTCAAATAGCTCAGAGTTAATCACATTAGAAGCACTAAGAACTGTTTTAGGTAAATCACCTTTATCAGCCAATCTAGCTGCTCTTGTAACCACAGCTTGCACTGCCAAAAGCTTTCCATTCTTACGCATTTTTACTAGCAAATCAGCTCTTAAGCGAGCATCAGTAGGGTTCTCCAGCAAACTTTGAGCAGGGATACTGTCACCAGCAACTGCAGAAACCAAGTCAATGTCAATACCATCTTCTTCTAGCAAGCTAATTAACCTTTGTCTGAAAAATTCTGACAAGTCATTTATTAAAGAAGAAATATCTATTTCCAAGTTAGGAAGAATTTTCTTCCAATGATTGATTGATTTAGACAACAATGTATTGAGGTCTAAATGCCAATTATTATGCCAAGCTATCTGAATAATTCCATTTGCCGCTCTACGTAACGCATATGGATCTGACGAGCCACTAGGCCTTTCCCCTTTTGAAAATATGCTTAATAAGAGTTCAAATTTATCAGCCAAAGAAAGAACAGACCCACCAATCGATTCTGGCAGTTGATCACCTGCCCCCCTAGGGAAATAATGTTCAAGAACCGCCAATGCAACCTCTCTAGGTTCTCCTTCAGCTAGAAGATATTTTCCACCCATTACCCCCTGCAGCTCTGGGAACTCGCCAACCATTTGACTTACTAAATCATTTTTAGAGTAATAAGCAGCTTTAGAAATATATTTCTTTTCCTTATCCGGCAATCCCAACTCAGAGGAAAAGAGGTCAGCGAGCCATTCAATTCTTCTAACACGATCAAATAATGATCCTAAGTCTTTAGAAAAAGTTACTGATTTGAGTTGATTACAACGTATAGAGCTTTTTAGAGACAAATCAGTTTTTACAAAAAACTCTGCATCTGCAAGTCTTGCCTTTAATACTCTTTCATTACCTATGCGAATATTATCTTTAGCGCTTACAAGTCCATTTGATATGCATAAGAATTTACTAGAAAGAATATTTACCGCATTTAAAGCCAAAGGGTCTGAATTTGAGTTCTCTAAATAAAGAGGTATATATCTTTGATGAATTCTCATCACAGTACCTAAAACTTCAGCCGGTAGATCCAAATAAGAATCTTCAAAGCCACCTACTATCAAAGAGGGAGACTCAACCAAATCGGTTAATTCTTCTAGTAACTCATCTGAGGCATCAGGAAAGGCGTTGAGTTCATTAGAAGCTTTATTTACTAACGAGCGAATAGAACTTAAGCGCTCATCACGTTCTATTTGTACACCTGCTTGAGCCAAAATTGATGAATATTGTGTAGCTGAAGGGATTTTTAATTCATTCGAATAAAGACGATGCCCCTTACTTAAAAAATCAGACTTAATAACAGGGTCAGTGCCTAAAACAGTTACGGGGATCAACGAGTCGTCTAACAAAGCCAAAAGCCAGCGAACAGGCCTAGAGAACCTCTTTTCCCCACTTCCCCAACGCATGAAGCGACGTCCTTGCAGTCCTCCTATCCATTGGGGGATAAGTTCGCTTAAGATTTGGTATGTAGGCTCTCCAAGAGCTTGAACGGTCGCAAATACAAATTCTCCCTTATGTGTCTCTTTGATCTCTAAGGAATCAGGTTCAAGTCCAAATCTCCTAGCAAAACCTTTCGCTGCCTGAGTTGCAACACCATTTTTAAAGGCTTGAGAAGCAGGTGGGCCTTTGTATTCTTGCTGCAGAACTTCTGTAGTTTCAACTAAATTCTCTACACGCAATACAATCCTCCGAGGTGTGCTGTTACACGAAATCAGCCCATGCCTTAAATGCTTTTCAGCAAAGTCATTACGAACTTTCTTCTCAAGTTGAGGAAGAACGAGACGAGCGAAATCAGCTGGCAATTCCTCCGTCCCGACCTCAAGCAGAAAAGTTGCCACAAAGATACGGAGAAGAGATATCACACTTTATTGAACTATGTGCCATTAAAAAGGGATCCGTTTAGCTACGCTGCAATAGAAGAAAAATGACGCCGTGATTCAAGGGGAGAAGCGAGATTTAGAGAAAATGGCTTCATCAGGCCTGTCTCCTTGTATTGCCAATAGAGCAGATCGAAGCAAATTTGAGCAATTTAAAGCTGACAGCAAGTATTTACTAGAACCGCTTTCGACAGAGTTGAAGAACAAAAGCGATCACTTTTCAAATGATGCTGTTCAACTCCTGAAATTCCACGGAAGCTATCAACAGGATAATCGGGAAAATCGTCAAAAAGGTTCAGCAAAAGACTGGCAAATGATGCTGAGACTACGTTGTCCTGGAGGGAAAGTACCTGCGCCTTTATTTATAGCTTTAGATGATTTATCTAATCAACTTGGGAATGGCACACTTCGAGCTACAACCAGACAAGCCTTTCAAATGCATGGAATTCGGAAAGAAAATCTTAGAGAGGTAATCGAAACAATCGTTAAGTCATTGGGCTCAACTCTTGCTGCATGTGGAGATATAAATCGCAATGTAATGGCACCTGCAGCACCTTTTCAAAAAGGTGCCTATCCAGCAACACGCAAACTTGCCAAAGAAATTGCTGACTTGCTAACTCCTCTTGCAGCCCAAGAGTCCTATTTAGATCTATGGGTCGATGGCGACTTGACTTACAAGATAAAGCCTTCAAAAGCAGTAAAAGAAGCTAGAAAGAAACAGAACCAAACAGGTGTTTTTAGTGGGGATGAACAAGAGCCGCTATATGGATCAACTTATATGCCCAGAAAATTCAAATGTGCCGTAACAGTCCCAGGTGACAATTCTGTAGATCTCTTAACTCATGACATTGGCTTAGTGGCCTTTACTAATCCCAATGGCGATCTAAAAGGTTGCAATGTCTATGTCGGAGGAGGTATGGGGCGAACTCATAACAATGAAACAACATTTGCACGTACTGCTGACCCCCTTGGTTTTGTAGACGCAAAGGATATTTTGGAATTGGTTCAATCAATTTTGGCCCTTCAGCGTGATTTCGGAGATAGAAAGACAAGGCGTCATGCACGAATGAAATATCTGATCCAAGACATGGGTATTAATTGGTTTAAAAACGAATTAACTAAGAACTACTTCCCAAAACTTATTAAGCCTCTTTACAAAGAACCTCCGATGAAACTCGAGGATTACCTGGGTTGGCATAGGCAGTCAAAAGGCCTCTGGTTTGTAGGGATACCCTTATTATCAGGAAGAATAAAAGGTGAGTTGAAAAATGGCCTTCGAAGAATAGTCAACAAGTATCAAATAGAAATCCGATTAACACCCAACCAAGATCTATTACTTTGCAATATTGGAAATCATCAGAAAGCAAGTGTGAAGAGAGATTTATGCACTTTAGGTATAAACCAGCCTGAAAAGACCAAAATGCTGGAAAGGCACGCCTTAGCATGTCCTGCACTTCCATTATGCGGCCTTGCCATAACTGAAGCAGAGCGCTCGCTTCCTAGTGTTCTTGAGAGAGTCGAAAACCTGTTAAATAAACTTGAAATTAATACTCCAATACTAATCAGGATGACGGGCTGCCCAAATGGATGCGCAAGACCTTACATGGCTGAATTAGCTCTGGTAGGTAGTGGTTTAAACCAGTATCAGCTTTGGTTAGGTGGCACGCCTAATCTTCAACATTTAGCAAAGCCATTTCTCCAGAGAATGCCACTGGAGACTTTAGAAAGTACTCTTGAGCCATTATTGATCAACTGGAAAGAAACTGGTAAAAATTCAAGCTTGGGAGAACACATCAAAAAATTAGGTGATCAAGTCGTACTCGATTTGCTTTCTGATCCTCCCCAGGCTCCGTAAATTGCTTTAGAGGAATTGCTTTCCCAAGCCCAAAGCTGATCTCCATAACTGAAGTGCCACCATTCATTAGGATGCTGCACAAAGTCACACTTAAGCATTACGTTGGCAAGTAATTCTCGTCTTTGATGCCATTGGCCGGACTCAAAATTAGTTTTAGAAGACGCAAAAAAATAATCTGGATGAGAAACCAACCCAATCTCATCTATTTTGCTTCCCATATTTAATGGAAGGCCTTTTAAGTCTGAAATTGTCAAATCAACAGCCCCACCAGTGCTATGTGGAGGAGGCGTGAATTCACTCAAACTAGGAGCGGCCCAAAACTGATTTACCTCTGCAACAACTTCTTTCAACATCGATAAATCTGTAGGGTCCTTAGGATCTATTCCTCTTAAAGCACACATTTTATTAATCTCATTATCAACCATAAACGCCTGAACCTTTATTGGTCTCCACGCATCAAAAATGGCTAATTTCAATTCAGGATTTTGTTCTTGCAAATGAGCTTGAGCAAATAACAGTTTTTGAAAAACTCCCTTTCGCAATCTCCAGGGATCAGTTGATTTTTCATATGGTGCACCAAGCGACAAATAAGGATGAGGTTCTAGGCAAAAAATCGCCGAAGTTAATTGAACTAAGGGCTCTCCACACTCTTCTATTGGGATTTGGCTCCAAAGTCTTTCCACAAATAAGTCTAAAAGCTAAAGTTTCCACAATGACAACTGCTTTTTCCACAGGGAAAGTTGGCAGTGTTAACTTCATTTGTAGCTCATGAAAGGAGAACCACAAGGGAAGAGATAGTTCAGAGGAGGAGAAGACATTATTCTTTTGAATATTTAAAAGCATATTTCTTTGTAAACACTTGCAAATTGGTACTTTTTCAAACCATTTGTGGTCCAGACCAAACAAATAGACTTAAGTCATTAGACCCTATAGAAAAAGGGAGAAAGCCCAGCTCCACGTTGGGTGTGAATTGTCTAAGTTAAGTCCTGAATGGTCCTAAGGGTGTGGAAAACAGCATCTTTCAATTTAGATGTGCGCCATCACTGAGTCTCTTCCACTGATCATTGAGGATATTCGCTAAAGCTTTGTAATTAGTTAGCTCAGGGTCAACTTTTAATAAGCATTTTGCTTCCTCACGAGCTTGCTCTAAAACGTCAGCATCCTCAACCAAGCTAGCCAAAGCAAAATCCGGCAAGCCTGATTGTCTTGTCCCGAGTATTTGACCAGGTCCCCTGAACCGTAAATCTATTTCGGAAATTTCAAATCCATCATTTGAATTAACTAGAACTTCTAAGCGTTGTTTAGCTAAAGGGTTTTTACTGTCATTTACTAGTAAACAATGAGAATTCTTGGCCCCTCTCCCTACACGACCTCGCAATTGATGCAACTGAGCAAGGCCGAAGCGATCAGCATGATCAATAAGCATTACTGTGGCGTTCGGAACATCCACACCCACTTCAACAACAGTAGTCGAAACAAGTATTTGGCATTTACCTAAAACCAAATTTTCTATTACCTCCTTTTTCTCCGCAGAACTCATTCGACCATGTAATAGAGAAACTTCAAATTCAGAAAAAATCTCCTCTTTAAGATGCTTATGCACTTCAACCGCAGAACGCAAGTCAAGTTTTTCTGATTCTTCTATAAGAGGCAAAACAACATAAGCTTGGTGACCTTTTAAAACTTCTTCTCTAATCAAGTTATAGGCTTTATCTCTCGAATGATTTGCTATTAAAGAGGTTTTAATAGGTGTTCTTCCTGGAGGTAATTCATGTATCTGGCTTACATCCAAATCGCCGTGCAAAGAAAGAGCAAGGGTGCGAGGTATTGGAGTGGCCGTCATTGTTAGCAAGTGTGGTTGCAATCCTTTGCTTAACAAGCGGTTCCTCTGATGCACACCAAATCGATGCTGTTCATCAACTATTACGAGTCCCAAACGACAAAAAGAAACTTTGTCTTCGATAAGCGCATGTGTACCAACAAGTATTTTCAACGTGCCATTTGAAAGGTTGTCTAGAATTTCACGTCGTCTAGAACTCCTAGTTGATCCAGTTAGGAGCTCAACTGTTACATGAAGAGGCAAAAGCCATTTGCAAAGTGTCCGATAATGTTGAACGGCTAAAACCTCAGTGGGAGCCATAAAAGCTCCTTGCCATCCTGCTTGAACTGCATTCAAAAGAGCTGCTATGGCAACAACAGTTTTACCGCTTCCTACATCTCCTTGAATTAAACGCGCCATAGGCTCACTGCTTCCCAAATCTGATTCAACTTCTGAAAGTACATTTTTTTGAGCATTTGTGAGATTGAAGGGTAATAATTTCAAGAACTTTCCAACCAAGCCTTCAGGTTCCCAGCAAAGTTTTAATAAAGGTGCAGAACGTTTTGACAACTCATATCGTCTACGTAATAGACCAAGTTGCAAAATAAAAAATTCATCAAATACAAGTCTTCGTTTAGCTTCTTTCAATGACTGTTGAGATTGAGGTTTATGAATTTCCGTTAAAGCAATGTTTTTTTTAGGCAATGATAATTTGTCTAATATTGAATCAGGTATTGGGTCGGGAAACTTCTCTATCAAAGGCAAAGCAAGATCGATAAGGCCCCTAAATCGGTCTGCAGAGATACCTTCCGTTAGAGAGTAAACAGGAAGAAGTTGTCCGATACTTCTCGATTTAATTGTTGAGTTAGAACTTTCCAAAACCTCTATAAAAGGATCCTGGAAAAACTTTCCGTAGGGACCAGATTTAACTAATCCACTAACAGCTACAGTTGTACCTTTAGGGTAAAGAGAGACCTGCCCTCTTAAATACCCTTGATTACTATATCTACGCCCAGCAAAGAACCTAGTAACTTTAAATCGACCAGTTGAGTCAAATAAATGCAACTCAAGAATCGACAAATTTTTATTCCGCGGACTATTAAAGGCATTACTTTTCCTTACTGATGCAATAATTGTAGCTGTTTCACCAACTTCTAATTGCTTGATGTGCCGAAGAGAAGAATAGTCCACATAATCTCTAGGGTAATGAAATAATAGATCTCTTATTGTAAAGATACCTAATACTGACAATCTCTCTGCAATCTTTGACCCAACTCCATTCAAAACAGAAATTAAATCATCGAAATTTATATCCCCTGAATCTGTTTTATGATTATATTTCTTAAACTTTATCTTAGGCAAACTCTTTTGTAATGGAGGGCTAAACTCTCTCTTTAACTTCTGAAGTGTCTGACGTGAATCTATTACAAGACGCTTTCTAGCATTAATATCTAAAGAAGGATATTTTTCATATAAGCGAGAAAACTTTGACAAACATTCTTTTATCTGTTGTGAATGTAAGTTCTTGGGTGGACAAGAGAATTGTCTAAATAGAAACGAATTAAAGTGTTCATCTCGACCTAATAAATTATTAAAATCACTCTCAGCTTCTAAGGTTAAAGCCTGTTGAAGAGTTCTCAACCAATCAAAAAGTTGCGAGAGTTCTACATTATTCAGTTCTGAGTTGAGGTTCTTGGAGGATTCTGCCACCACTGTTGTTCTACCTCTTTGGCGATTGATCGACTCTGCCAATGGCGTTGTTTCGTAGCCATATTAAGTAATTTATTGCGATATTTCCTTATTTGTGACCGACAAGCCCTAAGCCTGGCATCATCAAATTCTAATTCGGAAGGCCTGATCAATAAACAATCGATCTCAATTCCCGCTGATAAAATAGTCTCATCGCCAGGTACTTTTAATCTTAAAAGGTTTGACTCGGCATGTTGAGGACTAATAAACCCAGCCAGCACAGCATCGAGCAGAGTGATTGGCACTAAACTATTTACAATACCCATTCGCATTAATTCAATATTTAATAAATGTGATAGGTCTCTTAGCCTAATAGTTAATGCATTCTCAAATTCATTGGTCCATTTAAGCAAGGAAATAGGTGAGTCTGGCAGAAGAGAATTATCACCCTCTTTACTAATCTTGATTTTGTCTAATGGGTCTGTAGAAATCTCATCATCTAAATTAATTTCTTCACTCTTTGACTCCATAGCTTCTCCCGCAAGTAAAAATAATGACTTCAAGACTTCCAACCCATTTTTTTCTTTGAGGCTTTGATCTGCATGATTTTCAATAATATTATTGCCGGATAAATTATCCCGATTCAATGAGTCTTCAGATAATTCATCTTTAAACTCTTCTTCTTCTTCTTCTTCTTCTTCTAAGTTTTCATCTAGCTCATCATATATAAACCATTCATTTATAAATGATGGATTATCAATAGGAGGAATAAGGCTAAGGTCAATATTTTTATTTAAGGAGATATCATTTATTGATTCATTGCTTAATGACAAGTTAGATAGAAGTACATTTTCAGAGCGAGTTTTTTTGGTTGAATCTTCTTCAGATAACTGACGAGAAAGATCTATCAAATGCTCTATCGTTAGAAGAGAATTATTCTTCAAAACCAAACTGTCAATTTTCTCTTCAAAGGATACTCTCTTTTTTGAAGAGAAGGATTTTAATTCAATTTCTTCTTGATTAACAATTAGACTAGTAATAGCTTTACGAACCGCTCTTAGCATCAAGGCTCTTAGTACCTGCAGGTAAAGAGCATAAGTCTTATAAAGATCTGGTGTAATTTTTTTGCATTGTAAACTTAAAAGTTCTAATTGATTATCAGAATCTATGGGAATATTCTTTTTATTTTCTGAATTAGGGTTAACCACCAGAAATAGATGCTACTTCCGCTGCAAAATCGTTTTGAGCAATATCTATTCCTTCTCCAAGAGTGTAACGAGTAAATCTTCTGACTTGGACATTTTCGCCAATCTGACCAGCCACTTGCTTGACAAGCTCTGCCACTGTCATTGAACTATCTCTTATAAAGGGTTGTTCCATTAATGCTAGTTCTTTCAATCTTTTACCTATTCTTCCTTCAACAATTCTCACTTTGATTTCATCAGGTTTTCCTGCTAGATCATCTCGGCCCATTTCTATTGCTTTTTCTTGCTCTACAATATTCTCAGGAATCTGCTCTGTAGTGACATACTCAATATTTGGGCACGCTGCGATTTGCATCGCAACATCTTTAAGAAGGGATTGAAAAAGGTCACCACGTGCAACAAAATCTGTTTCGCAATTAAGTTCCAATAACACACCTACTCTTGAACCTGTATGTATATAACTACCAATTGATCCTTCGGCAGCAACTCTCCCTGATTTCTTTTCTGCGCTAGCAATGCCTTTTTGCCGCAACCACTCTATCGCCTTGTTCATATCACCCGAGCTTTCTAAGAGAGCTTTTTTGCAGTCCATCATCCCTGCGCCAGTCTTATCGCGCAGTTCTTTAACGACTTTGGCTGAAACGTCCGCCATTTGGATTTTTAAATGAAGTGTTTATAGGTTTGATGCCACCGACATTACTCGCGCAAGTAGGGGGCTTTTGAAAAGAGAGACAACTAACTTTCGTTAGAGTCCGCCCCCCTCTGATCATTTGAGCCATGTCGGCCTTCATTGATTGCATCAGCCAGTCTCCCTAAAACCAGCTGAACAGAACGAACGGCATCGTCATTACAAGGAATAGGCACTTCACATAAATCAGGATCGCAATTTGTGTCGAGCATAGAAACAAGAGGAATGTCTAACTTTCTTGCCTCCAAAACAGCATTTGTCTCTCTACGTTGATCAACCAAGACAACTACATCAGGCAATCTCCTCATCCCTTTTAAACCGCCGAGATATTTCTGCAATCTCTCTAGCTCTCTGCGTAAAACTGCTGCTTCTTTTTTTGGGCGCATTGCAATAGCACCACTAGATTCCATGCGCTCTAAATCTTTCAAGCGATCAATCCTTGCTTTCATCGTGGTCCAATTTGTCAACATTCCACCTAACCAACGTTGGTTTACATAAGAAGCTCCACACCTTGTCGCTTCCATTGCAACAACTTCAGATGCTTGTTTCTTTGTTCCTACAAATAAAAATCTTTTGCCACTCCTAGCAGCTGTTCGCATCCATTTATATGCGCTGTTCATACAAACAGCTGTTTTAACCAAGTCAATTATGTGGACCCCATTTCGAGCGCAATATATATATCGCGACATCTTTGGATTCCATCTTCGTGTCTGATGACCAAAGTGGGCACCAGCCTCCATCATCTCGGAGAGAGTTACAACAGCCATTTTTAGGTTTCGGGTTCGCCTCCACCTGCCAGGGATGACAATTGACCAAGGTTAAAACCTCGAACAAAAAAGTTCATCACCCGAAACGGACAGGTGTGCGGAATTAAAGTACGGTCCTAATTTATCAAAGCGTCTATCGATCCAAGCCCAACTGATCAGCTTCTTTGTACAAAGCTCTAACTCCTATAAGGTTTAAAGGTAATCTCAAAAGCTCAAGTGCTAACCCAGCACGTCCCTTATTAATAAGGAAAGAAAGTAACGGCCTAAGGCTTCTTTCGTTGATTATTCCACCAAGACATAAAACCTCCCACAGCAATCGATGAAGAAAAGTATATTGAATAATCAAACGTACTCGAAAAGTTGGGTGCTTTCGATAAAAAACAAGTCCCATCTTTGCTCTTTCTTTCTCAACTCGGATGAGTTCAGGTATCTGTTTAAGGTTAAACAGAGGGTGCCAGTGATAGCCTCTTGCTTCTGGACATTGAACTAATTTTACATTCATCTTTCGAAGTCTTTCACCGAGTTCTAAATCTTCCCATCCATAAAGGCAAAAGCTAATATCAAAAAGACCAGACATTTGCAAAACTTTCTTATCTATTGCTACATTTCCTGTCGCAAAATAAGCCCAAGATAAATCCTGGAATTTGGGTTTCTCACTAGTAGGTTCATCAAAATTTGCAGTATTAATTACTGATCCATATGTAAAACAAAAACGGTTGCCAAAATCTTTCCAGGATCTCACCAAAGTTTTAGCATGAGAACTCAGGAAGTTTTCTGTTACTACCAAATCACTATCGATAAAAACGATCACGTCTCCTAAGGCTTTTTCGACGCCTTTATTTCGCCCTTCTGCCGGACCCCCATGCTCCTGCTCAACTAATCGCACGTGCGGGAAAGTATCTGCCTGTTCTTTAAGCCATAAAGGAGTTCCATCAGTTGAACCATCGTCAACAACGACCACTTCATATTCTTCAATGAAAGAAGTGAGAGATTGCTTTTCTAATGCATAAAGACACTTCTCAAGAATTGGACGTCTGTTATATGTAGGGATAACAACGCTTATAAACATCTTCTAAGCTGATTTCTCAAAAAAATATAACAGCTTATATAAAAAAATGATCTGAATCTCTTGTCGTTGATTCAGATCAGTTAAAGCTAATCAATCAGCTGCTCCACCATTATTTGCTGTACCGGTGACACCATTTCCGGCACCCTCACCTCTTCCATCATTTCGAAGTTTACGCTTCTTGAATTTTCTCGCGTAAGCGCGATTGCGCTCTTGCTTCTCTTTTTTTAGGTTTCTGCGTTTTGCCATGTAATCATCATAACAACTCAAGGTATGAAGAAGGCTTATGTCGTTGAGTTTAGCAACCTTCCATCTTCCATTTGTAGTACTCGATCAGCGACATCGAGAATCCGCGGGTCGTGAGTAACCATCAATACTGCGCATGAGTTTTTCAAAGCCAATTTCTTTAATAGATCAACCACTTCTCTACCTGTGACACTATCAAGGGCTGAGGTTGGCTCGTCCGCAAGCAATAATTTCGGTCGAGCTGCAAGTGCTCTAGCGATAGCAACTCTTTGCTTTTGCCCCCCAGAAAGATCATGAGGAAGCTTGACCATATGATCTTCAAGTCCTACAACTCTTAGCCATTCACGAGATTGATCTCTGCGAGAGCGATATGAAAGCCCTTTTATTAAATCTGCGCCCATTTGAACATTCTGTTCAGATGTAAGACATTGCAAAAGATTATGCCCTTGAAAAATCATTCCAATTTGGCGTCTCAATTTTTGACGAGTTCTCCTAGAGGAATCTCTTAATTGATGGCCAAAAACAGAAATGCTCCCTTCTTCTACCTTCCTAAGTGCTCCGATAAGAGTAAGTAAAGTAGTTTTTCCACAACCTGAAGGGCCTGTCAGCAGAACCACTTCCCCGGTTGAAATCTTCATAGAAATATTATCAAGAACTTTCCTGCGAGTTGAAGCTTTACCAAACCAATGAGAAAGTTGATCTATCTCAACAGCCAGTTTAGATTCATCTTTATAAGTCTTGTTTTTCATAACAGAAAAACTCATCTAATTGGCATTAAAAGATCTCTGCGGGATCAGCATCTACTAAACGCCGCATAGCCAGCAAAGCTGACCCCATACACATAAATAAAATCAAAATAAAAACAAGAACTGCTCTTTGAGGGTCCATAGCAATCGGCAATTTAGTTGAAGTTCTAACCAATGCATAAAGGCCACTTCCAGTTATATAAGCGGGTACATACCCCATGACTGCGAGGAGGATTCCTTCACGAGCAACAACCCCGAGAAGAGTCTTAAGGCGGTAACCCATTGCCATCAAGGTCGCATATTCAGGGAGATGATCACTTACATCGCTATAGAGAATTTGGTAAACAATAACGCTCCCAACAACAAAACCCATCGCCGCGCCAAGCGTAAAGATAAATCCAATTGATGTACTAGTTTTCCAATAGTTTTTCTCAAAATCTATAAAGCCTTGCCGTGTTAGAACCATCACATCATTAGGAAGGCTAGCCCTTAGAGATTTTGCAACAAGAGAAGAATCCGATCCATTCTTTAGTCTCACAAGACCTATCTCAATACTGCCAACCGGGGTGGATGGTAAAAGTTGAAGAAACGTCTCACGACTTGTAATCAAATTTCCGTCAGCCCCAAAAGATGGGCCAAGACTGACCAAGCCAGCCACACGAACTCTTTTCCCTGCGACTTCCGTCTCTATCGTTCTCCCCTCGCGAAACCATTCAGGTATTGGACCAAACTCATCTCTAGATAACTCATCAAATAGAACCCTGCCACGCATCGTGAGTGCCTTAGCTTTTTTTGAAAAGTCAGGATCTTTCAAAAGAGGATCATTTGGCTCAAATCCAAGAGCAAGTATTGATCTTGTCGAAAGGGTTTCTGGATTTCTCCATAAAAGGAAGTTCCAATTAACCGCAGTAATTCCCTCAACATCTTTATGTGCCATTGTCTGAATAAGTCTTCTGCGCGGGAATCCACTCATACCTATAGAGCTCATCGAACGGGGACTCATTAAGACCAGATCTGTGTCAAATAATTTGTGAACAGTCACACTTGCATCAAATAAGCCATCTCTAAAACCCAATTGCATAAACATCAAAATTCCTGCAAAACAAATTCCCGCAAGAGCAACCAACAAGCGCAAAGGTTTTCTGGTTAGCAATAACCATGCAAGTGGAATTCTTCTTTCCCTCCAAAAGCTACTTTTCACGTTGCTTGGAATCTTGCAATTACTTTCATTCCAGTTAAATGTTTTACAAGTGCGGCTGAAGTTGATTCAAGAATTACACGAACTTCAATCACCCTTGCATCAGAATCACCAGTAGGGTCTGTAGATAAGACTTTACGTTGTCTAACTTGGGGACTAATTCGACTTACTCGGCCAAGAAGTGTTCCTTGAAACCCTCCATTTTCACTTGTCAGGGAAACTCTTTGCCCTAGTTTTATTCTTCCAA
The DNA here is from genome assembly GCA_003280105.1 of Prochlorococcus sp. AG-363-N20. Classification (GTDB taxonomy): domain Bacteria; phylum Cyanobacteriota; class Cyanobacteriia; order PCC-6307; family Cyanobiaceae; genus AG-363-N20. Next base: position 21,206 of record QCFX01000017.1, read on the forward strand.
TATCTGATTCATAGACTTCAATTAAGGCCTCCATAGAGTGGGTTGCACCAACCTCCATAACTCCTTCTATAGATGGCCTTTCACCCACACGAGACATAATTCGAAGTACAACTCCATCAATTGGGGCTTTTAATTCACTATCTGCTATATCTGCTTGTAAACCTTTTAAACTTGCAAAAGCTTGCTCTTGCTCTCCCTCAAGTTTCACTAATTCATCTTCTTTTTCTTCTAAAAGTACAATTGCTGCAGCACCTTCAAGTGCAACTTTTTTGTAGCGCTCCACCTCTCTTTCTTGCATCCTGATCTTTATATCTAAAGTCTTTATTCGAGCTCGTATTCCATCCAAATCAGCAAGCAACTTTGGCCGATTATCAAATATCGCAAGAACCTGTCCTCTCCTTACAATCTCACCTTCAGATACCAACAGTTCAGAAATTCTAGGGGTGCCGCCAAACCCACTTACTGGAGCAGCAAGTTTTCGGACTTCCCCTGAAGGGGTTAACTGGCCTAAAGCCGCAACACCTTCGACTGGTCTTACCTCAGGCAGTAAGGATTGAGGATCTGATGAGTTTGATGTTTTATCTACTCCAAAAAGAAAGAAAAGAAATAAGAACCCAATACCTGGGACTAATAGCAATAATAATTTCTTATTTTTCAAGGTATTGATGGACTGTCGAAAAGAAGACTCTCTATATACCTGTCCGCCCATTGGGGAGTGAATGCCTTCGCCAAGACATTCCGTGTTTTGTCGTTGCGTTTCTGTTGAAGGCAATAGCGATCTTGATAGCAATACCTTCTAATGGTAGAGGGGTCTGTGGGAGTGTCAGGTTTAATTGATTTAGAAGAAGTTATAAGTATTGTCAAATAATCATCAACAAGTTGTAGAAACTGTTGTTCCTCCTCTTGGCCATCAGGTCGTATGAAATGAACAAAAGGTGAAAAGATATTTCCCCAAGCTGGTAATTCTCTTACTTGTTTAAAAGACGGAACAGATACCTTTTTCAACATGTTCTTGATGTTACTTGGCAAGTCTTTTCCTACTGGCGAGAGATCCATAATTGCAGCTGATATCCCTGATGGACCAGCGACAACATCAACTCCGAATATCGGCAATTCAAATGTAGGTTCTGGGAAAAATACACAATGAAAAACCTGCAAGTTAGATCCCATGATAGCTATCTCTAAATGAAGCTTTCTAAATCCTCTTGCTAAAAATATTTCATTATGTATGTAGAAATCATCTCCATCTAATTTAGAAAGAATATCCTCAAATTCAGGATCTATATCCAAAGAGCAGAGCTCCAACAATTCCGAGCGACGATGTCTAACCAAATCAGCGATGGACGCCAAAAAGGGATGAAGAGGATCTTCGCTATTGGGAGAAGAATGCAACACAACAGCAAAAAGGTTCAGAATGTGACTTTGAAAGGTTCCTCTGACTATCTCTATTCAACAACCCAAGCTTGATTATTGGGCCCTTAAAAACGGTACCCGATGCGTAATGGCAGCAATGCCTGAAGCCCCTCTCACTTGTCTTGATCTTTGGTTTAGGGCAGGCAGTTCCAATGAAAGGCTTGGAGAGGAAGGGATGGCTCACTTTCTAGAACACATGGTTTTCAAAGGAAGTAACAATTCCAAGGCTGGTTCATTTGATCGAGAGATTGAAGAACTAGGGGGCAGCAGTAATGCCGCTACTGGTTTTGATGACGTCCATTTCCACGTTTTAGTTCCCCCCAAAGTAGTCCCACAAGCACTTGAGCTATTGCTAGACCTTGTACTCAAGCCAGCATTGCGAGCAGATGAATACGAAATGGAGCGAGAAGTTGTATTAGAAGAAATCGCTCAACATGAAGACCAACCAGATGAACAAGTATTCCAAAATCTTTTAGAAACTTGCTGGAAAGATCACACATACGGAAAACCAATCCTTGGACTAAGAGAAAGCCTAAAAGCAAGTAAACCAAGTCAAATGAAAGAGTTTCACAAACGGTTATATACAGGTAGAAATTGTTGTTTGGCAATAGCAGGGGTTATTCCAGTGGATATTAAATCTTTAATAGAAGAAGGACTCCTCGCAAGAATTCCAGAAGTACAAAAAGGAGGTTCTTGTTCAAATAAGAGTCAAGTTCCAACTTTTAAAAATCTACGCAAAGAAATTGAAATCCCAAGACTTGAATCTGCGAGGTTCCTAATGGCTTGGCCCATACCCGCAGCAAAAGAACAGTTATTAATAATGGGGGCTGATATTGCAACTTCTATTTTTTCTGAAGGTCGTAGGAGTAGACTTGTTCAAAAATTAAGAGAAGAGTTACAAATTGTCGAGTCAATAGATATGGACATTACCGTTTTAGAAAATGGTGGTCTAGTCCTACTTGAAGCATGTTGTCCAGAAAATAATTTAGAAGTTGTTGAGAAAGAAATTCATAAAACTCTTATTGAAAGTCTTGCTATACCTATAGAAAAGCAAGAAATTGAAAGAGCTTCTCGCTTAATAAGCAATGGTCTATATTTCAGCTTGGAGGTATCAAGTCAAGTGGCCGGCCTAGCAGGCTCTCAAACACTATGGGGTCGAAAACAACCATTATTAGATATTCTAAATCATATTAATTATTGGACAGAATCTCAATTGCAAAATAAAATCTTTTCTTTGTTACAACCCGAAAAGAGTTGCACCCTAATTGCCAAACCAAAGAAGTAAATCAATGAATCAATTAAATTTTATTTTATCCCAACATAGAGTACCTGAAATATTAGCTGCTAAGTTTTGGATTAAGGCTGGTAGTAGTGCTGATCCAATGGGGCAAAGAGGAGCACATCAACTATTAGGTTCTTTACTTAATAGAGGTTGTGGTCCATATAACAATAAGGAGCTGGCTGATTTAGTTGAAGGATCCGGAGCAAGCCTTCGTTGTGACATTCATGAAGATGGTCTTTTAATCAGTCTTAAATGTGTAAAGAGTGACGCGCTTACACTTCTACCAATTCTTGGTTGGATGGTAATCAACCCACACTTAGAGTCAAAACAAATAGATATTGAGCGTGAATTAAGTCTTCAATCACTTCAAAGACAAAAGGAAAGTCCTTTTCACCTTGCTTTTGATGGATGGCGGCTTTTAGCCTATGGCGATGGACCTTATGGACACGACCCACTAGGTGTAACAAAAGATTTGCAAAAGCTTTCAAAGCAAGAGCTTTTGCCTCTAGCAAAAAACCTTTTATATACAAAACAAATTTTATCTATAGCCGGAGATCTTCCTAAAGATCTTCAGAGACGAATCATCGAATCAGAGCCTTTTAAGGAATTGATGAAAATCCAATACGAAAAAACATTGCCTATTGATAGACCTACTAAAAATGCCAAATCAGAAAAATACTCTTCGAAAGTAAGTCTGCACCCACAAGAAACCGAGCAAGTAGTGGTATTAATTGGTCAACCAACTATTCCACATAACCATAAAGACGACCTCGCACTTCGCCTGCTTAGTTGCCACCTGGGCTCTGGAATGTCGAGTTTTCTATTCCGAAAACTAAGAGAAGAGCACGGAGTGGCCTATGACGTAGGGATACATTATCCAGCCAGGGAAAAGGCTTCACCATTTCTACTTCATGCGTCGACAAGTGAAGAGAAAGCCTCTCTTACAATCAAACTACTTAATGATGCTTTGGGAAGTATTACCGAAGCCCCTCTTTCCCCAGAGGATTTACTGTTAGCTAAAGCAAAGTTTCGAGGTCAAATGGCCCATAGCTTGCAAACAGTATCCCAACATGCTGAAAGAAACGCACAACTGAGTGGACTAGGTCTTGAGAATGATTTCGATAAAAAAAGCCTTCTTCAGATGGAATCTCTAACAAGCGTTGACCTTCAAAAAGCTGCAATTACTCACCTCAAGAACCCTTTACTTAGCCTTTGTGGGCCCGAAGCAACAATTAATAAGCTGAGTCTTAATTGGGAAAATTAACTTTTCACTGGTTAGAAATTTCACAAAGAAGGCCTTAATCATCAACAATGACAGCCTTTGCGAGACGATCTACTGGAATTAAAAAAGTCCCACAACGAAATCTCACCATGGCAGTATCAAGCCCTTTCAATCCAACAATTGTTCCTACCTCCTCAGGCGAAACCAAATCTGGAGGACGCAGCATTGGCATTGGCTCTGCCGTCTTAAGAAAAGGCAGTGGTGCTTTCAATTGAACCTTATCCCCGATTGTTAAATCCATAAAAAACTTTTAAGCAAGGCGGTATTAATGCACTATGGGATCAGTTGAACAACACCTGTGAGGGCATTAGCTAATTGGAGTGGAGCGGTCGCAGGCCTGATGATGATCCTAGTAGGAGCGCTTATTCCATCAGCAATAATCATCCCAGAACTCTCGTATCCCCCCAAAATTATAAGTTTGCCAAGCACCTGGCAAGTTCCGGCTCTACTACTCAGCGCATTAATTTGTGGTCCAAGAGCTGGAGTTCTATCTGCAGTGGCTTACCTAACCATTGGTTTATTTTATTTCCCTGTATTTCACAATGGTGGAAGTCTTGAATATCTGGTCAGACCAGAATTCGGCTACTTGGCAGGTTTCATCCCAGCAGCTTGGCTTACTGGTCGCCTAGCAAATCAACTAGGAATGAATAATTTCTTGTCTCTAACTTTGTCTGCATTGGCTGGACTATTGATATTGCAATTTTGTGGCATTCTAAATCTAATCATTGGTTCTTCGTTGGGGCGGTGGTCAGAGTCACTTCCAGAATTAATTGCTAGCTACTCCTTAGCGCCACTCCCTGCACAGTTAGTACTGTGTCCAGGAGTTGGGGTTATGTCATTAGCAATGAGACGTCTACTACTTTTTGAATGAAGAAAATTCTCCTAAAACGCCCTTCAATTTTTCTTATTAGCTTCTGCGTTGTTTTGATCGATCAACTCAGTAAAAATTGGGCAATCGCTATTCTCAGTAACAAGTCTTCCTTACCTTTCATCCCTGGCTTAATTCAATTCCATCTCGTTAAAAACAATGGAGCTGCATTTAGTTTGCTCTCAGGCGCAACACCTCTTCTTGGATTATTAAGTCTTATCGTCTCAATAGGCCTGATTACCTGGATATACCGTGTTAAAAAATTACTTCTTTGGAAAGCATTGGCAGTCTCTTTTTTATTAGGAGGAAGCATTGGCAATGGCATTGATCGCTGGTGTTATGGGTATGTAAATGACTTTATTGAATTAATCCCAATCAATTTCCCTATTTTCAATGCTGCAGATATAGCAATCAATCTTGCAGTCTTGTGTTTAATTATAGACAATGTGACCGTCGTCAATTCCTACAACTCCAACTAAATCACTCAACCTAATAAAGAAATCATGATTGGTCCATTACGGGAAAGGTCATTAACTGGATGAATAAACAACGACTACTTTTGTTTGTCTCTGCAGCTTTTGCCGCACTTCTCTTGATCGGAGGAGTAATAGGTGCGTTGCTCCGCTTAGTTAACGAATTACGATACTCTCTACAGTATTTTCTTCCTTACTGGCTTGTAGGTCCAGTACTTTTTCTAGCTTCTATTCTCTTCCTTGGATTATTAGTCCAAATAGCATGGCCATGGTGGCATGAATTCATAAAGAAACGAGATTCGAGTGGGCGAAATCAAACTTTCCAAGCCACTCCCCCACAAAATAGACGTCAAGCTGCAAAACAAAGTTTAGAAAGTATCGATCGGCTAATTGAACGTTTACAAGACGATGTCGCGAAAGAAGGCCTTAGGCAGCAACGCGAACGAGTTGAGAATGAACTGGCTAGAGGTGACTTAATTGTTGTTGTGTTTGGTACTGGGTCAAGTGGAAAAACTTCTCTAATAAGAGCATTGCTCAATGAAATGGTTGGTGTCGTTGGTGCACCAATGGGTTCGACAACAAATAGTGAGAGATATCGGCTTAGGTTAAAAGGGTTGGAAAGAGGACTTCAACTAATAGACACTCCAGGCATCCTTGAAGGAGGAGAGGACGGAAGGACTAGAGAGAAAGAGGCACGTCTACGTGCTAGTCGGGCTGATCTTATGTTGGTTGTAGTCGATAGTGATCTTCGTGCCGCTGAACTAGAGATAATAAAAAGCCTTGCAAATCTAGGAAAAAAACTTTTACTTGTTCTAAATAAATGTGATTTAAGAGGGGAAGACGAAGAGAGGCGTCTCTTGGCATTATTAAGAGGACATTGTAAAGACCTTATTTCTCCAGAAAACGTTATCCCAAGCAGCGCAGCGCCTCAATCAGTTCCAGCCCCAGGAGGTAAACCGTGGCAACCCCCTACAGAAGTAGACAAACTTTTAAGGCGTCTCGCAAAAGTTCTATATGAAGAAGGGGAAGAGCTACTCTCAGACAACATACTTCTTCAATGTCGCAACCTTGGCGAAACCGGAAGACAATTACTTGACAATCAGCGTAGAAGTGTTGCCCGAAAATGCGTAGATCGTTATAGCTGGATTAGCAGTGGAGTAGTTGCTGCGACACCATTACCAGGTATCGACCTTCTTGGCGCTGCAGCCGTCAATGCTCAAATGGTGATGGAGATGGGTCGAATCTATGGCGTACAAGTCACTAAAGATAGAGCTCAGGAATTAGCCGTTTCAGTAGGGAGGACCCTCGCAGGGCTAGGCGTAGTCAAAGGGGGCATGGCCGTTATCGGAACAGCATTGAGCTTAAATCTTCCTACATTCCTGATAGGGAAAGTCATTCAAGCAGTTACAGCAGCATGGCTAACAAGAGTTGCAGGAGCAAGTTTCATTACCTACTTCAAACAAAACCAAGACTGGGGAGATGGAGGGATGCAAGAAGTTGTCCAGCATCACTATGATCTAAATCGACGCGAGTCTTCACTCCAAAAGTTCATTCAAATAGCAATTAAAAAGGTAGTAGAACCTCTACAGAAAAATACACAGCGACAACTCCCACCTCGCCCAAGGCCTCGGGGGGTGGAGGAAGCATGGGACCGCGAGCATCCAAAACAGTAATTAAAGCTAAATATATGACTCCGATAAAAATCGAGAAGGCTCCAGTAAGTATGGCGACCCAGCGCCCTCTTAAAGGTGATTCGTTCATTGACTCAACTCTCAACAGATTGATTCATAAGAACTGACAATTGATCTAAATGCGAAAGTTGTGTATGAGGGTTCCCCAGTACAATCTTTAAAAAGTGTCGTCCGTTTTGAACAGGTCTAGAAACCAGAAACTTATTGTCTAAAAGTTTTCGACGTGTTTCAGTTGCCCATTTTTCCGAGGCACGATTATCAAGTTTGTGAGGGGTACAAGCTAGTAAATGGAGTGGGCCACTATTTATATTCAATTTTGAAGTGTTGAGCTTTTGCTCCAAATAGTTACGGCGATATATGGCTTGCTCGAGCAAACTTTGAATTCCTTTTTCACCTAATTGTCTTAACCCTAGCCAAAGCTTTAACACTTCACCGGATCTACTCCCTTGAAGCCCAATTTCACCACCATGAACTTCTTCACCCCAGGGTGGCTCTATATAGGGTAGTCCTGTTGAGAAAGTTGAAATTAAGTCAACTTTATTAGCAACCAATAATAGTGAAGAGGTTTTTGCGATTCCTAATAATTTCTGAGGGTTTAACGTGATGGAATTTGCTTTTGACAATCCTTTTAGTAAATGAGCTGTACTGTTACACAAAGAAAATATTCCTCCAATTGCTCCGTCTACATGGAGCCAAAGATCATCCTTAGAGCAAATTTCATGAAGTCTTTGTAATGGATCTATAGCCCCTCGGATAGTCGTGCCTGCTGTAGCAACAACAGCAAAACATCTTCTACCCTCAACGCGAAGTTGAGTTAATTGCTCCTGAAGATGTCTAATTGATATCTGACCTTTACTATCTACTTTTACCTTTTGAAAAGAATCTGACGAAAGGCCCATCACACGAGCAGCCTTAACGAAAGAGACATGTGCATCCTGACTCGCTAATACGACAGCACTTGGGTCGTTCTGGAGACCTGCTTTATGTCTAGCTAAAACCAATGCCATTAAATTACTAAGTGTTCCTCCGCTAGCCGCAACCCCACCAGAACCAGATGGCATTCCTATACGTTCTGCAAACCAGTTGCATATTTGTCTTTCCAATCTCGAAAGACTAGGAGAAAGTTCTTCTGCTAAAAGATTGTTATTTAATCCTGCACAAATCAAATCAGCAACAATCGAGGCTGTAAGTGGAGGGGGATCAAGGTGAGCAAGAGCTCCTGGGTGAGAGGGTTGGTAAGCGCCCTCCATAACAAGTTGCAAGTCATCTAATAAATCCTTCGCCGGCAATCCTTCTATAGATGGTGAAACATCAGGCAAAACGCTTAATGATGGCAAAGGCCCACTTTGACCAGCATTTGCAAGCCATGCACACAAGCGAGAACTAGCCTCATCAAGAAATAACTTCAAGTCTGGATCTAAATGATCCGGCGATGCGAACAGATCCAACGAAGGAGCTGGCCTTAAGTATTTTTTGCCAGCCAAGAGATATCTGAAATCAACACTCATTCTCCCCCCTGATGGCATTCTTTGATAAGGACTAATCAAAAAAAATTCTTGAAGCCTCTTCAAATAAGCAAAATCGATTCAGAAAGATGGATGTCAAGACTTCTTGAAAGAGCTAATCGGATTGGGATGTCAGGAGAAGTTCCTGTTAGCGCTGTAATACTTGATGAAAGAGGACATTGCATTGGTCATGGAAGCAATAGGCGAGAAAGAGATAGAGACCCTCTAGGTCATGCTGAGATTATTGCCCTTAAACAAGCTGCCTTAATCAAAGGAGATTGGCGTTTTAACGAATGCACGATGATCGTCACCTTAGAACCTTGTCCGATGTGTGCGGGAGCACTTATTCAAGCAAGAATGGGACAAATAATCTTTGGTGCTAGTGACTTAAAAAGAGGCGCATTGGGTGGATCAATAAATCTGTCTGAGCAACAATGTGCTCATCACAAAATGATAGTTGTAAGTGGAATAAAGAAAGATGCTGCAAGTAAACAAATTGAAGAATGGTTTAGGCAGCACAGGCGGAATTATCTCTAAAGCGAGGCAATTCTTTATCTAATAAGTTAAGAATTAGGTCGACATTTTCTGAGGTTGAGTTATAGCCCATCAGTCCAATCCTCCAAACCTTGCCGGCAAGAGTTCCTAATCCACCACCTATTTCTATTCCATGATTCTTGAGTAAATGAAGAGTAAAAGCTTTTCCATCAATTCCTTCGGGAATTCGTACTGTTGTAAGAGTAGGCAAACGCAAATCCTTTTCTACATGAAGTTCTAAACCAATACCTTCAAGTCCAGACCATAATCTTTCAGCATTCTTTTTGTGCCTTTCCCAAGAATTTTCTAAGCCTTCATCTGCCAATAGACGAAGAGCTTCTCTCATTCCAAAATTCATATTAACTGGGGCAGTGTGATGATAAACACGATCACTACCCCAATATTTATTTAATAAAGAAACATCTAGATACCAATTATTAACCTTACCGGCACGTTTATTTAGCTTGGCTTCAGCTCTAGGACTCATCGTAAAAGGACCAAGTCCTGGAGGACAACTTAATCCCTTTTGGCTACAACTATATGCAAGATCTACTCCCCAAGCGTCCAAGAAAAGAGGGACTCCGCCAAGTGAGGTAACAGTATCTAGCAACAACAAGCAATCGTATTTTTTACATAGCTCTCCAACCCCTTCCATCGGCTGACAGACCCCAGTAGAAGTCTCAGCATGAACCATCGCTAAAATGGCTGGCTTGTATTTGCTTAAGGCAGCTTCAAGCTCTTTTAACGAAAAAGCTTGTCCCCAATCTTTCTCTATTGTCACTACTTCTGCTCTATACCTATCAGCCATATCCGCCAATCGATATCCAAAATATCCTTTGATAGCAACCAAAACTTTGTCCCCTGGTTCAACAGAATTGGCAAGTGTTGCTTCCATTGCTGCACTTCCGGTTCCACTCATCGGAAGAGTTAAGCGGTTATCGGTCTGCCAGGCGTAGCGAAGCAACTCCTGCACCTCACTCATTAAATCCACATAAAAAGGATCTAAGTGACCCACAGGAGGAAGCGAAAGTGCCTTTAGGACATCAGGGTGAGCGTTTGAAGGCCCTGGACCCAGCAAGATCCTAGGAGGCACCTCAATAGAGCCCAATGGTTTCTGATGGCGCTGATCAACAGGGGGAAATGTTTGCGTTGTCGCCAAGGCCCTGAAAAGAGGTTAATTAAGACTGAGCCTAAACAGCCATGCTTTAAGCCGCGGAAGATAATTGAAAGATTGCAATGCCTTATTACAGCTAAAAAGCAATTTTCCGGTCATTGACACCTTGAAATTTCTTCGGGAGAAGTTGAAAAAAGTAAGCAATACAAGCAAAAAGGTTCCTCTTGATACAAAACAAGTTTTTAGAGAGAATTAATTTGAAAAGTACTTATTGATACAAAACGAGTCTGCTCCGCTCTCTAGCGTCGAAAGGTTTTTCGTTGCATAGAGAGCTCTAAATAGTCATGGGCAAATCACCTCAAGAGGTCCTTCGCCAAATAAAGGATCAGAACATCGAGCTAATTGACCTGAAATTCACTGACCTTCATGGCAAATGGCAGCATCTGACTGTCACCTCAGACATGGTTGACGAGGATGCATTTACTTCTGGCCTTGCCTTTGATGGCTCATCTATTCGTGGCTGGAAAGCAATCAACGAATCAGATATGGCCATGGTGCCTGATTCCAACACCGCATGGATAGACCCTTTTTACCGTCACAAGACTCTTAGCTTAATTTGTTCAATCCAGGAGCCTAGAAGTGGAGAGCCTTACTCAAGATGTCCAAGAGCTCTTGCTCAAAAAGCCCTTAAATACCTAGAAAGCACTGGGCTTGCAGATACAGCCTTTTTTGGAGCTGAACCTGAATTTTTCCTATTTGACGATGTTCGCTATAACTCAAGTGAGGGTGGTTGTTTTTATAGTGTTGACACCATAGAGGCACCTTGGAATACAGGACGAATTGAAGAAGGTGGCAACCTTGCCTACAAAATCCAGATAAAAGAAGGTTATTTCCCCGTAGCCCCTAACGACACCGCGCAAGATATCAGATCTGAAATGCTTCTTCAAATGGGGCAACTTGGTATTCCTATAGAAAAACATCACCATGAAGTTGCTGGAGCTGGACAACATGAGCTTGGGATGAAGTTTGCTGAGCTAATAAATGCGGCTGACAACGTAATGACTTACAAATATGTAGTACGAAATGTCGCAAAGAAATATGGGAAAACAGCCACTTTCATGCCAAAGCCTGTTTTTAATGACAATGGAACTGGTATGCATGTTCACCAAAGCCTATGGAAAGGAGGGCAGCCCCTCTTCTTTGGAGAAGGAACTTATGCAAATCTTTCTCAAACAGCCAGATGGTATATCGGAGGAATCCTTAAGCATGCGCCTTCATTCTTAGCATTCACAAACCCAACCACAAATAGTTATAAGCGTTTAGTTCCTGGTTTTGAGGCACCTGTAAATCTCGTCTACTCTCAAGGAAATAGATCGGCAGCAGTTCGAATTCCTCTTACAGGCCCAAGTCCAAAAGCAAAGCGTTTTGAATTTCGTCCAGGAGATGCCATGGCAAATCCTTATTTAGCTTTTAGCGCAATGATGATGGCTGGCATAGATGGAATAAAAAATCAAATCGATCCAGGAGACGGGGTTGACGTTGATTTATTTGAACTTCCAGAAGATGAACTTGCAAGTATCGCAACTGTTCCATCTTCACTCAATGGTGCACTTGAAGCTCTAGCAGCAGACAAGCAATATCTCACTGAGGGTGGAGTGTTTACAGAAGACTTTATAAACAACTGGATAGATATTAAGTATGAGGAAGTTCAGCAATTAAGACAAAGACCTCACCCACATGAGTTTGTTATGTATTACGACGCTTAAAATAACCCGATTTGTAATTAAGAAAAGATTCAAAGATAATTTCTGCTTTGAATCTTTTCTTATAAAGTCAAATGCCTAATGTCATAATGAAGGATAATAAGAGCAAGCTTGAACTATCCATTCGAACTTCAACAGTACAAGGATAAAAGCGGAAATGCTCTTAAATAAATTCTTGTTATTTCCCATCCTAATTGGCATAAAACTGCTAAGTTTAAACGCTTTTGCTTCAGAAATGAATTACGGGCCGTTAAAAACGGTAGATAAACATCTTGAGCAAATAGAAGACTATTTAAGAGATGAAAATATGCCTAAAGCATGCATAGAAGCAAAAACAGCAGCCAAAATAATTAAGTTAAATATTTCTAATCTTAAAAAAATAGAGCCTTATTATAACTGGGAAGAGATAAGGAATGTTCTTCTTGAACTCCCTAGGGCTTATTGCGTTGAAAAGTGAATCTTAAATAAATAAATAAGAAAATATTGCCAAAAATTGGACTAGCCCAGGATCAACCTAAGATTAAACCCTAATTAGATAAGCAAGCTCAATACCATTTCATGGCTTCGCCCAATCTGGCTAAATTTGCCTACCAGACTCTCCAACAAGGCAAAAGCCTTGCTGGACTAGCTCATAAAGAACTTAGTTCGAAACTAATGGAGTTAGTGGCGCCTGAAGCCATGCCCAATACAAAACCCCTTACGAGGGAATTAATTCTTCAACTTCGAAGATCAATGGCAGCATTAGAGCAGTTGGATTGGAGCGAAGCAGAGCAGGGCATTTACCCAAAGGCTCAACTCTTCGAAGCCCCATGGCTGGAATGGGCAGCAAAATATCCTTTAATTTGGCTAGACCTCCCATCTACTTGGGAAAGAAGAAAGAAGCGAAACACTAGAGACATACCTGAAAGAGTTGTTCCAGACATTTATCCTGACTACTACTTACAAAATTTCCATCATCAGACAGATGGCTATCTAAGCAATCATTCAGCTGAGCTATATGACCTGCAAGTTGAAATTCTCTTTAACGGAACCGCAGATTCAATGCGAAGAAGAATTCTTGCACCTCTCAAGCGAGGCCTTATGCATTTCAAAGGGCGTTCAGAAGAAAGCTTACGTGTGCTTGATGTTGCGACAGGTACGGGGAGAACACTAAAGCAAATTCGAAGTGCACTTCCTAAAGTTGAGCTGCTAGGAATAGATCTTTCAGCTTCATATCTACGTCAAGCTAGTAAGTACCTTAACAATGGAAGTACAGAATTAGCACAACTAATACGGGGCAATGCAGAGGAAATGCCTTTTGCAAATTCAAGCATGCAGGCTTTAACTTGTGTTTATCTATTCCACGAATTACCCCCAAAAGCCCGGCAAAATGTGATAGATGATTGCCTAAGAGTTTTAGAGCCTGGAGGAATTTTGGTAATAGCGGATTCAATACAGAAAACAGATTCACCTCAATTCGCAAAGGTTCTAGAAGACTTCCCAAAAGTCTTTCATGAGCCTTATTATAAGGACTATATAAATGATGATATCAGCGAAAGGCTTTCATCTAGTGGCTTCACGAATATACACTCTGAATCACATTTTATGACAAAGATTTGGTCGGCAAGAAAAGAGAATTAAACGCAACTTGAATTAAATAAAAAGAATAACAACATCAAGTATAATTTAATATTATATATCAATTTTAAAAGAAGAAAATCTTTTGGTTCATACTTTAACTAATATATTAAAGATTTATTTATTAAAATCCGAATGGTATGGCAAAAAACAATTCAAAGTGGTCTAACAAAGAAAAGGAGCTTGCTATTAATCTTCACAAAGAGCTAAGTCTGGATGAAAGGAACTGGCACAAATATAAATCTGACAATGAGCGCAGAGCTGCAGAGTTACTTTCCGGAGCCTTGGTTCAACTAATCATTGGAGAGAATTATTCTGAGGTAGAAGCTTTAACAAAGCAATCAATACTATGGATAAAAGGAAGCGTTAAGGACCCTGGCTGCAATAAAAGTTTTAAAGCTAACGCCTAATAGCTAATTGAAGGCGATTACCTTTTCCACTCCAACGAACATCATCAAAACAATGGTGAATCAGAAACAACCCTCTTCCATTATTTGAATCAATTCGAGAAGGCAAAGAGGCTATTCTTGCATTATTAGGAATTCCGGTTCCTTCATCCTGTATCTGCCAAACAAACCAATTAGGAGTTGAAATTCTGCGAACTCTAAGCAATTTATTTGGATCAGCTGAATTCCCATGTCGGACGGCATTTACCAATGCCTCTTGCAATCCTAATTTAACTTTCTCCATGACTTCAATATCTTCAACAGGCTCAAGAAGAAGTTCCAGAAATGATGAAATTTGCAGAGATGATGGGAAAATAAAATCTGCCCAAGAAAATTTCTTTCTACCACTAAAAAAAATTAGTGCTCGTAAATAACTAACAGCTTTCACTAAGATTGATAGCTGCATGTTCTAGTTAAATATTTTTAGAATCCAAGTCATCAAAAAAAGCATCTCCATTACTTCAAAGGTTTAGCCCCCCTTCTAGAAACAAGGGCTGGGTGATTCAAGATGGCATCCATAAGGCGAACCCCTCGTAACTGGTTAATCAATGGCATGTGTCCTTCAGGGGCTTCCAAGGACCAATTAAAGGCCTTTGGATACCTAGTCCATATCCCATCATTCTTCCAGCCAATTCTTGTCCACAAGCGGTCATATCGACCTCCAAGGGAATCCAATAGACGCGCCTGGCAAGAGAACCCAAACCTTCCTTGCGAATAGGCGCTCCAAAGCCTGTCCAACGTGGTCAAATCCAGACCAGGAATAGATTGAACTTCGCTGAAATAAACATACCCTCTATCTTCAGCTTCAGGTCCTGCCAGCCGACGTAGTGATGCGCTTGTAATTCGATCAGCTTCTTCAAAAAGTTCTGATAAAAGGGCTTTTTGCAAAGATCGATAGTCAATTCCAGCCTCTGACTTTGCACTGAACCAACCTTCTCCTTCCAGAGGAAGCCACTTAAAAAGTGCATCAGAATGATTTCGTTTAAGAACTTGCAAAATCCAGCCCCCAGCCCAATCATCGCCTTCAGGGTCAAATGCACTCATAACATCTGGTCCCAATTCAGAGATCTCTTCTGCTCCGGCCTAAATTTGTACTCTCTGCTTCAATCCAAATTGCTTGAGCGGAAGACTCTCTAAAACTTTCTAGGCGTTCGGCTAATTGATTCTCAAATTGTTCAGAGGTTGGTTGCGCTGCAAGACCTAATCCACCGAAAGTACTTCCTCGGTGATTGGCTATTCCTTCTAGATCAATTACAGGTACTCCTTTTTGGGAAAGGTTTATAAGTAAGTCTGTTTTTCCAGTTCCTGTACGTCCACCAAGAAGTCGAATAGGCCATGTTTTTTCAAATTGGCTTAGTGCCCAATTTCTATAGCTTTTATATCCACCTTCAAGAATTCTTGCGTTCAAGTCAAGAAGATTTGCTAGCCAACCGACGCTGGCTGAGCGCATACCTCCTCTCCAGCAATAGAAGCGCAAGTAATTTGCATTGTTGGATGTTTCGTTTTTGGCATGGTTATAGCTGATTTCTTCTAATTTCTTTTTAAGACTAGATAGTTTTGGTCCTGTGAACTCTAGACCTAATAGAATTGCTTTCTTACGACCTTGTCTTTTAT
>QCFX01000018.1 GCA_003280105.1 Prochlorococcus sp. AG-363-N20
TCACCTCTTCAGCTAATCGACTCAAATGAACCATTATTAATGCTGCCGCGGCACTAAATTCAACCGTAAAATCACGATCACCGACGGCATCTAAACTATTTGAATATATTTTTGAAAATCCCAAGTTAAGTGCAGTATGACGTCGATCAATAGGGAGAGAAGTTCCAGCTAAAGCAGCAGCTCCTAGAGGAGATATATCAACTCTTTTTCTTACATCTATTAAACGTTCTCTATCCCTTTGAATCATCTCAATATAAGCCAATAAATGATGAGCTAATGATAGAGGTTGAGCTCTTTGAAGATGTGTATAGCCAGGAATAAGAGTATAAAGATGATTTTCAGCTTGTTTCAATAAAGACACCTGAAAATGTTCAAGCTGAATATCTAGTTCGTCTATTCGACGCTTTAACCACAACCTCAAATCTGTACCAACCTGGTCATTGCGACTTCTACCAGTATGAAGTTTCTTTCCTAGCGGACCAAGTAGGGAAATTAAACGTCGCTCAACAGCGTAATGAATATCCTCATCATCTAAACCAGGATTAAAAGATCCATCTGAAGCCTCTGAGCGGATTTTTTCTAACCCTTCAACTATTTGCTCAGATTCGGCATCCGTAATTATCTGACAGTGCGCAAGCATTCGAGCATGCGCAATAGAACCATCCAGATCTTCCTGCAAGAGATTGATATCAAAACCAATCGAAGCATTAAAACGCTGAATAAAAGGATTTAGCCCTTTTTCAAACCTATCGCTCCAAGCTTTAGTCAAATTTCCATTTATAAACTTACTTTCTAAATAAAGCAGCTAGAGAACTACTTGTCAGGAAGGTGAAGCATTAAAAGAAGGAAGAATTAGATCTTCATTAACCTTCAAAAGGACCATAGAAGCATCATCCTCCAATTGGTGATCAAGACCGACAAAACGGTCTAAACGTGTAAAAAGGTGATCTAAAATTGCTTGTGCCCCTAGACCACTCTTGCAAGTTTCTTCAAGGGTTCTAATCAAACGAATTTCATCAAATCTATCTCCAGCAATTCCAGGTGCCTCCGTCACGCCATCGGTGTAATACAAAAGAGTATCTCCTGGCTCAAGGGTGATTGAACCACATCCATATTGAGCTTCGGACTGTAAACCAATTAATAAGCCCGGAGAATCAAGACGGGAAACAGAACGTTGATTTGCTCTCCAAAGCAAAGGTGGATTATGTGCAGCATTCGCATAACGTAAACGGCGTGTTTTTGGATCGTATTCGGAATAAAACAAAGTCACGAAGCGATGGGAATGAGCCAAGTCTTCATGCGCTAATTGATTGAGATCATGGAGTATTCGATCTGGTGGCAAGCCGCTCAAAATTTCTGCTCTCAACATTCCACGCAGCATGGTCATCAAAAGACCAGCTGGAATTCCTTTACCCATTACATCACCTATCACTAAAGCCCACCGACCCTTCTCTCTGCGTTTACCTAATAATTCTGGACGAGTAGGCATGAAGTCGTAATAATCTCCACCAACCTCAAATGCCGGCCTGCAACAAGCTGCTAGCTCAACCCCTTCAATAACTGGGCAATGGTCAGGAAGTAATTGAGCCTGAATTTCTCCACCAATGCTTAATTGACGATCAACACGTTCATGGCGTCTAACTTCTTGAAGGATTAAATCATTTTCAATGGCTACTCCAGTAAGGTCTGCAACTAGCTGCAAATGTCTACGATAAACATCACTTAAAACCAGCGATCCTTGTAAATTAAAAATATAAAGGCGACCTCTTTGTATACCTCTAGAAACTATAGATGTTGAAAAAATACCAGCCTTAGCAAAATGTCGTTGTACTAACCGGTCGATGGCTAGTAATTGCGCTTGATCAGCTCCAAACCCCTCGCTCATGCCAGCTTCAAGAGAAGCAAGCTGTCTCAATAACTCTTGAAATTGATCAAACGGGACAGCTTGTAGTTGATCCCTCCACAAACGACCATCTGCCTGAAAAGGAACTAACAAAGCGCCTTCAACACCAACTAACCGAGACGCGACAACTGGAACAAGCTCTAAAAAACGATGCAAATTTGTAAAGCTTCTTAAGGCAAAGCCCAAAGAAACAAATAATTCCTGATTAGACCTTTGCTCAGCTGACAGGCTGTCTAATAATTCCCGCAAGGAATCTGAGGCTGAAGGAACTTGATTCAGACCAGGAAAGGCTGGTGTTGGGTGTGACCTCGGAGGTTTAGTGCTCACTAAATCACCACTCAAGGGCTAAAAGGTAGCAAAGTCTTTAAAAGAAAGCACTTTCAAAAATCATCTGTCAGCCAAAAGAGCTTCAACAAATTCAAAACTATTAAAAGGCCTTAAATCTCTAATACCCTCTCCAGCACCTATAAAACGGATAGGGAGATTAGCTTCTGATGAAACCGCCAAAGCCACTCCACCTCGAGAAGAACCGTCAAGTTTGGTAATAACAACACCAGTTAAATTTGCTGACTTTGCAAAAGCCATAGCCTGTCTCAAGCCATTCTGACCCTGGCTAGAGTCAAGAACCAAAAGAGATTCAACTTGTGCATCAGGAGCTAACTTATCAATAATTCTCCTTACCTTTTGAAGTTCTTCCATCAAGTTATGTTTTGTTTGAAGTCGGCCAGCGGTATCAACTAAAAGAAGATCAACATCTTTGGATTTAGCCGCTCCAATTGCATCAAAAACCACAGCTGCGGGATCTGCGTTTGCAGTTTCATTCGCAATAACTGAAACACCACTTCGTTTACCCCAAATCTTTACTTGCTCAACAGCAGCCGCTCGAAAAGTATCTGCTGCAGCTATTAAAGCTCTATAACTACTCCTTGTTGCGAGGTTGGCTAACTTACCTAATGTTGTAGTTTTACCAACTCCATTTACTCCCACAAGCAGCCAAATATTTAATTTGCCACGTTCTGGTACTAATAAATCTGTGCCACTTGCCTTAATAGGTTCATCTATAACTTTGCAAAGCTGTTCTTTTAAAAAGCGCAATCCTTCATTAGCCTCTAATACTTCTTCATTTAAACGAAGTCGTAGTGCATTAAGTATTTGATCTGTAGCTGAAACGCCTGCGTCAGCTCTTAACAAAAGGGTTTCCAGGTCGTCAATTGCTTCTGGAGTAAGAGGATCATCCCCAAACTTTTCTAATAACTCAGTAACAAAACCTTTTCTAGATTTTTCTAAACCCTTTCTTAATCGAGACAACCAATCAATTTCTTCTATAGAAATTTCCTTTGCCTTTCTTCCTTGTGCAGCAAGCACTTCTGCAGACCAAGTAAAAGTCTCATCAAAGTCTCCCAATGAAGCTTCTAGGTTGGTTGTAGTTGTACTTGAGATTTGGTCGCATGCATTATTCTCTAAATCATCTTTTGGTGTTTCTAAAGGCTTTTTCTCTAAAGTATCTTTCTGATCATTAATAAGAATATTTTCTTCGGCTACTTTCTTCTCTTCTAATTTATTCTTTTCTTGCTGTTGTTTTTTCAGCCTTTCATAAGCTTGTTTAGCCCATTCTAATGAATCATCCTTTGATAATTGAGAATTATTAGAGTCAACTAAAATATTCTCTTCTTTAGGACTCTCAATTGAAGAATCGTCAACATTTTTTCTAGTTAGTTCATTGTAAGCCATTAAGAAAAATCAAATAGAAGAATCTTGCAGTCTTCTTAAGACTCCATTAATCATTTTTCTACCTTGTTCATCACTATATCTATGTGCCAAATTTACGGCTTCATTGCAAGCCACAGCAACTGGAGTATTCAAATTCATTAAATCCACAACAGCAATTCTTAAAATATCTCTATCGATTCTGGGAAGTCGTTTCAATCTCCAGCCTTCCATAACTTGATCCAAGCGAGTATCTATATTTAATCGATTTTCAAGAACAAGTTTGATTCTATTCATTGCTCCACTACGTATTTCTTGTTGATCACTGCCAACTAATAGTTTAGGTAACTCCAAAAGACCAGAAAGCCCATTCAAAACCTTTTCCGAATCTACCAATGCAAGTTCTAAATGATTACGAACTTTTGACAAAGAATTTTGATCTTGTAGTTCACTGTCTAACAATTTTTGTTGGGCTGATTCCAATTCAAGAGCACAATGATCTAAGCCTTCTCGCCAATATTCCATAAGACTATCCAATGCTTTATTGAAAAGGGTCTCAATAGCTAATGATTGAAGATCAGATGATTCTTTTTCAGGAATCTGCCCTAAAACCAACAAAGCCAATTCTCTTGCAATTGATCTGGACTGAATCATTTAAACAATAAGAGAAATATGTTGACTTAACCCTAAGGAGAAGGTGATGAAGCAGTGGTTGCTTTAAATTGCGCAAATAAACTGGAAAAACTTCTATTTACCGGAACTTCACGATCATCAGGGTTAACAATGCCTGCTGAAATTATTGTCCTAAAAGCATCCTCAACTGAAATATTCAAATCTTTCACAGAAGACTCAGGAACGAGTGTATACCAACCAGTCGTAGGGTTAGGAGCTGTTGGAATAAAAACACTAAGCAATTGTTCATCCAACTCAGCTTGAAGAGAAGGGCCTACCAAACCAGTAACAAAACCCACACTAAACAAACCTTCTCTTGGATACTCAACTAAAACCACTCTGCGAAATCTTGAAGAGTTATCACGCAAAAATGTTTCTAAAAGTTGTTTAAGCGTTTTATAAACCGATCCTGCTAATGGAATTCGTGTAAGGGTACCTTCTCCAAATTCAAGAAGCCAGCGACCTACAAAATTACGGGCCATTAAACCAATCAAAAGAATGGCCAACAACGGAACCGTGAGTCCTAAGGCAAGGTTAATTAAATCCTGCAACAGAGGGTTAAGAGTAATAAAAGGATTTAATTGCTTAGGAATCGAAGTAAGAAATGCCAGCACAAATCTGCTGACTACTGTTGACAGCCATATTGTGGTTGCTAAAGGAATAACAACCAAAAGACCTGCTATAAGGTCATTCTTGAGATCTTGCTGCAACCTAGAGGCCAAAGGAAGATCTGTTTTGGGAGTGGACTGCACCAAGAAATTTCTGATGCCTTTTGCTTAGGTTATTCGATCACCTTAACCATTTTTATTTCCAAAAGAAATCTCGTCAGTACAGCTATCGAGTTGACCAATCGAAAAAGACAGATTATTTGCAGTAGAAAGTGAAAAATACCTGAAAACCATCAAGCCATGAACAAGAATCAGGCAAGATGAAAATAGAACAGGAATTGGCATAAACAAATAATGTCGAAGATCAAAAGTCAAAATGAACTATCAAAAGAATTAAAACTAGAAGCTGCAAAGCTAGGTTTTGATCCAGTAGGAATTGCAAGAATTCCAGGAAGTGAAAGAATTCAGCTCCGGACTGATGCCTTGCAAAGATGGCTAAACGCAAAACATCAAGCTGACATGGGATGGATGGAGGCACCCAGAAGGAAAAATATAAACACTCTCCTAGACGGCGTAACAAGTCTTTTAGCTGTAGGGCTCAACTACTACACGAGTCACAAACAAAACCCAGGAACATTGTCAATTGCAAGATATGCATGGGGAAAGGACTATCACAAAACAATTGAGAAAAAACTGAAAAAATTAGGGCGATGGCTTGAAACTCAAAGACCTAATTGCAGATGGAAAGCTTGTGTGGATTCAGCACCATTACTAGACAAAGTGTGGGCAGAAGAAGCAGGTATTGGCTGGATAGGAAAAAACAGCAATCTATTAAATAAACGAAAAGGGTCTTGGATACTTTTAGGCCACTTGCTTTGCACTGAGCCTTTGACTCCAGACAAACCAGCAACTCCAAGATGTGGGCAATGCCAAGCATGCATTGAGGCATGTCCAACTAATGCAATTGTCGAACCCTTTGTTGTCAGTTCACAAAAATGTATTGCTTATCAAACTATTGAGAACAGAAGTAGTAAGTTACCCAATGAAATAGTTGATTCCATTGGATCATGGGTTGCTGGGTGCGACATTTGCCAAGAAATATGCCCATGGAACAACGAAATTGAAAGCAGCTCAGAACCTGAAATGCAACCATCCAAATGGAAATTAGAGTTAACCAGAGCAGAAGCTCTTTCATGGAGTGATGAGGAATGGAAGAAAAAATTACAAGGATCAGCACTCAAAAGAATTAAGCCTTGGATGTGGAGACGCAATGCAGAAGCAATTAACAATCATAAATAATGAAAATTAGTATGCACTACATTTTGAAAAAAAAGGCAAAAGTCATTTTTCAAATATTGATAATTGCTTCGTTTACTTTTTTTCAAACTCCTGCACAATCCTTTATTCCCTATGTATATGAGCCCAAGGAAGAGGATCTGAAAAAAACAAGTTTAAGTGTAGGAAGAACTGCTGCTCAACTAATACATTTTGGACAAATAAAAGAAGCAAGCAGGCTAGCAAAATTAGCTGTTAAATTAAATCCAGAAGACGAAAGATTATGGTCCATTCTTGCCGAAACTCAGATTAGAAATAATTTATTAGATGATGCAAGAAATTCAATTCAAAAAGCAAAATCATTAAGTCCAAGTAATGGAAGTCTTTTCTTTGCTGAAGCTTCTATCGTTCTTCAGCAAAAAAATCCAAATAAAGCAGTTAAAATAATCCAAGAGGGTCTGAAGCTTGATCCAGAAAATGCAGGGGCATACTTCCAATTAGGGAATATAAGAATCATGCAAAATAAAAGTCGCTTAGCCTTAAAATCATTCAAAAAAGCAACTCAAATAAAACCTGATTTTTGGGAAGCCCTTAACAATCAAGGTTTAATTCTATTTGAAATAGACAAAATTCAGGAAGCTGTTAAAACTTGGAGAAAAGTTTTAACAATCAAAGAAAATGCTGAGCCAATGCTTGCTTTAGCAGTTGCTTTAAATAAAATCGACACCAAAAACCAAGAATCTATAAAGCTTGCAAAAAGTGCACTTGCAAAAAATCCAAATTATGTATCCTCAAAACATCAGGCAGAGCAACTTTGGGGTAACAAGCTTCAGGAGGCCACTCAAGATCTTTTCAAGCGGGCTGAATTGCTTTCAGACATCAAACGAGCTTTTGCAAACTCTGATTAAAAATGGATGATGATAAAAAAAACTGGTCATATAGAAATTGCTATGTAGGCTTAATTCTGTGTTCGCCCTCTAATCCCTGATCTGGATGGCCGAGGAGCGCCTACAACCTATTGCTCTGCATCAAGAGATGCAGCGCTCGTACCTCGAATACGCAATGAGCGTAATCGTTGGTAGAGCGCTACCTGATGCTCGAGATGGCCTGAAGCCTGTTCAAAGGCGCATTCTTTTTGCAATGTATGAATTAGGGCTAACTCCAGATAGACCATATAGAAAATGCGCAAGAGTCGTTGGAGATGTCCTCGGTAAATATCACCCACATGGGGATCAAGCTGTATATGACGCACTAGTTCGATTAGTTCAAGACTTTTCTAGTAGATATCCAATTCTCGACGGTCATGGAAATTTTGGATCTGTAGACGATGATCCTGCTGCTGCAATGCGATATACAGAAACTCGCTTAGCGTCGATTGCTTATGAAGGAATGCTAGACGAAATAGGGTCCGAAACTGTTGATTTCTCTCCTAATTTTGATGGCTCACAACAAGAACCGACCGTTCTTCCTGCACAGCTTCCTTTTCTTCTAATCAATGGGTGTTCTGGAATTGCAGTAGGCATGGCCACAAGCATTCCTCCTCACAATCTTAATGAAATAATTGAAGGAGTAATTGCACTGATAAAAAAACCAGATCTTAGTGACGAAAAATTACTTAAAATAATTCCTGGGCCTGACTTCCCAACGGGAGGTGAAGTTTTACTTGGAACAGGGGTCAGAGAAACATATTTAAAAGGCCGAGGAAGTATTCCAATGAGAGGAGTAACTAACATTGAGGAGATACACCCTGGTAAAGGGAAACATCGACGAAGTGCATTAATAATTAGTGAATTACCTTATCAATTAAGTAAAGCTGGCTGGATAGAAAAACTCGCAGAATTAGTAAATGAAGGAAAAATAGGCGGAATAGCGGATATACGAGATGAAAGCGATAGAGATGGAATGAGAATAATTGTAGAGCTTAGAAGAGATGCAAACCCTGAAGTCGTTCAAAAAGACCTTCAAAGAAGAACAGCTCTTCAAAATAACTTTGGAGCAATTCTTTTAGCCTTGGTGAATGGCCAACCTAAACAGCTCGCTCTTAAAGAATTACTAAATCATTTTATAGAGTATCGAGAAAATACAGTCATCAGAAGAACTAAACATAATTTAAAAAAGACCAGTGAAAGACTTGAGATATTAGAAGGTTTAATCAGTGCATTAAATAATTTAAAATTAGTGATTGAAATGATAGAATCTGCAAAAGATGTAGCAGAAGCTAAGAACAAATTAATTATAAATCTAAAGATAAAGGAGAAACAAGCTGAGGCAGTTCTTGCAATGCCCTTACGTCGATTAACAAGCCTCGAACAAAAAAGTCTCCACAAAGAAGTTAAAGAGTTGCAAGAAAAGAAAAAAGACTTACAAGATCTCCTAAATAACAGAAATAAACTACTAGAAACCTTAATTAATGAACTAAAAGTTCTAAAAAGAAAGTTTGGTAACCCGCGTCGAACAAAACTAGTAGAAGGTGGCGACCTTTTGTTAGCAGAAAAAATTGCCAATCAAAGACCAAATGCTGAGCTTCAAAGAAAACAAGCATTAGAAGCTTTGCCAAACGATGCAAAGCTATTAATTCAAAGCAACAATCAAGTAAAGATTATAAGTCCACGTATTTTAAGTAGAATGCACATAACGGAAACTTGTGCTCTAGGAGATGAGCCCGTTCCCGCAAAATTGATTCTTCCTATTGAATCAAAACCAAAAATACTGGCTTTAACTTCAGAAGGAAGAGTTGCTTTAATCAAATGGGAATTTGCTGGACAGCAACCAGGTTTACTAGAAAACTTTTTACCCACAGGCCTAGAAGGTGAAAAAATTATCTCCTTGCTACCTTTACCTGAAGATGAGAATCTCAGTCTTGGCTTATTGAGTAGTGATGGAAGATTTAAAAGACTAAAGATAGACGAGGTTCTTGATATGTCCGGTAGAGCAGCGACAATATTGAAGTTGAAAGAAGATGTACAGCTCAAATCAGCAGTGATTTGCTATCCAGAAGGAGAACTTGCCATTTTTACTGATATAGGAAGAGTATTAAAAATAAAGACCAATGATGAAACAATGCCAGTTATGGGAAAACTGGCACAGGGGCAAATAACAATGAGGACAATGCCTGAAGAGATACTCATTGGAGCAATGTCGAGACCAAATGAGTTAGACATTTCTATAGTCTTAGCAACAAAGTATGGACGTTTTAAAAAGATCAAAATGCAAGAAATAAGGCTTTGCGAAAGAGGAGATTTAGGTGATATTTGCCTAGAGTTAAATGATACCAGATCTAGAAAGGATAGAATTGTCGATATTTTTAATGGAAACTGCTTAAGTGGAGTGATAAGTAGTGAAGGAAGAACTGCCAGAATTAAGTATCATAACCTTAATATTGAAACAACAGACAGCAAAGATCTCAACCCGTTAGGACTAAAGCCAAACGAAACAATCAAAGAAATAATTCCACTTATTACAAAAGAAGAAAGCGAAGAATCATGATGAATATTCTTCTTCCACCCAATCTAAATATTCAGATGTAACCATTTTTGTTACATATTCTCCTGTAAAACAGCACATATCTAATGCCTCTACCTGAGAGTTATCGATAATAGATTTTTCCAGATCAGAAACTTCTTGGTAAATCAACTTATCAATTAGTAACTTACTTGCGATTTCTTGTGTGGTTCTATTATGCGCTATTAGCTCTTTTCTAGTTGGCATATTTATTCCATAAACATGAGGAAAACGAACAGGTGGCGCTGCAGATGTAAATGTTACCTTATTAGCTCCAGCAAACTTTGCCATTTGAACTATTTGCTTAGAGGTAGTACCTCGAACTATAGAGTCATCAACAATTAAAACATTTTTATTTTTGAATTCTGTTCCCATTGCATTCAATTTTTGCCTAACAGATCTTTTTCTCTGCGCCTGGCCAGGCATAATAAAAGTTCTACCTACATAGCGATTTTTAAAAAACCCTTCCCTATATTCAATCCCTAATTGCCGAGCAACTTGCATCGCTGCAGGTCTAGATGAATCAGGAATAGGCATTACAACATCAATATCTCCTAAAGAAACTTCTCGTTTAATTGTTTCTGCTAAAAAATCACCCATACGAAGCCTTGCTTCATATACAGATATTCCATTCATTACCGAGTCAGGTCTGGCAAGATAAACATATTCAAAAGAACAAGGGAAAAGTTGTGGGTTAGAAGAACATTGTTCACTAAAGAACTCTCCTGAGCTACTAATAAATATTGCTTCTCCTGGTGCAACATCACGTACAATTTCATAATCATTGTTTTCAATTACTAAAGACTCACTAGCTAAAATCCAATCTGACTGTTTAGAGCCATTATTTCTTTTTCCGATAACTAATGGTCTTATTCCAAAAGGATCTCTAAAGGCCAATACTCCGTGACCTGCTATCAAAGCGATAGAAGCATATGAGCCTTCTACTCTCTGATGAACTTGCCTAATAGCTCTAAAAACATCATCAGGGGTTAAATCGTTTTTAACAATCTGAGACTGCAATTCTGTTGCTAACACATTTAGCAACATTTCTGTATCACTAGTTGAATTTGTATGCCTACGGTCAATATTAAAAAGCTGTTTTTCTAATTCTTGTGTATTTGTAAGGTTTCCATTATGAACCAAAATAATTCCATACGGTGCATTGACATAGAAAGGCTGAGCTTCTTCTTCACGATCAGCCGCACCCTTTGTGGCATATCGAACATGACCTAAACCTATAGATCCTCGAAGAGCACGCATATCTCTTGTTCGGTATGCCTCTCGAACTTGTCCTTTAGATTTGCGTAAATGAAAGACACTATCTTCCATAGTGGCAATTCCAGTTGAATCTTGACCTCTGTGCTGCAATAAGAGAAGGCTGTCGTATATCTGCTGATTAACTTGTTCCGAAGAAACAATGCCTACTATGCCGCACATGCGAAAAGTCTCCTCTTAATACATGTGATGGTGAAGCCTTGTGATTTGAATCTCAAAAGTTAGTTCATTCATCAGAGGCCATTCTACGAGGTATTGCTTGCTCAAAACTGTTTTTAATTTGAGAAATGGGCAGATTAAGAAGGTTAATACCATCTTGTTCAATCTTCATTTCAGGCTTTGATGTTACCTTCCCTATTTTTTGAGGCAATTCAAAATCAATATTTGATTTTTTATACTTCATCAATATTTGATTCCATATGATTTCCTTATCCTGAGAAATGCTAACAATAATACGAGCACCACCTTCAGCAAAAAGTAAATGATCAATTCTTGAGTTACTTGAAGGAACCGAACAAGATGCTCCTAAACCTGAAGAGATACAACTTTCAGCTATTGCAATAGAAAAACCTCCATCAGAAATGTCATGAGCAGAATTTATTATCTGGTTTGAAATAGCTTCTCGTAATAAAGAATGGGTTAATTTCTCTAACTCTAAGTCTATCAAAGGAGGTCTTCCTGTAATCAAACCATGAATTACTTCTAAGTAACTACTAGCAGCCAATGTGACCCTGGTGTCATTTAAAGAAACCAACTCAAAAGGAAGACCAAGCATCCATATTGAATCCCCATCTTGTTTCCAACCTTGCAAGCATATTTTATTTAAATCAGTTATTAATCCAACCATACCTATTACTGGAGTTGGGTGAATTGGTTGTAAACTGCCATTTACTTGTCTAGTTTCATTATATAAAGAGACATTACCTCCCGTAACTGGTGTATTTAAAGCCTTACATGCTTCAGAAATGCCCCTACAAGATAAAGCTAATTGCCAATATCCTATTTGGGTTTCTGGAGAGGGAAAGTTTAAATTGTTGGTTACCGCCAATGGCTTAGCACCTACACAACTTAGATTGCGCGCAGATTCAACAACAGCAGCCATTGCTCCTCTTTCAGGATCGAGAGAAACCCATCGATTTGGGCAATCAACTACTGCTGCAACGCCTCTATTAGAACTATTCATAGCCAAAGGACCTTCTTGAGGTCGCAATCTAATAATTGCTGCATCAGCTGAACCAGGTGTAACTACAGTATTTCCTTGTACTTGATAATCATATTGCCGATAAACCCATCTTTTAGAAGCAATTGTTGGATGATCTAATAATTCAAGCAATACATCATTCCATGAAAAATGTGTTCCTTCTTTATCACCAGATAAGGCATTTATTCCGTTTAAGCTAAATGAGGGCAAGTTAGATTCATTCCATTGCCAATGAGATAAAATGTCTGAAGGTATATCTTTTGTTAATTCATGTTTATTTACAGGGGTATTTTCTGCTAAAGCATTAGCAGGAATTTCGGCTGCTATTTGTCCTTTATGTAAAACTCTGACGACATTTTGCTCTAAAACCTTACCAACAACTGCAACTTTTAAGCCCCATTTAATAAATCTTTCTGATAATTGTTTTTCATGACCTGGTTTAACAATGAAAAGCATTCTTTCTTGGGACTCTGAGAGTAAAAATTCATAAGCAGACATTCCTGTTTCACGAGCTGGCACAAGATCCAAGTCCAATTCAATTCCTAACCCTCCTTTAGCTGCCATTTCAGAGCAGCTACAAGTTAAACCAGCTGCACCCATATCCTGTGCTGCAATAACTTCACCTGACTTAAAAGCTTCTAAACATGCTTCTATCAATCCTTTTTCTAAAAAAGGATCTCCAACCTGAACAGCAGGACGATCATCTAAAGAAGTCTTTGTTAATTCAGCACTAGCAAAACTTGCTCCACCCATACCATCTCTACCGGTTGTACTGCCTACATAAACAACAGGAAAACCTATCCCTGTAGCTCCTGAGCAAACAATTTCATCAGTTTCCATTAAACCCAAAGCCATTGCATTAACTAAAGGATTACCGGAATAACTACTATCAAAAGAAACCTCTCCACCAATAGTTGGAACTCCAACACAATTTCCATAATGGCTAATACCTGATACAACACCTTCCATTAAAGAAACATTTTTTTGATCATTAAGAGGACCAAATCGCAAAGCATTAAGTAATGCAATTGGCCTAGCTCCCATAGTAAAAATATCTCTCAATATTCCACCTACACCTGTTGCTGCACCCTGAAAAGGTTCTAATGCTGAAGGATGATTATGACTTTCTATTTTAAAAGCCAATCTATCGCCTTGACCTAAGTCAACAACACCTGCATTTTCACCAGGTCCTACTAAGATATGAGGACCTGAAACAGGAAAGTTTTGAAGGAGTGGTTTAGAGTTTCTATAGCAACAATGTTCAGACCACATAACCCCAAACATACCTAGTTCTGTTCTATTTGGAGACCTTTTTAATCTTCGGCAAATCTCATCAAAATCATTGGAAGTTAAACCTTCTTCTGATAAAGCGGTCGAGACATCATAATCAGTAAGGTTCACAAAATTCTGCGGATTAGATGATTCCATAAATTATACCCAAGGATCACTATCGCCTTCCGACCGAATAGGCCGTTTAGATGAATATCTAGTATCTAATGGAGAATCTAAAAACTCTTTTTCAATTTGATCATCTGTTTCATCAAACCAGTTCTCTGGTGAGTCTTTTTGGCCTAATGGTTCATCAGAAGAAAAACGATCAGCAGGATCATCCCAAGGAGGATCTTCTAACCATCCTTCTAGTCGGTCTGTTGCCTTATTACTAATTTCATTTATTTGGTCTCTCCAATCCCTTGATTTTCTTAAAAAATCTTGGCGAATACTCGAACGACTCAATGGTAGATCATCCAGAGAAATTAAATTTGTAGAAACCATTCCTGGTTGTTGATCAACTATATGACGTATTTCTAGTCTCCATCTACTAGTTCCGGGTATACGTTTATCAGTTCTGGAAATTAAATAATGAAGTATTTTTCCTGTTTTTGGTTGAAATAGCATATCAACAACTGAACCCAATCTGTCACCTGAGTTATTTAATAAATCTGAATCTATAAGAGTTGGAAGTCTATCAAGTGTTAATTGGTCAGTTATTGAAGGGATGCCTTTAACATATAATTGTTGGTTGCCAATTCCTCTTAATTGATTTAACTTCCAAACTTCTCTATTCATTCTCAAAGAGGATGGTTTGCTAACCCAACCAAGAAGTCTATGAGCTGGAGGATGCATCCAGGGCATAGACCCCGGTCCATGATCAATCCCTAAATTGCATCTAACTCGATGCTTTAATAGGTTGCTTAAAAGTAATTGATCTGGGACACTCAATTTTCAGACCTGATTTGAACAGGCATAACCAAATAAGTAAAACATGTCTTTTCATCAACTGGTGACAAAACAGCAGGGGTTGTAGATGCATTACAAGACAAATTAATTTCGTCTGATTCAATTACTTTTAAGCCTTCTAATAGATATCTTACATTAAAAGCTATTTGGATATCTTCTGAGTTAATAGTAGCAGGTATAACTTCTGAACCACTTCCTACATCTTGTGCGTCTGCAGTAATGCTTATAACTTGAGAGTCAATTTTGGTGTCTAGTTTAATTACATTGTTATGTTGATCTGCTAAAACAGCAACTCTCTCAAGAGCTGAAATCAATAATTTTCGGTCTATCTTAAAAGTTTTAGAAAAACTCTCAGGAATTAACTGAGAATAGTTTGGATAAACACCCTCAAGAGTTCTGCTTGTAATAATTTGATCAGCCGCCAAAAAGACAACTTGACCTTTATCACAAAACAAACTAACCATATCTTCTGTTTTCCAAGATGAAATTAACCGTTCTACTTCTCGTAAAGATCGAGAAGGAAGTGTTACTGCAAATTCTTCATAATCAGAACTCTCATCAAAATTAGATTTTTCTAAATTTAAAGCATTTTGCATTTCTAAAACAGCCAAACGATGACCATCAGTTGCTGCTGCTTTGATACTTTGTGCATCAAAAGATAAATGAACGCCTGTTAATAACTGCTTTGCTTCATCAGTACTACTTGCAAATAAAGTGGCGCGAAGAGTTTGTACTAAAGCTTTAGCATTAATCTTGAAAGATGTTCCACTTTCAACTAATGGTAAATCAGGAAAATCTTCTGATGACATACCACGCATCTGATAACTACCACTCTTACTAACAAGTTCAACTTGTTGACTTTCATTGTCACTACTTACAGTAATTGGAGAATCTACCGAAAGTTTTGAAACTATTTCTCCAAGTAATCTCGCAGGAAGCGTAATAGCTCCACTATCTTCAACAGATGCTAAAAAAGAAGTTTGTATTCCAAGATTCAAGTCAAAGCCAGTCAAACTCAATCGACCTGTTCCAGCATCAGCGATCAAAAGTACATTCGCTAACACCGGGTGAGATGGCCTTGAAGCCACAGCTCTACTGACAAGCTGCAAAGCCGAATTGAATTCAGCCTGAGAACAAACGAGTTTCATCGAGTCAATGTAACGACGAAAAGAGAAAAAAGATATCCCAAGTCTTTATAAAACCTTGAGAAACTCAATAAGAGGTCTTTTTTTCATGTTTTTTCAAATTTCTATTATCTAAGAATTATAAGAATAAATAAATAGTAGTAGTAGGGCCTGAGGAAACAGTGGAAAAAACTGTAATCCCTTTATATCACTATCTTTTTACGTTTTCTATGGTGTGGAAAAGCTGTCTGGCCTTGTTTAAAAAAAACGATCTAATTTTTGCTTCTTGAAACTAGGCCAAAAACTCCACAGACCTCTGTAGGTTTTCCCCAATGCTTTTTTCTAAATCTGAGTCTTTTCCCCATCCAGAAATTTAATTGGATGTTAAAAACCTATGATTTTACAGATCTCTGTTGTATTGGCGTCTACTTTTGAATGAAAGGAAGCATCATTGTTTTCAATGGCACAATCCGGATCTTTAAGACCGTTGCCTGTTAAAACACAAACTATCGTTGATTTTTCTGGTATATTTTCTTTGCATTTTAATAAACCTGCTACTGAACTTGCACTGGCTGGTTCACAAAAAATACCTTCTTCCTTTCCTAGCAATTTATATGCCTCTATTATTTCTTTGTCCGTAACACTTATAAATTCACCATTACTTTTCTTTTTTACTTCCATTGCTTTTTCTTTATTGACTGGATTTCCAATTCTTATTGCAGTTGCTATTGTTTCTGGCTCTTTAATTATCTTACCTAAGACTAAAGGAGCTGATCCAGAAGCTTGAAATCCCATCATTTTTGGAAGTTTTGTTGATTTGTTTTCTTTAAAATATTCTTCAAATCCCATCCAATAAGCAGTAATATTTCCAGCATTTCCCATAGGAATACATAGCCAGTCTGGAGCATCATTTAAAAAATCAATTATTTCGAAAGCAGCTGTTTTTTGACCTTGTAAACGAAATGGATTTACAGAATTTACAAGAGTAATTGGATATTTCTCTGATAGTTCACGAACAATATCTAATGCAAGATCAAAGTTTCCATTTATTGCGATAACTTCAGCTCCATAAACCAAAGCTTGTGCCAACTTACCTTGTGCTACGTATCCATCTGGAATCAAAACGAAAGCTCGCATTCCAGCTCTTCTTGCATACGCTGCAGCGGAAGCAGAGGTATTGCCAGTACTTGCACAAATAACAGCTTCGCAACCGGCTTCTTTCGCTTTGCTTATAGCCATAGTCATTCCTCTATCTTTGAAAGACCCAGTCGGATTTAGTCCGTCATATTTCGCATATACCTTTACCCCTTTACCAATTAACTGATTGATTGATTCCAGTGGTATTAGCGGAGTACCACCTTCTTGAAGGGTAATGATTGGAGTTTGTTCGCTTACTGGAAGCCAGTTTCTATATTCTTCAATCAACCCTAACCATTCACGTTTTATTGGCTTCCTTTTTATAGAAATACCTAGCTTTTTGATTAGTGACACCTGCTTAAACCATCAACATTCTCAATCTAATCCTCTGCACTTCCTTTTTGTAATTTTTCTAAGGGGGAGTCTGAGAAAAATTTGACCAAATCAGACATAGAGTCCACTTTGTCTATTACTTGATTTAAAGCAGGCATATTTATTGCCATTATTTTATTTGGGTATGACTTTAAGAATTGAATTAATGTTAGCTTTCCATTGCCGACCACTATTCCATTTGTAACTCCAGCTCTTATTGCTGGAACAGTTATTGAAATATCATGTATTCTTATTGGGTATATAATCTTTGCAACTCTTTTAATAATTACGTCACCAATTTTGCTATACATTAATTTACTAGTTGTTACTAAAGGTAAGTCGACGCTTTGATTTAATAGTGATGCTAGTTTTTCTGGATCTTGGTTGCTTAGACTAATTATATTTTCTAAAGAGCCTTTGGTTTCCCCTGTTTTTGCTAGATGGTCTAAATATTCTATTGGAATTGTTCTATTAAAAATACCACTAACAAATGATATTTGCTCAGCACTATTTACAGAAGGCAAATTAAAAAGATAAATCAATCCTAAAAGATAGGGAATGTTACTTTGCCTCATCTTTTTTAACTTCATTTTTTATTCAGTGACTCCTGCTGCAACTTTTACTAGTCTTACAATACCTTTTTCAGTCACTCTTTGAGCGACTTTGAAGCTCATTTTTCGAGCATCTCTTTCTTTGATAAGCCTGGGTAAGCGTTTTATAACCATTTCCATCTTGAAGCCTGGTAATTGTCTAACAATTTTTATAACTTCTTTGATCGGCTCTAAGTCAAGTAGAGATGAATTCTCAGAGTTCAGTTGTTCAAATCTGGATTGGAGTCTTTTTGAACGCAAATTTTTTGGTAGCTTTTGGTTTAAACTTCCTATCGTTTTCAATCCTACTGAGTCCATCTTTTCCACAATAGCCTCAACTAATTGATCTCTTAAAAAACCTCCATTCTTAGAAAACAAGAAGTCAAGGATTTGATCTAAAAGTTTATCCAAATCAAGCTCTTTTTGACTTCCAGCACTCGTAATTAGACCTTCTAATCGACCCCATAAAAAAACATTTCCATCGAAGATCATTTCTTTCAGACTGTTTCTCAGCTTTGGATCAGGATCTTCCATTAGTCGTCTAGCAAAATAAGGGTAAGATGCTCCAAGAATCTTAAAGTTAGGATCAACACTTAATGCAATACCTTCTAATGTAATTAATGATCTAATAATTAATGCATAATATGGTGGAACTTTAAATGGAAATTTATACATTACACCAGATAAATCATCTGTTACAGTTTTAAAATCTAATTTGCTAACACCTTTTTCCAACGCTGTTGTAAAGACACCTTCAAAGGCAGGAACGATAGGTTTTAGATCTACATTTTTAGCTAAGAATCCTAACTCAACAAAATCTTCCGATAACTTCTCATAACTTTCATTAACGAGATGAACTACTGCTTGAATCAATCCATTACGAGCTTCTTTAGAAACATCGCTCATCATCCCAAAGTCTAAATAACAAAGCCTTCCATCATTTAGAGCTAATAGATTTCCTGGATGAGGATCTGCATGAAAGAATCCATGCTCTAATAATTGTTGAAGGCTACAACTAACGCCAATTTCAATCATTTCATCTGGGTTTATCCCTAAAGCTTTTACCGCTTTTATGTTTGTTAATTTCACTCCATCTATCCATTCCATGGTTAAAACTCTTCTGCTAGTTGCTTCTTTATATATTTTAGGAACTTTAATATTCTTATTATGTGAATGCAGATTCATAAATTTTTCGGCATTTTTAGCTTCGTTTAAGTAATCCATTTCTTCAAAAATCCTTTTCCCTAGTTCATCTATTAGAGCTACTAGATCACTTCTTATTAGCTTAATGTACTTATTTGTCCAAACGGCAATGTTTCTCACTATGTATAAATCTAGTGTTATCTGCTCTCTTAATCCCGGCCTTTGTATTTTGACCGCCACTTCTTGACCACCTTTTAGTACTCCTCTATGGACTTGACCTAACGATGCTGCGGATATTGGCTCCTTTTCTAAACTTTCAAAAATCTCTTCTATTGGTTTTTTTAAATCTTCTTCAACACATGCCATAGCAAGATCACTGTCAAAGCCTGGCAGTTGATCTTGTAGGTCAGAAAGGTTTTCTAAAAGAATTGGAGGAACAATGTCTGGCCGTGTTGACAATGCTTGCCCAGCTTTAATAAATGCTGGTCCGAGTTGAACTAGTAGCTCTGTGAATTGTTTTGATCTAAGGCCTGCCCTTTGTTTATTTTCTAGAAGGCCTAAGACTTTATCTGTTAGTACAGAGAGTAGGAACAATCCAATTGGTATTAATGTTTGCCAAAAGCGTTTTAATAAGCGGAATGGATTTCCACTATAAATTTTTCGTATAGCTTTTGGATCATATTCGAGCAGACCAGCCGCTTCGATGAAATCACCTAGTTCTTCTGCCATAAGTTCATGGCTGACAATTACTTACCCCTTCTAAACCAGCCTAAGTCCCGCTACCGTCGATTTGGTTACCTCCGCGTGTTTTGCTTGTAGGTTTGCGACTTCGGAACATTGCTCTTATTGAAAGCCTGGAATTGGCTTTTGATTCGGGCTTTACAGTTCTTACCGGTGAAACTGGAGCCGGTAAATCCATTTTGTTGGATGCCCTTGATGCTTTGTTAGGAGGCACTCAGTCCCTTTCTGGAGCTCGATTATTGCGTTCTGGACAAAATAACTGCCTGATTGAAGCAAGTTTTTTATTAAACTCAGCGTTAAAAGTTTGGATGGAAAAAGAATCGTTTGACATTGAAGGGAATGAAATTTTGATTTGTCGTGAATGGCGCCTTAAAGAAGGACGATTAATTAATCGATGCAGAATTAATGGATCAGTAGTCAATAAAAATCAAATTTTTTCCTTACGACCTTTGTTGATTGATATGACTGTTCAAGGACAAATAACTGAATTAGCTTCATCTTCGCAGCAATTGCAATTGTTAGACCGATATGGATCATTAGAATTACAAGACTTGGCTGGCGTTGTAAAAAAGAATTGGGAATCTTGGCAAAAGGCTTTTCTCGAATTAAAAAATGCTCAAAAATCTTATGAAGAAACCAAAAGAAAACATCAGTTTTTAGAAGAATGTTTTCAAGATTTAGAATCCGCAAATTTGGATGATCCTTTGGAAGATCAAAATTTAAAAAATGAAGAAGCAAGACTAGTCAATGGAGTTCGTATGCAAGAAGGTTTGTCAAACATTTTTAATCGTCTCCATGAAGGTACCAATGAGGTTCCAACTCTTTTGGAGCATTTAGGATGTTGTATGCAAGAGCTTAAGGAAATGAATTCTTTGGATTCATCTTTAGACCCTTTGCTAGAAAAAATGTACGAATTGCAACAAGGATTTGATCAGTTAATATCTCTTTTGTTTGATTATGCTTCGTCATTAGATAGTAATCCAGAAAGGCTAAATGACATTCAAGAACGAATTATATTGCTTTCTAAGCTACAGCGTCGGTATGAATTGACATTGCCGGAATTGCTAGAAAAAAGAGAAGAAATTAGATCTTCAATGAATCTTATTACCGGACAAGAACTTATTGCAGATTTAGAATCTAAAGAAATTTCAAGAAGAAAAGATCGAGACTTAATTAATTTAAAATTAAGCAAATATCGTAAAGAAATTGCTCGAAAATTAGAAGCTAAATTAATCACATATTTAAAGCCATTAGGTCTTCTTAATGTAAGGTTTAAGGTTCAAGTAAATCAAATAGAAGCTTGTGAGAAGGGGGTTGATACTGTTCAATTTCTCTTTTCTGCTAACCCTGGGCAAGCCTTGGCACCTCTTTCTGAGGTTGCTTCTGGAGGGGAAATGTCTCGTTTCCTTTTGGCTTTAAAAACAATTCTTTCGCAAGTGGATGGTTCTAGTACATTGCTTTTTGATGAAATTGATGCTGGTGTTAGTGGCCGCATTAGTGGAGCAATAGCAAATGTCTTAAAAGAGTTAGCTGTTAATAAGCAGGTTTTTTGTATTACGCATCAACCATTAGTCGCTGCAGCTGCTCACCACCATTTTTCTGTTACCAAGTCAGTTCGAGAAGGCATGACTCATTCAACTGTTAAGCATTTACCAGCCTTTCAAGACAGGCAAAAAGAATTGGCAGAGTTGGCAGGGGGTGAGATTAAGGAAGCAAATGCCTACGCTGCAAGTCTTTTGGATCAGCAAGCGGCGTAAGTTTGATGATTTTTGACTATCTTTGTTTCTATAATTCGCCCCATTTA
Source organism: Prochlorococcus sp. AG-363-N20 (assembly GCA_003280105.1). Classification (GTDB taxonomy): domain Bacteria; phylum Cyanobacteriota; class Cyanobacteriia; order PCC-6307; family Cyanobiaceae; genus AG-363-N20. Next base: position 21,292 of record QCFX01000018.1, read on the forward strand.
GTCATACTCATCTGCATTGAGGGGCTCTTTAAATATGGTTTCTAAATCTATTGATGACCTAATTAAGGTACGTGGTGCTCGCCAACACAATCTTAAAAACATTGATCTGACCATACCTCGGAATAAATTAATTGTTTTTACTGGTGTAAGTGGAAGTGGCAAGAGCTCTCTAGCTTTTGACACGATATTTGCTGAAGGACAACGACGTTATGTTGAAAGTCTTTCTGCTTATGCCAGACAATTTTTAGGTCAGGTTGATAAGCCTGATGTTGATTCAATTGAAGGACTATCCCCCGCAATTTCAATTGACCAGAAGTCCACAAGTCATAATCCTCGCTCAACTGTTGGCACTGTCACTGAAATTCAAGATTATCTTCGACTTCTTTTTGGTAGAGCAGGAGAACCACATTGTCCTCAATGTGAACGTTCGATCAGACCACAAACCATTGATGAGATGGTTGATCAAATTTTGACTCTTCCAGAGGGCTCTAGATATCAACTACTTGCGCCTGTTGTGCGCGGTAAGAAAGGTACTCATGCAAAATTATTAGGAGGATTGGTTTCAGAGGGTTTTGCACGAGTAAGAATTAATCAAGAGGTTCGTGATTTATCAGACAATATTGAATTGGATAAAAATCAATCTCACTCGATTGAGGTTGTAGTCGATCGCTTGGTTTCTCGAGAAGGAATTCAAGAACGTTTGACAGATTCTTTGCGCACGGCTTTAAAGCGAGGTGATGGATTGGCTTTGGTCGAGGTTGTCCCTAAAGGGACTGAAAGTCTCCCAGATGGTGTGGAAAGAGAAAGATTGTATTCAGAAAACTTTGCTTGCCCTGTTCATGGGGCAGTTATGGAAGAACTTTCTCCAAGATTATTTTCTTTTAATAGTCCTTATGGAGCGTGTCCTGATTGTCATGGAATTGGTCATCTAAGGAAGTTCACAAAAGAAAGAATTATTCCAGAACCATCTTTGCCAGTGTATGCCGCTGTTGCGCCTTGGAGTGATAAGGAAAACTCGTATTATTTTTCTTTATTATTCTCTGTAGGCCAAGCTTTTGGCTTCGAAATTAAGACTCCATGGCAAGAGTTAACAGATGTACAGCAAAACATCTTATTAAATGGGAGTGAAGAGTCAATTTTAATTCAAACAGATAGTCGATATCGAAAGAATGCCTCTTATACAAGGCCTTTTGAGGGAATACTTCCTATTTTAGAAAGACAATTGAATGACTCAAATGGAGAGTCAGCACGTCAGAAGTTAGAAAAATACTTAGAATTAGTTCCTTGCGACACATGCGCAGGAAAAAGATTGCGCCCAGAAGCTCTTGCGGTCAAAATAGGACCTTATAACATTACAGACTTAACTTCTATTAGTGTTGCTGAAACTCTTGAATGCATAGAGAAATTAATGGGTGTAGGTATAGCGAAGGGTAAGCCACCCTTGCTTAACTCACGACAAATACAAATTGGTGATTTAGTTTTAAAAGAAATATGTTTACGCCTTCGTTTCTTATTAGATGTTGGTTTGGACTATCTGACGTTAGATAGACCTGCGATGACATTGTCTGGTGGGGAAGCGCAAAGAATACGCTTAGCTACGCAAATAGGAGCTGGTTTAACAGGTGTTTTATATGTTTTAGATGAACCGAGCATAGGCTTACATCAAAGAGATAATGAACGATTATTGACTACTTTAAAGAGGCTTAGAGATCTAGGAAATACATTGATTGTCGTTGAACATGATGAAGAAACTATTAGAGATGCAGATTATCTTGTTGATATCGGCCCAGGTGCTGGCATTCATGGCGGGAAAATAGTGTCTGAAGGATCGGTCGAAAATTTATTATCTTCTAGTGAGTCTTTGACAGGTGCATATTTAAGTGGGCGACTGTCTATTCCTACTCCTTCTGAAAGAAGACTTAGCGGTAAACGATCTTTGAGATTAGTGGGTTGTGATAAAAACAACTTAAAAAATATAACTGTTGATTTTCCTCTTGGACGTTTAGTAGCTGTTACAGGTGTCAGTGGAAGTGGAAAAAGCACTTTGATCAATGAATTATTACATCCTGCATTGAATCATTCATTAGGGTTAAAAGTACCGTTCCCAAATGGCCTTCAAGAATTGAGGGGAACCCAAGCTATTGACAAGGTAATTGTTATTGATCAATCTCCTATTGGAAGAACACCACGCTCTAACCCAGCTACTTACACCGGTGCTTTTGATCCTATAAGGCAAATCTTTGCTGCTTCTATTGAGGCAAAGGCTCGTGGCTATCAAGTAGGTCAATTTAGTTTTAATGTAAAAGGAGGTCGCTGTGAGGCTTGTCGAGGACAAGGTGTCAATGTAATTGAGATGAATTTTTTACCCGATGTCTACGTTCAATGCGACGTTTGTAAAGGAGCACGCTTTAACCGAGAGACATTACAGGTTAGGTATAAGGGCTTTACTATTTCTGATGTTTTAGAGATGACTGTTGAGCAGGCTGCAAATGTTTTCTCTGCGATTCCTCAAGCAGCAGATCGATTAAAAACTTTGGTTGATGTCGGCCTTGGCTATATAAAACTAGGACAACCAGCACCGACATTATCAGGGGGAGAAGCTCAACGAGTTAAATTGGCAACAGAGTTGTCTCGACGTGCGACAGGAAAGACTTTGTATTTAATTGATGAGCCAACTACAGGACTCAGTTTTTTTGATGTTCACAAGTTAATGGATGTTGTGCAACGTTTAGTAGACAAAGGAAATTCAGTTATTGTTATTGAACATAATCTTGATGTTATTAGATGTTCTGATTGGATAATAGATTTAGGACCTGAAGGAGGAGATCGGGGTGGTGAAATTATGGCTGTTGGTACCCCAGAAGATATTGCTTCTAATTCAAAGAGCCATACAGCGCTTTATCTAAAAAAAGTCTTGTCTTGATTTAGATCACTTCCGAAACCAGATCTTATTTCCGTAAATTTCCTTTTATATGAAATTTGTTTTGCAATTCTCCATGTTTTAATTTTCATTAGATTTTGGCTTGTCAAAAATCATAGCTCTACCAAGCGGTTTCGTAATTAATTAAGAAAATAAGTTTATTTTGTTAGCCTTTCTTTAGGTTTTATTGCAAGAAAATCGACTAAAGATCCAAGATCCTCAATGGTTAGAGGTGGGCTTAAAACTCCTTCATCTGAATTTGCATGGCTTGATTCGCTCTCATGATCTTGAGTTGGGTCGAGATGCAGATACAGGCGGACAAACACTTTATGTATTAGAACTAGTAAAAGGATTGGCTGCACGACCTGAAGTAGAACAGGTTGATCTAGTTACTAGATTGATACAAGACAGAAGAGTTGCTTTAGATTACTCACAGCGCATAGAAGAAATTGTTCCTGGAGCCAAAATTATTAGGCTACCTTTTGGGCCTAAACGATATATCCGAAAAGAACTTTTGTGGCCTTACTTAGATGATTTAGCGGATCAGTTGGTAATTGAGCTTCAAGGTCAAGATAAATTGCCTGATTGGATACATGCACATTATGCCGATGCAGGATATGTAGGCTCTTTAGTAAGTAGACGATTAGGTATTCCTCTCGTGTTTACTGGCCACTCATTAGGCAGAGAGAAACAGCGTCGACTACTTGCCGCTGGTGTTGATCATGAACAAATTGAACAAAGCTATTCTATTAGCCGTCGTATTGATGCAGAAGAACTTGCATTGGCACATGCCAATTTGGTTATTACTAGCACTAGGCAGGAGTCGCAATATCAATATGCAAGGTATGGCAACTTTGATTCAAATTCAGCGGAAGTTGTGCCACCTGGTGTTGACTCAACTCGCTTTCATGCAACTCATACTGCTTCAGAGATAAAAATCGTAGATGACTTATTAGGCTCATTTTTGAGAGAGCCTAATTTACCTCCGTTGTTAAATATTTCTAGAGCTGTTCGTCGCAAAAACATCCCTGCATTAGTAGAAGCTTATGGGCGTTCATCCGTTTTACGTCAAAGGCATAATCTTGTTTTGGTTCTTGGTTGTAGAGAAGACCCTCGGCAACTCGACAAACAACAAAGAGATGTTTTTCAACAGATTTTTGAATTAGTAGATAAATATGACTTGTATGGTCAAGTGGCTTATCCTAAACAGCATCGTCGGGATCAAATTCCGTCTATTTATAGGTGGGCTGCTGCTAAAGGTGGTTTATTTGTAAACCCTGCCCTGACTGAACCATTTGGACTCACTCTTTTAGAAGCAGCAGCTTGTGGTCTCCCCATGGTTGCTACTGATGATGGTGGCCCGCGTGATATTTTGGCTCGATGTGAAAATGGATTATTGGTAGATGTCACTGATTTAGAGGCATTACAAGATTCTCTGGAACAAGCGAGTGGTGATCAACAGGAATGGTGTCGTTGGAGTGATAATGGAATAGAAGCTGTCAGTAGACATTTCAGTTGGGATGCTCATGTTTGTAATTACCTTGCATTCATGCAAAAGCGTTTGCAATTTGTTGAGCGATTTGATGGTGCCTCGTCTCAAAAAGATCTAATTGATCCTTTGGTTAAACGATTATTGTTATTGGACTTAGATAGCAATTTGGAACATACTGATGCAGATACATTGGCAGCTTTACGGAATAATTTGCAAAGTGCTGGTTCTGGTACGCCTAATGGAATTGGCGTATTGACTGGTCGTTCCATAAAGGCTGCGCGTCAGCGTTATGCGGAATTACATCTACCTGAACCCAGTGTCTGGATATGTAGAGCGGGAACTGAGATTTTTTATGGATTAGATAATCAAGCAGATCCTTTTTGGGAATCTTCCATAGGTTTGGATTGGGACCGTCAAAGAGTAGAAAATTCCTTAGCAGCTTTGAAAGATCATTTATCTCTTCAAGACCAAGAACAGCAAAGTAGTTATAAAGTTAGTTACTTGTTAAAAGAACCGAGTCAATCAATTTTGCCTCTTGTACGAAAACGATTAAGAAAGGACGGTCAAGCAGCTTTGCCATATTTAAGATGTCATTGGTATTTGGATGTAGTTCCTTTACGTGCATCTCGTACAGAAGCTATTAGACATTTAGTTCTTAAGTGGGGATTGCCGTTAGAGCAGGTTTTAGTTGTTGCTAGTCAACAAGGTGATGCAGAATTAATACGAGGTTTAACTACTGCTGTTGTTCCAGCAGACCATGACCCTTCATTGGAAGGCTTGAGATATCAGCAAAGGGTCTTTTTTGCTTCAAATTCAAATGATGGTCTTGGTGAAGGCCTAAAACATTATCGTTTCTTTTCGAAAAGTTAGAAATTAATTTATTTTTCTAGTAATTCAATAAAAGCAGCGGCTTTATCTGCTTTTGTTTGTGCTTCTTCAATAGTTCTCCCTTTAGCTAAAGCTACTCCCATTCTTCTTCCTTTTTGTGCAGTTGGTTTCCCAAAAATAAGTAGTTCAGTATCGCTTTCTGATAGACCTTTTTCTATACCTTGGTAGGCTACATTAGAGATATTCTCTTTTGCTAATATCACTCTGCTGGCTGCTGCTTGACATATATTAATGCTAGGAATAGGAATCCCTAGTATGGCTCGAACATGAAGTTCGAACTCACTTAAATTTTGACTTATTAGTGTTACTAGACCTGTATCATGTGGCCTTGGAGAAAGTTCAGAGAATATAACTTCTTCATTACTTATAAAGAACTCAACACCAAATAGGCCTATACCGCCAAGCTTATTAACTACACTTTTTGCCATGTCCTGGGCTTTTTCAAGTTGATCATTTGTAAGTTGAGCGGGTTGCCAGCTGCATTGATAATCACCCCCAGATTGTTTATGCCCAATTGCAGGGCAAAATAGTATCGAACCATTTTTTTGCCTAATAGTTAGAAGTGTAATCTCTAAGTTGAAATTAATAAACTCTTCGACAATTACCTCATTTGAGTTTCCCCTTGCACCTGCCATTGCTATTTCCCATGCATTCTCCAATCCCTCTTTATTTGACACGAAACTTTGTCCTTTGCCTGATGAACTCATTATTGGTTTAACTATTACTGGCCAACCAATGGAATCAGCACATACTTGTAATTCTTTTAGGGAAGACGCATAATCAAATCTTGCTGTTTTTAACCCAAGCTTTTGATTTGCTAAGTTTCTAATTTTATCTCTATTCATTGTAATTCCAGCAGCCTTGGCATTTGGAATTACTTGGAAACCTTCTTTTTCTAGTTCAATTAATGACTCGACTGCAACAGCTTCTATTTCTGGGATAATAATATCTGGCATGTGTTTATAAATAGTCTTTTTTAACTCTTCTGGATCAAGCATATTTATTACTTCTTCTTTGTCAGCAATTTGCATTGCTGGTGCATTGGGATAGCGGTCACATGCAATTACTTCACAGCCAAGTCGCTTGCTTGCAATTGCAACTTCTTTTCCTAATTCTCCGCTTCCTAGAAGCATTAATGTTTGTGGAAATTTTTTCATGGGAAATCTTTTCTTTGAGGAATTGATTCAATTACTTATTAATCTAATCATTTTTCTCACATCTCTTGATCAATAATTAATGTTAGTTGCTTAAATGGGGCTTCTTCAGATATGAAGCCCCATGATTCGAATATGTTCGAATCTGTGTGAGTAATTAATTGATTTCCCTTGTTAATTTCTAAAGTAAATCCTTCATTAGCCATTTTTCTCATTAGTTTGGCTGATTCCTCGAAGCGAGAGGCCATGGCTTGAAGGCTTGTGCAGTCTTTTGTAAGACCTGTTTCTTTCCAGGTGAAGTGGCTCATGTAGTTAAACGCTTGGTCTTAAAAATAATCCTAATAGAACTAAGCCGATATTCACTATCCAAAAGCTTTGCACTATTGATAGTTCACTTGTTCCGGATAGTTCGTAATGATGATGTATTGGGGCCATTCGAAAAAGTTTTTTTCCTTGACCATTAAATTTTTTAGTTATCTTAAACACCCATACTTGGATTATTACTGATAAGGATTCAGCTAAGAAAATCCCCCCCATAACTAAAAGTGACCATAAGCTATTGGAAATGAGCGCTATCCCACTTAATGCAGCTCCCATCGCAAGAGATCCTGTATCTCCCATAAAAACTCTTGCGGGATATCTATTGAGAACTAGAAAACCGAGCCATGCACCCGCCATTGCAATACAAAAGCTAGCAAGATAATGATCATTAGTATTCTCTCTAAGTAAAATTTCAATTGCCAAACCACTAAAAATTAGTGAGCCACAACCGCTTGCTAACCCATCTAATCCATCAGTAAGGTTAGCGGCATTGCTTTCAGCTAATAATACAAAAATAGACAATGGCCATATTAATAAACCAACATCAATTGAGTTTTTACCGAACAGTAAGATAGTTGAACTTATCCAACCTTGTAAACCTGCAAATATCAGAAAAACAAAGCTAACAATTATCTGAAGTAATATTTTAGCTTTAGGAGTTAGGCCTGTATTAGTATTTTTTCTCATGCTTTTCCAGTCATCAATACTTCCTATACACATAAACCCTAGAGTCAAGCAACTAATTGCTAGTAATTGATTTAGATTTTCTCCTCCCATGCTAATTAGAGTTCCAGCTATTAGCCCAACTGGAACTACTGCAAGCCCCCCCATTGTTGGTGTCCCTTCTTTTTTTTGGTGATTTGTTGGCCCTTCTTTTCTGATTATTTGCTTTACTTTTAATTGCTTGAGTTTTGGAATCGCCAAAGATAAAATTATTATTGATGAAACAAAAGACAACCCTAATGCTAATAATAACCCGTTATTTCCAATATATATATCAGAAGCTAGACTTCCTACAAATACAAACCCAATCAAACCTATAACTTTAAATAAACTTTCTTTTAATTTGTTATTTGCTGTCATTTGACATTTAAGAATTAGATTCTTTAAATGAGTATAAAGTAATTATTAATTCAAGAACATGTTGCTTTAATTTTGTATTTACCAATTTAATCTAGCCAATTATTCTTCCCATTCTTCCTCAGTTTGCTCGTCGTCAGCTTTATAGTCTTCTTTCTCTCCCATTAGCGCAGATAGTTCTTCTTCTTCAACTGTACTCACCTCCTGTGTAGCTGACTCTTCGTCTGCAACTAGTCTGCCACTGGATTCAAGCCACGATAATAAATCTGGTTCTTCTCTCAAAGGCAAAACAGGGGCTGCTTCGGTTCTACCAAAACGCGTGAGTGCAGGATTAATGCCGTCGAGTGCACTCAGGTCTATCTTGTTGAGGGCGCTCATCTTCAAGTTCTATAACCAATCAATAAACATAATGCATCAAGTCCTCGTTTTTTAATGTTTTGAACATCAAATTACTGATAATGGCCATTACATGGGTTCTTGCATTGAGCCTGAGCTTTGGTTTGCGATTTTGGGGTGTTCAGCACCCCGACCCTTTTCTGGTAAGGCCAAATTTAGTTTTAGTGTTGCTTTTTGGGCCGTCGCTACTCTTGGCTTTTTGGTTGGCCTTTCAGGGATTTCGTAGATTTAATGCTTAATGCTCTGCTATCGGCGAAAGATGGAATAATTAGTAGGAAGGGTATCCACAGTTTGATTTGATTAGTTTGCATTCTTCAAACCTTTATTTTTTTCTTGCTGCAACTGCAGATGCAGCAAACCCTGTCATTTTTGGGAAGGATTTGAATACTTGGATGATTTACGCGGTTTCGGTTTTAGGGTTAATGTCTCTTGGATTTGTTTGGACGTGGGGGACTGGTTTTTTACGAGATATCAAATCAGGTGCTTCTAATGATCAGCCTTGGCAATAAATAATTGACAGAAGGTCTACTGCTATCAAAAAAGAACCGACCCTTTTAAGAGATCGGTTCTTTTGAATATGGAATTGTCGAAGCTTCTGAATTCGGTTCCTGGGGCCAAGTGTTCAGGTGTTTGGCTGGATCTCCTGAAAGGGCACCTAGGACGATGCAGAGGAGTGTCGACTGATTTGACGCGCACAATTGTCGCATCAGACGATAAGCCCACAATTAGGTGAAGACTGTTGGAGCAGGGACCTAGATCAGGTTGCTTCTAAAAGTCCTCAGGTGGCGTGTCGTCCATCTGACGCCTCCGTGTTCAATAAAATAACAATGCTCCTTTTTCAGCAAGTAAGCAATCGGTTTTTACACGCATTGCCAAGAAGAGCAGTTTGGTTCAGAGTGGAAATCCCGTGCTTTTGTTTACTATTACTGAATATTGCCTGTTGCTTTTGTTTCGACCTGTTCTTTTGCACAAGCTAGGCATCCTCCATTGATTCTATAAGGAGAAAGATGTCCTTTCAGGCAGTATTTTCCTCGAAAAAAATGTTTTTGTTTGAGCTCCCTTGCATGTGAATCGGTAAGGGGTAATTTGAGCCACTCTTGAGGGACTTTGCCAATTAGCTCATTACGAGCTTTTTTTGCTTGTTCTCTGCGTTTGATTTCTTCTAGGCTATTTTTTTTGGTAACAGCTGCAATTGCTAGTTTTTGAGCACATGCTTTGCATTCCGTGACGTTTTTTTTTCTTCTTTTTGAATTGGACAATGAATCACTAGCGACTTCCCGCCGATTACCACATTTACAGAGACACCACCAATACGCATTGCCAGATGATGTTCGTCTATCTGA
>QCFX01000019.1 GCA_003280105.1 Prochlorococcus sp. AG-363-N20
TGCTGGACTCCTGTGAAAGAGGCGATTGCTCTTTTTTGGGGCTTTCCCCTGAATTCTTATAAGACCATGGATCTTCAGGTGATTGGCCTTCATTTGCTTTGGCTTTTTCCATTGGGCTTTTAAGGAATGGTGTTTTGACTCGCAAGTCTCGTTATTTAGGCCTAGGTGGAATTTTTCTTAGAACCATCATTCATTGATAATCGAGATAATTAATAGCTTTTTGTTTTAACGCGATTTCGACATCAGCCTTAATGCTGAAAGTCCTTTGAGTGGCGAAAAGTACCTTTTTAGAGACTCCGAGATTGAATTTTTTCATGTGTTCACTTTTCAAGATGCAACAGACCAGTGCTAGCTGATGGCCTACTGGGTTATAAATGTGCAGCTTTTCCCGTTCAAATTAATGATTGATGTAACCCACATCATTGATTTCGCCACACAATTGCCACACCCATCTGACTTGGGCTTGGTTAAGCCTTCAGGCGGTTTCCAATTGGTACCAGCCATTTTTGGCATTATCGCAATTATTCAGGTTTCCCAATTTCATTGGTATGCCAGGGATAAGAACGATCCTACAAAGCGTTTTCAGCGCTGATATGGCTCTTACAAGCAATTCTGGGACCTATTAAAGGCTTGTTCAAATTTGCATTTGAACTATCCATAGTTGCTTGTCAGCTGTGAGAAATATGTTCATCCCTTTAGGGATGACAAACAAAAGGCAGGCATTAGCCTGCCTTTTGTTTGTCATAGCTTGAGTAATTAGTATTGTTTGATCAATCTCCAAGAGCGCTGGGTCTAAAGTTGCTCAAACCCTCAATTAATCAATAGAAAACAGGATTAATCCCATTTCACAGAAGAAGTGTTTATAGATAACAAAATAATTAATGATCCTTTCTCTGTCTCTCTTAAGAACTTTTAGATTATGATTTCGTTGATAGAACTAGGAAAAATTAAGTGTCCAAGATGTATAGAAGACTCGTCTATAACTAAATTAACTGATAATTCCTACACCTGTTTAAACTGTTCTTCAATATACCCTGGAGATAAAAACTATATTGACTTTATTCAGCCTAATTTATTAGATGATATAGGAAAAGAAGCGATTTTGACTTGGGGAGAAGACCTTCATATAAAGGAAGGACACCTTAAGCATTATTTAGGCTCACATATGGATATTATTAGAAATCGCCTTGGCAGATATTTTGAAGAAATAGAAGGAGATGTTCTTGAGGCTGGCTTTGGTATTGGTGCGGACTTAGTTGCTTTAGCAAATAATCCAAAGGTTTATAGTATTACTGGAATTGATATAGGCATAAATGCTAAAAAAGTTGCTAATAAATATCAGAACATAGAGAAATTATCTGTATTTCGCGGGGATATTCAATCTTTACCTTTTCCACCATCAAGATTTGACTGTATCTATTCTTACGGAGTAATTCATCATACTAAAAACCCTTTACTAGCCGCGGTTGAACTTAGAAGAGTCTTAAAAGATAGTGGACTTGCCTTTTTATATGTTTATAGCTCTCATAGTAAAAACTTCCTGAAACGATTTGGTGTTTTAATTGAGACCATAATTATTAATAGTATTTCTTCATTCCCAAGGAGATTGAAGTTGTCAATCTGCCTTTTACTTACACCATTATGCTGGCTTTCCTTTACTGTGCCTTCATTTATCTTTAGATCACTTGGCTTTTATAGCTTTGCTAACAAAATCCCATTAAATTGGGGTACTACTCCTTACTCTATTTTGGGGGATATTAAAGACCGCCTTTTAGCTCCTGTCAACCATCGCTACTCTAAACAAACATTTGAGCTATTACTTAATAAAGCAGGTTTAAAATGTCTAGACATAATAGAGGACTCATCAGGCATTTATGTAGTCGCTACAACTCTCTGAATTAATTTATAACTTATTAAATATACAGGAAAGATTATTTGCTGGCATTTGAATTTTTTTAAATTTTTCCAAACCATTATTTATCGCCAATCTCTTTATTTGCTCAAGATCTCTAACTCCCCATGCTGGATTTTCATTGATTAAATTCTTGTCAAACAAATAATTGCTTATACTGGTATGCTCACCTTTTTCTTTAAAAGGTCCATACAAGATTAATGGATGATTTCTTTTTAATAGTAAACCTGCTTGTTCAAATAATTTCTCACAACAGTTCCAAGGTGAAATATGTATTAAGTTTATACAAACAATAGCGCATAAATTATTTCTTATATCTGGATTCAACTCCCAAGGCGTACTTTGCACGTCTAGTTTTATTGGTTTTGGCATTTTTTCGTTTAAGTCTTCATATTTGATCCAATCACTAATACTCTCAACATGACTTTCATCTTTATCGCTGGATTGCCAAATCATCTTTGGAAAAGCTTTCTGAAAAGCAATTCCATGCTCCCCGCTGCCACTCGCAATTTCTAAAACTGTTCCTTGTTTAGGCAGATATTCTTCAAGCACAGTTCGAATCGGTTCTTTATTTCTTTGCGTTGCAGGGAAGAAAAGACGATTATCCATTTCAATGCCTTTATTAATTGACAATTAAATCTAATACTGAACCATGAATGTTATATCTATTGATATAGATCTTTTGTTTAAATCGATTTTGACTCGTCGTAATTTAGATTCGTTAAAAAATGGATATATTCTTCCCATTGAATTGGAGTTCTGCTTAGCTACAAGTAATTATTCATGTACATAGCCCTTGAGAAATCTTTCTAAGACCCAGTTAATTAGCTCTTCCGCAGGGTGGGTGGCGGTTTTACTGAATCTTTTGCCTGGATTGGGAACAGGATATATTTACCAAAGAAGGTGGAAAGAATATTGGATTACTGGAATCTTCTCATTTGGCTGGATTTTTCTTTCCTTTATTAGACAGTTGTCTTTAGACCCAGTAGATCCATTGCTTGATCAAAATGACCAATTTGGCTTGATTGGTTTGATGGCTATATCTTTTGCCACATCATTAGAGGCTGGCTTAGCGGTAAATAAAGCAAGAGAGGAAATTAAAGATTGAAACGGGTATAGGCTATAAAAAAGCGTATACTAGTTTATATATAAGACCTTCTTGGAGTTTATAACCAACAAAAAAATTGGTTAATAAACTAATATAAAATTAATGCCACTCTCTTATCTGAGAATAACTTATTAGTCACCACCTCCATTGCAGCTCCATACTTTTGATGGTATGCCAGCACTATTACTGCCATCAACTCTAAATGTACTTTGAATACATGAATTCTGCGTTCTGCTCCATCTTGCTATTGGTAACAATGATATGGCTATGCTTACCAAGCTAAATGCACTTAAAGTTGCCAGGATTGGATAAGAGTATGCCTTAATGACTTCAGCAGGCTTCATAGGTGTTGGTGATTTGAATGGTTATCCGAATGTTTGGCCGTTATATCCCCATTTATTTGCGGGAACATCTTCAAAGCCTATATATATTCTATCTGAAGGAATGCCAGTATTTTCATGAATTAGCTTACATAAGCTTTCTGACATTTTGGGTGGTTGAAGAGCTCCGATTGATTTGACTTCTATGTAGCAGCAAGGATCATTACTTCCTGCAAATGACATAGGCACACCAGTTTGCAAAAGACACATCACATATTGTTCTGGCTTTCCAGTCAAAGATGAAATTTCACTAGAGAGTTGTTTGAGTAATGTTTTCGAATCCGCGATCTCAGTTTGAGAAATATGGACATTGATAAGAGGCATGAATCTTTTTGAAAAGCTTTTTGTTTTTATGAGCATACTCCTTGTAGTAGATGTGTATGCCAATAATGCTTATATCCAAAATTGAGCTTTTACCTTTAATTTCTTTCCATTCCTCTTTAGATAGACTCTTTCTATTACTTTCCCCTTTTTGACAGTCACCTTTTCTAAAAGAAAGTTTTTGTGCCGACCCCATTTAATCATGCGAGTTCGCCAATAAATTAAAAAAATTAAAATCAGGGTAAAGTAAAGAATGCTCATAAACTTAGGCTTCTGTGAAAATTAAAGCAAACCTATTGTGATTTGCTAATACACTGTGTACAAATAATAATAGTTTATGGCTTTCGCTCTTAATGCTTTCACAATATCTTCTATATGATATTTTACGCATGTTATGAGCTAACTTAAGTAGAACTTAAAATAAAATTGTAGGTATAATAGGTCAATAAATGATTCTTTTTAATCGATTTGGAATTTTTTATCGAGGAATTATAGATACTCTTTTTCTCCTGAATCATTGTACATATATACGCGACCCACTTTGTCCATATAAACCATTTTGCCATTCATTTTTGACCTGCCATATCTATTTAGTCTTGCCCTGTGAATATCAGCTTTATCTCTTAAATCATGGTCTTTTTCCCAGTAATTAGTTTTTATATTGGAATCAGGATCAGCCATTAATGAGTTAGAGAATTCTGTCGCAATTTTTTGGTCCAACCTGTTTCTACCTTTAAAACTCTTACGAAATCTTTTAATTAGATTAGGGCCAGACTGCTCTTTTTTTGTATTACTTAACTGTAAGAACAGATATAGAATTATACAGACAATTCCAATTTTGATTAGAAAAAAAATCATCTGGCTAATCATTTCAAATTCTAATTTACTCTGACTTGCTATTAATAGCTATGCTTATAGCTTGCTTTCTTAATTGTTTATCATTAAATGGTAAATTCTTTCGTAATTTATAAAAAATATTTTGCATATGCAAAGCCTAGTAAATGCTTAAGTTTATATCTATTGCTTCATGATTATTTTAAAATCAAAGCCAAAATTCGAGTTTTCAGAAAGGACTTCTTTTTTTAAGAACCCTCTTTTGATTGCAGATGCTATGACTAGTAACGAATCTAGGAAAAGTATTATTATTATTAATCCCCAAAGTATCACCTTGTGTGAGGGGCTTGAGGACGACCACATTTCTTCTTTTTGCTCAATGTCCTCCATGGCTTTTCAATTTAGGATTAATCTTGTTTCCCAGTAATAGTCCATCTTCGACATATTTTCAATTTTTATATGGCCCTAGATGTTGTGCGCAAATGGCTCCACAATGACATCCAAGACTGATTGCTTCTTTAACTCCCCACCCTGCAGCAAGTGCTGCAGTTACACCAGCGGCAAAATTATCTCCGCAGCCATAACTGTCCAGAGCAGACCCCTTCAAGTTAAATGCATTGAACTGCCCTCCTGGCCACGCTTCGCCACCTAAAGCCCCTTTTGTCCCAATTCTGAGCTTGGGTTTGGGTGTAATTGCATCGGCGCTTAAGTTCTCATCAGGGTCAAGTGAACTTCCAATCAATGCATCAAGCTTAATATCTCTATTTTTAAAATTTTGAACACCTACTCGCGGCGTGGCGACCATAACATTTGCTTTTCTGCATTTAAGTAAACCAATTGAATCAGTAGCGGTTACAAAAACTCCGTCATAATTTTCTAGTTCATTCCAATCAAGTAGATCTTTACCAAGAGGTTTTAATCGATTGCCTATAACTGTTATCGCTCTTTCCCCTTCATTATCAATCATGCTGATTCCTTTCCTGGTGGATTCATCTCTCCAAGCAACTTTCACATTTATTCCAAATTCTTTAAGTCTGCTTAGGCTTTTCTCTCCAATGGAGTCTTTCCCCAAAGCGGTAATTAGCGTTACGGGCTCTTTTGTTAATTGAGAGAGCCTTACTGCAGCTACAGCGCCCCCTCCTGCAGGCTCTTCCATTAAGCATTCTCCATGACTTATTTGACCTAATTGAGGAAGTTGATCTACCCGAAGAAACGTCATCCACTCAATATGGCCAATTACCGCTAATTTAAGATTAGGTAGGGAAGGTAGATTTTTAGCTGCGATAAGATTCATCTTTAAGTAGAATTAGCTGGGCGAATTAATGTAGGAAAATATATCCAATTAAAATTGCTATAGTTTATATTGGCTAGGCTTTTAAGGGTAACTTTTACTATAGTATTATTATTTATTTTCAACAATCTGAAGGTCTTATAAATGTCTGTATCTGTTCCTCCATGTCTTTTCTGTTCAAATTTTGAGAAAATATTTGTGAGATTTTGAGATGCACAAAAAAGAACCGACCCTTTTAAGAGATCGGTTCTTTTGAATATGGAATTGTCGAAGCTTCTGAATTCGGTTCCTGGGGCCAAGTGTTCAGGTGTTTGGCTGGATCTCCTGAAAGGGCACCTAGGACGATGCAGAGGAGTGTCGACTGATTTGACGCGCACAATTGTCGCATCAGACGATAAGCCCACAATTAGGTGAAGACTGTTGGAGCAGGGACCTAGATCAGGTTGCTTCTAAAAGTCCTCAGGTGGCGTGTCGTCCATCTGACGCCTCCGTGTTCAATAAAATAACAATGCTCCTTTTTCAGCAAGTAAGCAATCGGTTTTTACACGCATTGCCAAGAAGAGCAGTTTGGTTCAGAGTGGAAATCCCGTGCTGATGTTTTTAGGCACTTTCTTTAGGATGTGGATCTAATTTCAGAATGACCTGAGGTGAATTGCTTATATTTAAGGTTCTAAATCAACAAACTAATGAATATTTCGCGCAATTTTTATTCTTACTTTTATTTGGCCTTTGCTGTCGCAGGAGCTATCTTCCCTACGCTCTGCAATATTAAATTCATGCAGATGTATGGGATGATGTTCGACATTGGCAAATTTATTGAGCTTGCCAATATCAACCCAGCGGCTCAGTCTTTGTCCAGTGATTTATTTATAGGTGCTGGAGCGGTAATCTTTTGGATGGTTATTGAAAGTAAAAGGTTGAAAATGAAAAATTTATGGATTGTCTTTCTAGGCACCTTCACAATTGCCTTTGCTTTTGCCGCACCATTATTTCTTTTCTTGAGAGAAAGACGCTTGATAGAGATTGAAAACAAAGGATAGAGGTCTTAAATTGAATTATGTTTATATTCAATTTTTAGAATTAATAAATCTTGTTATAGGCAAAAGTGCAATACAGGATACTCCCATCCCCAGCCAAATAAGGATGCCATTACCTTGGCTATCTATAACCCTACCTGCGATTATTGGTGATATTAATGCACTAACAGCAAAGCATTGTGAGAATAAAGCTATTGCCAGGCCTCTTTGTCCAATGGGAGGAATTTGAATTACAACCTCAGTTGCTGTTGGTAGAAATGCAGCAAGTCCTATTGCTATAGGAACTTGTGCAAGTAAAACTAAAAGAATGCCTTTTTCCCATAGTCCCGAGATTGCAAGTAGAAGACATCCAATCCCAAAATTTGCAATGCTCAAAGTTATTCCAAATCTTGGATTTAGATCGGCTAGCCAACGACCAATTGGCCATTGAAATATCACAAGAAGGAAAAGTTGAATTGAAATCAAACCCCCACTCCACCCTTCGCTAAGCGGTGGCCTTCTTATTCCTCCAATTACCAAATCAAGGGGTAAAGCACTTTGTATAAGGGAAAAGATACCAGTAGCTATAAAGCTTAGAACAAGAATGGGTAACATCCTTTTGAGCCACTTACTTCTTCCCCACTCGATGCTTGTTGGGATTAAACTAATACCTCGGCTATTATTAGTCCTTTTATTCTTTTCTATATTGGACCGTTTATTTAACATAATTAGCAGCATTGCTAGGCAGAATATCTCTACAAGGTAAATATTTCTTATGGCCTCAAGTTGAGCAGCTATTGCTCCTAGGAGAGCTCCTAGGCTTGTTCCTAAAGCATCAGCACTTCTAACAAGTGCAAAACCTTTATTGGAAGGAAATTCCCCGCAGCTTTTGGGAACTGCCAGTTCAACGGAGGGCCAATAGATTCCAGCAGCTATTCCTAACAGAACTTGTCCAAAGATATATGATGAATGTGTGTAAGAATTAAATAACCAAAAATCTCCTGAGATTCCAGCTAAGGCAGCAATCTTAATAGCTGATGAAATATCCCTCCCTGAATCGAGCAATCTTCCTGTGATTAATCGAGCAAGTGTCCCTACAAAAGCAGCTAAAGCTAGTCCAATTCCTATTTGGGTAGCAGAAAGTCCTAGCTGGTTAAAGACTAAAGGGCTTAAATAGATCACTCCTCCTGCTCCTAAGGAGGCTAAAAAGCGCACTCTGGTAATTAGGCGTAGTTTTGAGGGAAACTGGTTCCACCAGTAATTAAGTTTTGAGGTTGTACTTAGGACGCTCAATATCTAAGAGATTCTTTCTAGGACTGTTTAGCAGTCTGATCTTTAGCCTATGGCCTGGTCTACCCCTTAAAGCTGCAGAAAGCATTGAGGTGCAGTTTGAAGATATGTCTATCCCCATTTCCGTTAAGGAGTTGGCTGGGTGGGTTGAAGGAATGTCCATTCCTAACTCCATTAAAGAATTATCAGAATGGGCACGTGATGGGGAGAAAGATTATTCAGAAATTTCTGCTTGGTTGAACTTACTTGATCTTGAAAGTAGAGCTGGTCTGGTCAAAATTCTTAAGGCTCCTCTCATTAAGGACAGGAGTATGGCGAGACAAATGCTACGTAGCTGGGTGGGTCGACAGCTACTTGATGAGGTTAGTGATTTAGTTCGATTAGATGATGATCGAAGTGGACGTAGAACCTTTGATACTTTGGAAGAACTTCTGGAAAAACAGCAAGAAGTCAGTGCATTAGATCTCCTTGAAGCATTGCCTGCAGAAAAGATTTACCTTGATTTGGATGCCCTATTGGAGCTTGCTAGTCGTTGGCGAGATGAATTAAAAACTCAACAGAAATTAGTAATGGATTTAGGGACATATCCAGCAAAATCGAAAGAGAAATTTGAACAATTAAAAAGTTATAAACAGTTTCCAGAACCTAAATTTCAACTAAAACCTTTTTCCGTTTTTCATCGCCCAGATTCCATTACCCTAGAAATTTGGGAGCCTTCTTTAGGTAGTCCTCAAAGAAAGAGTTGGATAGTCTTTATGCCGGGATTGGGCGGCTCTCAGAAACATTTTCGATGGCTGGCTAGAAGTCTTAGTCAAAATGGTTGGCCTGTTGTAGTGCTTGAGCATCCTGGCAGTGATTCAAAGGCCGTTCAGGCTCTTTTGAAGGGAAGCCGTCCTGCACCAGGAGCGGAGGTTTTGCCTGACCGCTTGCGAGACCTTTATGCGGTTTTAAACGCTAAGCAGAATGGCATTTTGGGTATTGAGGGGGAGAAGGTTGTCCTAATGGGACATTCTTTGGGGGCTCTTACCGCTTTTCTCGCATCTGGTGCAATTCCAGAACCTGGTTTAGAGATGAGATGTAAAGAGGCTCTTGCTGGCCTTTCACTGACTAATCTTTCTCAGCTTTTGCAATGTCAAATGATAAATGTTGAACTTTCTATAGATAGAAAAATTCCTGACTTGGGATTAATTGTTGCTATTAATAGTTTTGGTAGTTTGCTTTGGCCTAACAATGGTGGTGCTAGGACAATAGTTCCAGTTTTACTTGCAGGTGGTACTTACGATTTGATTACTCCAGCAAGAAGTGAACAATTAGGTTTGTTATTAGCTACAAGGCCTAATCCTTTAAGTAGAGTATTACTTATAGAGGGTGCCAGTCATTTTTCACCTATTCGAGTTGAAGGTCAATTAGACAATGAAAGTGGAGATGATCTTTTCCAGTTAGGTGAAGCGCTTGTAGGACTCCAACCTTTGTCTGTGCAAGAGCTTTTAGGGTCTGAGGTGATAAGATATATCGACAATTATGAGGACTCAAAAGAACTTGGTTTATCTTTTAAAGAGAAAAAAGGAGATTTATATTTTCATTTATTTGATCGATCTACAGTTAATAAGCTTCTCTCTTCTCAGTAATTAATTCTAGGGTCAATACTGGCTATTAAAAGATCTACAAATACACTTACAAATACAACTAGCCCAGCGACAACAACTACTATTCCTTGGACTACTGGGTAATCGCGTTGATTGATTGCTTCTTGCAACCTCATTGCAATTCCTGGCCATGAAAATGTAACTTCAATTAGAAGAGCTCCTCCGATAAGAGAAGCAACTGTGATTCCAGCAATAGTTAAAACTGGGAGTAAAGCATTTGGTAAAGCATGGCGAAAGATTATTTGTGACTCACTTATTCCTCGGCTTCTTGAAGCCTCTATGTAATCTGCTTTCAGGATCTTTTCGAGATTAAGCTTTATAGCCCTACTGAAGATTCCACTTAATAGGGTTCCAAGCGTTAAAGCGGGAAGTAATAGATGTCTAACTGCCCCTTGAAGGGCTGTCCAATTTGCAGTTTGAATACTATCTAAAATTAAGAAACCACTTCCTTCTGGCTGTATCAAGCTTGGCGGGAAGCGTCCTCCAACTGGTAGCCAACCAAGAAGAACTGCAAAAATTAATTGAACGACCATTGCTGCCCAAAAAGGTGGCAAAGCATAAGTCGCTATTCCATAAATTCTCCCTGCCAAATCGGCCTTACCTTTTGATTGGCCAATGCCAACTAAACCAACAATAAAGCCTATTATAATTGCAACAATTAATGAGGAAATTCCAAGTTCTAAACTAGCAGGTAGAGCTTTTTTAATTATTTCAATGACTGGTTCTTGATTTGTAAGAGCTTCTCCAAGATCACCTTGGATTAGTCGAAACATGAACTTTAAGTATTGCTGTAATAGAGGTTCGTCTAGTCCAAGCTTTGTTCTCAAAGCCTCTCGCGCTATTTCATCGGCACGACTACCAAGGATGGCATCTACAGGATCTCCTGGTGCAACTCTCAACAATAAAAACACCAGGCTTGAGATTAGCCAAAGCATTACGGGAACTAAAGCCAATCTTGTTGCGCTGTATTTAAATAGCTCTTTGCTTCTATTCATTATTTAATTACTTTTATTTCTTGGAGTAACATTTGCCCACTTCCATTGAATTGTGGCGTTGATATATGTAATTGACTCCATGCGCGTGGCTTGACCAGCCATATCGGCAGGTAAGCGCTTCCCTCCGCAGCTTTTTTTTCGATTTGATTGAATTTGTTTGATCGTTCGGACCCAGTGAGATGGTCGCTTTCTTGTAGCTTTTTTTGAATCAAAGGCGAGGTCCAAAAACTTCCGCTTATTGCCGCCTCGCCAATTTCGCAAATCTCTCCATTATTCTTTTTGCAGCTAAGGAGAGGGGATAGATACGCTTCAGGGTCAGGATATGCTCCTCGCCAGTCCAGCATTACTGATTGATATGACCCTTTGCCTAGTTGACGATAAATAGTTGTTGATTCGACGCCATTTAGCTCCAATTGTATGCACTCTGGGAAATCACGATCAAGCTGCTCTTTCCATGTAAGAGCTAATAACTTATCTGCAGGAACATTCGAGCGAAATGTAAACGGCAATGTTAATTTTTCCTCTTTACAATAGCCAGCCTTTTGGAAGAAAATCTTGGCTTGTCTTGGGTCATATTTGGGCCAATGTGGGCTGCTAAAACTTTTTAAACTTGGTGGAACTATTGAGCGTAATGGTTCTCTGAGACCATAACTAACTCTGGCAGCAATTAACTCTCTGTCGATACTATGCAAAAGGCCTTTTCTGAGAAACTTATTATTCAGGGGAGGTACATTGCTCCTAAAAGTAATATATCCAATTTCCATTGACGAACCTTCTCCTTCTCGAAGTCGACCAATCTTTGCAAGTCTATGTAAGTATTTATGTTGATCCTCATCAAGAGAGTTTGATAAGAGGATGTCAATTTCTCTCGAGCGCATTGCACCAAAAAGAGCTGTTGAATTGCTTAAGTTTATAAAGTCAATTCCTTCATTTTTAGGCGGAGAACCCCAATAAAGAGAATAAGGCTCAAGCCTTTGATGGTTTGTGTTGAAGCTAGATATTTTGTATGGACCTGTTCCAATAAAGGTCCTATTAAGGAATTTCTTCTTATGGTCTGAATAGGAAGTTGGTGAAACCGGAGTTAGATTTACAGAGGTTAATAGGCTGATTAGTGAACTTGATGGCCTGTTAAGTTTGATTTGTAGTAGATATTCTTTAGGGGCATGAATTGATGCTACCCTGTCTCCTAAAATATAATTTAATGTACCTATTGATATAAACCTTTTCAAGCTAAAAACCATTGCTTCTGCGTTAAAATCTGTCCCATCATGAAATAAAACATTTTCTCTTAAGGGAATATTTATTGTCAGGCCATTGTCTTTAATCTCAGGAAGGCTTTTTGCTAGCTTTGGCTTAAGATCTCTATTCTCATCTATTTCATAAAGAGTATCTCCTAATGCACTTATAATTTGTAAAGCATGAAAGGTATTCGCTTGTGCAGGGTCTAAGGAGATTATTTTTCCTGCACTTGCAACAACAATTCGACTACTATCTCGATTCGCCTGACACGCGCATAAGCTAATAGAGGCTATAGCCATTGCTAAAAAATTGTGTAATCCAAAGTATTTCTTGTTGCGCCCCTTTGATAGCAAGATAAATACTTTTCTAATGGCTTTTATTTAAGGGTTTTCGCAGGGTTGGGCAATTTGTTGTATAGAAATTTCAAATACTGGAGATCCTGTTGGAAGTAGTGGCCATCTCCTTAGCCAGCATTTTTTGAGTTTGTCATCTATGCCAATAACTTGAAAAAGCCCTTCATGACTATTCAGTTTGACACAATCGCCCTGATGCAGAGACATGGTTTTTGGACAACTTTCTTCCGAGATGTCCTCCCTCCTTAAACTATCAAAGCGCCTTCATGGAAAATTGAGAAGCGGAAGTCAGGGTCTATAGACGCAAGGGAAGAAGAGTCTCTTTTGGAAGTCAAGGCATGCCAAAAGTTTTAAATGCATGCCATTTGTGCTGCCAGTCCTTTTACTTCAGAAAGTCCTTTTATTTTTTCAAGTGAATCTACGAATTGTCCTTGTGATACTTCATGAGTGATGACAACGATTTCTGCATCGTTTTCTTGAGAGTCAAACTGGACGATTGATTGAATGGAAACTCCATGATCACCAAAAACACTACCAATTTTTCCTATTACGCCAGGAGTGTCTTGTGTCTTTAGTCGTAGATAATTTTTTTGGATGAATTTTCTTGATTCTTCTAACTGGCAATTTCTCCAACTACTTCCTGCGAGTAAAGGGTCTAGTTTATTTTTTGAATTTCCTATTGCTGAAATACCTGCAATATTGAGAATGTCCGCAACAACAGCTGACGCAGTAGGTCCCGCACCTGCACCCGGTCCATAGAACATCACCTCACCAATCGGATCGCCTTCAACAAGAATTGCATTGTTTACCCCACTGACTCCAGCTAGAGGGTGTTCGCTTGGAACAAGAGTTGGTCGAACCCAAACTGCTAGAGGAATTGCTTTCCCTTCTGTTTGATTTGTTTGAAATTTTTCTGCGACAGCTAAAAGCTTTACTTCATACCCAAGCTCTTTTGCGTAATCAATATCTCGACTAAGCAGATTGCTTATTCCTTCCGTTGGGATTTTGTCTCGTTCAATAGGCCCTCCAAAAGCTAACCCACTAAGTATTGCGATTTTGTCTGCTGCATCAAAGCCTTCTACATCTGCTTCTGGATCGGCTTCTGCGTAGCCAAGGTTTTGAGCGTCTTTTATAACATCTATGTAAGCGGCACCTTCTTTGGCCATTTTTGTGAGGATGTAGTTGGTTGTTCCATTAATAATTCCGCTCACCTTCTTGATTTTATTGCCGCCAAGAGATTGTTTTAAAGGTTCGATTATGGGTATTCCTCCACCCACGGCGGCTTCAATAAGTACATAGACGCCGGCTGAATTCGCTGCAGTTGCTATTTCTTCTCCATGACGTGCAATAACAGCTTTATTTGCTGTAACGACAGACTTTCCTGCGGATATTGCACGAAGTATTAGTGATCGTGCAGGTTCAAGTCCTCCCATTACTTCTACAACTAATTCAACAGAGGGGTCGTCAATAACACTTTGCGGATCCTGGGTAAGTATTGAAGTGGGAATGGAAACAGAGCGAGGGCGATTTAAATCTCGCACTGCCACGCGAACCAATTCAACTTGCTTTACTAAAGGATTGCGCCCATTTGGATTTTGAATGATTTTTGCTACCCCAGATCCCACAGTGCCTAGGCCAAGTAGGCCTATTCCGATCCTCTTCCCCATTTTCTTGGCCTTTTAGCGTGTGTCCTTTCCGACTCTATGAAGTTGAGGGGAACTTGCTTGTAATTACGGCATGGACTTTTGCTTGAGATTTCATTGCTAAGAGGATATTTAGGAATCCATTTGCTCTTGATGGTGTGAGACTGCTTTTAAGACCTGTTGCTGAGATGAAATCAGGATTAATAGCAATTACTTCTTGTGGCGTTAGGTTGTTTAGCCCTTGAATTAGTAAAGCAAGTAATCCTCTTGTAATGAGAGCATCTGAGTATCCATGCCATTTCAGCCGACCTTCGTGGAGCTGACCTTGAACATAAACTTGAGAAACACAGCCTTTAACTTTGATTCTTTCTTCGAGGTCTGTTTCTGACAATGTTGGTAGCTTTTTTGCTAGCCAAAGGATGTACTCATATCGTCTTCGAGGGTCAGCAGTGGTTTTGAGCTTTTCTACTATTTTATTGAGCTCCTTGCTCCCAAAATCTTCTTTGGCATTTTGTTCCAGGGCCTTTCCCATTGACAAAGTATTCTTTAAAGCTGTTTTTAAAATCTTAACTACTTCTCACAACAACATATCTTTAGCAAATCAATTTTAGAAATCAATTTTCAAAAATCTTGTTTAAACCGGATAGCAATGCCCCTCTTCATTTATCCAATGATCAAAAGGGATATCCCATGAGTCCAATGGTAATACTTCTTCTGAAACACACGCTTTTGGAACTAAGACGATAGTAGGCACGTTCCGCCAACTTTCATTAACCCTTAGACGGTCAAAGAAACCCCCTCCATATCCCAGGCGGTTTCCATGAAGATCAATGGCAAGAGCAGGAACTAATAACATGCTCATTTCTTGAGCGCTAACAGGAGGCTCTTCTAATGGTGCAGGAATCCCATATGGATCTTTCCTCAAAGGTGTATCTCTCCATGAGTGATATGTAAGTTGTCCTGTCTTTTTGCAAGCAGGAAGAGCTACTGGAAGATTAAAGCTGGTTTTGATATGGCGAAGGTCTATTTCTCCAGCTAAAGGCCAATAAATTCCGATATAACCTTTTAACTCATTATTAATGGCTTTAGTCAGGATTAGTTTATTTATTACTTGGACAATCTGCTCTTCTGCTAAAGGCAATACTTTTTTCCTGATGCTTGCGTAGAAGAGACGCTTCTTTTTCTTTAAATGCGTTTGATTCATTTTATTTGCTATAAATAAAAAGTTTCAATTCTTTTGAATAACGAGAAAGAACTTATCTTTGTATCCATGCTGTTAATGCTATAGCAAGGGCGTCAGCAGCGTCGTCAGGTCTTGGTGGATGACCAAGGTTAAGTTCTCTCATTACAGCATCTAAGACCTCGTCTTTGTTGGCTTTCCCTGAACCTGCAACTGCTAGCTTTATTTGCATTGGAGGAAACTCCACAATAGGAATATTTAAACTAGAAAGTGTCATTATTATCACTCCTCTTGCTTGGACAACACTAATAGTTGTACTTGAACGGTAGAAGAAAAATTTCTCAACGGCAGCAAGTTCCGGACTCCATTTTTGAATTAATTGACGAAGATCTTTTGCTATCTCAACCATTCTTTCTCCTTCGTTGTTAGCTGGCTCAGTGCGAATAATTCCACAATCCAGCATGTCTTTTTGAGTGCTACTTATTTCGACTATTCCATATCCAACTCTTGCTAAGCCTGGATCTATTCCTAAGATTCGCAATTTCTTTAAGCCGATATGGCTAACTCAAAATCTAAAGAAGAACTGTTTTCATCTCTTTCAAAGACTTTGCAGAAAGCTTTTTTAACCCTATCCCCGGAGTCAATTTGCTCTAAGGGATCTTTTCTAAGTCTATGACGTAAGGCGCAAGAGACTACTCTTGCAACATCATCTTCTGAAACTTCTTTGCGGCCTTCAAATGCTGCCAAGGCTCTAGCAGCTCTATTTGTAACAATGTCTCCTCGAAGGCCATCTACATCTAGCTCTCCACAAACAGCTGAGATTTGTAATCGAAGTTCATCGTCGAGAGTGACTGTTTGAAGTATTTGTTGAGCCTCAATTACTTTCTTTTGAAGAGCGTTTTGTTGTGCTTCTGCGTCTATAGAAAATGAATCAGGATCATTATCAAAAGCAGTCCTTTGATCTACTACTTGCACTCGAAGCTCTGCTTCTCTAACTGTTCGTACTTCTACACTCATGCCAAAACGGTCTAGGAGTTGAGGCCTTAACTCTCCTTCTTCAGGGTTTCCAGAACCTATTAGTACAAACCTGGCTGGATGTCTGACAGAAATCCCCTCTCTTTCAACGGTGTTCCAACCAGATGCTGCTGAATCTAAGAGAACGTCCACTAGGTGATCATCTAGCAAATTGACTTCGTCTACATAGAGCAACCCTCTATTTGCTTTTGCTAATAGACCAGGTTCAAAAGCCCTTACTCCTTCGCTTAGTGCTTTTTCAATATCAATAGTCCCGCATAGGCGATCTTCAGTTGCGCCTAGAGGTAGATCCACCATTGGCACTTGCCTCTCTTCGATTTCTAATTCTTTTCCTTCTTCTATTCTTTCGCGGGTTTCTGAACTTTGCAGATCTGGGTCAACCGGAGAGCTGTTATATGGGTCGCCAGCTACTACGTCAATTCCTGGAAGAAGATCAGCAAGTGCTCTGATTGTGGTTGATTTCCCAGTGCCACGATCTCCCATTATCATTACCCCCCCAATGCGCGGGTCGATAACGTTTAGAAGAAGGGCTAGCTTCATTTCTTCCTGGCCAATCACAGCTGTGAATGGGAAGACTCTGCGCTTCCTAGATGAACTCACGGGTAATTCTTGAATTCCTTTTGGATTGTTTCATAAGGATAGTTTTAAGTCTCCTCATAAATGGATATTTGCTTGATTGAATATGTGGGTAAGAGATCTCTACTTCTTGTTGATTGGCCTGCAAAGGGAGGAGACGCGAAAGCCTTTTCAGAGACCTTGAAACATACAAGGAGCCTGTTCTGGCTTGTTTGTGGGGGCTTTGGCCTTTCTTCGGAAACTCACTTCGATTTATTTTTTTTTGATGAAAACCTTCTTTTTGGACTAAATAGGAACTTCTTTAGTGTCGTAATGGATTGAAGCAACTTGAGTTTTCCCTCCTGGCCTCAACCATATTTTTAATTGAGGTCAAGCTATTTAAGTAGATTTCACGGTTCCAAGACGGGGACCATACTTGCTGCCATTTCTCTAATTAATTCAGCAGACCTTGGATCATTAAAAGGTCCTTTTACTATAAAACTAGCTACTGCTCTTCTATTATCAGGCGTTTCTATTAGGCCAGAATCTGAATAGGCGATTCCTATATCTCCAGTTTTGTTGTAAACCCTGTAACCCTTCACTAGCAGTTTGAAATCAGGATCTTCTTCATTAATACCCATCCCCTTTAAAAGACCTCCAGGAAGTAATCGATTGGTTCTTGAGGTGCTCATTACTTCTCTAAAGAGATCTCTTGTTTTTAATTTTAGGATTCTTCCTGTATCTACAAGTGCTATTGATTTGGCAAGATCTTTTGCACTTGTGACATTGGTTCCACTTAGGTCAGGTAGGAGATTTCTCACTTCAGTATTGTTTAGACCGAAAAGTTTAAATTTTTCATTGAGAGAATCGATACCACCAATTCTTTTTATTAGAAGATTTGTAGCTGTGTTATCGCTAACTCTTATCATTTCTGTTGCAACTTCATGAACTGGAAAGTTTGTTCCGATTGGTTGATAGGCCATCCATCCAGCACCTCCCCCCACTAACTCTTTGGTGAGTTTTAGCGGTTCATTCCATTCGATTTCTCCGTCCTCAACCATTTTTAATGTTGCTAACAAGATATGTATTTTTATAGAACTAGCTGCAGGTAGAGTCGAATCTGATTTGTATTGTGCAAACGTTCCGTCATCAAGGAAAAGTAGATAAGCACTTACTTCTAAATCTTTTTGTTTAATTGCAGACTTTTTCCATGAGTTACTTATTTCTTGAATTTCTTGTTGTGGATTGCTTCCATTCAAGTCTAGTAAATTGATTTCTTGACTGACAGTTTGATATCTTTCATTGGACTCAAAAGGTATAAATATACTTGAAAAGAAATTTGGCAGTTTTATTTGATTACTCTCTTCCAGAAGTAGGATTGTTTTTAAGCTTGTGCCAACTACTACTCCAATGCCTGCACCCAGTAAGCCGAGGTGCAAAAAGGTTTTAAAGGCTCTAACCAGTTTTGAGTCTTTATTTGGGGTTCGCTTGTTTGCCAATGGATTATGTCTTTTTGGACTCGATTGAGATTAAGAGTTTCACTGATTGATTGCCCATTTTACTTGTCTCAAAATTCCTCTTATTAAGGAAACTTCTTCTGGTCGGATTTCGGCTCTTTGGAGCAATGTTTTAATTTTTGCCATTCGAGCAGAAGAAGTATGTTCTAGTAAAAAGCCAACTTCTAATAAAAGAGCCTCTGCATCTTCAAGACAATCATTTAATTGCTTTGGAGATGCCGCAGTCTGAACATAATGGCTTTGGTTATGACTATGCAGCTGATTTTGATCAAGCCGATTAACTTCATGTAAAACAATTGCGACTGCATGTGAAAGGTTTAGCGATGGGTATGTAGAGGTTGTTTGTATCGTTATGACTTTTTGAGCAAGTAAAAGCTCTTCATTTGTAAGGCCTCGGTCTTCTCTTCCGAAAACAAAAGCACTTTCATGATGGTTCGAAGGCTCTACAAACCATTGAATTGTTTCTTCAACGGAATGGAGTGGAATATCCCCATGATCTATTCGCCCACAAGTCGCTACTACTCGATTGCAATCTGCTACCGCCTCCAATAATGAAGGATATTGTTTCGCCATCTCTAGAATTTTCTTTCCTTTAACAGACATCCTTATGGCTTCTGGATCTTGAGGGTTGCACCTTGGAGCAACTAGCCGAAGTTCTGAGATTCCAAAATTTGCACATAGTCTTGCCACGCTTCCTAAATTCACTGGGCCTAATGGCTCAACAAGAATTATCTTTGTTCTCTCTAGTGAATTCCGCATTGTTAACTTAAAGACTCCAAATAGGCCAATAGATCTGCCATTACTTCTGGTTCCATTTCAAAACTAGGCATAGGTGGTGTTCGACCTTTCAATATTTGATTGATTATTTGTTTTTCGCTTAATTTTGAACTCATGTCATGTAGATCAGGTCCTAAAAAACCTTGAGCAGATATTCCATGGCAACCAACGCAGTTCATTAGAAAAAGTTGTTCACCCTTTTCAATTGAGCCTTTGCTGCTCAGAGTGGCTTTTACATATTCGTCAGGCCTCAAAACCCCTTTTGAAACAAGGAAAAAAGCGATAGTGGCTATAACAAAAAAAATGGCTAACAGTTGCAAAAACCAATTGCCATTTTTTGTCTTTCCTGCAGCACTTGATGACGGACCCGTCACAGTAAGTATTGGCGCATGAAACAATTGTGCTTAATAGTTGAACCTATTGCGAGAAATGATTGAACCACTGCTTCTTGGAATTGTATTGGGATTGGTCCCAATTACGCTTCTGGGTTTGTTTGTTGCTGCTTGGAATCAGTATCGCCGAGGTGGTTCTATGTGAGTCTCACCATTGTCAGGGCGGTACTTCCATAGAATCGTTTGTCTTGAGTAATCCATCCATCAGGAATTTCCAACTCCTGTTCAGAGGCATGTTCACAAATCACTAGGTGGTTTTCTCTAAGCCAATGACCTATGAGCAATTTTTCTAATACAGATGAATAAAGAGAAGAACTGTAAGGAGGATCTAAATAAATCAAGTCAAACCTAGGGTCAGACTCTTTTAATTTGAATAGGCCTTCAATACATTCATTCTTTAGCCAAGAAATGGCTTCAACATTTATTACCTCGAAAGATTTTTTTTCTGGGTGACTTGCTGAGACTTTCGAAAGATTCGCATTGCAGATTCTTGCGGCAATTTTGTTCTTTTCGACAGCTACTACTCTTTTTGCACCTCTTTGAAGAGCCTCACAGCCCATAACCCCACTCCCACTAAAAAGATCAAGCCAGTGACAACCTTCGAGCCTTTTCAAGAGAATATTCATTAGGGCTTCCCTGACGCGAGCTGTAGTTGGTCGTGTGAACATCCCTTTAGGACTTTGAAGCTTGCGTCCTCCTAATAGCCTTAGCTGTGCTTTCACTTTTGATTTTCATTTTCTGTGTTAAGCCATGTGAGCCAACGGCTTAGCATTTTTTCTCCTGACTTAGAAGATTTTTCTGGATGAAACTGACAAGCACCTAATTTTTTTTTCCAGATAATTGCTGTAACTTCTGTTCCCCCAAATTTTGCTGTTGCGGCTAAATCTGATATTTGATTGGGTATTGCGGCATATGAATGCACAAAGTACATCCAGCTCTCCTGATCCGATTGATCAAGTAATGGGCAGTTTTTTTTCGGGTTTAATTGAGCCCACCCCATATGCGGAATTCTTTCTCCTTGGTTCGCAGGTAAAAGTTTTATTTGTCCCTTAAGAAGCCCTAGACCTTTTGATTTACCTTCTTCGCTTGATTCGAATAATAATTGTAACCCTAAGCAAATTCCTAGTAGAGGCTTCTCCTGTTTTACCCATTCATGTAAGTGAGGAATTAAGTTGGTTTTTTTTAATTGCTCCATTGCGGGGTCAAACGCCCCAACTCCAGGAAGGATTAATGCTTGACAGATTTTAATATCAGCGGGCTCTCGTATTATTTTTATCTCTTGATTCAGCCGTTTAAAAGCCTGCTGCACTGAATGCAGGTTTCCCATCCCATAATCGATTAAACCAACTTTTTGTATCACTTAGTGCAAAAAAGTAGATTAGGGCAAAATTGAATTAATGCTTTTATCTATAAATACTTGTTAATTGTTCCTGAAAGAGTGGCTTTTGGAACAGCTCCAACAACGGTGTCTACCTTTTGGCCACCTTTAAAAACCATGAGAGTTGGGATACTGCGAATCCCATATTGACTGGCAATATTTGGATTTTCGTCTGTGTTGAGCTTAAAGACTTTGATCTTCCCTTCAAATTCCTGGGAAACTTCTTCGACTATTGGTGCAACCATTCGGCATGGCCCACACCAAGGTGCCCAGAAATCAACTAAGACGGGAACATCGCTTTGGAGCACATCCTGTTCAAAAGATGAATCTGTTACGGCGGCAACGCTTGACATACCTTGGCGATATATATCTCGTGGAAATTTAGCAACCGTCTTGGCTGAGTAAAGGTTTTAGTGCTCTCAGTTGTGTGAACTGTGACGGTCGCGTATACGGGAAGACAAAAAGCCCGAGCTCGTCGGGCCGGTGGTGTGAGGAGTGTGGGGCTAAAGCCCGCACGCCTTGATATTACAGCTTGTTTCTTCAGAATTTATTTACCCATCCCGAGTCGCTGGGCCTTTTGATACACCTTTCCTTCGGTGAGAAGGGAGGGTGCAACTACTACTTCGACCTGTTGCATCTCTTTGATTGTTTTAGCTCCAAGCGTTCCCATGGAGGTCTTAATTGCCCCTAATAGGTTGTGTGTTCCGTCATCAAGTCCCGCTGGGCCAACAAGAATTGTTTTGAGATTTCCAGTAGAACCCACGTTGATTCTTGTCCCTCGAGGTAAGACAGGGCTAGGTGTTGCCATCCCCCAATGAAAACCTTTGCCAGGGGCTTCTTCTGCTCTTGCTATTGGAGAACCAATCATTACGGCGTCCGCACCACAGGCAAGGCATTTGCAAATGTCACCTCCGGTGATAATTCCTCCATCTGCAATTATCGGGACATATTTACCACTTTCCTTCTCGAAATCCTCACGTGCTGCTGCGCAATCGGCAATAGCCGTTGCTTGTGGAATGCCAACACCTAATACCCCTCTTGAAGTGCACGCAGCCCCTGGGCCGATTCCAACCATCACTCCTGATGCTCCTGCTCTCATTAATTGAAGTGCGACCTCGTAAGTAACACAATTACCGATAACAACTGGAATTCCAATGTTTTTGCAAAGCTCTTGAAGGTCGAGGGTTTCTCGACCGGTGGGACCAATGTGTTCAGTCGAAACCACTGTTGCTTGTACGAAAAATAAATCCGCCCCCGCTTCAGCTATGGATTTACTGAACCGGATTGCCGCCGCTGGTGTTCCACTCACAGCAGCTATCCCGCCTAATGCTTTGATTTCTTGAATTCTTTTTTTTATTAAGTCTTCCTTTATTGGCTCTTTATAAACCTTTTGCATAAAGCCAACGAATTCTTCTTTGCCTACAGATGAGATTTGCTTAAGAACAGGTTTTGGATCTTCATATCGCGTTTGGACTCCTTCTAAATTCAGTACCCCAAGGGCCCCAAGTTTAGAAAGTGATCCTGCCATTGGAACATCCACGACTCCATCCATTGCGCTTGCAATGATTGGGATTTCTAGTTTGATCCCACCCAAGCTCCAGCTTGTATCTGTTATTTCTGGATCTACTGTGCGTGCCCCAGGCACAAGGGCGATTTCGTCGATGCCATATGCTCTGCGAACATTTTTGGAGCGACCAAGCTGAATATTCACTGAATTCTTCAGTAAAGTTTGGTCAAATTACCAACTGAGGGGAGAAAAGCCTCGATTGTTGTGAATAGAGGATCAAATTTTTTCGTTTGGATGGCTTCCTGTAAAGGCTTGCCAACGTTGATTTAGGGAGGTCAAAACTTCTTGCCTGTCATCGGGGCGAAGGAGTTGTGTTGCTGAAAATTTTATTAGCCATATTAAGCCTGAAAGCTGTAAAAGCCTTGCAGCTAAAGGGACTCGATCTATGGAGGACAACAGTGTGCTGTATGCCTTAATGAAAATAACAAGAGCTATAAATCCAACAAAGAGTAGAAAAGGCTGAATTAAGAGATCCCCATTTTTTAAAAGGTTTTTAGCTTCTAGCCACCCTTTGATTTTGCTGACCAATAAATCCCATTCACCTCCTTTTTCTTCTTCTGACTGAAATGGTGAAGATGACATGGGTCTTTTGGCTGCTTCAGAGGAATGTTCTCTCTCGACATTTGTTTTTTGACCCAGTTGTCAGCGATTGAAGACTTAAGCAATGTTGATGCTCATGGCCTCAAGAGATGCTTCGCGCTCTTGCAAAGCTTGAGAGTGGTCCAGAGGTCAAGAAGTGACCTCTGCGGCATCAAAGCCTCTTCTGGCACTCTCAAGGCGGTTCAGGCACCTTGGGGACTGGCTTTTTGGCTTCGCTGACATTGATGAAAATATATTCGTTTACTTTGATAAAGGGCTCTTCTGGCGGTTGAGCACTCTTCAGGATTTAAATATTCTGAAATTAAGGCCCCTTTTAATTAAGGCAATTGAGCTTTCTTTAGGATTAGAGCAAATTTTTTTTCTGAGGAGATTTCAACAACTCAACTGTTGCCGAGATAATCTATTAACTGGTAACCAGCTCTTTTATGGCTGATCCTGTGGGGCCCGGAAGCGGCGGTCCCGGCGACTCCGACGATCGGATCATCCAGACAGATTTGCGTAATGAGATGTCGCGCTCCTATCTGGAGTACGCGATGAGCGTCATCGTTGGAAGGGCATTGCCTGATGCCAGAGATGGCTTGAAGCCTGTTCATAGGCGGATCCTTTATGCAATGTATGAACTTGGATTAACTAGTGACAGACCATATAGAAAATGCGCTCGAGTCGTAGGAGAAGTGCTGGGTAAATATCACCCCCATGGAGATACAGCGGTATATGACGCGCTAGTAAGAATGGCTCAAGATTTTTCAATGCAAATGCCCTTGATAGATGGGCATGGAAATTTCGGATCCGTTGATAATGACCCGCCAGCTGCAATGAGATATACGGAATCACGTTTGCAATCTCTAACAACAGATAGTTTGCTTGAAGATATTGAAGCTGAAACTGTTGATTTTTCAGACAATTTCGATGGATCTCAGCAGGAACCAACAGTATTACCAGCACGAATACCACAATTATTGCTAAATGGATCATCAGGAATTGCGGTTGGGATGGCAACCAATATTCCTCCTCACAATCTGTGCGAATTGATTGATGGACTTAAAGCCCTAATTGCTAATCCTGAGATTACAGATCAGGAATTAATGAGCATTATTCCAGGGCCTGATTTCCCTACTGGTGGGCAAATACTTGGAAGGAATGGAATACGTGAAACTTATCTTTCAGGTCGAGGCTCAATAACTATGCGTGGAGTAGCAGAAATTGAAACTATTGAAAGCCCTGGGAGGCCAGATAGGGATGCAGTAATTATTACTCAGCTTCCATACCAAACAAATAAGGCCGCCCTAATTGAACGGATTGCTGATATGGTCAATGATAAAAAACTTGAAGGTATTTCTGATATTAGAGATGAGAGTGATAGAGATGGGATGCGGATTGTCGTTGAATTAAGACGTGATTCATACCCGCAAGTAGTTTTAAACAATCTTTTCAAAGTTACGCCCTTGCAGAGTAACTTTAGTGCAAACATGCTTGCACTTGTTAATGCAGAACCAATATTGCTAACTCTTAGAAAAATGTTAAAAGTTTTCCTTGATTTTAGGGTTGAAACAATTGAAAGACGTACGCGATATTTATTACGTAAAGCCGAAGAGCGTGATCATATTCTTTTGGGACTATTGCTTGCTTTAGAAAATCTTGATCCAATTATAAATTTAATACGTGCAGCATCAGATACGGCTACAGCTAAGAAAGAGTTGCAGACTCAACATGGCTTAACAGATATACAAGCAGATGCTATTTTGCAAATGCAACTAAGGCGCTTAACTGCTTTAGAAGCAGATAAAATAAGATTAGAGCATGAAGATTTAATTAAGCGAATTGCAGACTTTAAGGATATTCTTGATAAGCGTGAAAGAGTCTTAGAGATTATTAATAATGAGCTTTCAAAATTACGAGAAAAGTATCCCTCACCAAGGCGTACAGAAATTCTTGATTTAGGTGGAGGGCTCGACGATATTGATCTAATTGCAAATGAGCGATCAGTCGTATTGCTAACAGAAACTGGTTATTTAAAAAGAATGCCAGTGAATGAATTTGAAGCAACTAGTCGAGGTACTAGAGGAAAGGCTGGTACTCGTAGTCAGGGAGAAGAAGCAGTTAGGCTATTTATCAGTTGCAACGACCATGACACTCTTTTGCTTTTTAGTGATAGAGGGGTTGCATATGCACTACCTACTTATCGAGTTCCCCAATGCAGTAGAGCAGCAAAGGGAACACCAATTGTTCAACTATTGCCAATTCCACGAGAAGAAGACATTACTTCGTTGTTGTCAGTATCTTCATTCGATGATGAGTCCCATCTATTGATGTTGACCAAAGGGGGATTTATTAAAAGAACTTCTGTATCTGCCTTTAGCAAAATTCGCGCTAATGGCCTTATTGCTATTGGGCTCGAGGAAGGAGATGCTTTGACTTGGGTTCGATTGGCTGCATCTGGGGACAGTGTATTAATAGGTTCAAGAGCTGGAATGACTATCCATTTTCGAATCAATGATGAAGAATTGAGGCCTTTGGGCAGGACTGCTAGAGGTGTGAGATCTATGAATCTTAGGCAGGGAGATTCGCTGGTGAGTATGGATGTTCTTCCTACAGAATTGGCAGATCAAGTGGCTAGTAGTTCTGACGAAGACTTGAATGAAGGTTCAGATTCTCCAGCTATTAGTGAAGGCCCATGGGTATTGGTTTCGTCTGCTAGTGGTCTAGGTAAAAGAGTTCCAGTAACTCAGTTCAGGCTTCAGAAACGTGCTGGTATGGGTTTGCGTGCAATGAAGTTCAGAAGAGATGGTGACGAGTTGGTTGGTTTGAGAGTTTTAGGGCAAGGGGAAGAATTATTACTAGTAAGTGAAAAAGGAGTAATTGTCCGTACAAGTGCGGACCAAATTCCACAACAATCCAGAGCAGCTACTGGAGTAAGACTCCAACGACTAGATGTTGGCGACCGTCTCTCTCAAGTTGTTTTAGTTCCTCCAGAGGCTGAAGATTTAGATGTTCAGAATGACAAAGTTACATCTACTCCCATTGATGCAACTGATCTTGAGGATCAGCCTTCTAATTAACAATGGCAAGTTGCGCCGATGTCCTTGTCATGGGAGCTGGTCCCGCAGCTCTTTGCATTGTTGCCGAATTAGTTGAGCAAGGTCTTGCCGTTGATGCTCTGGCTTCCCATGCTCCAGATAAACCCTGGCCTAGTACTTATGGCATTTGGGCTGAAGAAGTTGAATCTCTTGGGATGGCTTCATTATTGGGTCATCGATGGGAAAAAACTCTTAGTTATTTTGGTGACGGGTTAGGCAAAGAAGGAGATGTAGCGACTCAGCATCATTTTGATTATGGATTATTTGATAAAAATGCATTGCAAAAAAGCTTGCTTTTGAGATGTAGAAATGTTGTTTGGAAAGTTGAAACTGCTTCAAACATAGATTTCTTGGGTCCTAATACCGAAGTGACTTGTCAATCAGGAAACACCTATAGAGCCAGACTTGTTATTGATGCGAGTGGACATCGCAGTTCATTTATTAGACGACCAGATCATGGACCAGTTGCTGAGCAAGCAGCGTATGGGGTAGTTGGTCGTTTCAGTTCTCCCCCTGTAGGTAAAGAGCAATTTGTCCTAATGGATTTTCGACCAGATCATTTAAATAAAAAAGAATTAAAAGATCCTCCGACTTTTCTTTATGCTATGGATTTTGGCGATGATGTTTTTTTTGTGGAGGAGACCTCTCTCGCATGTTCTCCACCTCTTTCGTTGGAAGTTTTGAGACAAAGGCTTTATTCACGTCTATCTCATAGAGGTATTCAGATAGATGAAGTTATTCATGAGGAACACTGTTTGTTCCCTATGAACTTGCCACTTCCAGATCGCCGTCAGCCTTTGCTAGCTTTTGGAGGCTCAGCGAGTATGGTTCACCCCGCCTCTGGATATATGGTTGGTGCATTACTTCGAAGGGCACCTGCTTTAGCTCAGCAATTAGCCAGGGCTCTTGCTATAGAACCCTCCTTGGATTCTGCCGATTTAGCTAAGAAAGGATGGAAATCTCTTTGGACAAATGAACTAATTCAACGACATAGGTTGTACCAGTTTGGACTTAGACGATTAATGAGTTTTGACGAGGCTAGGTTACGAGCTTTCTTTGCTACTTTCTTTCGACTACCTACAGAAGAATGGTCGGGTTTTTTGGCTAATACACTTCCTCTCCCCAAACTTCTAACTGTTATGTTGAGGCTGTTTCTAATTGCCCCATGGGAATTAAAAATAGGTATGGTTTTTGGTTTGTCTACCTATAGAGCTACTCTAAAAGGGAAGCCAGTCATTGGGGTCGATTAATGGGAACAGTGAATCTTCTTCTTCTAGGGTTTGTAGAAACATAGGAGAAATCTTTTCTTGACCATCAAGAGCATTTATTAATCTCCAGAACCGTTTGAGATGAAGATTGATCCGCTCTTTTGCCAGTGTAGTAGTTGTTCCTGCCCTTAAGATGAAGCTCCAGTCTGATGATTGGGCTAATAGAAGTTCTCTCGCGGCTTGTTTAAGTATTCGCAAATCAATTTCATTAGACAGTTTTTTTGTGCTCTTATCTATCAATGCTTTACTGGCTTTATTCCATTCTGGAACAACCCATGAATTTGTTTCATTTAACCAATAGTCGTGGTAACCACCTTTCCCCCAACTAGAAGGACAAGGAGCACAAAGTTGAAGTTTTGGTTTTCTTGAAAGAACGTCAACGAGTCTTGTGAACTTAATTTCTTCGCTTTTTGCTTGACGAAAAAGTTCTTCAAGGAAAACAGGCCCTTCGAACCACCAATGCCCAAAAAGCTCTGCATCAAATGGGGCTACAAGTAGAGGCTTTATCGTCATCTTTGAATCAAGTTCTTCTAGTTGAGTTTTTCTGCTTTTTAAAAAATCTTTTGCATGTTGTTTGATTTTTTTGAGAGCCAACTTTGGCTCATATGTCTCCTTTTTGTCGAGAGGAACTCGTTGACTTGTAACTTTATAAAGCTTTAGACCAAGTGGTCTGGAATCTTGTATCCCAATTGTATTCAACTGTTCTTGAGGAATATCCCATCCAAGATCTCTATGGAACTCGCGATAAACGGGATCTCCCGGGTATCCGTCTTTGGCTGACCATACTGGGAGAGTCGAATCACTATCTCTTCCAAAAAAAGCTACTCCATTCTTTGTACAAATTGGAGCATAAAGTCCATATCTAGGTCTTGGACTTGCATGAAGTAACCCATGGCCATCTAATACGGCATAACGTAATCCTGCTTTGACCATTAATAAGTCAAGCCCTTCGTAATAGGCACATTCCGGTAGCCATATACCCAGAGGCTGTACATTAAATAATCGAATATGTTCCCTAACAGCCGTTTTTAGCTGACCATTTATAGATTCCGGGTTTTCCCTCAATAGAGGTAGGTATCCATGAGTAGCAGCACAAGTTATTACATCAATCACTTCAATTGCTTGAAGAACTGCAAAACGTTTAATTACATCCCCATTAATTTGCTCCCAATATGCCAATTGCTTCTTAATCGTTTTGGAGAGATGTTCGGCTGCTTCTTCCTCTGACTTAGAAACACTTTTTAGTAACTCCAGTCGAATAGTTAGCCATTCCGGAAACTGCTCTTTCAGGTCGATATCTTCGAGGAGTGCAAGAAGTGTGGGTGATAGTCCAATAGTAATTTTTGGTTGTTGATTCTTTGAGCTTGCTGCCTTTTCAATTGATTGGAGTAAAGGTAAGTAACACTCCATTAGCGCTTGAAAGAACCAGTCTTCTTCCAAGGACCCAGTGCCCTTTGACCTTACATAAGGAAGGTGAGCATGAAGCACCAGTGCTAGTTCGCCTTTGACCAAAGTGAGTTCACCGGTTTATCAAATTTAGAATATTGTTCGCCAATGTGGTGATCAAAGGCCAAAAGAAGAATCCTAGTTAAAACTATTGAGGATCTGAAAATTGATTGGTAACTTTATGTGTTCTTGGTTCAACCATAAAAATCATGAAATTACACAAGATTTATTTTCTAGGTTAAATAAACAAGTCTCAACTATATAGGTAAGGCCTCTGTTTCAGATCACTGAGTTAAATGACTACGCTGCACAGGCTTAACTGAAAAAAGACTTTAGGCAATTTTCATCCTTTTTCTTCAATATTGAATTATTATTCTTATTAATTTCCACTAACTTTTCCAAAGGAAGTTTTCATGGCCAAGGATCCAGGCCGAGTTTTGATTTTTGATACAACTCTTAGGGATGGTGAGCAATCCCCAGGTGCAAGTCTCAACTTGGAAGAAAAGCTTGCTATCGCACAGCAACTTGCAAGGCTAGGAGTCGATGTGATTGAAGCAGGTTTTCCTTATGCAAGTCATGGAGATTTTCTTGCCGTTCAAAGAATTGCTGAGCAGGTTGGAGGAAGTGAAGGACCAATAATTTGTGGTTTAGCACGTGCTTCTGTTGCTGACATTAAATCTTGTGCTGAAGCAGTAGAACCAGCTCCTCGAAAAAGAATTCATACTTTTATTGCTACTAGCGATATACATTTAGAGCATAAACTTCGAAAGTCTCGCTCAGATGTTTTAGGCATTGTTCCTGAGATGGTTGCGTATGCTCGTTCTTTAGTCGAAGACGTTGAATTTTCTTGTGAAGATGCTGCAAGAAGTGACCCAGATTTCTTATACGAGGTAATAAATCTTGCAATATCTGCTGGAGCAGGAACAATAAATATTCCCGACACTGTTGGCTATACAACTCCATCAGAGTTTGGTGAGTTGATCTCTGGAATAAATAAGAATGTTCCAAATATTGACGAAGCTATCTTGTCAGTTCATGGGCATAACGATTTAGGCTTGGCAGTCGCAAATTTCTTAGAGGCTGTAAAGAATGGAGCAAGGCAACTTGAATGCACTATCAATGGAATAGGAGAGAGGGCAGGGAATGCAGCACTTGAAGAACTGGTAATGGCATTACATGTTAGGCGGAGCTATTTCAATCCTTTTTTCGGTAGGAAATCTAGTAGCCCTACTCCTTTAACTGCTGTAAGAACTAATGAAATAACAAAGACATCTCGATTAGTTTCTAATTTGACAGGTATGGTTGTGCAGCCAAATAAAGCAATAGTTGGGGCAAATGCCTTTGCACATGAATCTGGTATTCATCAAGATGGAGTCCTGAAAAATCGCCTTACTTATGAAATAGTTGATGCTCGTACTATTGGATTAACTAAAAATAAAATTTCACTAGGGAAGCTAAGTGGAAGAAGTGCTGTAAGAGCTCGTTTGGAAGAGCTGGGTTATGACTTAAGCAGGGAGGACCTAAACGAAGCTTTTGCAAGATTTAAAGACTTAGCAGACCGAAAAAGGGATATTACGGATAGAGACCTTGAGGCAATAGTTAGTGAACAGGTTCAACAGCCTGAGGCATGTTTTCAATTGCGCTTAGTTCAGGTTAGCTGTGGCAGCACTCTCAAGCCGACAGCGACAATTACCCTGGCCAATAAGGATGGTCAAGAAGAGACAAATAGTGCTGTTGGAACAGGTCCGGTAGATGCTGTTTGTCGTGCTTTGAACTCTTTAACGAGAGAGCCGAATGAACTAATTGAATTCTCAGTTAAATCTGTTACTGAGGGAATTGATGCAATGGGTGAAGTAACTATTCGACTCCGACGCAATGGACGGCTTTTTTCTGGACATTCTGCAGATACTGATGTTGTCGTCGCAGCTGCCCAGGCTTATGTCAATGCATTAAATAGATTGATTTCTGCGGAAGGCAGTTCGGT
>QCFX01000020.1 GCA_003280105.1 Prochlorococcus sp. AG-363-N20
AGTATTGAAGCTCCTAAGCAAAAAATTACCATCACAGTTTGAGGCTCCAAGTGGAATAAATATTGACATCACAGACCCATCAAAACCTGAGTTAAAAGTTTTAGTCACTGATTTGGAATGATCAATTAATCATTCCCGGCCAAAAATCAATTTCATTAAAAACATTGAGAGAAAACCAGCTTTCTTGATTGCCCTTTCCAACACAAGAGCTTTAGCTGAAAAACACAATGTATTGACTAAGGCTGGCTTAAACACAACTTTCAAGATATCGATAGGTCATTCGTTTAATAGAGCTTCAGGAGGTTTAATTGACTTCTTCTGTAGATACCTTTACTTATTGGTCCCTTCTTGGGGTATCACCAGGGAGTGATTCCGACCAACTTAAAAAAGCTTTCAGAAAGGAAGCAATGAGATGGCACCCTGACCTGAATAGAAACAATCGCAACGCTGAAGAACGTTTCAAGTGGGTTAATGAAGCTTATTTAGTGCTTAGTGATCCCAGAAAAAGACTGGAGATGCCTACAAAAGTTGGCAGCAGGATCAGGCAATCAATGGATTAGACCCTTCTCTTTGAAATCTCTAAAGAGCGCGTACAAAAGATTCCTATCCAGAAGCCAAACAGATCCCAAAAACCTACCAATACTTTCAGCCCTGTTGAAATATTGCTACTAACAGTTATCTCGTTTATCTGCCTAATCTGGATGAACACTTTTTAAGCGTGATCTATAAGCCCTTGTGATGATTAGGTTTTCTGCATATTCACTGGGAGACTAAAGCCTTTCGAAGTAATATTTAAACACTTATAAATAAAGGGAACTTTATTGAAATCCTTAACAGAAGGCTTTCGCGAGTACATAATGCATCAAAACTCAATTCCAAAAGCTGACTATGCAGATGGGTAGTGGAAACAAGCCTGGCTTGATGCGAATCGAAGGCATTAGTCCCAGCCAATCAGCTCGAATTGAAGTCATCGGGGTTGGTGGCGGCGGTGGAAACGCCGTAAACCGCATGATTCTTAGCGATTTAGAAGGTGTTGCTTATCGAGTGCTCAATACCGATGCCCAAGCACTTCTTCAATCCTCAGCAAGCAACAGAGTTCAGCTCGGACAAACTCTTACAA
This sequence comes from Prochlorococcus sp. AG-363-N20, assembly GCA_003280105.1. GTDB lineage: Bacteria > Cyanobacteriota > Cyanobacteriia > PCC-6307 > Cyanobiaceae > AG-363-N20. Next base: position 1,121 of record QCFX01000020.1, read on the forward strand.
GGGGTCTAGGAGCAGGCGGCAATCCAAATATTGGTCAAAAAGCTGCTGAGGAATCTCGTGCTGAACTACAAGAAGCCCTCCAAGGCTCTGATTTGGTTTTCATTGCTGCAGGAATGGGAGGAGGAACAGGAACTGGGGCCGCGCCTGTAGTCGCAGAAGTCGCAAAAGAAAGCGGTGCACTTACAGTTGGAATAGTGACAAAGCCTTTTTCCTTTGAAGGTCGTAGAAGATTGCGACAGGCTGACGAAGGTATTGCAAAGCTTGCAGAAAGTGTCGATACATTAATAGTCATCCCTAATGACCGTCTGAAGGACGTCAATTCCGCCGCTCCTCTTCAAGAAGCCTTTCGCAGTGCTGATGATGTTCTTAGGATGGGAGTCAAAGGAATTAGCGACATAATCACTTGTCCTGGTTTAGTCAATGTTGACTTCGCAGACGTTCGGTCTGTCATGACAGAAGCTGGCACAGCTCTTCTTGGCATTGGACTGGGCTCAGGTCGCTCCAGAGCTATTGAAGCCGCTCAGGCAGCTATTAGTAGCCCTTTACTTGAAGCAGCTCGAATCGACGGCGCCAAAGGTTGCGTAATAAACATTACTGGTGGGAAAGACATGACCTTGGAAGATATGACCTCAGCCTCGGAGATCATTTCCGAGGTTGTTGATCCCGAAGCAAATATCATTGTGGGAACTGTTGTAGACGAAAAGCTAGAAGGAGAGGTCCAAGTAACTGTTATTGCTACTGGATTCGAAGGGAACCAGCCTTATCGGAGTCCAAAAGGAAGAATGAATATGTCATCTCAAAATTCATATTCTCAAAATGAAGTGAGAGAACCTGGCCCAGGGATCCCTGAATTCTTGAGATTGCGTCAAATTCGCAAGGAAGGTGAATCTAAATAGAGTTTTTAGGGTGACCCGGAAGCCACGCCTGCTTCGAGCATCCCTTGTGGCTGCTACCTTCCGGTCCTGACCAGATTTGGGAGTCGAAGCCGCATGGGTCCGAGTCCTCTAGATTTTAACCATGGAACCCAAGTCTGGGTGAGGGCAAATGCTTCCTAGAGATTTGATTCGTTTTAAACAGTCAGGGAGGTCCATCTCAATCCTTACTGCCTGGGACAGTCTTTCATCCGCAATTGTTGAGTCTGCTGGCGCAGATGTAGTCCTAGTCGGTGATTCACTAGCAATGTCCATACTTGGTCATGTGACTACCCTTCCAGTCACTTTGGAGCAGATGCTCCACCACACTCAAGCCGTAGGGAGAGGCTTTAGCAAACCACTAAACCAACAACCCCTGGTTATTTGTGACTTGCCGTTTCTTAGCTATCAATGCGGTGAAGATAAAGCTGTTGCCGCTGCAGGAAAACTTCTAAAAAACTCGTGTGCTGCAGGTGTCAAAATTGAAGGCGCGGAACCAGAGATTCTCTCAGTTATAGATCGACTAGGAAGAATGGGCATACCTGTGATGGGACATTTAGGTCTTACTCCGCAATCAGTTCATCGCCTTGGATATCGACGTCAAGCCGAAGACAAAAAAAGCCAACATAAAGTTTTGGATGACGCAATCAAATTAGAAAAAGCAGGATGTTTTGCTGTTGTTCTAGAACATATCCCAAGTGATTTAGCTAATCAAATAACACACAAACTCCTAATCCCTGTAATAGGGATTGGTGCTGGAAAAGATTGCGATGGCCAAGTACGAGTAACAGCAGATCTACTAGGCTTAACTCACAAACAACCACCTTTTAGCCCGCCATTAATAGCTGGCAGAGAGCTCTTCATCAAAGCTCTCCAAGACTGGATTGAGCATCACAATCAATAGGTAGAGAATCCCACCAAAGAAACATCTGCACAAAAACCTGATTACTAATATCCATACCGAGAGGATCGCTTAACTGAAACCTCATGCCTCGGCGTTTTAACCACCCTCGTTTCAGGGCCTCATGCCAAAACAATTCCAAAGATTTGAAATGCGCTTCAAAAAACTTTCTAGTCCAACCCGAATCCATTGCAAGCTTAAATAGATCGACTCCCTCTCGTCTACGCAAACCAACAAGCAACTTTTCATCAAATCCCATTGATTTTGCAGTGACCGGGTCAAGAGAAGGGTCTAATCCATTGATTGCCTGATCCTGCAGCCAACTTTTGTAGGCATCTCCAGTCCTTGGGCGCGATAACCTTTCTCCCCATGGGGCACTAGTTGCACCTTGTCCAAAACCCCACCAACCTATTCCGCTCCAATAAACCCTGTTATGCCGAGAAGTATGTCCTGGCAAGGCATAATTCGATATTTCGTAACGTCCAAAGCCTTCTTTTGCAAGCATTGAACTTGTAGAAAAACTAATTTCAGCAGCCAAGTCATGCTCAGGAAGAGACAATTCGCCCCGGCTTTGGCGCCAAGCAAAAACGGTCCCTGGTTCGATAGATAAGTCATATATAGACAAATGAGGTGCAGAAGTTGCTAAGGCCTCCATAAGTTCATCATTCCAAGAATTTAAGGTGGCTTCTGGAAGACCTTGAATCAAATCAAGGCTCCAGCTCTTTAGCTGGCCCTTTTGAAAAAAATCATTTAACCAAGCCGTGGCCTGCAAAATATGGCATTTTCGATGCCTTCGACCTATTTTTTCTAAGATGCTGTTATTAAAGCTTTGTGCCCCAAGACTTACTCGATTAATCCCAGCCTGCAAATAACCTTCTAACTGAATTTTGTCAAAACTAGCTGGATCTATTTCTAGAGTTATTTCTGCCCCATACTGAAATCCAAAATGCTGCCTAAGGTTGCCTAACAAGCAACTAACCTGATCAGGAGATAACAAAGAAGGGGTTCCACCACCTATATAAACAGTTGCTAATGGCTCTCCTTTAGGAACCATCTCTATCTCCTTGGATAATAGTCTTAAATAAGACTTGATTGAATTACTACCTGGTCCATCTATTCCATTGGCTTTATCTCCCAAAGGGATCACAGCAAAGTCACAGTAAAAACACCGTCGATGACAAAAAGGTATGTGCACATAGGCGCTCCTCGGTGCACGCACCGCAGCAAAGTCATCCATAGCTCAATCTGCCAAGATGCGAAGAGCTTTCTGCACCAATGTTGTTTGTATCAAGCATCCTTGATGAATAACAAGAGAGAAGTCACAAATTGATCAAATGGCGAGACTACTCACACTCATCTTATTTCTCATTAGTGGTAGTGCAGCAGGATGGTTTTGTGTCGATTTTTTACCAGATGAAGTCATTAACCAAATCTTTTTAGATGAAGGAATTCTCAAACCTGTTGTCAAAGAGCTAGATATAAGATTTCTTCTAGCAGGTATTGGGGCATTATTTGGACTCTTATTAGGGTTTATTTTCCAGCAATTACGAAAACAATTGTTCGGGAAAACTCGATCAATGCCAACAGATCTTTTATTCAGCCGAGCAATAGGGTTAATACTAGGACTGCTAGTAGCAAATTTAATATTGGCACCTATTTTACTATTACCTCTTCCAAAAGAAATAGTTTTAGTTAAAACTTTGGTAGCAATATTAAGCAATATTTTCTTTGGAGTACTTGGCTACAACCTTGCAGAGGTTCATGGCCGAACACTTTTACGCCTCTTCAATCCAAACAGCACAGAAGCTCTTCTAATTGCAGAAGGAATTCTGACGCCTGCCAGTGCAAAAGTTATAGATACGAGCATAATTATAGATGGACGTATAAATGGGATGTTAAGATCTGGGTTATTGGAAGGTCAAATAATTATTGCTCAAAGTGTTTTAGAAGAACTACAGAAATTAGCAGATTCTAGTAACAATGAAAAAAGAGCAAAAGGCAGGAGAGGATTAAAGCTCTTAAATAAGCTTAGAGAAGATTTTGGCAGAAAGTTAATCATCAATAATACTCGATATGACGTAGAAGGAACAGACGAGCAATTACTCAAACTTACAGAAGATACAGGTGGTACACTTATAACTATTGATTATAATTTATCCCAGGTTGCTCAATTAAAAGAATTAAATGTTTTGAATTTGAGTGAATTAGTAATAGCCCTTAGAGCAGATATTCATCCAGGTGAAAAGTTAAGCTTAAAAATTGTTCGCGAAGGAAAAGAAGAAAAGCAAGGTATTGGCTATCTAGATGACGGGACCATGGTTGTAATTGAAGGCGGGAAAGATTCAATAGGAGAACGATTAGATGTTTTAGTCACTGGGGAATTACAAACTCCTACAGGCAGGATGATCTTTGGAAAGCCAGCAAAAGGTCAACCTCCTCACAAATCCAACAAAACAAAGGCGCTATAAGCCCAAGCCCCGCTAGGCTCCAAATCCTTACAGTTTTTGCCACGCATGACGGTTTCCGCTCCTTATTACGGTGATTCGTCAGTAATGCGAACTCCACCACCTGATCTACCGTCATTGCTCCTAAAAGAAAGGATTGTTTATCTTGGTCTGCCTTTGTTCTCAGATGATGATGCAAAGCGACAACTAGGCATGGATGTAACTGAATTGATCATTGCCCAATTGCTGTATTTAGAGTTTGACAATCCAGAGAAACCTATCTATTTCTATATCAACTCAACCGGAACGAGCTGGTACACAGGAGATGCCGTTGGCTTTGAGACCGAAGCATTTGCCATCTGTGACACTCTTAGCTATGTAAAACCTCCTGTTCATACTATTTGCATCGGTCAAGCCATGGGGACAGCTGCAGTGATCCTTTCTGCGGGAACAAAAGGACAAAGGGCTGCTCTCCCTCATTCCTCAATAGTCCTACATCAACCAAGAAGCGGAGCTAGCGGGCAAGCAACCGATATTCAAATTCGCGCCAAAGAAGTAATACACAACAAACAAGCCATGCTCGAAATTCTCTCGAAAAACACTGGACGCAGTGTTGCGCAATTATCCAAAGATTCAGACCGTATGAGTTATCTCGCGCCCACAGAAGCAGTTGAATATGGCTTAATTGATCGAGTGCTCACAAGTAGAAAAGACTTGCCAAACTCACCAATCCCTAATCCTCTTGCAAAATGACAGCCTTAATTAAATAGCCTTCACTGAAGAAATCCCTTCAAACCATTTACTCTCCAATCCTAAATTTTTTTTCAAATGCCAATTGGTACCCCTAGCGTTCCTTATCGCCTCCCTGGTAGCCAGCTAGAGCGATGGGTAGACATCTATACACGGCTTGGAGCCGAAAGAATCTTGTTTTTAGGGCAAGAAGTCAATGATGGAGTTGCCAATAGCCTGGTAGCTCAAATGCTTTATTTAGATTCCGAAGACAGCAGTAAACCTATTTATCTGTATATCAATAGCCCTGGAGGCTCGGTCACAGCTGGCTTAGCAATATTCGACACAATGAAATATGTAAAAAGTGATGTGGTAACTATTTGCGTAGGCCTTGCTGCCTCAATGGGGGCATTCCTGTTGTCAGCAGGCACCAAGGGGAAACGTTTAGCACTTCCACATAGTCGAATAATGATTCATCAACCTCTTGGTGGCACTTCTCAAAGGCAAGCAAGTGATATCGAAATAGAAGCCCGAGAAATCCTTCGTATCAAAGAGATGCTGAATAGATCTATGGCACAAATGACCGGTCAGTCATTTGAGAAAATTGAAAAAGATACTGACAGGGATTACTTTCTAAGTGCAGCAGAGGCTAAGGATTACGGTTTGATCGACAAAGTAATTTCTCACCCAAATGAAGCATGAGGGAGAAAATGCATTCAAAAAGCCTTACTCAAATCTTCAAGCGATTGAATTCAATCGCATATTTAATTGACTGATTTGGCACAAGGACAACTGAACCTACAACACTTTTCACTAAGCTCTGCCTTAACCCTGTAACGCGATAGCGACCGAATGGCTCAACTCTTCTACGACTCCGATGCCGATCTAGGCCTACTTAATGGCAAGACAATTGCCATTATTGGCTATGGATCCCAAGGGCATGCTCATGCTCTTAACCTCAAAGACAGTGGGGTAAATGTTGTTGTAGGCCTATATGAAGGCAGTAGGTCTACCAAAAAAGCGCAATCCGATGGGCTGGAAGTACTTAGCGTCGCGGAGGCAGCAGCTCAAGCTGACTGGATAATGGTGCTTTTACCAGATGAATTCCAAAAAGATGTTTACTCAACAGAGATAGAGCCTCATTTAACGGAAGGCAAAATTCTTAGTTTTGCTCATGGGTTCAATATTCGCTTTGGCCTAATACAGCCACCCCCATTTGTTGATGTGGTCATGATTGCTCCAAAAGGGCCTGGTCATACAGTCCGTTGGGAATACCAAAATGGTCAAGGTGTCCCTGCACTCTTTGCAATTGAACAGGACGCCTCTAACCAGGCCAGAGATTTAGCCATGGCCTATGCGAAAGGGATAGGAAGTACGAGAGCAGGCATCTTGGAAACCAACTTCAAAGAAGAAACTGAAACAGATCTCTTTGGAGAGCAAGCGGTCTTATGCGGGGGGCTCTCAGAATTAGTGAAAGCTGGCTTTGAAACACTTGTAGACGCTGGATATCAGCCAGAGCTCGCTTATTTCGAATGTCTCCATGAAGTAAAGCTAATTGTTGACTTAATGGTGAAAGGAGGACTCACTGCGATGAGAGATTCAATTTCAAATACAGCTGAATATGGGGATTACGTAAGTGGTCCTCGCCTTATAACAGCTGAAACTAAAGCTGAAATGAAACGCATACTTTCAGACATCCAAAATGGAAGTTTTGCCAAAAACTTCGTTGCCGAATGCGAAGCTGGAAAACCAGAGATGAAGAGAATTCGCCAAGAAGATGCAGCCCTCCCAATAGAAAAAGTAGGGAAAGAATTAAGGGCAATGTTTAGCTGGTTAAAAACAGACTGATACTTGCAATCTCGCTAATAATAATTGCAGCATGGTTAGACCTTTTAATAGGGGACCCTCGCTGGCTTCCTCATCCAGTAGAAGTGATGGGTGACATTCTAAATAAACTCAGAAACATAGCAATAAAGATAAGCTTTGAAAGTCCAATTGCATTATGGCTTTCTGGACTTTTTATTACTATTTTTTTAGTTGGCATCAGCGGATTGGCGGGATGGCTTATAGAAAGAATTGCACTCTCTGATTCATTATTTGTTCAACTAATTGGAGCAATACTGGCAATCATCACTCTCGCAAGTGCACTAGCTGCAAGGAGTCTTAGGCAGGGTGTTTGCTTAGTTCTAAACGCCTTATCAGAAAACACGAATGAAAATGAACTGAATAACGCCAGATTTCACCTTGCAAAGATAGTTGGTAGAGATGTTTCTGAACTTAACGAGGAGGACGTTCTAAGAGCAGCCGCCGAATCCGCTAGCGAGAACTCAGTTGATGGAGTTTTTGCACCTCTCTTTTGGATGTTTATCGGCGCAGCCCTTTGGCAAATCTCTTCAGACTTACCAGGGCCGTTAGCTCTTGCCTTTTTTTTTAAAGCAAGTAGCACTATCGATTCTATGATTGGGTATAAAACTGGGCAATTGAGATGGCTGGGAAATGCAGGCGCAAAACTTGATGACTTTCTGACTTGGATTCCTTGTCGAATAGTACTAATCACTCTCCCTTTGGTAAGTAAGCCACTGCCGAAAATGCCATCTATTATAAATGCAGCCTTACAAGATGGAAGCCATGACGAATCTCCAAACTCAGGAATTTCGGAAGCAATATTTGCATACTGTGCAGGAATAAAGATGGGAGGAGTTAATTACTACCAAGGAATCAAAAAAGAGAAACCCCTTTTAGCAAGACATGCGCCCATCGCAACTCCTGGATCAATAAAAACTCTATTGAACCTCAGCCTAAAGCTCGAACTTTTATGGCTTACAATATTTTTATTTATATCGCTTATATTAAAGGCTTATTTATATTAATAAGCACCTCGATCCATAGGGAGTAACAAAACGCCAAAAGTACGAAAAATAACTCGCAGGTCCAAAACAAAATTCCTTTCTCTTGCATATATTAGGTCAAGCTGAACTCTCCTTTTATAGCTCAAATTATTGCGACCACTAACTTGCCAAAGGCCTGTTAAACCTGGCCTTACAATAATTATTTCTTTCATACAATCACCATAACGAGGGATTTCCTTCTCAACAATTGGTCTAGGTCCAACTACACTCATTTCCCCTTTCAAAACATTTATAAATTGCGGAAGCTCATCAAGGCTAGTCCTCCTCAATATCCTTCCTACAGGAGTTATTCTTGGATCTTTTCTAAGCTTAAAGTCTTTTTCAAACTCCTTCTTCATAGCAGGAGAATTAGCCAATACATTAGCCAAGAGGTCATCTGCTTCGGCATACATTGTTCTGAACTTGATACAACCAAAACGAGAATAATTTCGTCCTACTCTCTCTTGAATATAAAAAACTGGTCCAGCAGAGCTTAGCTTAACCAATAAAGCTAATAACAGGAAAAATGGTGCTCCAAGAAATAAAACAACAAATGAGAAGATAACATCTCCAACTCTTTTTACAATCAAAGACCGCTTAGCCTCGATATGAACATCTTTTTTTAAAGAGAATCTTCGGGGCAATGCAGAAAAACGCAAAAAATTCATTCTTAAAAGTTGAGTTCAAAAAGTTTGCCCATAGTTTTGATGATTACTCCACAGCAGGAAATCAAGTAAATACTCCTTGATTTAACCACTAAAAAGCAAATCAAAAACTAACATCAAGAAACAGGGTCACTCAACCCATCGGCACAAGATTGGTGGTGCGCAGTCCAAGCTTTAGCAAGTGCTGTTTCAAAACGATCATCAAACACTTCTGGGCGAAACCCGTCAGCCCAAGTCCTAATAGATTCTGAAGAAAGCTCTTTCCACAATTTAGAGTCTTCAAACCAATTGACAGCGTCTAATAAAGACTTAACTGTTTGCTCTTTAAAAAGTATTCCAGTCGCACCATGAGAATTTCTTGTAGCACAACGAACAGTGTCAAGCAAACCTCCTTTTCCAAAAGCTATTACAGGTGATCCAGCAGCCATTGCCTCAACGGGAGCAATCCCAAAGTCTTCAACTCCTGCATATATAAAAGCCCTGCAACTTTCCATCAAAGACTCGACTTTTTTTGAATCTTGAATTCCTAAAAACTTGATATTTGGAGCCGCCAAGCTTTTTAAAAAGTTTTTCTCAGGACCATCACCAACCACCACTAAAGGGAGCTGAAGCTGGTTAAAGGCTTCTACCACAAGATCAACTCTTTTATTTGGTACCAATCTGCAAAGGCAAAGATAAAACTCTCCTCTTGGTTGATCATGCCGAAAACGATCTACCTCTACAGGAGGATGAATTACTTCTGCCTTCCTGCCCCAATATTGATAAATTCTTCTAGCCGTGAAACGAGAGTTCGCCAAAAGGCAATCCACTCTTGCACCACTTAATTGATCCCACTGTCTAAAACAATGCAATTGATATCTAATTAAGGGTCCAAAACCTAAGCGAGCCAATAAAGAACGCTTTAAATAAATAGGCATTTGATCCCAAGCATACCTGGCAGGTGTATGGATATAACCAACATGTAGTTGGTCTGGAGAACTTAAAACTCCTTTTGCGACGAGATGACTGCTACTTATGATTAAAGGGTAATCACTAAGATCTATTTGCTCTATTGCAAATGGCAACAGAGGTAAATAGCTTTGAATATGATTAATTCCAAAAGGCAAGTTCTGTATAAAGCTTGTTTGAATCTTTCTTCTAAAGAGCCAACTTTTACTTCTATTACTTTCACCATCTACCAAGCCAAATAATTCTGCATTACAACCTCGCAAGGAAAGTAGTTCATCTATAGCTCTAACTACTTTTTCAGCTCCACCATAAGAACTAGGAGAAAACCATTCATGAACTAATGCGATTTTCTCGGGGGGAGAGAAGAAAGTATTGCTAGGCATAGTCATGGCCCCGTAAAATAAAGAAATCGCTTAAAATGAAATCGAAGTGGTTTTCTATATCAATAAAGGTCATACAAAAAACTTTGGGTAAAGCAATGGCTAGAAGGTATAAAATCATATCAAAGCAATAGCAAAAACAAAGAGTTTGTTCTTGCAGGGCCAAGGCATTAAATACTCACAGGAAGAAGGGCCATGTCTAATAAAGGGGAAAGAATAGGGTCAAAGATTGAATGGAAAGGTTTTCCACTGATCACAAAGGTAAACAAAAAGCCTATTACAGATCCCAGCAATGCAAAATAAAGAACATAGCCCTTCTTTCTAGGTCTAAAATAATATGCAGACGTCATAGAAATAAGCCCAATAACTCCAATAATTGTAAGTACAAGTTCTGAAGCAGTGTCTAGGTAAAACCCGAACGAGGTATTAATTTGTAGAACTTTGCCGGATAAATGCTTAACAAACAAAAAGAAGCTTAAAGCAGTTGAAATTCCTACACAAAAAATCAGGAGAAAGGAAACTGGTCCAGTAAGCCTGTTAATGGTCCTATTGGATATCAATAAGAAAAGTCCTATCAATAAAGCGCCTAGAAAAGGCATTAAAGGAATTAACCAACCAATACCTAAAAGAGAAGACATTAGAAGACAAGCAACTTGAATAGAAAAATGAATTTACCCCGAGAAGAGGGATAAAAGTAACCTCCTCAATAGAAGCAATAGTTAAACAGGAGTAGTTTCAGGGTTTACTTGTTATATCAAAGCATATTTACTCCAGAAATAAACCTTCAGGTAATCAAATAAAGCTTCGTATCTACTCAATTGGTGCCTTTAATAAAAAATGCACACAGAGGATCTAAAAAGAATCCATAGACAACTCGACTTTGCATCATGTAAAGCTATTCACTATTTCTTTGATAGTTGCCAAACGTGCAAGTATGATTAATTAATACTAATAAAAGACACCAACTGAAATAGCAATTTCTATGTACAGTGATTCATGAATATTTACTTGTGGGTGTTATGCATAGTGATAATTCTTTCTATCACAGGTTATAGGCTAAACAAACTTGAAACAAGAAATCTTACCAGCAGAAAGTATCGCATGGTCAAGAGAAGACGCAAATGGGCTCATAGAAGGAATAAAAATCTTTAACCTTACTTTTATTAAAGTTCTCAAATTCACTGCATATTAATTTCTCCTTATATTTCACTCTTTAGCCTATTCCCCAAAGGAAGTTCAATAAGTCCTTCCTACTTAAAAAAAAATTTGCCTAAGATTAAACTAATAATATAATAATTATTGTAATTATTATTCCTAGAAAAATTCTATCATATGGAGAGCATATCAAGACCAATAACTAACCTGGAAGAGTTCGAGAATGCTCTTAAGAAGGCAGATTTAGAAGATGTTGATCGTGAATTGATTGACTATATACGATTTATTGGCACCTTTACACAACCCATTTTAACTAAAGACCTAAACATAAAAGCAAAGCCTCCTATACTTTCAAGGCTTTGCGAGGCATGTAGGAAGATAGGGGAGTACATGCCCGAACACTTTGAACTAGTAAGGGAATGGTCCAAGCAAGTTAGCAATGAAGGGGTTCGGTGGGATGGTGATCTAATTTGCAGTTCTGCATTTAATATAGATGGAGAAAGATTAGCGCCAGAAGCTAAAACTGCTCTATTCCATAATTTCGCGGTTCATAGAGAATTATTTAAAGGGTTTGACTAGAAGATATGCAAACTAATTCTTAAATATTAGAAAAGAAGAGCCGCTTTTATCACTTGCACAAGAAGCGATGTGCTTGGAAAAGTTAAATTTGGCATAGGCAAGGGAAACTTAAGTTACCAAGCCTGAAGACTAAAAGGTGCTATTTAATAGCTAACAGCTTTGTTGCTAAAAGAGTATGGAACTCTTCAAGAGCCTCCTTTTTGGGATCAGTGGCCTAAGCATGATCTTTTGGGTTGCTGTAATTGGTTTGTGGCATGCGGATATGTTCCCAAGAATATTTTCTAATGATTCATTTCAAAGCCTTTCAGAAAGAGGGGGCCTGGAATCCTCTAGTTCTTTGCAAAAATCATCGATTAATTTAAAAGGTGCCTTAAGACCCTTTGGAGATACCAAAGGTCTTGCTAACAGAGGAAAATATTCTAGAAAATCCTTTGTTGTTGCTGATTTTAACCCTGTAGAAGAAGGATATGGTGTTAATAGGCTTTATGTATCGATTTTACTAAGTCTTTCAGCCATGTCTTTTATCGTTTTAGGATATGGATTGCATAGTGCTTTTAACGTGATTTAAATTTATACCTTAAAAAGAAAAGTATGAAAATTTACTTTTTTATTGCTTAAAATTTATAATTAATTGCCTTAATTTACTAATTAAATTAACTGGTAAAATTAAAACTAATCTATAACAATCTTCTATAACTAAATCGTTTTATAACTGTTGCAGGTTGATGATTTTCTCCTGCCTCAAACAAAATCCATTGCTGTGTTTCAAGATCGTGATCGCAGCCAAAAGAGATATCCTCTCCATAATTATTCCATTTTTCATAATGACATTGCTGATCAGCCTCAAAGGCAGATCTGTAACCACCAAGAAAGAAAGTGGTGATAGCTAATATTGCAATTAGGCTAATTAGTAGCGAAGCTAAAATCTTCATCCAAGTATCAATCGGTTTCTTCTTCTATTGAGCAAGTTAAATCACATTCAGTCAACTCAGACTTGGACAGTTTATCTAGAATCCTTGCCATATCTATAGATGAGAGCTCACCATCGCTACTCCATTTCAAAGTGGTTTTCCTTTGAGGTGGGATAGCTCCATTGCCTTGGGTTTTTGGATTTTCCTTGGTCACTGTATTGCTAAGCCTCCAAATTACCAATACCAATATTCAACTCTAAAGCCTCCAAAAAACACAAGTTTCTTACTCAAAATTAACCAACAGGATGCAACAAACAGAATTTTGTATATGTATATACTTTCAAATGGCAAGTTAAATCATCTTTAAGAAAAGAAATCATTGACAGTCTCTAGGAAGCGCGCCTGATTGAGCCTTTCTCTGCTTCCATCATTGAATCAAGAATCAAACGCCACTGCATAGAGGAAACTTTGCTCATGCCAACTTGCTGGTCATTTCTTAACAGCTCAAAGGAATTGCATTCTTCTTTAAATTCCCTAAACGATGAGGATCTTAAAATAGCCCTAAAGCTCTTGCAATCATTAGAGCTCTTCTTGCTTGGTGAGGTCATAAAAGGGACGGAAGAGAATGCAAAGAGCTCAAACAAGAAAGAATGCTTTCTCTAGGATGGAAAGCATGTGAATGGAGTGATGAAAACACAGAAATTCAAGAAGCACATCTGAGTCGCCTCATTTTAGCCACTAAATGCAGTATGTATCTAATAAATTTACGTCTAATCACACTATATATGGAGAAAAGCTCAATTGCATCGCTCCCATGGGCAAATAATGGGCCCATGCAACGCACAGGCAAGATTTTTTTTCTGATAGATCTAGCATTGCTTATGTTTTTGTTACCCTTAAGCTAAAAAAATTTAGAGTAAAAAATCAAAGCCTTCTGCTTAAACTATTTCAGATTTAATTTACTTTAATTGCCCTACAAAAGAAAAAATATATAAGATGATCTTAAATAGCCTTCTAGCTTGAAGTTGGAGATATACCCTGTACAAAAAATGAGCCAACCTCGCAATACCGTTTATTTAAGAAAGCAGATAGTGAATATTGCACAAAGAGCAATCAATGCTGATATCGATAGTGGTTCATCTGGGAATATTTCAGTTCGTATTCCTGGTGGAATGATAATTACACCTAGTGGAGTCCCTTATGAACAATTAAAGCCTGAGGAATTAATAGCTATTGATCTAAACGGGAATCAGTTTCAAAGCACTGATTATGTAACTTCCAATGCACCATCAAGCGAATGGAGAATGCATGCTGAGATTCTTAAAGATAGAAAAAATATAACCTCTATTTTTCATAGTCATTCAATATATTCAACTGCTGTTGCTTGCCAAGCAAAGGGGATTCCTAGCTTCCACTATATGACCGCAATTACTGGAAGTAGCGACATTCCTTGCGCAAAATATGCGACTTTTGGTAGTAATGAGCTAGCAATCAATGTGGTTAATGCCCTTAGAGGAAGGAAGGCATGCCTATTATCTAACCATGGTCAAGTAACTATTGGATCTTGTTTAGAAGAAGCCTTCAAATTGTCTCTAGAGGTAGAAAGGTTAGCCAAGATCTATCTAATTTCATGTCAACTTGGTGGTCCAAAATGCCTCAGCAAAAAAGAAATGAACGTGGTCATGGAAAAGTTTAAAGATATTAATTACTCATAAGTATAAGTTTTTTAAACTTAAGCCAATACCCGCACTGTCAATGTAGGCTTACTTTCTTCCAACCCTCTTTACGTAAATTCCTCCATAACTTGAGGGCTTCAGTTTTTGATATTGGTTTTCGCAGATTATTAGCCTCCTTAATTGTCAGAAATGGGCCCTTTTTCTCTAAAAAGTAACAAGGGTATTTACTCCAGCTATCTGGATCTTGGTGAAACCTTAAGGTCCACTTCCCCGTTGGGTCCCTTAGGCAGCTTTCAGTAATAAGAGGTTTTGACCTCTTTTTTAAATGAAAAAGGTTTAAAATCCTCATGTTTAACCTCTCTCTGATTAATTAGTAGCGTGAAAACCTAATTTCGTCCCACATTAAAAATAAAGTCTTGAAATGTAGGGTTATAGAAATAAAGAAGCACTGCAATAACAAGCAAAAGGTTTAACCCAACCACAATTGAACCGATAACAAGTCTTTGTCTTCTTCCAGGTTGCCTGTACTCTAATCCTCCTACTTTAAGTAAAACTTCCTGACGGTCACTCGGAGTAGCTCCTGGAATCTTTGACTTTTTCTTTTTCGCCTTTCCTTCTCGAGAAGGGGACTTTGAAGATCCTGGGTTATTTCCAGAAATGTCTTTTGAAGATTGATTGAGTTCTTCCGTCATTTGCAAAAAGACCTGCCTCTAATAGAAGCATGCTTAAAATTCAGTCTAACTTTAAAGAGAAAACGTAAAAATTAATAGGCTCTTTTTAGTATCTGAAAAAAGTGCTTGGTATTTCCTGTTGTTTGGGTACTTTTTCTTAGTCCTTAATCCAAGGCTTTACACAAGGTTTTTACTCTGGCCAACATTTCTAATGAGTTTTTTGATTTGGGTGGGTCAAGATTAATCATTATCAGATTCGCCCCTAATCCCAATAGATATGTTTGGCAAGGGTATTGCCCTTGATAGGAAGCTTCAAGTTGCAAAGTTTCAGCCTCTACCAAAGCCTGTCTACATGCCAAAGGACTCCTTGTCTGGAAGCATTCATTAGAAAGTGTCTCTAAAGCTGCCAAATCATTCGCCAAAACCCCCAGTGAGTTAAAAGCAATGCCCAACAAAATTTGAAGTTTCCAAAAGGACTTCGAATAATTTTTAGAAGGACATGGCCTCTTCGCTTTTGCCTTAAAAAGGGGATTTCTCATGACCTTCGATAAATTCATGTCCTAAATAAGCACCAAAAACTCTTGAAAAAAAAATGAAATGGTTTGCCCAAAACTTTGGCAGATGCAATGCATGAAAAGGGTTTAGCAGGATTAAGAGCTCTTCAAAACAAAACAAGATCAATCAAATAGATAACAAGTTCTGTTTTATCAACGATTTACTGAGATACTCTATTTGGCAAGAAAATCAACTCTACGGATGTACTTCGACTACCACGCCCTCTCAGCCGTCTTACACACCGCAATTCCCTTAGCAGCCGGTGCCGCAGGTGCTGGATATATCATCTTGAGATCAAGAGGAGTCGGCTTCAGCTCTTCTCATCTCCTTGTGGGACTTCCTATGTTTTTAGTAGGAGCAGCAGCGGCAGCATTCTTCTACATCACAGATGGGAATGCACCTACAGCTTTTTAGGACCAGTTACTTCAGCCTTTAAGACAGGTTTTCCAAATACTTAGGTCAATTCTTCAGGCCTAGTTACCCCGTATGACCCTAAGAAGGTTCTTACGGGGTAACTTTTCAATTTTTAAGAGCAAAAAAATTTCAATAATTCACACCTTCAAGATGCTTTAACAGATTTGGCTTTCTTCATCATTGAACAAGCCATAGAAAATCTCTTGATTTTGCTTGAGATGTCTAACCAACTCATCAGCAGATAATTCAGACCCTTCTACAACAATGCCAAGGCTTGCTGCCAGCATCCCAATAACTTGAGAGGGATTTAAACCGCGAGATTGAAGAGTTAGCAGACCTTCTCCTCCAAATCGCTTAGAGAGTTTCTTCCCATCTGAACTGCGCATGAGAGGTAAATGTTTATACCGCAAAGGTCGCTCACCAAGCGCCTTAGTTACAGCCATCTGGGGGGGAACTGAATCAACTAAATCCTCACCTCTTACAACCTCGCTGATTCCAAGGCTCAATTCATCAATCACTGTCGCCAAGTGATATGCGACAAAACCATCAGCACGCCTTACAACCACATCACCGCATATATCAGAAAAATGTTTATGAACCTTCAAACGCCAACTAGGCATTCGCCCAAAGCTCATTACCCAAGGCAAACCAAGTTCTCTACAGGTTCCAGGGTAAATACTTCTATTTTTTAAAGGCGTATTTAACTTGTTCAGCAAACGGCGACTGCAAAGACATGGGTACAAAAGATTTGCTGATCTCAAAAAAGAAAGCGCAGAAAGATAAAGGCCTCTGCGTTCGCTCTGCAAAAGAGTTGGGCCATCCCAGTCAAGTCCAAGCCATAGAAGATCTTTTTGAAGGCTCTCAACAGCTCCTGCGCGATTCCTAGGGGTATCTAAGTCATCAATCCTGAGAAGCCATTCACCATTGGATAGCCTTGCGCTTGCCCAAGAAATCAATGCGGTCCGCAAGTTCCCTAAGTGCAACGGGCCGGTTGGGGATGGAGCAAATCTCCCACGGTACCCGTCAGCTCGAATTGCCTCACCTTTTTTTAACTGCTCAAAAAGTTCTTTCAGCGTTTAACAATCGAATTGTTTCATAGATTATGAGCCATTAAAAAAAACATAAAAAAAGTGGCCCTTGCAGGGCCACTCAAAGAAAAAATTTGATGTTCAACCTTGAACACGATCTTTAAACATTTTCCCAGCAGTAAAAGCAGGAACACGCTTTGCTGGAATTTTGATTTTTTCACCAGTCTTTGGATTCAATCCCTGACGAGCAGAGCGATCACGTGGTTCAAAAGAGCCGAAGCCAAGAATAGAAACTTTCTTGCCCTCCACTACAGAATCAATGATGGTGTCAATAGCCGCATCAATCACAAGAGAGACATCTGTCTTTGTTAGCTCTGTACGTGCTGCTACTAGGTTGACCAAATCTGCTTTGTTCATTGGAAAGGGGGTGTAGGGCAGAGAGTCAGATAAAGAAACCTCAAAAGGAATTCGGTACCTGAGCTTGAAAACCCGCTAATCGTATGGAGCAAATGCGACTCCGGCAACCTAAAGAGCCTGTGGCGCAACGCTTTATACCTTCAAATATGAGTTAATCGGGATTTTTAAAGCCTATTTCCAAGCAAGCCAAGGAAAAATTTGGGTGTCGCCTAGGCGACCTGCTCTCACCCCAGATGCCAGTTCTGGCCTTGATTCAGAAGGAATCCATTGACGCAATTTGTCTAAACTTTTTTGCTGACGTGTCCAATGAAAAGTTTTTTTGTTGCGCAACGAGACAAGTTCATCAATTTTTCTTGGTATCAGCAAACGTCCGCAGAACAGAACATTCCAAGGCTGGGGCGCATAAACAACACAGCTCCCAGGAGTAGGTCCAGGCGTCCAAAGCAATCGCATCCCAGAAGCTGTGATGTGTTCTTCTTTAAAAGTTCCTAAAGAGTTGAGCTTTGGCAATAAATAGGCTTCCTGCTCTTGAATAAGAACTGGCCAATCCAAACAAAATTGCAATTTACGAATTTGGCCATGAGATTCTCGATTTGTGAGGATCACTCTTGTTAATCGCTTCGAAGAGAGTTTTTCGAGAAGCAGAATATTTTCTTCAGTAACTGGAGGACAATCAATTAAAACTGGCTCTGGTAGGCAACCAAGCCACCAAGCTTGACAGTTATTGCTACCTTTCACAGGAGGGAAAGCCCACAATCCAGGCCTTACCTCCTTTGGGGTCAATCCCGAATCAGCTAATGATCTCAAAACCATAGATTGATAAAAGATAGTTTCCCATTAGTTTGGTCGAAATGCTTACTGCATCAGAGGAATAAACACAGTGGGCAAAATCCATGAAGGGACTCCATGGCCTCTAGGGAGCACGATCACACCAAGAGGGGTCAATTTTTCAATAGTTTCGCCTAAGGCGGAGATTGTTGAACTATTAATTTTCTCTAACGCAAATTCCACATCTCCAGAACAAATTTTTCCGCTAAGCCCAGAATTACATCGCTCTGGTGATTATTGGCATGCCGAGATAGAAGGCATAGGCGAAGGATATTGCTATAGCTATAGGCTTCTCTCGCAAACTAAAGGGAAAGATAGTCAAGAAAAGATTTTTTTAGACCCTTGCGCAAGAGCCATAAGTGGATGGGAAAAGTATAAAAGAGACTTTTCAAAACCAAATAATAAAGACTTTAGTTACTGTTTAAAAGGTGTAGTCTGCGAAAGAGATAATTTCGATTTCAATAAATATCCTCGCCCTAAACATTCCTGGAATAAAAGTATTATTTATGAGTTGCATGTAGGTGGATTTACAAGCAATCCTAAATCTAATGTTTCCAAAAGTTCTAAAGGGACATTCCTTGCCTTAATAGAGAAAATACCATATCTGTTAGATCTTGGAATCACAACGATAGAGCTTCTCCCAGTATTTAGTTTTGATCCCTACGATGCCCCAAATGGGCAGAGAAATTACTGGGGTTATAGTCCCCTTAACTGGTTTACTCCTCACCATGAATTTACAACTGACAATGACCCGCTTAAGGCTCGTAAAGAGTTTAGGAAATTAGTAGAATCCTGCCATGAAAATGGTTTGGAGGTCATATTAGACGTAGTATACAACCATACAACTGAAGGAGGTAAAGATGGTCCTTCAATTAGCTGGAAAGGATTTGGCGATTCACTTTATTACTATCAAGACAAAAAAGGTGACTATCAGGATGTTAGCGGCTGTGGTAATAGTATTGCCGCAAATAGACCTTTAGTAAGACATTTAATCCTCGAATCAATGCGCTGCTGGGCGACAGAGTTAGGGGTTGACGGATTTCGTTTTGATCTGGGTGTAGCTCTTAGCCGAGGCGAAGACCTTTGCCCTCTTCCCGATCCTCCATTATTTCAAGAAATTGAATCTGACCCTCAACTCAGTCAATTAAAGCTGATAAGTGAGCCTTGGGACTGTGGCGGACTTTATCTATTAAGTGATTTCCCTGCTTCACATATAACGACTTGGAATGGCCATTTCAGAGATGATTTGCGCAAATTTTGGAAAGGGGAGAAACATAGCGCATGGAGATTAAAAGATCGGTTAAGAGGCAGCCAAGATCTATATAAGAAAAAAAATTCCCACGAATATTCAATCAACTTCATCACGGCTCATGATGGATTCACACTACATGACTTAGTTAGTTACAGCTCAAAGCACAATCTTGCAAATGGAGAGAATAATCGTGATGGTGAAAATCATAACAATAGTTGGAATCATGGAATAGAAGGACCTTCTACTGACTTGGCCTTGTCAAGGCTGCGTAATAGACAAAAAAAGAATCTTCTTTCCTGCCTTCTTCTTTCACCAGGAATCCCAATGTTGCTGATGGGAGATGAAGTGGGAAGAAGTCAAGGTGGCAACAATAATAGTTGGTGCCAAAACAATCAATTGGGTTGGATGATATGGGAAGGTGAAAAATGTGACTTTGAACTGCATAAATTCGTCAAAACTCTTTTAAAGATTCGCAAACAACTTCCAGAACTATTTACACCAAAGACTCTCCCTTATGAGGGCAATTTATCTGGCTGTGAAGAGTCAAATGATCTCTTTATTAGATGGCATGGAGTAAAAGTGAATAAACCTGACTGGGGGCACTGGTCTCACACCATTGGATACAGCATTGATAAAAAAGGGGGAGGTTCTGTTATGTGGATTGGATTAAATGCTTATAGCAAAAGCATGATATTTGAGCTCCCAAATGCAAATTCACCTTGGGAAATAGTAATTAATACAGCAGTTAGTCACCTAGAGAATTTGGCTGTTCATTCAGATCAAGCAAATCAAAAAACAATTGAAGTAGAAAGTAGAAGTTTAGTTTTAATGGTTACAAGAGAATATGCTGCAAGGATTGATTCTTGAACTTTCAAGAAAGCGGGCGGCGGGAATCGAACCCGCATCATCAGCTTGGAAGGCTGAGGTTTTACCACTAAACTACGCCCGCACTAATACAAAAGAACCATCTCTGCGAAGGCTGGGACTTTTTGTATATGCACATGCATTATGACGTTGCGAGCACCACTTTGGAGAGATTGACAAAATCCAAGCCTATAAATGCCGAAGACAGAAGCAGATTAATGCTCTCCTATGGACTTGGAGATGCAGGGACTGGATTAGCCGCAACTCAATTGGGTTTTTATCTGTTTCCTTTCTTTACTGGGGTAGCAGGACTACCAGCCTTCATAGCAGGCTCCCTACTCATGGTTATCAAGGTTTGGGATGCAATAAATGACCCGCTCATTGGATGGATGAGTGATCACACAAGAACACGCTGGGGACCAAGGCTTCCATGGATGGTAGGAGCATCTGCGCCTCTAGGAATAAGCCTTGCTGCAATGTGGTGGGTTCCACCAGGAGATATCCCACAAAAAACAACTTATTACATCTTAATGGCGGTTGTACTTATGACCGCTTACACCAGTGTCAATCTTCCTTTCGCTGCCCTCTCAACAGAACTCACTGAAGAAACCTCTGTACGAACTCGTCTAAATGCTGCAAGGTTCACAGGTTCAATCTTGGCGGGTTTAAGTGGGCTAATCATTGCAGCAGGCTTGCTTTCTAAAGGAGATGCTGGCTATTTAGTAATGGGCAAGATCACTGGAACATTAGCCACTCTTGCCACACTCATTTCTTGCTGGGGACTTGCGCCGTTTGCAAAAAAGGCAAGAAAGCCCATCCCTAATAAAGAATCTTTTAAGCTGCAGCTAAAGCGAATACTTAGTAATAAAAGGTTTCTTAAAGTTATTGGCCTCTATCTGCTTTTGTGGTGTGGCCTTCAATTGATGCAAACAGTTTCTCTTCTTTATCTAGAACAGGTAATGAGGGTTCCAACCGAGTTTTCAAAATGGATCCCTATTCCCTTTCAGTTAAGTGCTCTATTTGGATTACAAGTTTGGAGTTTCTATTCAAATAGATATGGCAGGGTAAAAGCTCTTTATCTAGGAGGAACTTTGTGGATAATTTCATGCTTAATTGCATTAGTTCTCCCCCCCCTTGCACCTGAAGTGCAACCAAGCGAACTCTTTGCCTTTATAAATCTAGAAACCCTAAAGATGCTGGCCCTATTAGCAACAATTGCATTGGTGGGTTTTGGAGCCTCTACAGCTTATTTAATCCCTTGGTCTCTGCTACCTGATGCAATTGATGATGACCCTGAGAAAGCGGCAGGTATTTATACAGCCTGGATGGTGTTGATTCAGAAAATTGGAATTGGGTTTAGTGTTCAACTTCTTGGACTCCTTCTTTCATTCGCAGGGTATCGCTCAGCTATTGATTGCCAGAACCTAAGCATCTGCTTAGATCAACCAAGTAGTGCAATCACAACCATTCGTATATGCATGGGATTAATCCCCTCAGTTCTTGTAGCAATTGGATTAGCAATAATGAAAAGCTGGCCACCAAAAAGCACTCTCCTTAATAAAGCATATTAATGAATTCTCCCCGTTGGTTAAGAAGGTTTGGAAGTAGCCTCATGATTGGAGGCCAAGCAGTAGCAGCGACCTCAAGAGGCCGGATAAACCGCATCGATCTTTCTGATCAACTTTTAGAAGCGGGGCCTGGAAGCTTTCTAATTGTTGTTATTACTGGGATAGCTGCTGGAACAGTATTCAATATTCAAGTTGCGGCAGAACTTAGTCGGCAAGGTGTTGGGTCTCAAGTAGGAGGTCTTTTGGCAATTGGAATGGCAAGAGAAATTGCTCCCTTATTAACAGCAACACTTCTTACGGGGAAAGTTGCAACAGCTTATGCAGCACAATTAGGAACAATGAAGGTCACCGAGCAAATAGATGCCATAACCATGTTGAGAACCGACCCTGTTGAATACCTCGTCATACCTAGGTTAATAGCGATGGTAGTTATGGCACCAGTGCAGTGTTTCTTATTCTTTTGTGTGGCACTCTGGAGTGGTCAAGTCAGTAGTACGGCTCTGTATCAAATACCTCCAGAAGTTTTCTGGGATTCTGTTCGTGATTGGCTAAGTTTTAGCGACTTACCTTTCATGCTGATAAAAGCTATTGTTTTTGGTCTTCTAATTGCAGTAATTGCCTGTGGCTGGGGACTTACTACCAAAGGAGGGCCTAAAGAAGTCGGAACTAGTACCACTGGCGCAGTGGTAATGACCCTTGTCACTGTCTCTTTGATGGATGTACTCCTCACACAAGTTTTATTTGGCTAATGTCTACAAATTCTTCTCCTAAAACTGGAACGGCTGAAAGCATTATTCTAAAGCCATTGCATCGATTACCTTTATTAATCTCAGCTTTTGGACTTACATTGCTGGCTGTTCCTATTAACAACTTACCAGGAATCCTGATAAGCATTTTCGGTCTTTTTTTATTACTTCAGTCCTTTATTTTGCGATTGGAATTTACATCAAGCGATCTAGTCGTTTTGCAACTAGGTCGAGAACTACGTCGCTTCCCTTTTCAAAACTGGCTTGCTTGGCGACTTTTTCTTCCTCAATTACCTGGGATTTTTTATTTTCGTGAAACGGCCAGTCCTCACCTCTTGCCAATACTTTTTGATCCGACGACACTCAGAGAGCAATTAGAGCTAAGAGTAGGGGAGCTAGAAGTGCCTAAAGCAAGTCCAAATACACTGTCTTAACCCTCCCAAACTTGGATTCTCGATACTTTAATTAATGCCTGAAACTAAACAGCCACTAGAAAACGATGATTCCACCAATGCAAAGGATGCACTGGTGGAATCAAATACCAAGAAAGCTGAAGAAATAAATGATTTTGTTTCTTCAATCAATCCCATAAAAGAAGATCTCAAGAACGCTTCTGAAGAAAGCCTTTCACCCCTAATAGATATTGCGTTAAAAGATCTTCAAGCAAAGCGCAATCAACTCAATCAAGAAATAGAAGCACTCAAAAAGCGAAAGTCTGATCTTGAAACTGATATCCAATCATCCTTTGCTGGAAAATCCGATGCAATAGCAAGACGTGTCAAAGGCTTTCAAGATTATTTAACAGGGGCATTTCAGGATCTTGCCCAATCTGCAGAACAATTGGAATTAGTTGTTCAGCCTGTAGTTATGAAGCCTTCCCCACTGGACGAAAACCAACCGCCTCCTATTAGAGAAGAAGTAGAAAGCATTAACGCTATAGCCGACACATTTAAACCAGATGAAAGTCTTATACGTGAATGCTTGGAACAATTCCTCGGTCAACCAGATTTCTACGCAGATCCCTGGAAATTACGTAGAAGCCTTGAGCAAAAGGATATAGAGCTTCTTGAAGATTGGTTCTTCAGCATGGGGGGCAGAGGGGCACAACCAAGTAGAGGTACACGATCAAATAATGATCCTGGTAAGTTCTGGTTTGATTTCGATTCTTGGGGAGCTTTACGGAGACCGCTTTCAAACCCTTGTTTTAGCAAGTCAACCAGAGCGACTAGGGGAGTGGAGACGTGGGCTTCAAGACGCTTTAGGCCTTGGCAGAGAAGACTTCGGGCCAAGCAGCGGTATCGTACTTTTCGAGCGGGCCAATGGGGTTTTAGAAAGAGCCGATAGGCTTGAAGAGAGAGGAGAAGTTCCTTTGATCCTGATAGATGCTGCAGAAAGGTCTGTTGAAACTTCGCTCCTTCAATTTCCTCTTTGGCTAGCTTTTGCAGCGGGGCCAGAAGAATTTTATGAAGACGAGGACCTTCTCTGATGGATCTATTCTCTAAAGCTCTCCCAATTGCCATCCTTGGGATTAGTTATCTCCTTGGCTCAATTCCAACTGGTTATCTTGCTGGAGTTTGGTTCGCGGAAATTGACCTACGAAAGATAGGCTCGGGGTCAACCGGTGCAACAAATGTTCTTAGGCATGTTGGGAAGTGGCCAGCCCTAGCAGTGTTTTTAATCGATGTTGCAAAGGGGCTCATTCCTGTAGCGATTGCAAAAATTTTAATTACTAGTGACACCTTTCAAGTTGCAGCTGGCCTTACAGCCATAGTTGGCCACATATGGCCAATATGGCTTGAATGGAAAGGAGGGAAAGCCGTGGCAACAGGCTTAGGAATATTGCTTGGCCTTTCTTGGCCGGTAGGACTAAGCTGTCTAGGCGTTTTCCTTGCAGTTCTTGGGATCAGTAAAACAGTCTCCCTAGCAAGTATTGGTGCGGCAGTCAGCCTTCCTTTGCTGATGTTTTTAAACTTCCAAGAAGACAGCTTCAGTCATGCTTACTTCACTTTTAGCTTGATAACAATGAGCATAGTGTTATGGCGGCACCGAAGCAATATGAAACGTCTCTTAAAAGGTAGCGAACCGAAAATCGGGCAATCTCGCTAAACACTGTCTATTTCTCTGCAGAATCTTTCAAACACTTCTAGTGGGTTTTGGGCTTTAGTTATAGGCCTGCCTACAACAATTCGTGAGGCACCAGCACTAATAGCCTCAGCTGCTGACATAGTTCTAGCCTGATCTCCCAAGTCATCACCTATCGGCCTAATTCCAGGTGTAACCAACTCAAATGATTGATCGACAAGCCGGCGTAAAGCTTTAGCTTCTAATGGAGAGCAAACGCAACCTCCAAGGCCCATCTCCTCAGCCAATGAAGCAAAAAACTTGACCCTTGTATTTATAGACTGGTTAACAGCAAGCTCTTGAGAAAAGTTGTTGGGAGACCAACTAGTCAATACTGTAACGGCCAAAAGAGTAGGTGTTTTATAACCTGATTCTTTTGCTCCTTCAATCACAGCAATTTGCGATTGTTTAAGTGCTTCACGACCAGCACAAGCATGAACAGTAATCAACTCTGCACCTGTTCTGGCTGCTTGGCGACAAGCTTTAGACATTGTTATTGGAATATCGTGAAATTTCAAATCAAGAAAGACTTTTAAATCAAGATCACGAAGTTCCCGTAATATTTCAGGCCCAGAGCTAATAAACATTTCCAAGCCTACTTTTACCCAGCACAATTTCGGTATTCGACGAATCATTGATAATGCATCCTCCTTGCTCATTCCATCCAAAGCAAGAATTAGCTTTTCAGAAGAATCAGAAGAAAAGTTCATTCAAAAATGTCCCTCATTTCATTCAATTTATAAGTCTTCGAAAAGTCTTCTTACCTAATTGCAACACCTTCCCAACAAGCTGACTTTGATCCAGAAATTCCAAATTTGGGTCGGTAATTTTTTCGCCCTCAAGGCGAACACTTCCTCCATTTATCTGACGTCTAGCTTCACTGCTGCTAGCACAAAGCCCAAGGGAACTTATCAAATAAAATGCTTTTGCAGGGAAATTCACTCCTGACATGGATACTTCTAGTACATCAGACATTTGTTGCGTAGATCCGATAATCAATTGCTGTGCATCATTCTTAGCTTTTGTAGCCGCCACCATTCCATGGCGGCTAGCCGTCACAGAGAGAGCCATTGTCTGTTGCCTTTCTCGTGGGTTAGCGGGTAATTCAGCAAGGTTCAAATCTGTTAGCAATGTCAAATAGTCCTTAACTGCATTATCAGGGACCTTCTCTAGTTTCGAATACATTGAAAGAGGGTCTTCAGTTATTCCTACTGTGTTTCCAAGACTTTTACTCATTTTCTTTAGGCCATCCAATCCAACTAAGATTGGTAAGAGCAAGCCAAACTGAGGAGATTGACCAAACCGACGTTGCATATCTCTGCCAAGAGCCACATTAAACTTTTGATCGACTCCTCCAAGTTCGACATCTGCTTTAACAGCTACTGAGTCATAACCCTGCAAAAGAGGGTAAAGAAACTCATGTAATGAAATT
>QCFX01000021.1 GCA_003280105.1 Prochlorococcus sp. AG-363-N20
GGAAGAAGCGTTGCAGAAAATGAGTGCTCAGAACAAATTGCTTCGTAAAATTATCTAAAGAAGTTATTTTGGCTATAAGAAATACTTAGACAAAAGAAGTGCAAAAGCATCGGCTTCAAAAAGTCATTGCAGAAGCAGGGTTTTGCTCAAGACGAAAGGCCGAGCACCTTATAAGAGCAGAAAGAGTAACTATAAATGGCAATATTGCCAAAGTTGGGGACAAAGCTGATGTTCAAAAAGATGTTATTTGCATAGATAACTTGCCTCTCAGCAATACACCGGCTTACAAGGTGATTTTATTAAATAAACCCATAAATGTAATAAGCACCTGCGACGATCCTCAAGGTAGAAAAACTGTTTTAGAGCTTATTCCTGATGAGTTAAGGTATGGTCTTTATCCAATTGGAAGGTTAGACCTGAACAGTCGAGGCGCCATACTTCTTACAAACAATGGTGAGCTAACACTTCGACTAACCCACCCAAGCTTTTTACACGACAAAACCTATCTAGTCTGGGTCAAAGGTATACCTTCTGAGAGATCCTTAAATAAATGGAGAATGGGTCTATTAATTGATGGTCGAATTACAATGAAGGCTTCTATTAAAAGATTAGAAGTTTCGAACAATAAAAGCCTTCTTAAAATTGTTCTCAGAGAAGGCAGGAAAAGGCAGATCAGGCGGGTAGCTAAATCATTAGGGCATCCCGTAATTGATCTTAAACGTACCGAAATTGCAGGTATTAAACTAAATGAGTTAAAAGAAGGGGAGTGGAGGGAAGTGACTGACGAAGAATTAACTCCTATTTTGAATTCTATGAAAGGAAAAGGGTAGAGCAATGATGTTTAATTACCCATGGCTTAAGAGAAAAAGGAGAGTTGAAAGTAAAGAGCCATCAACAAAAACCTCTAAGACACTCATCTTAGAGGCAGGTCAAAAGCTTAGAGATCGCAGAAAAGATTTACGTCTGTCAAGAAATGAACTTGCAATGAGAACAAAAATAACCACACCCGTTTTAGAAGCAATTGAAAATGGTTGGACAAAAACACTTCCTGAAAGCACCTACCTGTCTGCAATGCTTATTCGATTAGAAGATGAGCTGGCTCTTCCACGAGGATCGCTGGATGGAGCTCTTGCAACTTCATTAGATTCATTTAAAGGAAAAACAACAAAATCTTTTATCTCAACAAATCTAGACTTCTTCGGGACCTGGCAGGGAAGCCTTCTATATATAGGTTTGATATTTTGTTTTGTACTTATGCTTAATAGACAACAAGAGTATCTTGCTTCTATAAATAGCAAGACATATAAACCAATTTCACCTGAGATGTTAATAGAGGAAAAGAATAATAGCCAACCTATAAATAGGATTGATTCAGAACATAACAAAAAGAAAAGTAATAATAAAAGAAGTTTTTACTCAAATATAATTAATTCAATTTTAAGAAAGTCAGAAGTAAGTACCAGTCAAAGGTTACTTGAATTAAAGATCACCCGAGAGAGTAACTTAACAATAAAAAGTGGACAAGGGAATAAAGCTGAATTGGAAAGTATAGTAGGAAATATTAAATTTAAACTATATCCACCTATTTATATCAAAAGCAACCCTTCTCTAACACCTTATGATGAAATTATCTGGGGGGGAGTTAAATACACCCCAGAAGAGATAAATAGCGGCGTTTATAAATTTGAAGAGACTTTAAATTAGTCTAATAAGATAGGTGTTCGATCCCAATGGCTTCCTCTTTTTCCATAATTGCTTAGCGCATTTTCAAGATGAGTATCAAAACTTGAAAGCCGCCATCTCCAATTCTTACCTGATGTTCCAGGAGTATTAAAACGTGCTTCATTAGACAAGCCTAGTAAATCTTGCAAAGGTGCAATAACAAGTTTTGCTTTACTAGCAAGACCCATTTCAAGAAGTTGCCAAACAGGAGAATTTAGTGGCTGACCAAGATAATCAGTTATGTGTTCCTTATCCTTTTCATCAAGTTCATCCCACCAACCTTGGGTAGTGGAATTGTCATGTGTTCCCGTATAGACAACCCAATTATTGCCATGCATGTTTTCAGGCAGGTATGGGTTTTGCAAATTCCCATCAAATGCGAACTGAAGAATCTTCATGCCTGGGAGAGAGAACTGGTCTCGAAGTTCCTCCACTTCTTTAGTAATAGTTCCAAGGTCCTCAGCTACTAACGGAAGCTCTCCTTCTAGGTCATTTTGAAGCAATCTAAGCAGCTCTGCACCAGGCGCTGGTTGCCAAAAACCTTCTTCCGCAGTGGTTTTATCTCCTGGGACTGACCAATAGGATTCAAAAGCACGAAAATGATCCACTCTTAATAAATCAACTTGATTCAAATGGTGAATGAATCTTCTCCTCCACCAGCGAAATTGAGTTTCACTATGTTTTGACCATTGGTAAACAGGTGTCCCCCAAAGTTGTCCTGTAGAGGAAAAGTAATCCGGGGGAACTCCACTCTGAGAATTTAATTTTCCTTCGGGCAAAATTGAAAAAAGAGAGCGATTGCTCCAGACATCCGAGCTATCTCTTGAGACATAAAAAGGTAAATCTCCAAAAAGTAATACACCTAGTTCACTCGCAATAGATTTAATGGCATTCCACTGCCTAAAAAGATGCCACTGCAATAAGCAGTGTTCTAAAAGATTTTGTTTATTTCTTTTTTGAAAAGCTTTAATAGCTCTTTGATTATGAGAGGCAAACTCCTTAGGCCAATTCCACCATGGAACACCAAGATAGTGACGGCGCAATTCCATAAAAGAAGCGTGCTCTTCTAGCCAAAATTGTTTTTTGCACCAACGATTAAATGCAAAGTGCCTATTAGTCGGCTGCTTTGACCACTCAGTGCGTAAAACTCGTCCGACAACCTGAGTCCTCTTTTCAGTCAAAGAAAAGTCAACCAAACTATTTTCTTTTTGATTCTCTCCAGGAAGTTCATTAAGTAAGGAATCAGGCAAAAAGCCTTCTTCAATGAGATCATATATATCCAATAATGAAGGGTTTAAAGCAAAGCTAGATGGTGAACTATATGGAGAGCCTGTTGAATCTGGTGGCGAAAGAGGAAGGAATTGCCAAGTCCTTATACCATTTTTAGAAAGCTTTTTTAACCATTTTCTGGCAGGAGCACCAAAGGTGCCTGAAACAGGAGTTAAGGGGAGAGATGTGGGATGTAGTAAAACCCCTATATGCCTATCAAAACTGGGATTAACCATCAAAGATCAGCAGAAAAGTAGATAAATGAGTCAATTAAGGCTGGGATCAAACACTTCAAGAAAAGAAGCTTGCAGGAGTTTCTTTTATGAGGTATTTCTCTCGACTCCTCAAATGAACAAGCTTTAATAATGAATGTAGATTGATATCCCATAGAATCATTTTTTTTAATTAAAACAAGGCAAAAATATTATTTGCTTTGAAATAAAGAATAACTAAAGATCAGACTCACTAATTTAATAAAGCACTTGAAAGATAAAATAGCAATAAGGTATTTCTTTTATGTCGGTTACTTTCCGGTTTTCATCATTTGCTGACCAGGCTACTAAAAACTCCTACACATTAAATTGAATCTCTACTAGGCTTGAAGAGAGGTAAGGAGCAAACCAAATAATGTATAACTGGCTTGGGAAATATCCTGGGAAAACACTACATCGGCTAGGAACTGCACTTGGTGGCTTGTGGATAAGTACGATTGTGATAAATTATTTGTGGCCACTTCCAGATCAAATCAAGATTATTGAAAAAAATAGTGCAAGTCTCATAGGAAGAGAGTCATTTTATTTTGATGCTGCAAAAATATTAGTTCTAATAGTAGATTCACCTCAAATCCAGACTGAAGAGAGTGATAGGTTACAAGGGCCTAAAAAAGGTCTGAAAGAATTAATTCTCCTAGAGCTATCAAGTAGTTCAGAGTTTAATGCCGTAAAACTACCTCTTCAAAAGAAAATAACTTTACCTGGAAGCAAAGGAAAATTTTTACCAATAGTGCAAACTTATAATATTGGAGGAGTGGCTCTTAGCGCAAACATAACGTCGAGTTTTTTAGGCTTAGAGAAAGAAGATATAGACCATTTTATCATTTTAAACTATGAAGATATTTCTAAATTTATTGATTTTCTTGGAGGTATAAAAATCACACTTAGCAAACCAGTCTCCATTAAGAAGCCTGATGGAAATGAAGAGTTCTATTTTGCTTTTGGAAAGCAAACGATCAATGGTGAGCAAGCTAAATTGCTTTTTCTTGATATAGAAGATCGAGAAAATTCACCTTCAATAAGAGCGTCTATACTAGAAGGTATTTTTAGAGGTATAAGCTCATCTAAAAATCTTAAGAAAATTGAGGCTCTAGGTAAAGGAATAATCACAAACCTAGAAACAAGTTTAGATATAGAGGGTATAAAAATCCTCGCTAAGGTTATTGAGATGAGAAGAGGGAAAGTTTTTTTTCAAAAAACCTCGTTAAGTCTTTAGAAAATAGGATCACTAACTTGTTTTTTAATTAAAAGTATCCTAATTAGCCATGTTCAATACTTATCTGCTTTATTCTTTGACGCAAAATATATTCAACCTCTTTGACATCCATTCCACCTGTTTGGTCAGAAGGTCGATGAAATGAAGAAACCCTCTGAGCCTTGTCATCAAGCCATCCACACCAAGGAAGGCCATCCAACCTTCTATTAAGTGGGTTCCAAGTTCCTCCGATTTGAATGATCCCCAGAAGAGGAACCGAGAGACTCTCACATAGAGATACATAGGCAGCTGCCACACCTGGGATCTCGCCTGAAGGTAACGGTTCAACCATCAAAGCAATGGATTTCTTCCAATTCGCCAATGCTTCTAACCAAGAGCCTCCTTTAGAGTTAAAAATGGCGGGATCCCCAAGAAGTTGAACCAACCCATTTTCATTAGGTAATGAAGTGAGAACTTTTTCTGGAGAGTCCGCAGATGAAAATCTCAACAAAGTGCCTCCCCAAGCATTGGCCAAGGCATTAGTCCCTGCCAGCATTTTTTTAGCTGACAAGTCTCCTGCAGAAACCAAAAAAGGCATGTTAGAAATCATTCTCCGAACATAACTCGAAAAAAAAAATTTGGTCGGTTGCCCGAACAGGATTACGATCATAAGAAAGCAGCTTTTACGTGCTGTAATCGTGACAAGTTTTCTGACCGCAGAACGAAACGGCCAAGAGAGCCTTGAGCTCGATACACAAAGGCTGCGCCTATTCAGTGGAACATCAAACCCTGCTTTAGCTAAAGAGATTGCTGCTTATCTAGGAATCTCAGATGGTCCCCTTGTCTGCAAAAGGTTTGCAGATGGCGAGCTATATGTCCAGATCCAACAATCAATACGTGGATGTGATGTTTTTCTAATTCAACCAACTTGTGCTCCAGTAAATGACAATTTAATGGAGTTAATGATTATGGTAGATGCTTGTAAACGAGCGTCTGCGAGGCAAATCACTGCAGTAATTCCTTATTACGGTTATGCAAGAGCTGACAGAAAAACTGCTGGAAGGGAGTCAATAACTGCAAAGCTCACCGCAAATTTACTGGTCAAGTCCGGAGTGGATCGTGTGCTTGCAATGGATCTACATTCAGCTCAGATTCAAGGATATTTTGATATTCCATGTGACCATATTTACGGATCTCCTGTACTTGTTGACTATCTATCTACAAAAAGCCTGGGCGAAGTAGTAGTAGTTTCTCCAGATGTGGGAGGGGTTGCAAGAGCAAGAGCATTTGCGAAGCAAATGAATGATGCCCCCCTAGCAATTATTGACAAAAGACGTTCTGCACATAATGTCTCAAAAAGCTTGACTGTTATAGGTGAAGTAAAAGGAAAAACGGCAGTACTAATTGACGATATGATAGATACAGGGGGAACCATTTGTGCTGGCGCAGATCTACTTCGCAAGGAAGGTGCAGATAGAGTCATTGCTTGTGCAAGTCATGCTGTTTTTTCTCCTCCTGCATTCGAAAGGCTTTCCTCTAAAGGACTTTTTGAGCAAGTTATTGTGACTAATAGTATTCCACTAATTCATAACGAAAGTTTTCCTCAACTTAAAATTTTATCGGTAGCCAATATGTTAGGTGAGGCAATATGGCGAATTCACGAAGAAAGTTCAGTGAGCTCAATGTTTCGTTAATCTATAAAGAGAATTAATTAGTCTACAAGAAGTCAAAAAGGTAAACAGAAAAATATATTTATGGGTTATATAATTGACCATTAGTTATCCAGAAATAATTGAATTAACTATTTCTCGCGTATTAACTGAAAGCTCTGATTTAGTCAGAATCTTTAAGGCCTTACTCATCGCTTTAGAGTTCTGAGGTACTAAAGTCTTCCATCGACTAAATACTTTTACCAACCTTGAAGCCGTAATGGGATTGCGTCTATCTACTTCAAGAATTTGGTTAACCATAAATTTATACCCGTTGCCATTTTGAGCATGAAAAGCCTTTGTATTAGAAGCGAACCCACCTAATACTGCTCGAATGGCATTGGGAGCCACTGGATCAAACAATGAATGGGTCAATAATTGCTCTACTTGCTGTAGTGCGTTTTCCCTTGGTTTTGAGGCTTCTAAAGAAAACCAAGTATCAAGAATTAATGGGCGACTCTTCCAGCGCTCATAGAAGGCCTTTAAAGCATTGTCCCTTTCAGAACAATCAATCGGATGCAAAGCATGCAAAGCATATCGAGCCAGTGTCATTGAATTCCCTTCAACCGCTTGCAATGCTTCAGTTCTTATTTGATTATCTCCAGCAACAGCTAAAAATCTCCATGCAAGACCAGTCATCTTTCTTGCAGCCTGTCCATTTGGCCATTCGTCCAAACAAGAGGCCTGCGTTTTAGCTAGCAATTTGTGAAGCAAACTGGATAATCGTTCTCCTAAAAATGATTCGAAATACATTTTTGCCTCAAATAAGCTAATAGGATCTGATTGTTTTTGGCAAAGCTCAAGCTCAGACAATCCTGGAAGAGTTAACAATGTCGAAAGAATTGAAAGGTCTACATCTGCAAGTCTTTCGATTAAAAAGCTAAACGAACCAACAAGCTGTTCTTCTAATTCAATATTAGGGGCATCAGAGGCTCTCTCCAATAAACATTTTCTCATCAAAAACTGACCTGCATCCCACCTTGAGAAATGGTCATCATCATATTTATATAGTAAAAATAATTCTTGTATAGACAAATCTAAATCCCATTTTACAGGAGCTGAAAAGCCTCTAAAGATAGAAAGAGTGGGTGCTATTTGGGATTTTGAAAGTCCTTCTAAAACAAAATAATCTTCTACTTTATCTAAAAGAAATAGATGCTCTTTACCTAATCTTCCTTTAGAGTTAATAACTGCAAGTTTGATAGGAATTACTAATGGGTCTATATTTTTAGGAGAAGACGTTTGAGGAGCTTCTTGCTGGAATCTAATAATTAATTTTCCATCCTGAGCATTCCAGTCCCTAGAAACTAAAACTTTTGGTGTTCCAGGCTGAAAATACCATTGATTAAATTTACTAAAATCAAGAATCGCACCGTTGTCAAATGACCCATCAGAAATCGCTTTTAAAAAATCTTCTGTGGTCGCTGCAAGTCCATCGAATCTTTCGAAATACAAAGAAATTCCCTTCATAAATCTTTCTTTACCAAGTATTGTCTGAAGCATTCTTATTAACTCTGCTCCCTTTTCATAAATAGTTGTTGTATAAAAATTATCAATTGAATAATATTCAATTGGCTTTACTGCATGCGAAGTTGGGCCAGAATCTTCCCTAAATTGAAGGTTCCTTAACATAGAAACATCTTGAACTCTCTTTACAGGCTTAGAATGCAAGTCTTCAGTAAATGACTGGTCTCTGAAAACTGTTAATCCCTCTTTTAATGAAAGTTGAAACCAATCTCTACACGTAATTCGATTGCCGGTCCAATTGTGAAAGTACTCATGTGCAACTACACTTTCTATTCTTTCAAGCTCATCATCAGTTGCTGTAGTTTTATCCGCCAAAATCAATTTAGAATTGAAGATATTAAGGCTCTTATTCTCCATAGCACCCATATTAAAGTGCCTAACAGCTACGATATTGTATTCATCTAAATCATATTGCAATCCATATACTTGTTCGTCCCAAGTCATTGCTTTCTTTAATGATTCAATAGCATGATGTGTATATTTCTCATCACCATGTTCAACATGTAATCTTAGAGAAACCTTTTCGCCTGACCTTCTTATAAATTCATCATTTACTTCATTAAGTTTACCCGCTACCAAAGCAAATAAATAAGAAGGCTTTGGATAGGGATCTTCCCAAATAGCCTCGTGCCGACTGCAATCACTAGCAAGAATATTATTCTTTAATAAGTTGCCATTTGAAAGTAGAACGGGATAACCTTTAAGGTCAGCTTCAATCCTTACACGAAATTTACTTAAAATATCTGGGCGATCTGGATGGTACGTTATGCGTCGAAAACCTTCTGCCTCGCATTGTGTTACAAGCATTCCATCACTATGGTAGAGGCCTTCCAGGGAGGTATTAACATAAGGGTTAATCTTATTTTTTATTCTTAAACTAAAAGGCTTTAAACAAGAGTGGAGTATAGTCAAGCTTTCGTCTGAAACCAAATAAGTGTGAGGTTGAAGTATCTTTTCGTTTAAATAAACACTCATTAAATTTAGGTCAACTCCGTGAAGAGTTAATGGTTTAATTTCATTTGTAATTGGTTCTATTATCATATTATTAGTAACAACAATATTATCTTCTGAGATATTGAAATCCAGTTCAATCTGGTGAATTAGATAATCATATTTCTTGTATTCCGAAAGTTTTACTGGCTTTTGATTATTCATTGAAAGATTATTCTTAAAAGATGATTTAACAGTTAACTATAGGGTTCAATAACTCAGTGGAAATTAATTAGTATTATTTTCTTTTCAGATCAAACTCTTAACAAAAATAGAATGATTGAGCTATTAAAACTCAATCATTCTATTTTTCGTTCTTTTTCTTAAGAGCGTCTTGAACCTTTTCTTTTACGTCATCAGGAACTTGTTTTGGGCAATACTGCAACGCACCAGTAATTATCTGAAACTCAGCTCCTGCAAAAAGTTGCTGATTTGACAATTTCTTGTCGCCTGCTGATTCCACAAATCCACTATGTCTCCCATTTAGCACTTGGGCATATGTTGCAGATGCAATTCCTACAGCCTTAGGGAATTCAACCCCTGCAGATCTTGCATTACATAGAAAAGAGGCTCCTATGCCTCTATACAGGAAGATGTCATCCTTAGTGGCAGGTGAGGTTTTAGCAGAACTAGAGCCGTTTGAATTCTTAGAAGAGCTGCTACAACTAGAAAGAGCGATTGGAACAAGCAATAAGGGCAATACAAGAAACTTGCCTAATGGTTGGGAGAAAAGTCGCAAGAGATTAATCGTGATTACTCAAAACTGGTAACAATATTACCAACTTTAATTTCCAAAGAAGAGAGCTTTTGATTAGAAGGCCTAAGAAATAAACCTTTTAAGGTAAGAAAAGATCAGTTAAGCCTGGTTTCATGAAGAGTTTCAACTGTCTTTAATAATGAATCTTCCCAGATATAAATATTTCGAGACCGGTAATTGTCTTGATCTATCAATCTTGCATGTTCAATAACATGCCATTTTTTTATCCGAGTCTCAAAAATCAACTCATGTTCATCTACTTGACAAATACTTGATAGACACGGAGATGAGTCTATATAAGAGCAGCTCTGTTTAAGTCGGTGTCCAGAAAGAGTTAGTTCAATCATGCCCTTCCCTTTACTAGAGGTCTTGTTGAGTAGTGAATTCTTTCCTTTTTCTGTCTTCCAACTAAAACGATAATTTGTTTCATTATTGAGATTGTCAGGAATCCTTTCAAATAAAAGTAAAGTTTCCATGAAAAGAGATTCATCTTCTCCAAAAAAATAATTCCCTCTAGAGCGCCATAAGCCTAGGTTTCTTGCAAACCATCGGCGCAAATTACTATCAAGGCAAATTCTCGAAGGCCCAAGCTGATTTTCAGCGGGTGAAGAAATTGCTCTTGCCCCTATATGGGAGAGCGACATAAGCAGTACCCAACTAACAAGTATTGTCCATTCACTTCTTAGCGGTTATGAAAGCTCAGGCGAAGCCTCATAATGTGTCCTTAAACATTGCCAAAACTCGACGCTGTGGATCGGGTCGAAGACAATGATCGGCAAGAGCTCAAGTTATTACTTGTAGCTCGTCGCAATCACCTCTCAAGAGGGGATCTAAGATCTCTTGTTCAATATCTTGAGAAAGAGGACTGCGGCTTCAATGTCACCCTTCAGTTATCAGATCCTAGTGACCAGCCAGAGCTTCTTGAACTACACCGATTAATTGCGATTCCAGCACTAATCAAGTTGTCTCCTGCTCCAAAACAAGTTTTTGCTGGTAGTAGCATTTTCAGACAACTCAGGAATTGGCTTCCAAGATGGAAGCAAGAAGAAGTTGTTACAGGATTAGGGCTTAGCTTGAGACCTTCAGAACTAGATGGAAGTCGCACTCAGAAGGAACTTTTACTAGAAGATGAGCTTTTGGTTTTAAGGCAAGAAAATCAAACGCTTAGCAATCGCGTTGACTCCCAGGAAAGATTGCTAAGAATGGTCGCCCATGAATTGCGAACACCTCTTACTGCAGCAGCATTAGCCGTCCAGAGCCAACAATTAGGCCAAATAGACCTAAACAAATTTCAAGACGTAATAAAACGCCGTCTTGAAGAAATTGAGATGCTTTCCAAAGATTTACTAGAAGTTGGAAGCACTAGATGGGAAGCGTTATTTAATCCACAAAAAGTTGATCTAGCTAATGTCTCTGCGGAAGCAATCCTGGAACTAGAAAAGCTTTGGCTAGGTAGGGATATCGAAGTTCATACAGATATCCCTGCGGACCTTCCTAGGGTCTTTGCTGATCAAAGAAGGATGCGACAGGTATTACTGAATCTGATCGAAAATGCTTTGAAATTCACCCAAGATGGAGGTGAGATTTCAATCAGCATGCTTCATCGAACGAATCAGTGGGTGGAAGTGGGCATTTGTGATAGTGGGCCAGGAATTCCTAAAGAAGAGCAACAGCGAATATTTCTGGATCGTGTTCGATTGCCACAAACTTCGAGTATGACATCTGGCTTTGGAATTGGACTTTCAGTCTGCCGTCGCATTGTGGAAATACATGGAGGGAGAATATGGGTCGTTTCAGAACCAGATAAAGGAGCTTGCTTCTACTTCAATGTTCCTGTATGGCAAGGGCAGAGCCAAGACAAGAGTCCCTTGACGGAGGGTGAGTCTTACCCGTAACTTGCGAATGTGATTAAGAGTACTTATTTGCTCACATCACGGCCTCGCCCCCATCGTCTAGAGGCCTAGGACACCTCCCTTTCACGGAGGCGACAGGGGTTCGAATCCCCTTGGGGGTATTTTAAAAATCCAAAGCAATCTTAAAAATAACTCTTTAAAAACTAAAAGATATATGAGATTAACAAGTTAATCTATAAAAGAAAAGGTTGATATTTTCTTATTTTTATTTATTTTATTTTTTCGAGGCGGCTTTCTCAACAGCAAGAAGGTTATTAGTTAAATCCTCTCTCAGACGTTGTTCTATAAGGGTTACTGGCATACCAATACAACCTTGCACTGTTAATTCATAAAGAAGTCTTGATCCCTTACCATTACTGAGCTCTTCCATTTTCCAAGACCCTTCAAAACGTCTAAAATCACCTTTTAGCAAACAAAAGTCCAAACTGCCTGAAGAAGGATCTTCTATCAACTCTAATTGAACCTTTGCTGTAAAGCTAAAACCCATCAATTGCTGACAACCAATTTGTTCTAAATGAACTTTATTGTCATGACGATAAAGAATCTTACTACTCGAAAGATTAGGAATATATTCACTTAAATGATCATAATCTGTAAGCACAGACCACAAAGCATCAACAGAGGTAGGAGTTCTTAATTGAGCCGCAAGCCTTCTAACCCCATTCGGCAGCCTTTCCATCGTTTGCTCGATGGTCTGACGTTTTGTAAGTGATGATTCGTTTTTGGCGAGATTCCTTGATCCAAAAGAACTCTGGAGTGTTGAAAGAGATTCCAATTGGACTACGCCCGCTCAAATAAGACATGACTATATAAAAACATTTCACCTAAACAGACCTGCCGAAGGCCATTAAAACAGCTGTGCCAATCCCAAAACGTGAACTATAAAAACAACTTAAACAGCTAATTGAGCCTAGGGATTTGGTATTCTCGCCATCCACTTTCAGTTTTTAATGGCTTACTCGGAAGCAAAGGTGTTAGCCGGCGGGCTAGTCCATATTCCAGTCCTAATAGGCGTCTTTTGGCTTGTACAGAGTTTTATGCTCCGTGGCAGCAAAGCCAAAAAATCTGACCAAGGCCTCAGTGCTGTCAAAAGAACAACTACAGCGCAACAAACCTCAAGCACTCCAGCAACAGAGAAAGCTAAACAAGCCCCAAGGAAGCCTGCTCATCCAAATGTCCCTGTCAACACATACAAGCCAAAGACACCTTTCTTAGGAAAAGTTCTTGAGAACTACAGCCTCCTCAAAGACGGAGCCATAGGCAGGGTAAATCACATAACTTTTGACCTATCTGGAGGAGACCCCCAGCTTCAGTACGTAGAAGGTCAAAGCATTGGCATCATCCCAGAAGGAGAAGACGCAAAAGGAAAGCCTCATAAAATAAGGCTCTACTCAATTGCAAGCACTAGGCATGGTGACAACTTTGCTGGTAAGACCGTCTCACTATGTGTTCGCCAACTGCAATACGAAAAGGATGGTCAAACTATTGACGGTGTTTGCTCTACATATCTCTGCGATATTCGAAAAGGAGCCAAAGTCAAAATAACAGGGCCGGTTGGCAAAGAAATGCTTCTTCCTGAAGATGAAGATGCAAACATAATCATGTTCGCCACAGGAACCGGAATAGCTCCTATGAGAGCCTATCTCCGCAGGATGTTTGAAGCCAAAGAACGCAAAAAGAACAATTGGAACTTCAAAGGTAAAGCTTGGCTGTTTATGGGTGCTCCCAAGACTGCGAACTTACTTTATGACGAAGACTTCGAAAAATACAAAGCTGAATTCCCAGAAAACTTTAGGTATACAAAAGCAATCAGCCGCGAGCAAAACAATACTAAAGGTGGTCGAATGTATATCCAAGATAGGGTTCTTGAATATTCCGATGAGATTTTTTCACTTATAGAAAATCCAAAAACCCATATTTATCTTTGTGGCTTAAAAGGAATGGAGCCAGGCATTGATGAAGCAATGACAGCTGCTGCTAATGCCAAAGGATTGAACTGGTCAGAATTAAGGCCTCAACTCAAAAAGGCTGATCGCTGGCATGTAGAAACTTATTAACAATCTCTTATCCCTAAAAAAGCTGGCCACAAGCCAGCTTTTTTACTTGCAACAAAGCTAAGGCCCTATTCTTAAAAAGCTTCATTTTTGGGCATCCGAGCACAAAGCATGGCGAGATTCTTCTGATTACTTTGAATTTGTCCAACATTCATCTATTTAATCGGCAGAGGTCTTTTTGCAATGAGTTCGCCGATCCCTAATCCCTTAAGAGTTGGACTTCGCCAAGAGAGAGTAATTACCCCTCAGTGCTTAGTGATTTTTGGGGCTAGCGGAGATCTAACACATCGAAAACTAATACCTGCACTTTTTGAGCTGTTTAAGCAACGTCGCTTACCTAGTGAGTTCGCAATCCTTGGATGTGCACGAAGACCATGGGATGACCATGAATTTCGCAAAAAAATGAGAGGGTCTCTAAAAGAGCAAATTGTTCAAGAATCAGAAGCCTGGGAAAAATTCTCACAAAGCCTTTTTTACGAATCAGTAGATCTTCAAGTGCCTGATGACTTAAAAAAGCTAGGGAAAAGACTTGAAGAAATTGATCGCCTAAAGGCAACGCAAAACAATCGCACTTTCTATCTTTCTGTATCTCCCAAGTTTTATGGAAGTGGCTGTAAATCTTTAGCCGCTGCAGGTCTTCTCAATGATCCAAAACGAAGTCGATTAGTTATTGAAAAGCCATTTGGCCGAGA
This sequence comes from Prochlorococcus sp. AG-363-N20, assembly GCA_003280105.1. Lineage (GTDB taxonomy): Bacteria > Cyanobacteriota > Cyanobacteriia > PCC-6307 > Cyanobiaceae > AG-363-N20. The sequence continues at coordinate 14,101 of QCFX01000021.1, forward strand.
TTATGCAAGTGCTCAAGCACTTAATCAACTTGTTCAAAGTTGCTGCCAAGAAAATCAAATCTTTCGAATCGACCATTACCTAGGAAAGGAAACGGTCCAAAATATCTTGGTCCTTAGGTTTGCGAACACAATTTTTGAACCTATTTGGAATCGTAATTACATCTCAAGTGTTCAAATTACTGCAGCAGAAACAGTCGGAATAGAAGAGCGTGCAGGTTATTACGAAACTGCTGGAGCACTTCGAGACATGGTGCAAAACCATCTGACTCAAATGCTTGCAATTACAGCAATGGAGCCTCCTGGACATTTTGACCCAGAAGCAATAAGAGATGAAAAAGCCAAAGTTCTTCAAGCTGCTCATCTAGCAGATGAAATCGAACCTTGGAATTGCTGCATTAGAGGTCAATATGGCAAAGGAGGAAGCAAAGAAAATCCACTTCTTGCATATACAGAAGAGACAGGCGTTGATTCCCATAGCACTACCGAGACTTATGTAGCGATGAAACTCTTTATCAATAATTGGCGATGGCAAGGCGTCCCTTTTTATATCCGGAGTGGCAAGCGGTTAGCAAAACGGTTAAGCGAAGTTGTCCTTACCTTTAGAGACGCTCCAGTTCATTTATTTGATTCAAGTGGAGGTAGTCCTACCTCTAATCAATTAATTCTGAGAATTCAACCTGACGAAGGCGCGGATTTCCGGTTCGCAGTTAAGTCCCCTGGGTCTGGGATGCGCAGTAGACCTGTCGAAATGGAATTTTCTTATGATGAATCTTTTGGAGAACCCTCCGATGAAGGTTATGTAAGGCTTCTAGCTGATGCAATGCTCGGCGATCCAACACTCTTTACTCGTAATGATGAAGTAGAAGCAGCCTGGAGGCTTTATACACCGCTTCTTGAACTGATTGAAGATAGTCCTTGGAAATTGCCTATTTCCCAATATGAGTCCAGAACATGGGGACCAGCAACTTCAGACGCACTTCTAGCCAAAGATCAACTTCTTTGGAGACGGCCGTAAACATCCAATATCAATCAGACCCTTTCCAAAGCTCTCTATGTCTCCTCAATTAACTCTCCAAACGCCTCTTCAACTTCCTCCTGCAGAGATACCAAGCTATCTAAAGCAACTATGGTCTGAAGAACAGCTAGGCAATACCAGCGCAAACACTTTTTGTTTAGTTGTATGGCAACCTGCCTGGACAGAACAGCAACTTGTGCGTACTGGAAGAATAGATGGTCCGACAATTGGGAATCAACGCAATGAGCTTATAACCGCAGCGAGGCAAGTAGCAATTGAGGCAGACCTGCCTCATAGCACTCCCCCATTAGACCGAAAAGTTTCATTGGCTCTTTCTCAATTAGAAGGAAATGACGAGATTGAAGATTTGAGAGGTCAACATGTAGATGCTGCTATCAGTTCATTAAACCCAAGACGTCTAATCACACTCGCTCCTACCCTCAAAGAGAAGCAACCTTTGGAAACATTAGTTGCAGCTTATTGCCCTCTTCCTGAAGAAATTGGAGGTAGTAGTGCCTGTGGAGATGTCGTAGTTCTACGAGGCGACCAAGCATCCATTGACAAAGGACTTGTAATTCTTAAAAAGCTTTTACCAGAAGAGTTGCCTTCTTGGGTTTGGTGGAACGGCAGACTAGATGAAGCGCCAGCCCTTTTAAATCAATTAGCCTTACCAAGCAGACGATTAATTATTGATACCGCACTAGGTGAACCAATCTCATGTCTCAAGCTGTTGAAAGAAAGAGTTTGTGCCAAACAAGCAGTAAACGACCTCAATTGGTTGAGACTTCGCAGCTGGCGTGAGACTTTAGCCATGGTCTTTGATCCACCCAACCGGAGACATGCACTTAAAAACATTGTGAGAGTTGATATTGATATAGAAGGCAATCATCCTGTTCAAGGACTTTTATTAGCCGCATGGATTGCTGAAAGAATGAATTGGGTTCCACTTTCTTCACAAGCTACAAACAGAAACCAAATCGAAGCAGAGTTTGAACGTCAAGATGGAAACCTAGTTAGATGTCACCTAATTCCATTACCTGTAGGTAATCCAAGTATCCATCCAGGGCAAATTATTGGAATCAGATTAATTTGTAAATCTCAAAAAGAACCCGATAAAGATGTCTGTGTGATTCTTGCTTCAGAATCAGGCGAATGCATGAGGCTAGAAGCAGGCGGAATGGCCAGCATGGAACTTGTGGAAGAGGTTGTTCCTGCACAGTCAGATTCGGTGGAGAAGGATGTAGCAAGGCTGTTGAGTAGCAGTAGAGGTACTACAAGCCCTTTACTATCTGCTGCTGCACCTATTGCTGAAAAACTTCTAAATTGGGCACAAGTTCCAATGCAAGTTTCTTGATTTATAAACAGCAGCTATGACATTTGTAATAGCAGCTCCGTCTAGTGGAAGCGGAAAAACTTCTTTGAGTCTTTTATTAGCTTCATGGGCTAAATCAAAATCAAAAACTATTCAATGCTTCAAAGTAGGACCTGATTATCTTGATTCAAATCTACTCACAGCAGTCTCAGAAAGGAATTGTCGGAATCTAGATTTACCCATTTGTGGATCAGATTGGATAAAAGATAGTTTCCATGGATTTAGTGGTTCTGCTGACTTTGTTTTAATTGAAGGAGTAATGGGGTTATTCGATGGAGTTGGAAACACTCGCGAAGGGAGCACCGCTGAAGTCGCAAAATGTTTAGGCCTTCCTATAGTTTTGGTCGTAGACGCAAGAGGCCAAAGCTCTTCTTTAGCTGCATTAGTTGAAGGGTTCAAGAATCATGACCCTGAGATTGAATTGGCAGGTGTTGTTTTAAATCATGTAAGTAGTTCTCGCCATAAAGCCTTGCTAGCGGATGTCTTATTTGATATTGGAGTGAAAGTTCTTGGATGCCTCCCCCATGATTCATCTCTAGCACTTCCGTCAAAACATTTAGGCCTTTCCCCATCACATGAGATTCAAAACCTTAAAAAGAGAATCGAAAAATGGGCCAGCATTAGCGAAAAAAGTTTAGATATTAAGAGCTTTATAAAGCTCTTAAACCCTCCTAATATTTCCTGCAACCCAATAGATAAGTTATACGCTCGCGAAAGGTCTTTAAGGAAAGGAGATGTATATCCAATTGCAATCGCAAGTGACGAAGCATTTCATTTTCATTATAAAGAAACAGAAGAATGTCTTGAGGCTTCAGGAATGCATCTGATTCCTTGGAGGTTAACCGAAGACAACCCTATCCCTAAAGAAGCAAAAGGAGTAATAATTCCTGGTGGCTTTCCAGAGCAATATGCAGAACAAATAAGTAGCTGTAATCAAAGTATTAAAAGCCTAAAAGAGATTTTTCTAGAAAAGCCTATATATGCCGAATGTGGAGGGATGTTGCTATTAGGTAAAAGTCTTAAGGATGTTAAAGATAAAGAATATCAGATGGCAGGATTACTTCCATTTAAAGCAGCAAGAGGGAGTCTAAAGGTGGGTTATAGGACTCTAATTTCCCTTGAAAATAGTTTAATACTTGAAAAAGGAGATAAATTAACTGGTCATGAGTTTCACCAATGGGAAATAATCGATGAAGGGTTTAATAGTAAAGATCAAGAATTTCTTCAAAGATATAGGCAGAAAAGAAAACTCTTTCCCATATGGAGCATGAAAGGGTGGGGTACACCTCATGTTAAAGAAGGCTGGGCAAACCAAATGCTTCATGCAAGCTGGGTACACCTGCACTGGCCAAGTTCTCCAAAGATAATCTCTTTATGGAAAGATATAATTATGAGAGCTGATGATTAAACTGGTCATATCAATCATTGATTTATGATCTTTGAAATCAAATAAAGGATTTATCTTTATAATTTTAAATTATCCTCCCAAGTCCTTCTCAAGGACAGATTTGCATTCGAACCAGCAAGCCAAACCCCTTTACTTGCTCTGCTAACTGCAACGTAAAGCAATTGTTTTCTCAATAACAAATCCTCTGGCCAAAACACATCAGGTGCAACAAAAACCTCGCCAAAAGTACTACCTTGACTACGGTGGACCGTTAATACAGAGGCAGGGCCAAGACAAGCAAAGGCATCCCGAACAAGAAAAAACTTTCTCCAAAAAACTCTGCTTTCATTTTTTTGAACAGACTTTGCTTCTGAACGCAATCTATTCAGAGTTTCTTCTAGAAGCTTTCTGGACTGTGAACCAACAGGTGGAGAAATTCGCAATGCAAACTCTTGTTGTCCTAAGAGGGCGTTTACTCTCAAAGTCTCAATTAAAGGAGCCTCCCATTCAAATTCTTTAAGCAAGCCAAGGTCAGCAAGATCACAACATTCAGGAGCGACATCAGTAACCACAAGCTCTCTATTTGAACCTATCAAGATGTCTGGTTCCTCCCGATATTCATTTCCATCAAGTGAGGCGGGCTCCATCACCGCATTACGAGTAATCAATACCTCTCCAGGCAAAACAGGAAGTTGATCAGCCATATCCCCATGAATAGCCCTTCTTGCATGAGGGACCAATCTTTCCAACATTCTATTTGTATAACAAAGAATTCTTGCTGCATCTGGGTTGTCTTGCTCCGATGCAGCCAAGAGAGATTCTTTCGCCTTGTCCAGCCATATTTTCTTTTCTAAAGCCCCTACGACTCCTTGCTCTGTTTTGATAATTCCAAAACAAGGTGGAGGAAGAGAAGGCAAATTGCCATCCCTAATACCGCTTGCAAGTTTTAAAACAGAGCCTTGGTGACGAACAACCTCTTTTAAATGAGCCTTACAAGTATTTTGCATCCCAAAAACTGGGCTCACAGATTCACCAATAGGAGGCAATTGAGCAGGATCCCCTACAAAAACAAGTCGTGTAGAAAAAGAATGCGCTGAATTAAGGACTATTTCCAAAAGATTGCTATCAATCATTGAGGCTTCATCTATAAGAACCAAGCCCAACTTTTCTAAGGAATTTTGTGTTTGATCAGTGCGCTCACAAACTTCTAAAGCGCCCTTTCTTTTGAGCTTTAATCGAAGAAGTCTATGAATAGTCGAAGGGAACCAAGTAGGCCTCAACCCTTCAGTTTCTAAAGTCTGCCTCAAAACACCGACTGCTTTATGGGTCGGAGCGACGACAGTCCAGCAGAAACCCAAGGAATCAACCTTGTTTAAAAGCCTTGTAGATAAAAATGTTTTTCCACTTCCTGCAAAGCCACTAAGGACAAAAGGTTGTTTTTCTTCTGACCTTGCAAGCCATGAGCAGAAAGCTTTTAAAGCCTGATCCTGATCGAAAGTTAATTTCGAAGAATCAGTAAGTCGAATATTTTCCTTCACCCCAACATCTGAAGAAGATGCAACGGAGAACCAACGAAAACTATTCCTGGCAAAGCTATAGCAGGACCGATAAGACCACCCACAAAAACTTCTAGTCGGGTGTGACCCAAACTTTCTTTAAGCACTTCTTTTGGAGGAGTAGTCCAAGTTCCTTTAGGAAGCTCATTGACCCTTTCAGCAATCAACCCTGACGCTCTTCTGATACCACTAGCGTCATACATAACTACGAAAGCAACTGTGGCAGCGATAGCAAATCCAGGGTTATCAAAACCTAGTTGCCAACCAACACCTGAAGCTGTTCCAGTTACAAGTGCAGAATGACTAGAGGGCATCCCTCCTGTTTCCAAAAGAACTGCTGGCCTCCAATCTCGATGGTTTATCAACTCAACAAAAAGCTTTGAGAGTTGAGCCAGTCCACAAGCTATAAGCCCCCATGCTAGTGGGGCATTATCTAAAAGCTCAAGCAGCCTTGGCATAGATACCGATACTTCAGAGAAATTCATCTATCTCGACTTGTTATGTAATCTGCAAGAGCAAGGAGAGGCATTGCATTTTGTGACCATGGTTCTAAAGCTTTCTTTGATTGCTTGATCAAAAGATCTGCTCGTCTGCGAGATTCATCTAATCCAAGCAATTTTGGATAAGTGGTCTTATCAGCAAGTAAATCTTTGCCAGCAGTTTTTCCAAGAATCTCACTACTCGCAGTCACATCTAGAACATCGTCAATTATCTGAAAAGCCAAACCAATTCCTCTTGCATAAGTGGAAAGGGCAGAGAGGAGGTCACCCTCTGCCCCAGCAATTAATGCTCCGCAAGTCAGACAGGCTTTAAGTAAAGCACCTGTCTTATGAAGATGGATGAATTCCAAAGTTTCAAGGTCGACCTCCTTCCCTTCACATTCAAGATCTACCACCTGCCCTCCAACTAATCCTGGAGCCCCAGCAACTAAAGACAACTCTCCCACAACTTTTAACAATCTTTCAGCCGAAACCTCTGGACTCCTAAGAGAAACCATCTCAAAGGCACGAGTAAGCAAAGCATCGCCAGCAAGAATAGCTACCGCATCTCCATAAACCTTGTGATTTGTAGGGCGTCCTCTTCTTAGATCGTCATTATCCATAGCTGGCAAATCATCATGAATCAATGACATTGTGTGGATCATTTCCAAAGCAACTGCTGTAGGCAATGCAAGCTTTGGATTGCCACCAGCAAATTCACAAGCGGCAAGACAAAGAATTGGCCTTAATCTCTTTCCTCCTGCAAGAAGTGAATAACGCATTGCTTCACGAAGATGCTCCGGCTTCTCAGGGCCAAGAGAGTCCTCTAGCGCAGATTCAATAGTTCTTCGAGCTTGCTCCAAATAGCTGGAAAAGTCGAAATTAGAATTTTCTGCTTCTGCCATGAAGAAAATCTATTTGGTTGGATTCTCTCAGGGCTAGCTCTTTCATGGAAGCAAATCACTCAAGTTGAAGGACAAACCGCAATGCTCTTGCCATCTAGAAACAGTATTTACTAGCAACATTGTTACTGTCATAGGGCCTACCCCACCCGGTACAGGGGTTATAGCACTTGCTATAGGGAAAACCTCTTCATAACAAACGTCGCCACAAAGTTTTGCCTTTGAATCATTCATATTTAATCCCGTTTGATTGAGTCTATGTATACCAACATCAACAACAACCACATCCTTACTCACATGTTCAGCACCTATAAATCGTGGTTTACCAGCTGCAACAACCAATAATTCAGCTTGCCTGGTCAATTCTCTCAAATCTTTTGTTTTTGAATGAGCGATAGTCACTGTTGCATTAGCAGCCTGAAGCATTAGAGCCATCGGTTGACCAACAAGGATGCTGCGCCCAACAACTACTGCTCTTTTACCAGCTATAGAAATTTGATTAGTTGATAACAGAGCCATTACTCCAGCAGGAGTGCAAGATCTTGGCCCAGGCTCACCTTTAAGCAATTTCCCTAAGTTCAAGGTATGCAAACCATCAGCATCCTTCCTTGGATCAATGGCTCTTAAGAAAGGAGTTTCATCCAATCCAACTGGTAAAGGCAATTGCAAAAGAATGCCATCTATCTGATCATTAGAATTGAGAGAATCAATCCTTTTAAGTAATTCTGCAGAGGAGGTATTTGCTGAAAGATGCAATCCAAAACTTCTAACACCTATACGCGCACAGGCCTTTTCCTTGTTAGCAACATAAACACCGCTAGCAGGATCTTCCCCAATACGAATAACTGCAAGACCAGGCGGCCGTCCTGCCTGCGACACCCCATTTGAAATGTTGAGTTTAAGACGTGCCTCAATTTCTTGGGCAAGTTTCCTACCATCTAGGCTTAAAGCCATTGAGCAAAAATACGCTTCTTCCAGCATGCCGTGAATAGAGCGCTAGCGTTATCCTCATGTGCCAAATATTGTGGCCAAAATTTCTAAGCTGACCAATCTTTGGCGAGCCTGGTTGCGCAGTGAGTCGCCTCGAAGATCAGTAATTCGCTGGACTAGGGCCGATAAAGCTGGTCTTATATTCGTTTGTTTTGCTGTAGCAATAATTTCCAGTTGGCATTGGTTAGCGATTCCAGATTTTGGTTCAGGAGTGGCCGCCCCAATCGATGCCATAGCACCAAGAGATGCTGAAGTTCAATACATAGACTCACAACCCAAAAAAGGTTCAGAATTAATTCAAGGGACAATATTTGTTCAGGTTATTGATAATAACCAATCCAATAACTTAAGAGAATCACTTCAGGAAAAACTTGAAAAGATTGAAGTCTTAGCAACAAGTATCGATACAGATCGAATAGCACCTGTAAATCTCAGCGAGGAAGAGCAAAATTGGCTTTTAAAAAGTAGCAAACAAAACAGAAGAAGGTGGAAGACAGAAGTTGAATTAGCAGCCAACCGAATGTTGAAACAGGGCTTGGTTAATACTTTGGGTTTCGATGAGCTTCAAGAAGCCTCTTCACTTCAATTAGCTCAAATCAGTGAGAAAGAAAATCCTTCAAGAAGTATTGGTAGCAAGTTATTAGCAAGAACTTTCCATCGAAGAACAAATCTTAGGCAAGACCGTTCACTTCAAGGGTTACTAGAAGAAACAATTACCAAGCAGACTCCACCTATCAAAGTAAAGAAAGGGGATTACATAACGAGAAAAGGTGAACCTATTAGTCCTCAGGACTATTTCATTCTTGAACATTTCAAGTTAGTGCCAAAAAGTCCTAAATTTTTCCCATTTTTGGGAACTTTTAGCGAGACCTTAGCAAGCTGCTTTCTACTCCTATTAATCATGCGGAGAGAAAAACCTTGCTTGCCTGCTCAACATGGATTACTTGGATTGCTCCTAATGCTTACTGCACAAATAAGCAAAGTTTGGTTTGGAGCAGCTGTAAGTCCTTTAGCAGTTCTAGTACCTCCAACACTATTACTTTCTCAAGGCCTAGGTTCAACTATTGCTCTTGCCTGGCTTGCAATTGCGAGCTTGCTATGGCAATTACCAATGAATGAAATTGATGTAGGACGAATAATGGTTGCTTGCGGAGTTTCAGCAATAGTTGCTTTACAAGGTGGGCGGATGAGAAATCGAGCCCAATTACTACAAATGGCATTCTTATTACCTTTTGGAGCATTACTAGGCGAGTGGTTCTTCCTTCGAGGAGGAGAAGTACCTAATTCTTCAGATGAATTGGTTTATGAAGCGCTTGTAATGGGAGTGCTATTAATGGGCGCAATATTACTTATCCCAATCCTTGAAAGCACTTTTGGCTTGATCACAAAAGCGCGTCTAATGGAACTAGCCGATCAAGAACGTCCTTTACTGCGCAGGCTTTCTAGGGAAGCACCTGGAACATTTGAACACACATTGATGATATGTGGGCTAGCAGAAGAAGGTGCTCGCACAATTGGGGCAGATGTTGACTTAATTCGAACAGGTTCTCTCTATCACGACATTGGGAAACTCCATGCGCCAGAATGGTTTATCGAGAATCAAGAAAACGGAATAAATCCTCATGAAGCTCTCAATGACCCCTATGCAAGTGCTGATATCTTGCAAGCTCATGTAGATGAAGGCCTCAAGCTTGCTAGACGGCACAGACTTCCTGGACCAATTGCAGATTTCATTCCTGAGCATCAAGGGACATTAAAAATGGGGTACTTCCTCCATCAAGCTCGCGAAAGAAATCCTGCTGCAAGAGAAAGAAGATTTCGTTATCAAGGCCCAATTCCTCGTTGCAGAGAAACTGCAATTCTTATGCTCGCCGATGGATGCGAAGCCGCTTTGAGAGCACTAGATCCAAAAACAACAGATGAAACAGCTTCATCAACAGTTAGAAGAATCGTTGAATCTAGACAGCGTGATGGACAGCTTCGAGACAGTAGCTTAAGTAGAGCTGAGGTGGAGTTAATAATTCGCTCATTTGTGACTGTCTGGAAAAGGATGCGCCATAGACGTATTCAGTACCCATTACCATCAAACAAAGCCTCATTTTCAGCATAAGACTTGTTACTTTTTGGCAATAAGTTAATAAGATGATTATCTCCCAAAACTATTAGAGTAGTAGCATCTATTTATATGTTAATTACTGCAAATCCTTCTCTAATCTAGAGCCTTATTGACTTTCTATGCAGCGGGCGACACCAATAAATAAGTGCAAGCAAGTTTAAGACTGCCATTAACAATGAAACTCCTCCTATAGAATGTGTTTCTCTAACAAGGACTAGTCTTACAATTCCATAAGGTAATGAAGCAGATATTGCCATTGAAAGAGCAACTATTGCAACTATTACTCCCCACCTTCTTTCCGCCAACAAACCTGAACAAGCAACTATTCCAACTATTGCTGCTGGCCACGCCAAGCTAATAGCCAAACTAATATTGGCAGCCTGCAATGGAGGCCCTGCAAATGCGACTATACCAATAACAGGAAGAGAGGCGATATTCGCAAGAAGGCCCATCCAGGT
>QCFX01000022.1 GCA_003280105.1 Prochlorococcus sp. AG-363-N20
GGGTTGATGCCGTTTTAGTTGATTTTGTTGGCAATCCAAATCATCCCAAATGGAAAGTACTTAATCAGATTTCAATTCCATATTCGAAAGAATTGACCAAAACCCTGATTTCAGCAACACAGAAATTGTGGTTGTCAAATACGGAGTGGTTTGAGTTAGAAGAGTCTGTTACAGAGCATTATTTTCGAGCAGCAGTTGAATGCGATACAGATTCAGAAGCTGAGATTGTTGGATGCCATGGACAGACGATTTGGCATAAATCACCTTCCCAAATGTGTTCTCGGGGCTCGAGTTTGAAATTTTTACAAGCCTCATTACTTGCGCATTGGCTTAAGCGACCGGTTATTTATAACTTTCGAGCTGCGGATCTTGCGCTAGGAGGACATGGAGCACCATTAGTGCCCCGCCCTGATGCTGCCTTGATTGGAAGGACAACTGGATGGCGAGCTGTTTTAAACCTAGGAGGAATTGCAAACATTACTTTGATACCACCTTGTACAGGTCCAGATCGTTTTTCTGATGTCTTTGGCTGGGATTGTGGACCTGCAAATACTCTTTTGGATTTAGCTGTTCAGCAAATAACCAATGGCTCTCTTGATTGCGATAAAGACGGATTAATAGCCTTAAGAGGCAGTCCGAATGAAACAGTTATTGATCGATGGCTTAAAGAACCTTTTTTTCAAGCTCTCCCCCCTAAATCAACAGGCCGAGAGGAGTTTGGCTTAGATGATCTTGATAGACGATTGAAGGAAATCTCTCCTATAAGACATGAGGATTGGATTGCAACAATAACTGCTTTTACAGCATCAGCGGTGGCACAGGATTTACGTAAGTTGCCTGATATGAATTTAATTTCACCAATCGAGTTATTGGTTGCTGGAGGGGGCGCGCTAAACCCTGTGATGTTTAAGGAAATTGCCAGAAGATGTTTGGGTATGAGAGTTGTGAGCCTCGAAAAGATTGGTATTTCAGTGCAATATCGTGAAGCTTTAGCTTTTGCCCTTCTTGCCTGGTGGCATAGCCTTAAACACCCTGGTAATTCTCCGAATGTGACAGGAGCTAAGAAGTCTGTTGTGCTTGGTATGCGAGTGAATCCTTATTGATCAATCAGATTTGTCCATTATTGGCAAGTTCTTTTAGATCAAGGTCGATGGAGTCTGAACCTTCTGGGTGCACCTTTTAATCTTTTTGTTTCTTGAGCTTCAAGAGCAGATCTAAAACCTTCGGTGCTAGTTAGGGCAGGACTGCTTTCAGTTTCTTCAATTGCAGGTTTTTGCTCAAGCTGCTTAAGACCTTCTTGAATTAGAACTTTTGCCATATTGCTTACAGTTCTGGACTCTTGTTCAGCCAAAGCAGAAAGACGGTCGCATAACTCTTCTGGCAGAACCACTTGCACTCTTGGGGACTTGGTTTTCCCATTTGAGGAGATTTGACGTGTTGCCACGACTCACAAAGAGTATTAGTTATTAATAAGTGTACAGTGGTATGCAAGGATAGTATCCATGACTATGATTATTTCGTGACTTCAAGTGGTTTTTATTAGCCATTCAGCTCTAAAGCTTTTGAGGTCTTGACTTTTGGACTCCTTAATTGAAATTCAAGGAAATTTCACCACAGAAAAAGTTTTTCAAAAGATTTTGTTATGACCAAACCCACTCTTCCATCCGCCAAACGCACCCAGAGATCGCGAACTGTTAACTCTAAATCTGGGGCAAATAGCCCTAAATCCTTTGGGAATAGGGCACGAAGGAGCAGAGGTTCCGAAAATTCAAATGTTTTGGTTTCAGCAGTGATTAGTACAAATCTGTTGACACACTTGCACCATGTTTTGCAACGAGCTGAGTCTGGTGCTGCTCATGAAGGAAGAATTGCGCATGCGGCTAATTACGCTCAGTTGAGGAAAGTTCTTTGCATGGATGCAAGAAGCATGAAAGATGCCTCAGCGATAGGTATTCCTGATACAGATGTAGAAAAATTTGATGATTCAACAATCAGGCGAAAAGTTGCTTAATTGAATAAGGTTTATCCAGAGTTTGATTTTGTATGAGAAGTAACGCAGAGGAACTTTATAAGCGCATCAAACAAGATCCTGAGCATGCTCAGGGCTTGTTTCGCCAAGCTCTCCAGAATCCTCAGGGAGCATTAAATTCCATTTGTGAGCTTGGAGCCAGTATTGGTCTTCCTGTGACTGTAGAAGAAGTCAAGGATTATCTGGCTTCAATAGATGATGAAGAAACTAAGCAGTGGCTGATTAAAGCTCGAGGTGGGCTTTAGTAGCCTTGGAATTATCTTTTTTAATTATTTCTGACTCTTGGCTGCCACGGCGCTCATATCCACCACCACCGGCCAAAGTCCAAAAAAACCAATAACTCGGTATAGCTAAACCTGCTGCCAAAACTAGAGCAGTAATTTGTTCTAGTCTCACCATGGCGAAGCAGACAATGGATTTTTTAGTCTGGATCCAGTCAGGCGCGATGATGGATCTATCGTTGGTTATCGATAGTGCTGCGACTGGAATCCGTAAGTAAGATTTATCCTACGGGAGAAGTGCTTAGGGATATCACTTGGGAAATTAAGCCTGGAGAGAGGATTGGTTTAGTTGGAATAAATGGTGCAGGTAAATCAACGCAGTTAAAAATCATTGCTGGGCTAGAAGAGCCTTCGACAGGGAAGGTTCTCCGAAAAACTGATCTAAGAATTGCTTATTTGCAGCAAGAATTCGATGTTGACTTGCAAAGAACAGTTCGAGAGGAGTTGTTTCAGGCATTTGCAGATGCAGCAAAAGTGATGAATAAATTACGACATATAGAAATAGAGATGGAATCAGAAAAGGCATCAAAAGACTCTTCTTATTTGGATGAACTAATTAAAGAGTTAGGTGTTTTGCAATTGCAATTTGAAGCATTAAATGGTTATGAATTAGAATCTCAGATTGAGAAGCTTTTACCAAATATTGGATTTACAACTAAAGCAGCTGATCAACTTTTAGGTGAATATTCTGGTGGATGGCAAATGCGAGTTGCTTTAGGAAAAATCCTGCTTCAAAAGCCTGATATTTTACTGCTAGATGAGCCTACTAATCATCTAGATATTACAACAATAAAGTGGTTGGAGGCATATTTATTAGACCAGACAATTGCGATGGTAATTATTAGCCATGACAGAGAATTTCTTGATCGAATTTGTACTCATATTGTCTCTATTGATCGTGGACATTCAAGGACTTATCTTGGAAACTATAGTGCTTATATAAAACAAAAAGAGCTAGAACAACAGGCAAACCAATCTGCTTTTGAGCGTCAACAAAAAGAATTGTCTGCACAACAAACTTATATAGACCGCTTTAGAGCTAGTGCAACTCGAAGTACTCAAGCAAAAAGTCGTGAGAAACAATTGGAGAAAGTAGAGCGAATAGAGGCCCCACTCACCAATTTTAATAATATTAAATTTAGTTTTCCTCCTTCTCCTAGATCAGGCAGTCAAGTTGTCCTAATTGAGGATTTATCTCATTCATATGGGGATAATATTCTATTTTTAGGAGCTAATCTTGAGGTTTCCAAAGGTGATCGAATTGCTTTTTTGGGACCTAATGGATCAGGTAAATCAACTCTTCTCCGCTTAATAATGGGCTTAGAAAAAGCGGATGATGGAAAGGCTCGATTAGGTAAACATAATGTTATACCTGCTTATTTTGAACAGAACCAAGCAGAAGCATTAGATTTAAGCAAAGTAGTTATTGACACATTCTTTGAAGCGGTTCCCAGCTGGAGTCAAACTGAAGTGAGATCTTTACTAGGAAGTTTTAATTTGAGCAATGAAGCAGTTTTTAAGGAGGTTGGTCAACTTAGTGGTGGAGAAAAGGCAAGATTAGCGCTTTCTTTAATGCTAGTTAAGCCTTGCAATCTTTTGCTTCTAGATGAGCCAACTAACCATCTTGATATACCTGCGAAGGAAATGCTAGAAGAGGCATTAATTGGATATGAAGGTGCAGCATTAATTGTTTCCCATGACCGTTATTTTATTTCCCGGGTCGCTAATCGGATTGTAGAGATACGAGATGGAGAATTGTTTTTGTATCGAGGTGGCCTTGCTTATTACTTGGAGAAAAAATTAGAAGAAGAGCAAGAGAAGGCTGCAAAAATTGCATTAGCTCAACGAGAAGCTAAACGAATAGCTAATAGAGACCGTCAAAGAAAACGCCAAAGTCAGAAAAAAAATCGTTAGTATTTAGCTGATCTGGGGCTGCTATAGCAAAACTTCATATTTGATTAGGCAGGAAGACTCATTTTCCTTTACCAAATGCTCAGTTCTTCATAGGCTGAAAGTTCGGACAAAAAATATCTATGGCAAGACCATCAGCGCATAGTTCTAGCGCTAGCGATCCAAAACTTAATTTTGCGCAGCACTGGGACCCAGTAGAGACTTATTTCGAGTGCATAACAACGTGCTCTATAGATGATGGCGAATGCATTACTGCTTGTGTTGAGCAGCTTAAAGAAACGGATACTCGATAGTTTTGAACTAGAAAAATCAAATTTAATATTTAAGAAAATTAGGATTTTATAAGTTATATCCGACTAAAGCTTTTCCAGTGAAATTTATTAAATAGTGCCCCAGACTTAATTCCTTTTGGTATATAGATCACTCATATCTACTGGTGTAATTACTGTATGAAATTTCCGCATATCTCGGTTGATTAAAAATTTTAGTGGTTTGTTGGCTCCATTTTTGTTGATAAAGGTAATTACCTCTTCAGGCCCAGTCACATTTTTTTCTCCTACGGCAAGGATTATGTCTCCAACTTTTAAGCCACCTACTTCAGCTGGTGCCCCAGGTATCACATAACGAATCATTGCCCCAGCATTTTCGTGATTTCTGGCTCCAGTCTTTCTAACTGGCACTTTAGAAAGGCTGACTCCAATCATCGGATGACTCACTTTCCCATCCTCAATAAGTTGTTTGGCTATTTCTCTCGCACGATTTATTGGGATCGCAAAACCCAGTCCAGCACCCGGTCCAGAACGAACGAGTGTATTAATTCCAACCACTTCCCCATTGGCATTGAGTAAAGGACCACCAGAATTACCTGGGTTAATGGCAGCGTCGGTTTGAATCAAATCCAGTCGCTTTCCAGAAATACCTAATTGGGCGACGTTTCGGTTGAGATTGCTAATAATGCCAAGTGTCACTGTGTTTTCTAACCCAAATGGGTTGCCAACAGCAATTGCCCAATCACCCACAGCAAGCTTGTCTGAGTCTCCTAAGGGTGCGGTAGGCCATGGACCGCGCCCTTCCAGTTGAATTACTGCAAGATCGGTAAGAGAATCTTGACCGATTACACGACCAGGAACTCTTCTCCCATTAGGCATCCCCACAGTTAAGACATCTGTTCTATCAACAACATGAGCGTTTGTGAGAACAAGACCTTTTTTAGAAAAAATCACTCCGCTTCCTTGTCCACGTTCAACCTGAGAACGAGGAATTTCAAAACCTTCTAGTCCAAAGAATCTTTGTAAGTAGGGATCGATTAGTAAACCAGGAGGTAATCCACGAGAATTCCTCGGGCTGATTATCTGACGTTGAGTTTCTAGTGTGACAACAGCACTGCCACTGCGAGCCACTGCTTCTGCAACAAAAGACTTTTTTGACAACCTACTTATTACTGAATGCTCTTGTAATGGACTAGAAGAGATTGGTGGATTAAAAGCTATCCAGGAGAGTCCTACCCCACTAATCCAAAGAGTTAGCGATAATTTATAGATGCCAGGAAGTCTCTGATATCGGTGTATGAAATCATGACATTTCTGCTTGAGCTCATAAGGAATCATGGGTTTATTTAGAAATCGTTTTCCGAATGAGAGTAGAAATCATTTGTTAAATCTTTGAGCCCTAAATGGGATGGTTAATCATTCAAGTTAGCTCTATTGAAAAAGAAGGCTTAAATTTGGGACCAACGAATTTGTTATTATTAACTATTGTGACGACTTTAGGGTGGTATTTTGGGGGTAATGCTTTTCCTGTCGACTAGCTATCGAGAAACTCTAAATAACTTGCTTGGCAATACCTCCTTTGTTCAAGCAATGATGAAGAGAACTTCTTCGTCTACAACCAACGCCCTTAATTCGAAATAGACCGCTGCCATGCTGAGCTCACTTTTCCCTTTCTTATATGGCTTTGTCGTATTAGTACTCTTGTGGCAAGCATTTACTGTAATGAGACGGGGCTTTTTGGCTGACCAGGAATATTCTCTTGGTCGAGTTAAAAGGGACAATTTCAAGGGAGACCGTACTGGGAGATTGACGATTCATCCAGAGCTTTTGAATCAAGAAGGTCGTATTACAGATGAAGAGTTGCTTACGGTTCGCTTCTCAAGAGATATTGACCCTCCCCAATCAGCAGAAACTTCTGCTGAATAAATTCTACGAAGATGTCCTTGCCGACACTTCATAAGACACGAAAGAGGAGTAAATGGTGGATCAAAGAACACGCATAGTTGCTGCAGTCATTAAGACTGTGAAGTTGCCCACAAGGTTTCGTTTGCGACTGTTAAAAGAAGACCCTGTACGTCTGGAGTTAAGCCTTACTCCTTCGTATGGCAAACAACCTGTCCAAGTTGGTTTGGTTGAATCACTCGACTTGGTTGCTAGGAGAGATCGCGAAGGGCGAATCCCTAGAGATCTTCAAGGGACATGGGATTGGACAGTTCGTCATGGAGAGGTAAGTACTGGAGGGTGGAATCCTTTTTTAAAAGAGGCTCTTCAAACAATGTTTGAGACAGGCTTGCCTGCAATTATTTATGAAGAACTGACTGGAGAGGAGTATTGCCCTGTAGATGGTTCTCGACATGTTCGTTAAAAGGAGATCCTAGAGATATATTTTTTCTAAAGAATTAAATGAATAATGTGTAGTGAAATAGACTTAATTAGTCCCTGCTAAACTGCTACCTTTAATTAGCGAGGGCAGGTGAAGAAGATTTTTGTTATAATTCACAAGTTATAAATAAAATCATGCCAGAGAATATACAACCACGATTTGGATTCGTGAATTTTGCAGAAACATGGAACGGGCGACTTGCAATGATTGGCATATTGATTGGGCTCAGCACGGAACTTTTGACAGGCCAGGGAATCCTTGTTCAAATGGGATTGGGATGACCTCAGGGCAATTTTTCTTTACTTGCTATTTTCTTCAAGCCATATATCTAAACTTTACTAATTATATCTTTACCAACTACTTTTAGAGAACGTAGTACCTTTACTTTCAGGCCTTTGACTAAATTTTTTGTTGATAATCGTAGAGATGGCGCACGCATGATTAGTGTTGCGATCTTGGTTTTGATAATTTCTTCAACCCAATTGGACTATTTGTGGGGAAAGGCTCTAGTTCTCATCAGCACTAGCCTGTGCATTTTTTGGGGCCTTTCATATCATCGCCTTGGTAGTTGATTCACTGCCAAGCTTTTCTGTCCGGGAGCTTAATGAAGCTATAGGCACACTTTTAGAGCGCGGTTTTGCGCCTCGTTTTTTGTTACATGGATCCGTTCTTAGATCACAATTAAAAAAAGGTCATTTATGGATAACTTTGAGTGATGGTGATGCGAGTATTACAGCTGTTGTTTGGGCTTCTCAATTAAAAAAATTAGGTTTTATCCCAAAGGAAACTGATGGTGTTGTAATTGTTGGTAAGTTAAATTTTTGGCAAGCTAGAGCAAATTTGATTGTTCAGGTCTTTGATATAAAACCCACTCTCTCTACTGTTATTAGACAATTCGAAATTGTTAGCTCGATATTAAGGGAAGAGGGTTTACTTGACCCTGCAAGACATAGACAATTGCCAAAACATCCATCTGCTATAGGCATATTAACTAGTGTTCCTAGCTCTGCTTTGGCAGACATGCTTAGAACGGCTAAAGAAAGATGGCCGTTAACAAAATTATTTGTTATTTCAATACCTGTGCAGGGCAATGTAGCTAAAAAGATTCAATCGGTTTTGACAGAATTGCCTTTAGTAATAAATAACTTTGGGATTGAAGCCATTGTTTTAGCTAGAGGAGGGGGTAATAGAGAAGATTTGATGGTGTTTGATGATGAAAAACTCTGTAGATCTCTAGCTACATTTCCTATTCCAGTGATAACAGGATTGGGTCATGAAGATGATCTGACTGTTGCTGATCTTGTCGCTGACTATCGAGCAGCAACACCAACTGCTGCAATCGTTTCCTTATTGCCTAGTCGTGAAGTTGCGAAGGATCATTGTTTAGAGAGAAAACAAAGATTGAATGATCACATTAATTGGCTACTTCTTAAAGAGAAAAAGGGCCTTGAAGATAAGAGGAAGTTTTTAACGCTTGATGAACTTCGATACAAGATTCAAAAGAAGCGAGAAATGTTAGATCAAAAATACCAACTTTTAAATGCATTATCCCCTGAAAAGTGGCTTTTAAGAGGTTTTTCAATACTCACTAATAGTTCTGGGCAAGCAATAAGAAGCATTAAAAATCTGTCAAGAAAAGAATTATTGAATATTAAAGTTAGCGACGGAACGATTCTTGCAATTGTAGACAAGATTGATTCGAAGGGACTAAAAGGATGAAGAACATGGATTCTAACTCTGAGGCCTTACAAGAAAACAAAATGGCAAAGAAGAAAAACACCACTAAAGATCACTTAACTCAATTGATTCAAAAAACTAATTCTCTTACTTATGAAGCCTCATTAAAAGAGTTAGATATATTGCTAGAGAAATTGCAAAATGATAATGTCCTTGTAGAAGATTTGCAGAGTTACTATCTTCAGGCAAATATATATTTAAGACATTGTCAAAATCTACTCGAAACTATTGAACAAGAAGTTATAGAGTTAAATATTGATCAAATAATAGAAAGAAAAAATTCTTAGAAAAAACTAATATCCTAAAAACTTGATGAAAAATTAGAGTTTAATTTATTAATCTACATCTTTTGCATTAATATCAATCGTTGCATTTCTTGCATCTTCTATAGTTGAATTGATATTTTCTTTTACAAGATTATTTTCTTTGCTGGATAGATTTGAGCCACAGGCTGGGCAGTTCATAGAATTATTTAAAACAATTGTTCCACACAACTCACAAGTAACCATTTTAGACTTTAGAAAACGCCAGCCGATCCAACCAGCA
The DNA here is from genome assembly GCA_003280105.1 of Prochlorococcus sp. AG-363-N20. Taxonomy (GTDB): domain Bacteria; phylum Cyanobacteriota; class Cyanobacteriia; order PCC-6307; family Cyanobiaceae; genus AG-363-N20. Next base: position 9,157 of record QCFX01000022.1, read on the forward strand.
CCAGCTAATAAAATAGGTAGGCCTAATAAGATAAGCATTAACCCTCCAGCTAAATCAATTAGAAATCGACTTGCTGCTGAAGGAACAAGAAGAGCTAGAATTACAATTAACCAAACTAAAAGAAAAGGCCTGCTCATCTCAATTTCGAGAAAGCTTGTATTTATTAAACTCTAATTTAATCGTTTTAAAGAGTACGGATCTCCGCGCCACCTACTATTCTTGCTAGCGAGAACTACACTCCAGCATTGCCCAAAATAAATAATCACACCTATCATCCATACCCAAAGTGTTAATACTAAAACTCCTCCAATAAAGCCATAGGCTTGAAACCGACTACCAAGAGAAAGAATGCTTCGACTAACTGTTAGGTTCAGGATTGTCAGTAGAGTACCAATCAAAAATGCACCTGGAATTAAAGGCTTTAAAGGGACTCTTCTACTAGGTAGTAATTTTTGTAGAAATAAAGCCATAATTGATAGTCCTAGCAGTGGAATTATGAATTGGCCTACCTGAATCACTGGGAAACGTGATAAGGAGTGAGCTATCCAAGGACTTGTTGTTGTTAGATCTTCTAAAACGGCACCTGGAATCATCCGTAAGTTTGTACTTATCTGATCAATAACAACAAGTAGCCCAACTAAAAGAACAACAACAAATGCTTCTACTCGACTACGCAAAAAACGGAAGGCCTGCATTCTGAATGATGTAGGAAAAGTTGGAGTAGGTAAGACGTCTTCCCACAGGCGATCACTACCTCTTTGTAATGTTAAGTATGCATTACCTGATGTGATTAGTAGGAACATCGCACCTAATAAACCAGCCCCAAACCCTTGATTAACTAACTTCTCTAGTGTTACATCTACTAGGCCAACAACAGAAGGAGGTAAAACTTGAGCAGCATAATTGATTATTTGCAGATCAAGCCCTTCTTGTTTCCCAAGAAACCAAGAAGCTACTGATAGTGATATTAAAAGTATGGGAAAAAATGATTGGAGTGTGTAATAGGCAAAAGCGGCACTAAGGTCTACACAATCGCAACGACTCCATCGTTCATATGCACGCCATAAGCTTGCAAAAAATCTTCTTGTTTTAGTTCTCCAACGAAGGCCCACGCGTTAACTTAAACATGCTTATTTATACCGCCAGTTCGAGACGATTGGAAGTTTAGATTAAGAAGCTCTTGCTTTTGTGTTTTAATCCTTTCATTTGGATTGCTTCTCAAGAGAGAATAGTATCAATTAATAACTCATTAGATCAAATTTGTAAGCATGAGTTCCGAAGACAATTTCTTACTTCTCCATTAAAGCTTCTGCCCATGGAAGAAGCTTATTTAGGTAGTCTTCAGTATTTGCTGTTAGTACTGGAAAATTAACTGCTGACATATTTTCTCCGCAAACTAATTTCGCAGGGTCTTGATCTAGCCATTTAATTGAACAGTTTAACTCTGATAGGATTAGCCAAGCTGATGCAAGATCCCATATCTTGGGAGTTGCTTCTAAGGCTGCTAACGTTTGACCTAGTCCAACACTAATCATATTTAAACTTGATACCCCTAGTAAACGAATCTTTCCGGGAAATTGTGTTTCAGGTTTTTGCTGTAGAACTCTAACTGATCTGCTACAAAGAGAAACACAATCACTTTCTGACTTGTTTCTATACTCACTAGTAATTTGCTTATTATTCACCCATACTCCTTTACCTTTAATTGCAAAGACACGTTTTTGAAGAGCTGGAATATCTAAGAAGGCAGTTTGAGGCTGACCATTCACAAAACGTGCCATGGAAATTGCCCAATATGGAATTCCAGCAGAAAAGTTAGTTGTTCCATCTAATGGATCTACTACCCAATATGCTAAAGATTTCGGCACTATTTGAGATCCTTCTTCGCTTAAGACTCCCTCTTTTTTAGTAATTTTTGAAAGGGCTTTTACTATTGTTTTATCACTCCAACGATCACATTCTGTTATTAGAGTACCATCAGGCTTTTTGTCAGAACTAAGATTACCAAAGTCGCGTTTCTGACGAATTGATACTTCATCAAGCAGAGTATTGATTTGATCAATCTGAACATCATTTAAAGGTTTTTCTTGGCTTAGATAACTCATGCTATAGCTTAATTAATTTGAGATCTTGCAAATTGGAACTATTTGCATATTGTTTATAATCATCTCGGTGGGTTCGCTAATTAGGCTGTCTAAGTTTTTTTCAGAAGGGTTCTCTGTTGCTATACATTCTATGACATTGTCACTTCCTGTTCGCCTTTGGAGTTGAGCAAGACTTGTGTTATATGAAGTTATTGAATCTGAATAACGAACTTCTGCCTCTGTTAAATCTCTTTGATTATTTACAACTTCTCTTTGAGTTGTTACACCTGCTTTGAATCTAAGACGGGCCAATCTGAGTGATTCTCGAGAGGCTAATACTTCACGTGTTGTAGTAGCCACATCATGTGTTGCTGTTTGAAGATTGAAGAAGCTTTCTTCTACTTCATTTCGAATAATGCCTCTTTGGGTTGCAAAATCTGCTTCTGCTTCTTTTGCTTTTTGCTTGTTGTATTTATAAAGTGCCTTAGCTTTGCCTCCATCAAATATATTCCAAGTAGCATTTAGGCCAACAGTATTACTTAAGGTTGCTGCACTATTATCCATATCTGGTGAGGAAGATAATAGTTCCCCTTTGGAATATGAGTTGCTAAAAGTATTTACCAAGCTGAGGACTGGCTGGCTAGTAGCTAATGCAGCATTTGCGTTGCTATTGTTAATTGAAATGTCAAGCTTTAGCTTTGAAAGTTCTTCACGAAAGGAGTATGCTGAAAGAATACTTTCTTGAAGACTTGCATCCCATAGACCTATAGGCTTAGAAGAAGAAGCTGCAGTAGGTGTAAGGTTTAATGGAAGGTTTAGAATTCTTGATAGAGATCTACGGTTGATTTTTTGATCCCCTATTTTGCTTGCTAGAAGTTGACGATCTCTAGCAAGTTGAGTTTCTGCTTCTAAGACTTCTAGCCTAGTACCAACACCTGCCTCGAAGCGTGATTTTGCATCCCTCAAGCTAATCTTTGAAGCATTGACTGAATCTTTGCCAATTCGAATCCCTTCATCAGATTGTTGTAGTAAAAAATATGCATTTGCTGCTTCCAGGCGTAAATCTCTTAGAGCTAAGATATATGAGAGCTTTTCTTTTTCGTAACTATCTTTTGCTGCTGCAATTTCTGGAACTCTTGCTGGATCAATTAAATTCCATTTAACCTCTACGGCTAATGTTGTTTTCAATTGCCTACTAGAAGTATCTTGTCCTGATGAATAATTGTATTGCTCTGCTGATAGATATTGAGGAAGTCCATTAGCGGATAAATTGATAGTTGGGTACCAAGCAGACAAGGCTTCCAATAAGAGAAACTTTTTCTGCTCTACTCGAGAATTCATTGCCATTAGTTTTGAACTATTTTCTTTTACTAATTCATCTAAATCTTCAAGTTTAATTGGCTGCAGCTTTTTGATTTTTACCTCACCAGCTTTTTTGGGCAATGCTAGATTTTCAGGAGCTTTTAGTCTGGATAGATTGACGTTAACAATATATTCCTTTGAATTAATTTGTGTTCTCGTATTCCTTATAGGGATTATTTGTTTTTGATTGTTTGGAGTCTGATTAGCTTGTGAAGCTTCTTTGCCTTTTATCCCTGTTGACAAGAAATTCTTGTGTTCTTCTGTATCCATAAATGGATAATCAGATGCATGTGCCAAAGTCATCCCTTGGATGATCATGCTGGCTAGAAGAATTATTCTTGCAGTTTTACTCTGCACAGAAATTAGAAAAATAATACTACTTTAAATAATTTTAGCTAAATGTCCCATTGCTGCAGACACGATTTCATCTGCTCCATCCACAATTGTGATAGGCACTTGAAGTGCATTCTGCAATTCTTTTACAGTCATGTCATCAAGAAATACTGCTTGATCCTCTTTAAGCATCACCGATGGCAGAAGGAGCTCATCACCTAAAACAACCCCTTGTAATCCACATAACAGATCTTTGCCTGTAAGTAGACCAGTAACAACTTGCTCTTGCCCCCAATATGGGCTCTTTAGTCCATGCAAATCAAGAGTGACGCCTTGTACTTGATTGATGCGATTACAAATAGGAGTCAATGCGTGTTCGACTAGTCCCCCAACAACCCAGCTGCAATGCCTATCAGGTTTAATGCTTTTGGGAAGATTTTTGGTAGCTATATTCATAGCCTCTAAAAATGCTCTAATACTGCCGACTCCATTTTCTTGTTGTGGCAGGTCTTCATAAGCATCTCTTTTGGGCAAAGTTTTTTTTCCGATTAAATACCATTCATCAGCTAACCATGCAAAACGTGTTCCTAGATGAACTTGAAATTCTTTTTGCATGGCTTCAACCCTCTCTATAACTTTTCTGGAACATTCAAAATCAACTGGAATAAGCCCATCAGCTTTAGGCCTAAAACGTGTTAAACCCACTGGTACCACTGCAGTTGATAGAACTACAGGCCAGTCCCCCTTGGCATATTGTGCCAAGTCTCTAAGAGTTTGCTCTAATGCAATCCCATCATTTAATCCTGGACACACAACGACTTGTGCATGTATTTGAAGATTGCGCTTGGCAAACCATTTAAGTTGTTCTTGTAAAAGTCCTGCTCTAGGGTTTTTGAGTAACTTAGCTCTAAGATTTGGTTCAGTTGCATGCACAGATACGAACAGTGGAGAGAGTCTTTGCGATTCAATTCTCTGCCAATCCTCTTCAGTTAAATTAGTCAGAGTTAGATAGGAACCATACAGAAAGCTGAGACGATAATCGTCATCTTTTAGATAAAGACTTTTACGTTTCCCAGCAGGTTGTTGATCAATAAAGCAAAAGGGACAGTGATTATTACATTGCTTTAACCCATCAAATAAAGCTTCGGTGAAAACCAGGCCAAGGCCTTCATCAGGATCTTTTTCAAATTCGATCTTATATATTTTCCCTTCAGGGTCCATTACTTCAATCTTGAGTTCTTCTTCACCAATCAGATACCTATAATCAATTAAATCTCTAGGTTTAATTCCATTTATACTTATTAGTTTGTCTCCTGATTCAAAACCAAGTTCATACCCAATTGAATTGGGTTCAACTGATTCAATAATTGCAGGCATTGGTTGCCTACTGGAAGAATCATTGCTTTTTAAAGAATCCGCTGTATTAACGGATAGTTCATTCCACACAGATGAAACAGGAATTCAATCAATTTTGAGCTGGCAGTGCCCACCAAACGAGCAAGCTAGCCCCAAATAACAATCTATAGATAACAAAGATCCATGTGTTGTTTCTTTGTAGATATTCCAAAAACCAATCGATTGTAAGCCAAGAAACTATTGCTGAAGAACTAATGCCAATTAGTAAAGGAATAATTCCTACAGCTACTTCTGATTGGCTAGCAAAAGCATTTTTTAATTCAGCTAATCCTGCAAGTGTGATTGCTGGGATCCCAATTAGAAATGAAAATCTTGCCGCATCTTGGCGCTTCCATCCAGATATTAGTGAGACGGAGAGAGTTATACCTGATCGAGATACTCCTGGTATAAGAGCGAGCATTTGACCTAAGCCAACTATTAACCCTTCTTTTCCTGAGACATCCTCTAGCCGCTTTTTTTGAATCCCTTTCATCTCAGCGAATGCAAGTAAGCCAGCCATCAAAAGTGAAATTAAGGCAATGGACGGGATACTGCGAAATGGGGAGTCTTCATATTGTGGCCAAACAAATTTTATGAATATTCCTGCTAGCAGCACCGGGATGGTTCCGGTGCAAATGGCAATGCCAAGTCTTGCGTTAGGTTCTCGCCATTGGCCTTGCCTAAAAGCAATTGATATCCCTTTAATCACATCTTTTAGATCCTTTCTGAAATAGGTCATCACAGCAATGATGCTGCCTAATTGCAAAACGGCTGTAACGGATATCCCTGGGTCATCCCAACCTAAAATCATTGGGATAGCTTTTAGATGCGCTGTACTACTGATTGGTAGAAACTCAGTCAGCCCTTGCACTAAACCAAGAACAAGAAATTTCCAGCAATTTTCTACTAAATCTGCGGTATGTGATAGATCAGCCATTGATCGCAATCTTGAGGGAGAAGGGTTATGTCTCTAAGACCATTAATTCATATAAAAACATCAGTTCAAGCATGATGGTCTTCTAATGTTCTTTGGCTTTCTCCTAAATGAGGAGAGCTTTTCCTCCTAAAGTTCTTCGAAAACCCTTCTAAGGCCATTTAAATTCGCCCTAAGCAACTCTGAGCAATCTTTCTCCACCTATTGAGCCTTTGCAATCTACAGAGGTTTATCTTTCCAACCCAAGAACCTTGCAATTTTGGGCAAGCGCCTTGGTCGTTTTACCTGTGTTTTTACAGGCACCTTGGGTTCATTTATATCCAATTTCCGCTTGTTTATTTACCTTTGTTTTACTTGGAAGTGGAGTAGCTTTGGCCTTGCTGGGGGGAACTAAATGGTTCCAAGCGGGCTCGTTAATAGTTGGGGTAAGTGGCAGTTGGTTAGGAGGATGTTTGTTTTGGGGATGGTTGCGTTCTCATCCTGTATTGCATCTTCCCGTAGAAGCTATGGCTCTTCCATTAGCTTTTGTTGGGCTGGATACAAGATGGAGAATAGGTTCAGGCTTTTATCTTTCTTGTTTACTTGGAACAGCATTTACAGATCTTTTGATGCTCTTTACAGGAGTAATGCATTCATGGCCTCTAGTCGTCGAAGCACCTCTTGTTAATGCATCACAGCTTTTACATCAAACGGCGTTAGATCTACTTCGTCCTCAATCAATATTTTTGCTATTGGTAGCGGCGGCTTTGATAATTACTGTCTCTGCATTAATGCGGAATCGAGCAACTCTTAATTCTCCTTCTGGTGGAGCATGGCTTGTTGCTAGTGCAGCACTTACTACAACTCTTTGGGTTGATGGGCTCTTTTTTTTAACCGCGCTTATTCAACCTCGCCTGAGTGGTTTGATTTAACCAGAACTAGAAAAGTAGAAAATGCTATGGAATAGTTAGGGACAATAGCTTGTAGATTTAATTAAATGATTTATTAAACGGGAGGACATTATCTTCCTTAATTTTGGTTTTCAAAACTCATCTCTTGAAGAGGAGTCTTTTTAGGTTTATGAGGCTTCCTAGTACGGCGAGTTCAATTCCTCCAGGTCCGTGGGATGTTGTGGTGATAGGTGCTGGTGCAGCTGGATTGATGAGTTGTCTAGAGTTGCCCTCTCAATTAAAGGTTTTGCTTTTAAATCGAAATACAAGTAGAAGGTCTTCCAGCCGCTGGGCGCAAGGAGGAATAGCAGCAGTTACAAGAAATGAGGATAGTGTCCAAAGTCATGCAGAAGATACTTTTAAAGCAGGTGCAGGTTTATGTGATGGCAATGCCGTAAATATGTTTGTTGAGGCAGCACCTAAATGTGTAAAAAGATTAGAAGCCTTGGGGATGGCATTTGATCGAGATTCAGATCAGCTTGCTACGACCCTTGAAGCAGTCCATAGCTATAGACGTGTTTTGCATGTTCAGGATTGCACTGGCCGTGCCCTTGTTGAAGTACTTGAAGATCAGGTTGAAAAGCGTTCGAATCTTATGCATTGTCGAGGGGTAAGAGTTACCCAACTTTGGGTTGAGAACAATCGTTGTCATGGAGTTCAAGTTCTAGACGGTCATTCTCTGTATTGGATTTCAGCTAGAGCGGTGGTATTGGCTACTGGAGGAGGAGGTCATTTATTTGTAAACACTACTAATCCAGCACAGTCATGTGGAGAAGGAGTTGCATTGGCTTGGCGAGCAGGGGCTGAGATTGAGGATCTGGAGTTTGTCCAATTTCATCCAACAGCGCTAAAGCTTGATGGTGCTCCTTGCTTTTTGATTTCCGAGGCTTTACGTGGGGAAGGAGCTGTTTTATTAGATCGACATGGCAATAGCCCAGTTGAAGCTTTGGAAGGGAAGGACCTTGCCTCTCGCGATCAAATCAGCAGAGCTTTAGTTCGCACAATGCAGCTACAAAAGGTGAATCATTTAAACCTTGATCTCACGCGTATCTCTGCTGCTGATGTTGAAAGTCGTTTCCCTTCAATAATCCAGCGTTGTAGTGATTTTGGGTTAGATCCTTTAAACCAAGCTATTCCTGTTGCTCCTGCAGCTCACTATTGGATGGGAGGAGTGGCTACGGATTTAAATGCGGCAACCACATTGCAAGGACTTTATGCGGTTGGTGAAGTTGCTTGTACTGGCTTGCATGGAGCTAATCGGTTAGCAAGTAACTCTTTAATGGAATGTTTGGTCTTTGCAAGTCAACTGAACTCAATAGAATTAGTGGATCCACCTAAATTTATAGGAACTCACACGGTCGAAACTTCGATTAATTGCTCTTTGCCATTGTCCGATAGAGAAAGTGAAGAAACCTTGTTAAATTCAATTGAAAAACTTCGAGAATTATGCTGGAAAAATGCAGGAGTTAACCGATCAGCTAGAGGGATGAAAGAAGCTTTATACCTTATACAAATGGATCTAGAAAACCTAGTTCAACAGCCCTTGTTGAAATTAGTGAGCTCTCAACCTAAGAATATTTGTAATTTTATGGATTCAAAAACTCGTAAAGAGCTTAATTTACTTTTGGATTTAAATAATCGCCAATTAACTAGTTCACTTTTACTGGAAGCTTGTTTATTTCGCCGTGAAAGTCGTGGTGGTCATTTTCGAACTGATGCACCTGCTTCATTACCATATTGGGAATGTCATTCGATACAGAAACGTGGCAAAGAACTTTCCACTAGGCAAATCAGGTCTTGAAATCAATCTTTAAAAGTTTTTAGAACTTTTATATCCACTAGAAGTAGCTAAGTCTTTAAGAGTCTGTACTCCTGACTCAACTTTGCCTTTGATTTCCCAAGATGGATAGCCAGTTATTCCTTTTGTTTGGCAGAGGGCATGCTGATTATTTTCCCCATCTGCTGCGCATTCAATAATATTCAGTTCTGATGCCGCTTCTTTCCCAAACATTTCTTTTTGATCATGACAATGAGGACACCAATAGGCTGTATACATAACAGCACCTGAATCCTTTAAGTGTTTAGCAAGATCTATAGCAAAAGGAGTGCTTGTACTCTTAATTTTTGGTGGAACACCTCTATTACTCAGAGTTATTTCTGGAGAGCGATTGGGATCGACAGCAGAAATCCATATGAAACCACCTATAAGAACAGCCAAGGAAAGAAGTATTCCTCTAAAAATAATTTCAGCAGGTTCATCCCAACCACCACCTAAGATTGTTAAAGCTAAAAGACTTATTGAGAGAAACGCTGATAAAAAACAGAAGAAACAAAATGCTTCTATCTTGAAAACCATTAATCCCACTAGCAGCAGACTAAAAACTGACATTCCACAGGAGATATAAAATAAGCTCCACCAAGTGCGACGTGATAGGTCAGCTTTGTTTTCGTTTAAACCAGGGAGTAATGGCAAGATTGTCATTACTAGAACCGCTAGATAACTAATTAGGCCTAGAAAAGACAAGGGAATTGTTAGTTCATTTCCTACCGTTAAGGTTCCCCATGCACTGTTAAGGACTTTGTCGCAACCTTCTGCTCCTCCTGGGCAGGCAAGAGTCCCTATCCAACCCCACTTTTCGAAAGTGATCGAACCGGTATCTATGACTCCTATTGTGGCAAAAATGGCCATCGTAATTCTGACCCATTTAGACCCTTGGTCCTGGCGACGACGACTTTTAAGACGAGTTGTTCCCATGTTTAAGGGATATATAAGGCAATTTTGATAGCTTTAAATCCTAGCGTCTTTCTTTATTGTGAAGGAGAATAGAAGATATAAGCCTTTAAGGAATTTTCTGCTTATCTGCGCTGATTCATGAAAAAGTCCAATGATATTGGAAGTGTGCCAAACAAGCTTGTTGCGAGAAAGCAACTAAAGCCATCAGTTGCTTTTACCCATCTTGGATGTGAAAAAAACCGTGTAGATACGGAGCATATGCTCGGCTTATTAGCTGAGGCTGGCTATGGAGTGAGCACGAATGAAGCTGATGCCGCTGTTGTAGTCGTCAATACATGCAGTTTTATTCAAGAAGCTCGGGAAGAATCGGTGCGTACTCTTGTTGATCTCGCTGATCAAGGTAAAGAACTAATTATTGCTGGTTGCTTAGCACAACATTTTCAGGAAGAGTTGCTTCAATCTCTACCAGAAGCGAAAGCAATTATTGGTACCGGTGACTATCAACATATTGTGGAAGTGTTACAAAGAGTAGAGGCTGGAGAAAGAGTTAATAAAGTTAGTAAAGAGCCAAAGTTTATCGGGACCGAAAACTTACCTAGATATAGAACAACAGGAGATTCAATTGCATATTTAAAAGTTGCAGAAGGATGTAATTATCGGTGTGCGTTTTGCATTATTCCAAAGTTAAGAGGTGATCAAAGAAGTCGATCAATAGAATCAATAGTTGCAGAGGCAAAAGAGCTTGCATTTCAAGGTGTGAAAGAGCTTATTTTAATTAGTCAAATTACAACAAATTATGGAATAGATTTATATGGTGAACAGTCACTTGCAAGGCTTTTAAGAGCATTAGGAGATATAGAAATCCCTTGGATTCGTGTTCATTATGCTTATCCAACTGGCCTAACAAAAGAGGTCTTATCTGCTTATAGAGACGTACCAAATGTTCTTCCTTACCTTGACCTTCCTTTGCAACATAGTCATCCAGAAGTTCTCAAAGCTATGAACCGTCCTTGGCAATTAGATGTTAATTCTGAAATCCTGGACCGCATTAGAAACCAATTGCCAGATGCGACTTTACGAACGACGCTAATTGTGGGTTTCCCAGGTGAAACTGAGTCTCATTTTGAGCACCTTGTGTCCTTTGTACAAAACCAGAGGTTTGACCATGTTGGTGTCTTTGCCTTTTCGGCTGAAGAGGGAACAAAAGCAGCGAGTTTGCCAAATCAAGTGCCTTCAGAAATAGCACAAGCAAGAAAAGATAAAATTATCTCCATTCAACAATTGATCTCTGAAGAGAAAAACCGCAATTGGGTAGGTCGAATCGTAGATGTTTTGATAGAACGAGTAGATTCAGAAACAGGAGAATTAATTGGTCGTTGTAATCGCTTTGCGCCTGAAGTAGATGGAGAAGTAATTCTTAAGCCAGTAGGAAAGGATTTAAAGGTTTCTCCTGGAATGTTTTTACCTGCAAAAATAACTGGGTCAACCATGTATGATTTGACAGGGGAATTAGTAGGCGCGGAAACTTTTTTTGCTACTATGAGAACACAAAAAAACCATTCCTAGTTATAAAAAAGAGAAAAGTTATTTAGTTAAGAGTTCAAAGATTTGTTGTTGTTTTCCTGGATAACTCTTGAGGCTTATTTAAAGAACTTTTACTTCTCATATCAATTTAACTGCTTTAAGTAATTTGTTTAACGCAACAGCGGCAATAAGACCACTGACGACAATGAAGAGATAAAAAACAATGCCCATTACCAAAAAAGATGAAGTGGATGATTAGATGCTTCTAACCCAAAGGGTTTGCTCCTCTCATACTTTAGTAGGTTTTAATCCTGAATATAGGGTTTGTTGTGCAGTAGACATGCCTCTGCCTTTTGTAGCTCTCTTCCGAGATAGAGGGCGTGGTCAAGTCGACTCAGTGGATGTGGACTGTCTCCTTCAGTAAGTTTGATGCCAACTTCTTTTGCACTGCATCCTTTGTAAACCTTTACAGGGGAACGTTTCTTTTCTCCTCGACAGCCAATTGGTTCCCCTGTTTCTTTATCAATTGCTCGTCCTAAATCATCTATGTCGTTCTCGTAATGCTCTACGACAATCTCCATAGCCTTTTGATCTAACCTGATAATGAAATACCCCAAAGGGTCTAGACCGATAGTTCTCTCAGAAAGGCTCTCATCTAGAAAGCTAATTGTGCTCAAAGCATCTTGACCAACGAGGCTAGCGGCCATCTTTACAGCGGGAACTTGCGATTGGAGTTTTATACCTTAAAGGGCAACTCAGCATTTGAAGCTTCTATTTCGTTAATCATTATGTTATTCAGTTCAGAAAGCCAGGGCTTAATTAGTAATTCCATATTCTTGTTGTACCAGCGGTGCAAGCTAATAGTTGGTTTTGCACGAAAACCACGCCTTTGTTTATGTCTTCCTCCAGCACCCGGATCAAAACAATTTATGCCATGTTCCAATGCCCATTCGATTGGACTGTAATAACACATTTCAAAATGTAGATTGTCGACTTCTTCTTCGCTGCCCCAATATCTGCCCCATAGCATTTTCTCGCTTTTAACACATAGCGACATTGCCATGGGGAGTTTAGGATTACCTCGATGCGCACTAAATAAAATAATGTTTTCTCTGTGTTCGGAAAGAGATAATTTCTCAAAGAATGACTTAGGTATATATTTGCTACCCCAAATCCCCCATTTTGCACAATGCTTTTCATAAAAATCATGCATTTTTCTCATGATTTGCAGGTCTATATCTCCTCCCGTAATTGCGGAAATTAATAGTTTTCTATCTTGGATCGACTTCCGCTCCCTTTTTATATTTCTTCTTTGGTTAGCATTAAACTCTTTGAGATAATCGGAAAAATTCCTTGTATTTCCTGCAATCCAAATGCTTTGTTGATTTATCCATTTTGTATAGCCTTGAGTCTCAGCTAAAGAACTCCATTGTGGATCTGCATAAAGAAAATTACAGCTTAGGATTCCATTTTGAAGAGCAAAATTATCTATCGTTTCAACGATTAGGCGGCTAATC
>QCFX01000023.1 GCA_003280105.1 Prochlorococcus sp. AG-363-N20
GATAAAACCAGAGCTGTGCAGCCCAACATTGCGGCACGTCCATTGATTATTTCTGCGAATTTCGCACCCTTTGAATTCATGGGGATAAATACCTACCGATCCTTTTATAGCAGATTGCTACTTCGCGTGGTGGGTCAGCCTTTCGCCTGTGTTCAAGAGTTTTCTAAAAATGAAGCTTTTATTTGCCATCAGAAACACAAGTCCATCGGTTGTCAAATTGCCAGACTGGTTTGTAAATCTCCCGGGAGATTTTTTTGCCAGCCATTTCACATTGCTTCAAAGTCTTCATAGGAATTGCGTATACCGTTGGACTTGTGATCCCACTGACTTCTGGTCTTCCTCCAGGCCCTTGCCTATAGCTACCTATGACTAGCCAGTATTCCGCTCTTGCTGGAGACCCTAGAAAGCCTCCTGCCGCAAGGGAGATTAGTAGTGGCGCTTGCAAGAGTCGAAACATCTGATCTCTTGATGCGGAGTCTCTTGAGTCTCTCACTTCGTAATTCCCATTAAAAATGGCAAATGCTTTTCGCATAGCCGTTTGATAACCATTTTTACTTTACCCTTTGTTTATTAGCTCTTTAGACTTTTGAATATGAGTAACCTTGTCTTTTTAGTTTCCTTTGGTGAATTGGAGATATCCCCCTTCACCTTTGGCCTTTTAATCGCTTTAACTGTTTTTATTTTTGCAGCCGTTGGCCTTAGTTCTTTCAAGTTGGTTCAGTCAGCCTTCGAAGATGAAGAAAAATAATATGTTTTTACTATTGATCAGGCAATGCAATCTTTGGTCATCTCTTTATAATCCGATTTAAACCGATCTCACCTACTTCCAAACTTGTTTTTTAACTACTCAAGATTATTTAGGATTTAAATAATTATGTTCTTCAAAAGGCTTAACTTCAAATTATCAGCGCCCTCAGCTGGTCTTGCATTGATTTTTCTTGCTATTACTCAAGCTCCAATGGCAATTAATGAGAGTCTTAGGCTTGCTTGTATTTTGACGACCCATAGTGACTATGCGATCTTCTGGAATTGGAAGGATATACCTCTTGACGCTAGATTGCGTTATTGCAATGGTGGAGACAACTCTTTAAAGCGATCAAAGTCGTTAAATAATGCTAAAAACTTTAATTGAAACTTTTTACCAGTATACAAAATTATTCTATTGTTATTTCAAATATCAGTATTTAATTTGCTAGAACTTTAATAGTGAGGCTACTATCTTGGACGAAAAATTTGATTTAATCATTTTAGGAGCTGGTTCAGGCGGCCTAGCAGCTGCCAAGAGAGCAGCTAGCTATGGAGCAAAAGTTGCGATAATAGAAGGGGATAAGGTTGGCGGAACTTGCGTAATACGAGGCTGTGTTCCTAAGAAGCTATTGGTATATGGATCTCTATATTCTGATTACATTAGAAATGCTTCTAGTTTCGGTTATAACATAAGCTCAGTCTCTTTTAGCTCTCAAACTCTTCTATCGAATGTTCGTAAAGAAGTAGATCGATTAAACTTACTGCATATACACCTCTTAAAGAAATTAGGAGTTTGCCTAATAGAAGGTTGGGGCTCCTTTATTTCGCATAATAAAATACTTGTAAGAAATAATCTGACAAGTGAAAGCAAAGTAATTTTAGGAGATAAAATTATCATTGCGACTGGGGGAATCCCAAATCAATTAGATATATCAGGTGCAGAAAAATGCTGGGTAAGTGACGATGTATTTCTTCAGAAGGAATTGCCTAATAAGATATTTGTTATTGGTGCTGGTTATATAGCATGTGAATTTTCTTGTATTTTCAAAGCCTTAGGAATAGAAGTTGTTCAACTTGTCAGGGGAAAATCTTTATTAAAAGGCTTTGACTCTGAGATAACCCAGGCATTAACTAAGCAAATGACAGATAATGGAATTAACCTGAAGTTCTCCCAATATCCAATTTCAATAGATGGTGAAAAGGGAAAACTTTCTGTTAAAACAAATAAAGAAGAATTCTCTAGGCTTGGAGCTGTTCTTATTGCCATAGGAAGAACTCCATTTCTCAAAGGATTGGATTTAGACCTTTGTGGAGTTGAGTTGACTTCAAATAAAATTAGCGTGGATTTAGACCAGAAGACAAATATAGATAATATATATGCACTTGGAGATGTTACTAACAAAATAAACCTGACTCCTGTAGCTATAGATGAAGGAAGGTCTTTGGCAGATAAACTTTTTGGTAATAAGAAGCGTAATGTTAATTATCAATTTGTTCCTAAGGCAGTCTTTTCACAGCCTGAGATTGCAAGTGTCGGGCTTTCGGAACAAGAGGCAATAGAAACTCATGGCAGTAAAAATATCAAGATTTATAGAGCGAAATTCCGGCCAATGTCACATGCTTTGCCAAAGACAGGAGGAGCTTGCCTGCTCAAGCTAATTGTTGATATTACGACTGATATAGTCATTGGCTGTCATATGGTTGGTGAACATTCCGCCGAGATTATCCAGATGGCTGCTATACCTGTTTCTATGCGGGCTACAAAAGAAGATTTTGATAAAACAATGGCATTGCACCCTACAATTTCAGAGGAATTTGTTACTATGACTTGATATCTAACTATTATTAACTTCTGTACTTTCTTCTCCTTTTGAACCAATAAACTATTGTCTGATAGCTTATAGCAATTATCACAACAGGTAGAATAATAGTAATTATAATAAGTCTAAACTCATCTTGAAAGTATGGTAATGTTATTGGAAGGATTTGATCTATCAGGTAAAGAATATAAAGTCCTAGAAGTATTCCCCCTTCTATCCTACTTATACGCCCATTACTCCAAAAGATCGGCATACATGCAAGAGTTGTTAGGACCATAAGTGGTAAATCTCTTTGGATCAATATTGGATCTACTTCTAAGGCGGATTTGCTTGATGCTATAGCAGCAAAGCCTAAAACTAATAGTTGGTTTAACAAGCTACTTCCAACCACATTCCCTATAGCGAGATCAGTTCGTCCCCTAATAGCAGCGACTAGAGATGTTATTAACTCTGGCATAGATGTTCCTGCCGAAACTATTGTCAATCCAATGATTGCCTCACTTACTCCTAAAATTGATGCAGATAAACTGGCTCCTTTTACTAAAATATTTGACCCAACATGCAAAACAATAATTCCTACAATTAAATATATCGAAGCTTTTAATATGCCTTTGGAATCCATTTCAGGATTTATTTCAGGCTCTGCATCTTTAATTCCTTGAGGCTCTTCTCTGACTGTCCTGATTTCCCAGACAGTATTAATAACCAGTGCCGTTAAAAGTGCTATCCCAGCCTGCCAAGTCACTTTGCCTCCAGAGGCAATTCCCCAGACAGCTGTTGAAACTGCTATTAATAGAGGTACATCTCTTCTTACTAATCTACTTTCAACTTTTAAGGGTAAAACAAGAGCGCTACTTCCAAGAACGACTAGCACGTTGAATATATTGCTACCAATTACATTGCTTAAAGCTAATGCGTCAGAACCTCTAAACACTGAACTTAGGCTTACGAAGAGCTCTGGTGCACTTGTTCCTAGTGATACAACTGTAAGGCCAATGACCAATTGGGGAATCCCCAGTATTAAGGCCAATCCAACTGACCCTTGAACAAATAGCTCCCCACCCCCAAATAAAAAGGCTATTCCTGTAACTATTTCTAGAATTGAGATTATGTAGGTCGGCATAGACTGTTTATAGGATTTAGTTATTTTAGGAAAGCCTTTCCTTTAACACATTAATTTTAAGTAACCAATCTGTATGATTTAAAAATTTAATTGACCTACAATTCTTTACGAAAGGTAGATTTTTGTGATTTTTTAGCGAAGACCAAAATAAGCTTTTTTTAATTTTCTAATTAACGCTCTTTTATTCATATATTTATAAAGGATATTTTGTCCAAATGCATATCTTTTAAATGAGTCTTTAAATGAATCTGAGCTTCTTTTGCATCAATGGACCATATAGATTAAATTGAGTTGACCGATAATTAACTTAATGGCCTCCGATTCGTTTACCTGTTTTTAAAACCTTTGAAAATAACGCAACATTCAATTACTCTGCGCCAACCAGACGATTGGCATCTTCATCTTCGAGACGGGGATGTTTTGAAAGCAGTTATTACTCCTTCAGCGACTGTCTTTCGCCGTGCAGTTGTAATGCCTAATTTACAGCCCCCAATCACAACTGTTGAACAAGCAAATATATATAAAAAAAATATCCTAAAAGCAATTCCAAAAGGAATCTCTTTTACTCCTCTAATGACGGCCTATTTAACAGATCAACTCTCTCCAATCGATTTAGAAGATGGTTTTCATAAAGGTGCTTTTTTTGCAGCAAAGCTTTATCCCGCTAACTCCACGACTAATTCCTCAGATGGTATTACTGATTTAAGTGCAATCAATCCTATCTTAGAGAGCATGGAGCGTATTGGAATGCCTCTACTTATTCATGGAGAGGTTACTGACCCAGAAATAGATATTTTCGATAGGGAATGTTTTTTCATAGAAAAAAAACTTCAGCCTTTATTAAAACTATTCCCTAATCTGAGAATCGTTCTCGAGCATATAACGACAAAAGAAGCCGTTCAATTTGTAGAATCAAGTAATAATTTACTTGCAGCAACAATTACTCCACACCATTTGCATATAAATAGAAATGCAATGTTTTTTAGAGGTTTAAATTCAGACTTTTATTGCTTACCAGTAGCAAAGAGAGAGCATCATCGGCTTGCTTTGAGACGAGCTGCTACTAGTGGTAAAGCTTGTTTTTTTCTTGGAACAGATTCGGCGCCTCATACAAGAATGTTTAAAGAGAGTTCCTGTGGGTGTGCTGGCATCTTTAATGCTCCTTACGCTTTAGAGAGCTATGCAGAGGTTTTTGAGCAAGAGGGCTGCATTGAAAAATTGGAACCTTTTGCTAGCGAGTTTGGCGCTGCTTTCTATGGACTCCCTTTGAATGAGAGTTCAATAACACTTGTTAAACGCAGTCAGATCGTTCCAGATTATTTTGAGGTAAAAGGTCCTACTAATTCACCACAAAGAATTGTTCCATTTCATGCTGGCGAGAAATTGCAATGGACAATATCCAGAGAATTGAGCTAATTATTTCCAAGAAAAGCATAGAGCTTTATTGAAATTTCTGTATAAGTCCCTCTTTAATCTGGCTTCACCGCTTTCTTTTTAGCGAAAAATTGCTATTAAGATTATAAAAAGCTTTTGGTCTGTTTAGTGGGAGCAGGGGGACTTGAACCCCCACAGCCTTTTACGGCCTACGGATTTTAAGTCCGCTGCGTCTACCAATTCCGCCATGCTCCCATAAATAGAAAGGACCTAAGCCCTTCCTTCTATCTTAGATTTTGATCGGCATTTTTCTCATGGTGACTGAACTGACCTTAATCAGCCAAACTACTAACAATTCCCTATTTGTGCTAGTTACCTATGGAATACTTGGTTTGTTTTACCTGCTAATAGTCCCCCTAGGCCTGTATTACTGGATGAATACCCGGTGGACTCTTATGGGAAAGTTTGAAAGATTGTCTATCTATGGTCTTGTTTTTCTTTTCTTCCCAGGGCTGATTTTATTTGCACCATTTTTAAATCTTCGTCTAAATGGCCAAGGAGATGCCTGATTCCATTACCAGAGGGAACGTTCTGTTAGTAGGAGCAGGGCTTCTTTTTTTAGGAGCTATTGGCTATGAAGGATTTCGATTAATTGGTTTTGAAGGTCCATCGGCTGGTATTGCTTCTGAAGCAGTTCTTATTTTTATTGTGATTGCTTGGACTAGCTCCTACCTTCTAAGAGTCGTTACTGGGAAGATGACATTTAATGAACAACGCAAACGTTATCAAATGGCATACGAAGAGATTAAAACCAAAGAACTTCAAGATAGCTTTGATGCTATGTCAGAAGAAGAGCAAGTTCGATTGATTAACCAGATCGAAAATAGAAATGATTCTTCCACCTAAATCAATCAATTCATAGATTTAGATCTTTTAAAACTCGCTTACCTCCTGAATGACTTTCAACCATGAACCCTTGAATCAAAAATCTCCTAAAGATGGCCCCATAGAAAGGTGCTTTTTACGAGTAAAAAATGAAAATAGAATTGCTCTAATGCCGTTTTTGATGGCTGGAGACCCTGACTTGAAAACCTCATCAGAAATAATTCTTAGACTTCAGGATGAGGGAGCTGATTTATTAGAAATAGGCATACCTTATAGTGATCCACTGGCAGATGGCCCTGTAATTCAAGCTTCTGCTGAGCGAGCACTGAGGTCGGGGACAACACCTTCTGCTGTATTTGAAATGTTGAATAACTTACGTGGAAAATTATCTATTCCATTTGTTCTTTTTACCTACAGTAATCCTCTTTTAAGTAGAGGTTTTGAGTCTTTTTGTACAAAAGCTGCTGATATCGGAGCAGCCGGACTTGTCGTACCTGACCTCCCATTGGAAGAAGCCGAAAGACTTTCACCTGTCGCTTCATCTAATGGATTGGATTTGGTCCTTTTGGTTGCCCCTACAACACCTCAAGAAAGAATGATCAAAATTGCTTCGGTAAGTAGAGGCTTTACTTATTTGGTAAGTGTCACAGGTGTTACAGGAGAGCGAAGCGTTTTAGATGAAAGAGTGCAATCTTTGGTAAAAGAGCTCCACAATGTTAGTGATTTGCCAGTTGCAGTTGGATTTGGTATCTCAGGTGCTCAACAAATAAGTCAAGTAAGGAGTTGGGGTGCGGAAGGAGCGATTGTTGGAAGCGCTTTAATTAAACGCATCTCAGAGTCTCCCTCCGGTTCAGAATCTGATGTGGCAGGAAAATTTTGTAAAGAGCTACATTTAGCAACAGTCTAGATTTTTATAAAATTCTTTGAGAGAAATATGCGTTTTCTAATTTCGCATTTTGAATATTGTTTGTATGCATTTAACCTAATAATAAAGAAACTTCTCTAATTGTTCTCGACACATTTGATGTAACTCAAGAAAAAAGTCTTAGGATTTAATAAATCTCATTACTTATTTTCTTCTGGTTCTAATGGACCGATTCGTACTTTGGGGAACTTATTGCGAAAACGCTTTGGAAAAGCGTGAACCTTTTCGCGAACAACACCTAGCCAGGCTCTCTACTCTTAAAAAGGAAGGGGCTTTAATCACTCTTGGGCCAACAAAATGTTCCAAGTATGTTTTTGGTGTTTTTGAGGCAAGAAGTCTTCAAGAAGTTAAATTACTTCTAGAGCAAGATATTTATTGGGAAAAGGGCATTTGGACTTCACTAGAGGTTTATCCTTGGATCCAGGCTTTTTGAGCTTGATCGAAAACCCATTTAGCTACTTTCTGGTCTCCCTCTGGCCCTAAAACCTCTTCATACCCACTCATAATGCCAATACCTTTTCTAGCAATGATTGCAATCGATTCTTGAGTGGTTATTCCATTTCGATTTAAGGCAGCAAGTTTCAAAGTCTTACCTCGCCGGACTAAATTCCCGCCATTAAGATGGCATCCAGCGCAATGGTTATTAAATAGCTCTTCACCTGAAGGTTCTTCTTTAGTTAAACCTCGGCTTGGGAGGGATAAAATAACAGTTAAAGCAATAGTAAATATCAAAAGTCTAGAAATAATATATTTTTGGAAATTCATACTGTATATAGAAGGGAATCAATACCTCTATATTTAAGCATGCACTCCGCTTACTTCTTTAATTTATTTAAAACACCAAATTTTAAGATATACTAAGCAAGATTTTAAAATAAAAAATCTTATAATCGTTTCTTAACCCTTCAAAAAAATACATGCCTAAGGAAGATCTCAATAGATTTTTAAAAAAGGTTGATCAACTCAACCAAATGATTGACTCTCTTGAATCTATCAAAGGTCGTAAGAAGTTATTAGAAGCTTGTACCCATCATGATCAAGTTGTAGAACTTGCAAATTCTTGGGGTTATCAGATAGGTACTCGCTGGGGTGAGCATAGCTCTGAATCATTAAGCCCCTTTTCTGACAACTTGCTATCGCGACCCATGCCAAATAATGGAATAGCGAAAGATGAGTTGATTCAAGAAACAGAAAACATACGGCTGACATTAACACTTTTGCCCTTTAAGTATAAACAGAAGTCAATATGGTACAAGTTAGATAATCATAAATGGGTGTTAATCTTGAGTGGAGGGGTTGAATTTGCTCTTAGAAATCCTGATTCACAAGGTTATTTAAAAGCTGGTGACTATCTTTATCTGCCACAAAATAGTTACTTTCAAATTATAACTTCTAAGCTAAGTCTAGCGACTAGATATCTGTCTTTAGATTGGAAAGATATGGAGTAGCTAATCTCAATACATATATAATGTGAAATTTATTTTTCTAAAGCTTAGTTAACAATTTAATTAATAAAATATTGTGCATTTATGAGTTTTCACATTCTTCACGAATTTCATCTAAAATAAGATCTAGTTGTCCAAATGGATCTAGGTTCTTACCAGAGCCTTCAGTAGTTGAATTATATGAATTTTTTTCATCGTTAGTTTCTCTTGACCATGTATTTTCTATAGAACAAAGATGTTCAGCCACTTTGGGCATTCCGCCCTTGTTGAAATCTTTTTTTAATACATCTATTATCGCTGGCATTCTTGTGGACACTGCTTGAAGTTCTATACGGAGATCCGCTTGAGTTCTACCTTGTTGTTTCAACCACTCTTTCAAGAGATTAGTAATCTCTTCTTCAGTTTTAGTTGACCAAGAATCCATAAATTTTAGAGTGGTAACCACCTGTCTAACTTTCTTCTTGCTCGACATCTTATCTCTGGTGTTATGTGATTGCTCCAAAGGCTAATAACGGCTGTTAATGCAACTAGGTCATCGCTAAACCCTGCTATTGGAATTAAGTCAGGGATAAGATCTAATGGCATTAATAGGTAAGTCAATGCCGCTAACATTGTTACCCTAGCTTGGGGAGGTGTAGAAGGGTCTAACATTAATTCTAAAGCTTCTAATGCTGGTTGAGCTATTGCACGTCCAGCCTTCACTAATACCTTCCTAAGAACACTTTCATCTATTACCGTACTGTCTATTACTTCAGCTTCATAGGCATATTCGCTGGCTTTTTTATTTTCAAGGCTCATAATTAAAAGTTTGAATTACTCCCATCTAGAAATTTTATCTATTGGAAGATAGCAATATAAGTACAACAAAATATTTTTAATATAATTCATAATTAAGATAGTTGGTTTAAATATTAGTTTCAATAAGTCCACTTTGTACAGAGGTTTTTCGTAATTTCCGTAAAGCTCTTTGAACAACTTGGCGACAGTATTCTCGACTGCAATTCATGTGCCTAGCGACTTCTGCTAGTGTTCTCCACTCATTTGAACCATCTAAACCAAATCTTAGGCTTAATATTGTTCGCTCTTTGGGAGTTAGGTTTGATTTGTCAAGTAACTCCCAGGCAGAAGCACTTCTTTCAGCCCGTTCGGCTAGTTCCATAGGTGGTGTTTGCTCACTAGCAAGTACGTCAACAAGTTCTGATGGATCGGCTTTAGATTTAACAATTCCTTGAAGACTGACGGTGATGCTTCTTAATTCACAAGCTAGTAAGTCTTCTACTTCTTCTAGTGGAATCCTCATTTTCTTTGCTAGCTGATTAGAAGAAGGTTGAGTTCCGTTCTCCTGCATTAGTTGTGATTTTGCGGCTCTTAGCTTGGTTAATTTTTCATTTACATTTACTGGAATCCTTATAGTTCTACTTTGAGTAGATAAGGCTCTGTTTAACCCTTGCCGAATCCACCAATATGCATATGTAGAAAAGCGATGACCTCGTGTAGGGTCATATTTCTCCACAGCTCGAGTAAGCCCAAGAGTTCCTTCTTGGATTAAATCAAGCAATTCCAGTCCTTTGCCTTGATAACGCTTCGCAAGATTTACCACTAACCTCAAATTGGCCGTGATCATTTGATTCTTAGCTTTTTCTCCAATCTTTATGGTCTTGTTTTGGGCTTCTGTATATTCACAGTCTGGTCCGACACCGCCTGCTAGTTGACATTTTTGTGTTATTGCTACCATCGCTTGAACCTTCCGACCCATTGTTAGTTCTTGCTCTGGGGTTAAAAGTTGGTGTCTACCAATCTCACCAAGGAATGCGCTTAAAGAACTAGTCATTTGCTTTTTGCCCGTCTTTTCAACATAGGGGCAAACTGTTTATATTCTTTTTGTGTAATGAAGTGTTCGGAATTCAAGTCTTTTTTCTTTATGTAATCAGTTCATGATATTGGCTTTCTTTTCCTATGCAAGGTTTTAATTTAATGTCCTGCCAATAAGAGACTAATATTTTAAAATTGATTTTTAAAGCAATTTCATGACTTTGGGAGCAATTCCCTTTAATCAGGTGAGCCAAAGTGCTCTGATAGCTTACTTTCACTATTTAAGCTTCATGCTTTGTTTTGCTGCACTAGCAGTTGAAAGGATAAAACTACGTTCAAATCCTGACAGAAAAGAAGCCATAGCAATGATTGCCACAGACATAGTCTATGGATTAGCAGGTTTAACTCTTTTGGTAACAGGTATTCTTAGGGTTCTTTATTTTGGTCAAGGGAGCGAGTTTTATACTCAAAACCCATTGTTTTGGATAAAGGTATCTATATTCATTGTAGTTGGCTTGCTTTCACTGTATCCCACTATTACCTATGTGATGTGGGCTTTTCCTATCTCTAAAGGTGAACTCCCCAAAGTTAATTCGCAATTAGTCGATCGGTTGAAGCTAATTACAAGTATTGAACTAATAGGCTTTGCTTTTATTCCTTTATTCGCAACTTTAATGGCACGCGGCATTGGATATCCTTAGGTAGATAGGTAATTCTTCTTATTTAAAACCATACTCCCTTATCCCGTTTTACTTCAATTATTTAGGACGAGTTATTTTATTGTCTTCTTTTGGCCCCTTTCCTTTTTGCTAATACTTCAAGAACTTCTCTCCAAGTGACTTCATGATTGGCTAAAGCAACTTGCAAGTGAAAAATTAAATCCGCTGCCTCATTCGCTATTTCATTATTTTCATTGTCTTTGCATGCCATTACAAACTCTGCGCTTTCCTCTCCTATCTTTTTTAAAATTTGATTATCTCCTCCAGCCAAAAGTGTGTTTGTATAGCTTCCAGTTTGGGGCTTTAAACGTCTTTTTTCTATTGTTTTATAAAGATCACTGCAAGCATCAGATGGTGGCTCTGATTTATTAGAGATGTCTTTGTTTTGATTATTCAAAGTGTTGAAAAAGCAACTTCTTTCGCCTGTATGGCATGAGATCAATCCAGTTTGTTTGATAGTGAGAAGTATTACGTCTCTGTCGCAGTCGATTCGAACATCTTTCAGCTTTTGCGTGTGCCCGCTAGTTTGACCTTTATGCCAAAGCTCATTTCTTGACCTACTCCAATAGTGAACCTCACCAGTCTCTATGGTTTTTTCTATTGCTTCTCGGTTCATCCAGGCCAGCATTAATATTGCCCCGTCAAGCCAATCCTGCGCAATAGCAGGTATTAGCCCCTTTTCGTTAAAACGGAGTTCTTTAATGAAGTCTGTGTTCTGAATTTGCATATTCATTTTCAAACCCAATTGGATTTGTTATCTCATTCTCCCTTACTGTCCTTATAGGTATTTTAAATGTCCTTTCAAAGAACTAGATATACCTGCTTGAAGAGTTTTCATGATTTTCCCTGTAGTCATAGGCAATGGAAGCATCCTGGACATTGTAGATTTGTTCATGGATATAGTCGTAGCTTTAGTTTTTGGTTTGCATCAGAGCGGCTTGACAATAATGGATTTGTAGTTGATTTTTCTAGTTTGAAGCTTCTAGAAGAAAAATTAAAGGAACAATTTGACCATACTTTTTTGATAAATGTTGATGACCCACTTATTTCTGATTGGCAGAAACTTCATGATGCTGGGGCCTTGAATCTAAGGATTATGGAAAATGTTGGTATGGAATCAAGTTCTAAGTTGATTTGGAATTGGGCCAATTCGCTTTTATTGGATGTTGACAAGGGAAGAAGTTGCTGTTTTCGTACTGAGTCTCGTGAGAATGAACATAACTCCGCGTTTTATGAAAAGTTTCCGTCTTGGTTCGAGACCTCAAGTAAAACAGTTAGCTGAGGCAAGCCACCTTTATCTCTTTGGGAAAGATTAGATCGCGTTCCGCTTTCTTAAAAGAAAGCAAAAACAGAAACTCTAGAAAAATTGCTTAGATCAACCTCCACATTTGAAACCAGAGGGAATAAGCTATTTAAAGAGGAATATTTCTAAAGGTTTGACTAAATCCAGCTTGCAGAATTTGAAAATCACCCTTTTAAGAGGCTTCTTGGGCTTTTCATTCTTGTTGTGCATTTTCGCGATACCAGCTTTTGCTCATCACCCTTTCGAAGGAAACCCAGCTGATTTCGGCTTCTTAACTGGATTCTTCAGTGGATTGGCACATCCATTGATTGGTTTAGACCATTTGCTTTTCTTACTTTCTATTGGTTTGATTGGCGGATTTAAGGCCAAGCGATGGGTCCCTACTCTTCTATGTTTTGGATTGATCGGAACCTTCCTTTCTGTTTATACTCCTTTATTAATACCTGGCATTGAGATTTTTGTAGCGATTAGTATTCTACTTTCTGCACTTATATCTTTAGGAAATATAAGCCCCATGGCAATGATTCCTTTGATCATCGCTCATGGATATGCTTTGGGACAACCAATGGTTGGTGCAGAACCTACACCCATAATCTTTTACTTGATAGGACTTCTTTTTAGTGAATTGGTTCTTATTGTTTTAGGCATACTTTCTTTCAGAAAACTATGGCAATTTAAGAAATTCTTTTCTTTGGCTTTAATCGCTTCTGGCTTAGCTCTTTCTTTTGTAGCTGCTTACTAACCCTGAGACTTATTTATTAACTCACTTTCAATTGACCTTTCTCAAGATTTACACTTACAGTTGCTCCATTTACATAAGACCCTTTTAAGATTTCTTTAGCTATAGGAGTTTCTAATTCTTTTTGTAAAGCTCTTTTTAATGGACGTGCTCCATATATTGGATCATACCCAACTCTTACTAACCATTCTATAGCTGTATTAGAGACTTGCAAATCAAGGTTTTTAATTTGCAGTCTTTTGGACAGGTCTTTAATCTGTAAATGTACTATCTCTTTTAATTCATCCAGATTCAAATTCTCAAAAATAATACATTCATCAAGCCTGTTAAGAAACTCAGGCTTAAAACTCTTTCTCAAGATAGAATTTATTTGAATTTGAATATCATTAATATTTTGTTTGTTCTCTGTAGCTTCTAATATTAACTGACTACCAATATTACTTGTTAAGATGATAACTGTATTCTTGAAGTTAATAGTTCTCCCTTGTCCATCAGTCAATATACCTTCGTCTAATATTTGGAGCATTATATTAAAGACATCTGAATGTGCCTTTTCAATTTCATCAAATAACAAAACTGAATAAGGTTGGCGCCTAATTGCTTCAGTTAGTTGGCCTCCAGCTTCGTATCCTACATAGCCTGGTGGAGCTCCTATTAGCCTGCTAATACTATGCTTCTCCATATATTCAGACATGTCAATGCGGATAAGGGCACTTTCTCGATCAAATAATTCAGAAGCTAAGGCTTTAGATAGTTCTGTTTTTCCTACACCTGTAGGACCTAGGAATAAAAAGCTGGAAATTGGTTTACTTGGATCGTTCATTCCAGCACGTGATCTTTGGACAGCATCTGCAACAGCGCTAACTGCTTTTTTTTGCCCAATAATTCTTTTATGGAGTTTGGCCTCTAACTTTAAAAGCTTTTCTATTTCTGACTGAACTAATTTATTCAAAGGAATCGAAGTCCACTTAGATATAACTTCAGCGATATCTTCTTCAGTTACCTCTTCTCTTAAGAGTGACTTTTCTGCTGAATCATTGTTGCTTTTCAGTATAGACTCAGTGTCTGATAGTTGTTTACATAAATCCGACATGGTTCCATATTCAAGCTTTGCTGCTTTGTTAAGATCGTAATCTCTTTTTGCATGATCTATTTGAAGTTGAACCTTTTCAATCTCTTCTTTAATTGTTGAGAGTTGATTAATTGAAGTTTGCTCATCTTTCCATTTTTCATTTAAAGATGTTTGTTGTTCAATTAAACCTTTTAACTCATATTCTATTTTCTCTAGTCTTTCTTTGCTCGCAAAATCCGATTCACGATTAAGCGATAGCTTTTCCATCTGTAATTGCAGTATCTTTCTGTCAATCTCATCGATTTCTTCTGGTTTCGAAGTTATTTCCATTTTTAGCCTTGACGCCGCCTCATCAACTAAATCAATAGCTTTGTCGGGAAGATACCTTTCTGTTATATACCTATTACTTAAAACTGCAGCCGCTACAAGCGCACTATCTGATATGCGAACTCCATGATGAACTTCATAACGCTCCTTTAGCCCACGAAGTATTGAGATTGAATCTGAAACAGATGGTTCACTCACAAGTACTTGTTGAAAACGTCTCTCTAGTGCCTGATCTTTTTCAATGTATTGCCTGTGCTCATTAATTGTGGTTGCTCCAATGCATCTAAGTTCTCCCCTGGCAAGCATGGGCTTTAGTAAGTTGCTGGCATCCATGGCTCCCCCAGATGCTCCAGCGCCAACTACGGTATGAATTTCGTCAATAAAAAGAACTATTTTGCCTTGCGAATCTGTTACTTCTTTAAGAACAGCTTTCAACCTCTCTTCAAATTCCCCACGGTATTTTGCACCTGCAACTAATGCTCCAAGATCAAGAGCTATCAGTTGACGATTGTGTAGTGAGCTTGGCACATCGCTGTTGACTATCCTCTGAGCAAGGCCCTCGACTATTGCTGTTTTGCCAACCCCTGGCTCTCCTATTAGCACAGGATTGTTTTTAGTTCTTCTACTTAGGATCTGAACTGTTCGCCTGATCTCTTCATCTCTTCCAATCACAGGATCTAGTTTTCCTTCTTTTGCTTCTGAAGTAAGATCCCGACCATACTTTAAAAGTGATTCATATTTGCTCTCCGAGGTCTGGTCAGTCACTTTTTGCCCTCCTCTGATTTGTTCAATTGTTGATTTGATTTTGTGGGTGCTAATAGTTTCCGATTTAAATAGATTTTCACAGCATCTTTTATCCTGACTAAGTACTAATAAAAGATGCTCTACTGATATATGGCTATCTTGATATTCAATTCTTATCTTATCTGCTTCCTTAAAGCTAGTGCTAAGACTTTTACCTAAATATACTGACTCAGGCCTTTCCTTTAGAACCGGCTGAATCTCAATATATTTATTGACAAGGTTTTTTAAGTTGGATATTGATCCACCAGCTTTTGTTAATACACGAATAGCTAAATCATTGTGCTGAAGAAGACTTGCAAATAAATGCTCAGTTTCTATTTGTTGGTGAAATTTGTCTTGCGCAATTGTCTGAGCAGAGATTATGGAATCCCAGGCCTGTTCTGTAAATTGGTCAGCCTTTGGCTGCATTAATCTAC
This sequence comes from Prochlorococcus sp. AG-363-N20, assembly GCA_003280105.1. Taxonomy (GTDB): domain Bacteria; phylum Cyanobacteriota; class Cyanobacteriia; order PCC-6307; family Cyanobiaceae; genus AG-363-N20. Next base: position 15,512 of record QCFX01000023.1, read on the forward strand.
GAAAATCTACAACTATTTTATTTGCGCTATCTATTTCTTGTTAGTAGGAAAACCGGCCGAATCTGTACGGTATTCAATAAAGACTGATAATAGTAGATCTTTTAAAGTTTTGATTGGTTAGTAGATTTAGCTCCACTTTAAATTGCATCTTGTGCTTTGCTTTAATTTTTTCTTATGGGATTGATTCGACTCACATTAAACCAACTTTCTAATCTCTCTTCGTCTTGAAACTCTCTTAGATCGTTCATTGTGATAGTGAAACCATAATTTGATGCCAGGTATATCAAGTCTTTTTCATTTTTACACTTCTTTATTTCTTTTCGGAGAGAGAGGTTGTGCTCTGCTGTATGTATAAGGTTCTTTAACTCTTCTCTGCTCATTTACTTCCCTGGAAATGCCTTTGTAATCTAATTATAGGAACATTTCCATTCTTTATAGCAGGTTATATATGCATAAAAAAAGTTCAGAGCTTATTAGCCCTGAACTCTTTTTATGGTGTATTTATTTTCTGGCCTTTTTATTTAATTGACAACTACTTTGCCAACCATTCCAGCACCTCTATGGGGCTCACAATAAAAGTCGTAAGTGCCAGCCGTTGAAAAGGTCTCTTCCCAAGACTCGCCTGGTGCAAAAGCTAGGTCTGCGTGACTTAGCTCTTCATGACCGTCGAAAACAGCGTTATGAGGAGCAAGCTTGTTGTTGACAAATTTAACTGTGTCGCCTGAACTGATGTTTATTGTGCTTGGTTCAAAAGCAAGCATTCCTGCATCTGTTCCAAGTTTGACTTCAACTGTTTTTGCTTGGGCAGAAGAGACACCTAAGGCAATGAACAGAAGAAATGCACAGCAAGCTGTGACAAGGGATCTAAGCAGTGAAGACATTTGGATCTTATTTCTATTCATATTTTAACCCTCTTTCTGCTTTTCGTGCCTCTAATAAGGCCGGAGTCAGCCAAAATCTCATCAAATGTTGCTGCTTGACTTTGCATTCCGAAATCCTCTGGAGTAGTTATTGGCTCATGGTCGAAATGCCTTTGCTTAATGCTGAAGCGATCCCATTTGTTGATTTGTATTGGAAGAAGTGTAATTAATAGTTCAACTAGCCAGCCCCATAAAGGGATTCGCGGAGTTCTTCGAAAGTTTTTCCATCTCAGAAGTTTTTCAATTACAAGATCAATTGTTATATGTGGCTGTGCTAGCACCATTTTTTGCAATGAAGTTTTCTTTTCATTGGGTTGATGTTTGTTAGTAGCTAGATGGCCACAAATCTGAGCAATATCAGCTGCGTGAATGAAATGGAACCTTGAATAGGCTCTTATCCATCGTGCAAGCCATAACCATTTTGTAGCCTCTTCAAGTCCACTTGTTAAATAGCTGGTAGGAAATTTCGAGCCATTGTTTACCTTCCCGCCGAAAACAAGGGTGGGAAAGACAACAATTATCTTTTCTTTAAAGGGATGATCCTCTAATTCTTCTAGACATTGTGCTTTTGTCTGTATGTATTCAGTGCCATATATGAATGACTCCGGCAAAAGTTCCAACCTTTTAGTTAGTATGCTTGCAGTCGAGAAACATATAACTTGCTCTATGGTCTGATAATCAAGGCATTTTAGTAAAGCTTTAAATGCAACAACATTGACCTGAAAAGCTCTCTCTGGATCGCCCCAGGCAGTTGCTGTATGTATTACTCGATTAATAGTTAAACAATCTTTTGAAAAAAGATTAGTGTTGCGCAAGTCACCTATTATTAGAGTTATTCTCGGATCTTTTATATCAACAGCAGTAAGTTTTGATGGATCTCTTACCCATAAGACTAATTCTGCTGTTGAATTCTTGAGAAGCCAGGAGGTGATGTATTGGCCTACACAACCACTGGCTCCAGTTATCAGTATTCTTGATTTCTTCAACTTAATTAATCAATAAGAAGGTCGTTAACATTTTTACCTGTTTCAAAAAACACTTTTGCATTGTCTTCTGGTGTTCCTGGAAGAATTCCATGGCCTAAGTTAAGGATATGCCGGCGACCTTTGGCTTTTTTTACAACATCTACAATTCGCTCGCGAATTGCTTTGGCAGATCCAAAGAGAAGTCCCGGATCAACATTTCCTTGGACTCCAACATTTTTAGGTAATCGAGAGCAACCCTCAGCCATATCAACAGTCCAATCGAGTGAGACTATATCCACGCCTGTTTTACCCATTCTTTCCAATACCCCAGCACTACCGGATATATAGAGGATCATTGGTGTGTCAGGGTGTGTTTCTTTCACAAGGTCTACGACTTTTTTCTGGTAAGGGGCAGCAAATATGTCGTAATCAATCGGGCTGAGTTGCCCTGCCCATGAATCAAACATTTGGACAACTTGTGCTCCAGAGTCGATTTGGTATTTGAGGTATGTAGCAATAGATGAAGCAAAGTGATCCAAGAGTTGATGTAATAGCTGTGGTTCTTGGTAAGCCATAGCTTTTATGACGGCATAGTTTTTGCTGCTTTTTCCTTCCACTACATATGCAGCCAGTGTCCAAGGGGCTCCCACAAATCCCAACACTGCTGCTTGGTTGCCAACACTCTCGCGGAGACGGCTAAGTACTTCACCAACAAAAGGCAAACTCTGCGTGGGATTTAAGTCTTTTAGAGCTTTTATTTGATTTAGTTCACGAATCGGGTCTTGGATAATTGGGCCTTTGCTTTCAACGATGTCAAAGTTGATTCCCATACCAGGAAGTGGCGTAAGAATATCCGAGAAAAGAATTACACCATCCGGCTTAAATGCCTCAAAGGGTTGCATTGAGATCTCGTATGAGAGATCAGGGTTCTCTGAGCGCTCTCTAAAGCTTGGATGGCGGTCTCGCAAGTCCCTGTATACCTTCATGTATCTACCGGCCTGGCGCATCATCCACACGGGTGGACGCTCTACTGCTTCACCTCGTGCAGCACGCAGTAATAAAGGCAGTGAGTCGCTCATCATTAGGAGTTAATCAACCTCGAAACCTACTTTAAGGAATTACATATTTGCCAATTAACAATAAATAGCTAATAGCTTCGTCACACCTTTTGATCCTTAGAGCTTTTCATTGGTGTGTGCTTCAAGATCAGGACCGAAAGAGGGGGTAAACAGAGATCTAGAGATTTGTCGTAATCATGAATTTTGTAATCATCTGTTGATTTTCCTCCCATGTTTCCCTTGTTTGACCCTCCATAACGATCTGCATCTGTATTTAAAATCTCTTTGTAAAATCCTTCTGTTGGGACTCCTACTCTGTAGTTTGAATGCGTTTCGGGAGTGAAATTAGCTGCAATTACAAGCCAACTGTCACTATTGCTAGCTCTTCGCATAAAGCTAATTACAGAGTGCCTGTTGTCTTTGCAATCAATCCACTGAAAACCATATTCATTAAAATCGTCTTTCCATAAGGCTGGTTCAGATTTATATAAAACATTCAGATCATCTATTAGTAATTGTATACCTTTGTGAGGTTTAAATTTTAATAATTCCCATTGAAGATCTCCCCAAACATTCCATTCTTGCCTTTGACCAAATTCCATTC
>QCFX01000024.1 GCA_003280105.1 Prochlorococcus sp. AG-363-N20
TAAAGCAGATACTGTTACAAATTCATTAAAGAGAGTCAAAGAAAGTCAAGTAGTTGCTCCAAGCAGGACAAACTTTAAAAAGCCACAGCAAAAGAAAAATATAGGGTTCAATTTATCCACTATAAGAAAAATCACCAATACAAAATTCATTCTGCAAATCCTTGGAAGTATTATTTTTATATATACAATTAAGGGGATTGGAACTATATTAACTAAATTCTAGCTATTAATTGTATAATCTAAAAGCCTTTAAAAATAAGCTTTTACTACTTTATCTAAATGGAAAGGTCAGTCAGAATACCAGCTTGATTAATACAAAGGAATCAAATTCGAAGACCTAAGCATCCACTTGAAAAGGAATATCTAGCTTAAACCACATAAAAAAGATTCAAATTCAAATAGATTAAATATCAAAAATCAAATTCCTATAAATAGCCCGAATAGACTTACAAGAAGAAGGGCAAGGACATGCTTGTATCATTTGTTACACAGGTAGGTATTCGTATGAACATATTCCTTTTAATTTCTAGCTTATTAATACCGCGTCATGTGATTTTCTAACAATGTTTTTCGCAACCATAGGGACTCTTTCTGCACAAGTCTGCGGGATTGTTGGAGCTGCATGTCTAGCAGCCTTCATTGTTGGGGGCAAAGAAGACAATGATGGGCAAGGAACCAACATGACTTAAACACAGCTTTGGACAGAAAAAAGCAGGGTTTGCTTGAACCCTGCTTTTTTCTGTCCAAAACCTTTCCAGCACAAAGGCTTCCCAAAAGGCTCCTTGCAGGTTTCAATCGAATTGATAGTGCAAATATTCGAGTTTCATTGCACTAGAAGAAAGCTACTCAAGAAGGGTCTCATTTCATTGCGCAAAAAAAGATGATTTTCCCTTTTACATTTTGATAAACAATTAACTAAAATAGCTTTGACCTCTTCAGAAGATCATTGACTGCCAGCACATCTATTGAAAAAATCGATGGTCCTGATGGGCTCGATGCTGTTCCCGAATCAATCGAGAGTGCCATCCACGATGGAATCGACCTAAATGGCACGCCATTACCAAAAGAAATGGTGAATTTCTATAAAGAGGTAATGCAAAAAGAAGCTGACAGAATATGTAGAGTTCGTGTGGCCATGCGAAAAAAGATCATTGCTATAGGTTCAAAGCATTTTGATCAAGAGACAATGGACAAGCGACTAATTGATGCTGGTTGGGAGGGGTTAAAGGCAGCAGAGATCGCTTATTTCTTTAGTTAATAAAGAAGATTATGCATCTAAAGACAAAGTTCCTATATGATTAATTTGGAAATCTTGTTCACCGTTAAATTGCGAAAAGGAATATTCATAGGAAAACTATTAAATTAAAATAGCTTCATGATCCAAGAAAACAAAAAAAACCTAAGTAAAAATGATAGTGTTTTAAACTATTTTCTTCTGGCTGGATATTTTATTTTTGAATCTTTAGTTAAAGCACTAAATTTAATCATACCAGATCCAAGTAATTACAATAAGAAGAGTTCAAAATCTCTCAAAACAAATCAAACCAGAGAAAAACTTTTCGAAAAAGACGCCAATCAGTTAAGGGAAATACTAAAAGAAGTAGATATGGTTTCAAGTTTCGAAAAAAGTAAATTGATAGAATTTATTTTGTTATCGCCTGAAGCATTAGAAATATATAAACGGCGCGAAAGGGAATCAGAGCTTAGAAAACTTACCGTTATTGAACTGAAAGTTCTTTTAAAAGGTGTAGAAAAGATCTCACAATTGAACAAAGCAGAATTAATAGAAATGATTCTATTAATCGAAGAGAAAGAAAGTTAATTCAAATTTAATATCGACAATAATTGATTTTACCTAATCTATTTAAATGAAGCCAATCAATTTCTTCCCAAAAGCTAAACCCAAATCAAAGCTTATTTATTCAAAGAACGCTCATCTTTAAACAACCAATCTAAAATTATAAGAGCAAAAAGACTTGGGCATTAATACTTGAGCTTAAACACTCGAGCGTTAAGACTGATTTACAAGAAGCTGTTTTCTCAGTTAAAGGTTTAGGTAGCGCACAACCAAGCCCTTAAGAAAATAATGGGTCCTATCAACTTCATGGAGGATTTCAGCCAGTAAGCAGTTCTTTCGAAAACTTTGGAGACCTCTCAATGACTTACTCAAGTAGTTCAACAAGTACAAAAAAGGTATCAGTTCTAAATTCAGTAGACTATTCAACTGAATCTGGTTACAGAGAAAGGCGTCTGATTGAGTTAAAAAGAAGGCTAAGAGTTTTAAGTTGCAGGCGAGACCATTTAGAAGGCGAATTAAAAGCAATTCAAACTGCTTTAATTACATTGGAGCGTCAAACAAAAGAATATGAAGCCTATCAGGATCTATCAATGCGTAGATAAGCTGTTCGTAATATGAAAATTTAGACAATAAGAAAGCCTCGCTTGTCGCGAGGCTTTCTTATTAAAGTCCTTTTAATAAACTTTAATTTGGGAAGCTAAACAATCAGTCTGAAAGGTTTACAGCTGTATTGTCTAAGTTTCCTATTGCATTTGGAATACGCTTGAAGTCAAATCCCAAGGCACGAATTGCATGCCATAAATGCCCTTGAATAAAGAAGAAGCCCAAGTAGTAATGGACATTAGTCAACCAAGCACGTGAAGTGTGGCCCAAAGGAGCACCATCTATAGGAGCAACAGTATCTATCCAATATGGTGAGATGCCAAACTTAAGCGCTAGAGGCTCACCGTACCAAGCTTCTGGATAAACAGTGGTGTTAGTTGCACACCAGAAGGCTGCGACAATTGCCATCCAGCCGATACCTGCCAAAGACCAAGAGAGAATTGCTTCTGCGGATAGGACTTTAGAACCTTTGAACTCGGTGTATTCGCCAATTTGCTTAGTTGCAATGTGGAAAGCACCACCACCAATTTGGAAGAAAGCTAAGAATGCGTGACCACCCATAACGTCTTCAAGACTGTCAATAGAAAGGAAGTCAAACTGGTGATTCCAAATTGCTGTCAAATCAAGGTTGTAATTAACCTGACGAACTGCATCTATTGAAGGGTCGTAAATACCATGTACGCGGGCCCATTCAACAAACCATGCACAAGCAACACCCATAAAGACAAGGTGATGGCCAAGAATAAAGGTCTGGTTGTCAGGATTGTCCCATTCCAGCTTATATCTAGCTGCTTGACGATGCTCTGGGCGATCATCAGCGAAAAGGCCGGAACTGTTCTGTGTGTCCTCACTAAAAATAAGAGAGTGCAATAAACCAGCACCTGCATAAACCATTGAGCAGATGAGGTGGAAAACAGCTATGAAAGTAATTCCTGCGCCTGTCCATACTCCAGCTTCATCGAAGCCAAGACCAAGTGAAGCTAAGTGAGGTAGGAAAATTAATCCCTGGTGCCCCATTGGCAAAGAGGGGTCAAACCGAGCCAATTCAAAAAGGGTGATAGCACCAGCATTGAAAGCAATCAATCCTGTATGGGCAACATGCGAGCCAATAAATCGGCTTGACTTGTTGGTCACTACAGAATTACCAACCCACCACCCGTAGGTAACGTCTGGATTTCCATAGGTTTGCATGAGTTTAAAAATTCAGGCGCAAAAGACACCGAACACTACACGGAAACAGGTTATTACGTACAAAGGGTTCAGCATCTGAAATGGTTCTCAGCAAAATCATTATCCAAAGGCAGTCTCAGAGGAAATTTATTTTCTATCCGTAAATTTTGCAGGCCATTGTCTAATACCTGAATAAAAATTTTTGGCCTTTAATTCATTTGAAATTCAAAAAATATTGATTTCTTTGTCAATAGGAAGAACTGAGTCTCTTGGCTAGATCGACATGGAAATTCCAAAGAAGCTTTAGAAGAACACAAAAAGCACCATATGCGGTAGCAAAGAGAGATAAAAAGCACTACAAATAGTGCTTAGTACTCATGACGTTTCCGATGTCAAACACTAGTCTCTGCGGAACTGGGTGATGGGGATCAGCCAGTTTCAAAAAGAAGATCCAGTCCCTGCTATCACTCTCCTCCTTTAACAATGAATCTAGGCTTTCTTTTCCTCGAATCAATTTCATCTGGTGTCATCACTTCAGAAGAGTTGGACTGGGTGACCAATCACCAGCGTGAATTCTCCAGAATTGAAGAAGCTACAGCTTTAAGGCTTGGTCGATTACTTGATGAAGGCCTTATTCAACTCGGCTGCCGCATCTAGCCTTTTAAACCAATGAAGCTTTATAAAAGCAACCAGGAAGGCTCTTTCAAGAACCAATGAAAAGCCTTTTGGTTGGATAAGTTTTGGTTGATTCAGTTCAGGCTTTAATTACGTGTCTCTTAGGGCTGCCAAAAAAAGATGTGACCATATTTTGCTTTGATCTCAGGTTATTCTTTTGTTTATCAGGGTGACTTGTTAAATTCACTTGGTTCGCAAGGATTGCATTTGACTCAGGTAACTGTTGGAGAAAACGAAGGAATTGAATCAGCATTACGCAGATTCAAGCGTCAGGTCTCAAAAGCTGGAATTTTTTCAGACTTAAAAAGGATTCGACATCATGAAACACCTGTCGAAAAATACAAGAGGAAACTGCAACAACGTCGAAGAAGTCGGAAGAGATAGGGAGTCTTGTTCACCCCTCCTATCCTTCAGAAGCGGCTGAAACAAAATCAAGAAATTTATTCCACTGCTTAGGATATCTCCAACGAACAAAAATCCCTATATAAATCAAGTAGGCACAACCCTCTACAGGATGTTGGATCGAATTCATAAATCCCATCATCGGAATTAAATCTTTGTCTCGTTTTTAGACATAATCAACAACTGAGTCAAAGAAAGGTCTCAAATGATCATTTGTATTATTAACTCAACATAGGTCTTAAATAAGTGATTTCACACAAAATCTAAATAATCATATGAAGATAACTAGCCCTCACCCAAAGGTGCTAACAACTTCACTATCCCAGGGACTAAAAGAAGCACTGTTATTAATCTGACTGCGTGCAAAGCTGCAACTGCAGCGCCAACTCCGAATTCTGCGCCAACTAAACTCATCCCCAGAGTGCCTCCTGGTGCCGCTCCCAGCAAAGCAACTACAGGATCAATCCCAAGTATTCGACTACTTATTAAACCAACAATAATTCCAGTGCTAACAAGAGTAACGGTAATCAATAATGCTGGCCTCCAAAGCACCTGCAACTCTCCCAATGTTTCTCTAGTAATACCGGTCCCAATAACTGTGCCAACGCCGATAGCCAGTGCTGTTTTTACACCCGGAGGCCACTCAGCAACATCCAAATTCCCGCTGATACTTAAAATTCCTGCTCCAAGAATTGCTCCTGCAAGAGGTGCTGCAGGTATTCCCGTCAATAGCATTAAAAGGCCCAAAGCAGTCCCACCAAGAATGTAGAAAAACAGATTCAAAAGAAGCTCCATATTCACTAAGAGTTCATTTCTAAGTTAATTCTCGCTGCTGAAACCTCAAATCAGAAGAGCTTAACAACAGAAAAAACTTTTTTTCTCTAGCTCAAAGGCTCTGGAACTTCAGAAAGTTCATGTTCAAAAAACCAACTTCTACTGCTATCAGAAAACTCCAATACCAGGCCAAAAGCATTCCCATCTACCATTTTGTATCCGACAAGAATCCCGCAAGAGTCTTTACTTAGCTGACTTATCAAATTTTCTGAAAGCCTATCTTTAACTTGGTCAAGCTCAACTCGAAGCTTTTGCCCCTTAACCAGTTTTTGAGCTTCAATCATAACTCTAAAGAACTTTCTATAGAAATCTCTGTAGAAATGTCTTGGACAGATTTAGATCTCTTTCTCCTTTGCGCCTCAACAGCCAATTGAAGAGCGGAAGGCCCTTTAATAGGTTTTGGCCTTGTAGTTATTTCATCAATTGCAGCAATCAAAGCATCTGCCAATTTCTTATTCCAAGTTTGAGATGCAATTGTCTTTTTCAATATTATTTGGTGATCTTGCTCCATGAAAAAGTAGAAAGCCTTAGTATTCTTAATAATAGCTTTATTAAACGCATATAAACAATCATCGATAATTTTCAATTAATAATATGTTTTCATGAAAAAACGGATGCTCAGTTATTTAATAACTGAGCATCCGTTTTAAAGGTTAACAACTTTAAAAAACACCTGGAATAATTTGGCCTGTAAAAGCATAGGTAGATAGAGCGGCAAAAATTCCGATCATTGCCCAGCGGCCATTTTGTAGTTCTGCGTTTTCGTTCATGGTTTTTGTAAGTGAAAAAGTGTTTAAAAAATGCCTGGAATTACCCAACCTGTTAAGGCATAGTTATGGATAAGAGCAAAAAAACCAATCATTGCTAAACGACCGTTTGTTTGCTCTCCTTGCTTCCAAGGGTTAGAGATTGGCTGAGGAGTTGAAGACATTAGAAGATTCCAGGTAATACTTGCCCGGTCACCGCATAAGCTCCGACAGCCGCAATGAATCCAATCATTGCCCAGCGAGCATTAGCCAATTCAGCCTCTTTGGCATAACCCTTATAAGAAGGATCTATGTATGGACGTGGCTCAACTGAAAATGCATTTTGTCGCCCATCCTCTTCGGTTACTACATATGAAGAATTAGTCATTTAGGGCTCCTTAAATAACGCCAGGAATGATTTGACCTGTAGTCAGATACGCACCAACACAAGCGATAAAGCCAAGCATTGCAGCCCAACCATTAACGCGTTCAGCAACAATCTTTTCAGGCTCGACGTTTTTAGTTTTTAGGGAATCAATCATTAAAAGATGCTAGGAAAGAAAGAAAACAAAAAAGGACATTCAAAAAGCAAACGCCTTGTTAAGAACTATAACAGCAAACATTGCGAAGTGTGAAGGGCTTGAAAGCCTTAAGCGCCTGTTCAAGCACTGACAGATAGGAAACCACAGTTTGAGAAAGTGATTATGGTCTTTTTTTTGTATTCTCTTCTTGTAAATTCTGAGTTTATATGATGCGTGAAACTTGATATAAGCAGCTTAATTATTCATCTTTTCTGGATTAAACGAGCTTATAGGTAAGCCAGGCTCTAACTTTTTCTTACAATTGAACTCAAGCTAACGATTACTTTCGCGCCCCCAAGATCTTCTGATTTACCAAAATCTATAGTTCCTCCATTATCAATAATCACTCTATGAACAATCATTATGCCTAAGCCCAGTCCACCAGTTGTAGATTTAAATCGTTCTTTTCCATTAGGAATAGATAGCGGATCAAATCCACTGCCACTATCTTCTATTTTTATAAAAACCTGATCATATGAGTATTTTGCAGATAAACGAATCACACCATGCTCACCAGCTGCATTGCTTGCATTTGCCAAGAGGTTCCTAAGGGCTGCTTGTAATTGAATTTGTCCAGCACTCACTTTTGGCAGTTGATTATCAATTGAAATCGTTAGGTCTTGGTCAAGACGATCCAACTCTGGCCGAAGCTGCCTTGCTGCACGGTTAATTCCATCAGCAATATCAGCGCCCTCACTATCACGAATTCCTGCCAAAGTCAGGTCTTGAATGGAACGAGTATTGAGAACAACAGCATCTAATTCTTTAAGTGTGAATTCAACCTCTTTCTTTTGCTCTAAAGAAAAAGCCTCATTATTTTGATCATTCAATTCTTCATTACATAGCTCATAGGATCGAACAATTCGTTCAAGCCGAACTCTCAGGCGAATCAAAGGCTGACCTATTTCATGGATTAGGGCTCCTGCCGCATGACCAGCCAGGCGAGATCGAACTAATTGCTTTTCTTGCTCGATAGCTTTACCAGATGTTTGCAAAATTAATCCCATCATTCCTGATGCGACCAAAACCCAAGTAAAAGTCGTCAACAGTCTTAGATCTTTAAGTGGTTCTATAAATGCAATCGATAGCTCGATTCTCTCAAACAGCAATCTTTCAAGAAATGCAGCTGATAGAACTCCTATAAGAAGTCCGAAAAGAGGACCTATTAAGTGCGGTTTACGTTCTACCCATATTGGCCGCCTCAACGGAAACAACATTAAAAGCAAAGGAAGCAACAACAAAGAACCAAGTGAATCCCCAATCCACCAAAACAAAGTGCCAGAAAGTGTTTGATCTTGAAAAACAAATGGGCCTAAATAAAAAAGTTTATACAGAAAAAATGTTGTAGCTGCAGGCCAGTTACCCAAAGGACCAATCCATAGAAGGAATCCCATAAGCTTCGGGAAACGAGTCAAATTGTCCTTTAGCAATTTTCTTTGAATTAAAACCGATCTAATTAATGCGGCTTGAGCTGCAGCAGCAAATGCCACACAGAACATGAAGGGTTTCACAGAGCATCCATAAGTTGGATCACAAGCCGTTCCCAGAAAGTTGCCAATAACTAAGCCAGGCAAGACCAGCCACCCATGAGCTATAACCAAAGCATTAGCCAATCCAGCGGCGGGCCATAATGTGACCGCCGAGGATTCCCATGCAAAGCCAGCCTTTGCAAGAATTGCAAGCAAAAAATATGATGCAATTGCAAAGAGATTGATTCCGATTATTCCTATAGCCTTTCTACTTTTTAACATCATTATTATTTAGGCAAATTCCTAGCAAGGTTTACTAGAGCAGACCCTTTAACTCCTAGTTTTCGGGTTATATGTCTTCTATGTGTTTGAGCTGTTGAGAAGCTGATTTTCAATCTTTGAGCTATTTGAGCGGTATCTGACCCTTCTCCGATTAGACGAAGAAACTCTAATTGCCTAGGGGTAAGAACATCTAAATCTGGAAGGGTGCTATCAAGTTCTCTTGAAAGGTCCCAAATAGCTTCCCGCAAAGGAGCTAAGCCATCTCCTTTATTAAGCAAAGAATGAACATGAGGAAGCAAAGACGCTGGCAGTGAATACTGTCCGGCTTGTGCTGTGAGAATTAAGATTTTTGAATTGGGGTTTTTGTTGATACATGCCTTAGCCAAATCAACGCCTGAACCGTCTGGGAGCAAAAGGTCTAGCAGCAAGTAATCTGTTTTTTTTAAAGACAAAAGCTGAATTCCTTTTTTGACTGAAGAAGCCGTACGAATATTTTCCTGAGGCACATTAATTAGATTTGAAACCTCTTGGCTCAAAAAGTCCAAAAGAATTGGATCATCTTCGACAATTAATACATCAAGCACTGCCTGAAAGGTTCAGACTTACTTCAAGACTAATCAGAAAAAAAACTTACGCATAGTGTTAAGAGGAAGTTAAGAAGCTGCCCCTGAACAGCAAAGGCGCCTATAAGAGCGTATGGGGAATACCCTTCTATGGGTACATTTGATACGTACAGTCGTGTTCTCACGCGCAACTTTAAATGGCTTATTTTCGCTACCTCAGTGAAATAGACAATGATTGCTTGCTTAGTAGTTTCAGGCATTTGCTTGAAGAAGCGGGCTTGAATGTTTCTCAAGAGTTCAGTAGTGCAGCTCAGGTTTTTGCAGAAGAAGTAACTAGTGCAAATAAATACAACTCAAAAGTGAAAGTGCTCATTTCATGGAGCGACAAAAGTCTCAGGCATTGCTCAATTGAGATAAGGAGTGACGAGCCGTTTTTGAAGAGAAATACTTCCTGCGAAAGGGTTGCCAGTCAATTGCGATACTTAATTCCACCCAAAAAAACAGTCTCTAATCAGATGACTTTTTAGAAAATGAATATTAGAAGCAAAATTTTTCTTGCAATTCTTGTAATTGCAACTCCTATTGCTTTTCTAGATCAACCCTTAAAAAAAGTAGAGGCAACTTGCCATAAGACAGAGATGACTGGGTTTTATTTAACTGAGACATCTGGATACAGATTCATAACAAGTTCAAAAAATTGCTCGAATATCGAAACAGCACAAAGTTGAAATGAAGAAGGGCGGGGTATTTTGATCCCGCCCTTTGAGTCAAGCACATATTTTCATCAAACGTGCTTTGACTCCTGATCTATTTCTAGTCCTTCCAAGAAGCTAATCAATGAATATAAATACCTGTCTTACATATGTATAGGAGAATCAGTCATCATTTTTCTTGATTATTTTCATCCGTTTGTATTGCTCATGGAGGGAACCCAAATGCCATACATCTCTAAACCCTCTTGGGCCTTCGAGTAGAAGTCTCACAACCTCTGGCTTATGTGCCTTCATTTCTAAAAACTCCTCCTGCCAGGATTGGTCTTCCCAATCAGTACTCATCCTTTTAATGCAAGGGAATTCAAGGGTATCTACTGACTTGAAATTTTAAAGCCTGACTTGCACGAGAATCTACCCGAATAAAAAAACACAGACGTCCTAAAAAAAGGAAGAAAGCCTTAATAATTGGTCCACTCTGCTCATAGAGCACGCACATCAGGAAAATATTTACTATCTTCTCTGAACCTGTGAGTACAAGGTTCAAATGGCTCAACGAATTTCCGTTGCCTTAAATAAAATTCCCACTGGGTCGAGAGATTTAATTGAATTTGCTTTCTTTTGCGTAGTTGGCTTTACTGCAGGATCTTTAGGGCTTCTCTAAGAAATGAATCAACTAGTCCAAGTTTTTCTGATTGCCCTATTGATAATTGGAAATGCCAACTCCGCTCAGGCAAGTACGAAGAGCAACGAGCTTCCAGAGTGCATAGTAATTACACACTGTGTGAGAGAGAACTGGGAGTCAAAGGACGTGAAGAGTTCATTTAAGAAAATAATCGAAGCTTTAGAGAACACTCCTAGAACCAAAATTGTTGAAAGAACTGATTCATTTATTCATGCGGAAGCTCAAACAAAATGGCGCAGGTATACAGATGACCTATTAGTACAAGCTTTGCCAGAAAAAGGGATCATTCAAATAAGGTCAGAGTCGAGGGTTGGTATTGGTGACAATGGCGTAAATCAAAAAAGGGTGAATGAATTGGCATATCGATTGATGACTAATCAGATAAAAGAATTGAAAACCTCAAATTAATTTGCTCAATGTCTTTACCTTTACAAGTAGGCGACCTGATTCCTAATTTCTCATTATTGGATCAAGCGGGTAAAACTCGAACTGATTTAGAATTTAGAGGCAAGCCATTAGTTTTATTCTTTTACCCAAAAGACGATACACCTGGCTGCACAATTGAGGTCTGTGGTTTTCGAGATAAGTATGACTTGTTCAAAATTCTCGGGGCACAGGTATGTGGGGTTAGCAATGGAGATGAAGTTAGTCATTTTGAGTTCTCGAAAAAGAACAAGCTTGAGTACCCTCTTTTGTGCGATACAACTAATTCATTAAGGAAACAATTTGGCGTTCCAAAGTTTTTAGGTATGCTCGATGGAAGAGTAACCTATGTGATTGATTCTAAAGGAATAATACAACATATTTTTGAAGACCTACTTAATGGCCCAGCTCATATAAAAGAAGCCCTACGTGCTTTAAAAGAAATTCAAATATAGTTTCTTTAAAGAAGTTTCCAATATTTAAATACAATTAAAACTTATCAGTTTATAAGCCTTAGGTATTTACTGATATTATTTCCAACAATTTTAGATATATAAAACCTAAAATTTTAATAATAAAAGCCAAAGGTATCTTTCATCTTAATATATGAAGATCCGTTCAAAATGCAGCAATCAAAGGCAAGAACCTTAAATTCATTAGGACAATCAGCATGCATTCCTTCGTACTCAGCGAGGTCAATATCCCATTCAGATTCAAAATATTCTCTAGCCTTATGAAGTTCTTTTTGTGAGTCAAGTGTTATTTCAAATGCTTCCTGATATAGATCATAGAAATTGATCTTGTCTTCAGGCTCCTTGCAGACTGAAGCTAGCTTCCAAAAGTTTTGCAGTTTCCTTTCCTGAGTAACTTGAGCCATTGAGAAAAATCTTAATTTAACCAAGGGCACTTTAGGTTGAAAGCGTTCTTGCAAGAGGCTTAAACGACTTGCTGAAAACATTTCTGAAATATTGTGGTTAATACTTTTGACAGTCGGGAATCAACGAATCATTCTCCTAAGCGCTTATTGATATATCAATCTTCTCTGCGAACTCATCTGATGTGCTTGTACTTAGATTCTTTAATTTTTTCCTTGCCTCTAATGAAGAATGCAAAATCTTCTGGATCTTCTAATCCAAGCCCATATTTACTTACCGGGTCAAGTTAGATCTTTTGTTTTGTATATGCATTTAAGCCATTAATAATGTGGAGGCTTTGCTTCTTCAGGTGGAAAATATGGAAGATCATGCTCATCGAAGACCCTCCCCTTCTTTCTAAAATATTCCTCAGAAAGGTCTACTGGGTCAGTATAAGGTTTACTCTTTTTGTTCATTGCTGGAGGGAGGCTTTTATAAATAAGAAGAAGATTCGCTGCATAATGTTGGTCTAGTTATCTTAGGTCCATCTGTAGAGATTAAATCATAACTCTATAAGATCCAAGAATAATTGCTATTAGGAGCAAAATTCCAATTTAGTCCTAAGTTAGAGAAAATTATAAAAGTATCGTCATGAACCAAATTCAAAGCTTTTCAAAGCAGTTTTTATATATATTTGTGTTTGGAATAATCTTCTTATGTCAATTTCTCGTTCCATTTCAATCTATAGCAATAGAAAACTTAGAACTAACTCCAGGAGTATCAGAGGCAAGTAAGACATTCTCAGATCGCTTCTGCAAGTTTATTGAGAGTGGTCTTACTCCAGAAAAAGCTGGAGAGAGCTCCGCAAGGGAAATTGCAAAGAATTTATTTTTCTCTCCTGTAAGTAATGAAATAATAACCGTATCGAAAGAATTATTAGCTTCCTCTCTTTCTAATAATATATTTGAGAGGTGCGGTGAAGATCTAGAAATTTCTCAACAAGAGCTTAAGATCGATCTAACTAAATTGGCTAATAAAATTCCAACCAAATCGTCTAGAAGCTTTCCGGTAATTCAACAGAGGTCTTCTTTCTCACAAAATAGCGTCACACATTAAGCAAAAACTGGATTGCATCAGGCCTGACTGAGATTAAAAGTCAATGTGATACAAAGCAATTGATAAATTAGTCTTCTCTAATGATTCCCATATATCCGTTTTTCTTGTCGTCTTTCATATCTTCCCTAATTTTGCTGTAGAAAGCAACTTCCTCTGGAGCATTAGAACCAAGGCCATATCCCATCGTTGCTGCTAAATAGATCTTCTGTTTCCTATGAGCTGTTATTCCCATAATTATTTATATTTTGAAAGCTATCTTGATGGAGGAGCAGACAATTGATCTTTGTCTTGACTATAAATAATATTCTTAAACCTCACAACAATTTCTTTACCCTTATCTGTTAAATAAAGACGTTGTCTCCTTCTATTAGATAGATCTTCTTTCTTAATAACCAAGCCAAGTCCAGATCGTGGTTTCCCATTGGGTTTTTTAAGCCAATGTTTCTTACTTAGTAAATCAGTGTTCCGACTTCCAGAAGCAGAGGACATCCCCATAAATCTCTCCATTGCCTGCTTATGGCAGCCTTCATGAGAAGCAACATAAAAGAAACAACCTATAGCCTCAGAATTGAAATCAGTCCCTCCTACACCATCAATTTCTCTAAGCAGCTTATCTGCTTCCAGGAACCTTAGTACCACATGATCGGTAATAGCATCGTTGAAATCAGACACAACGATCTCTACACTATTGCAGATAGTATAGAGCCAGGTTTTTTAACTAGAAGTGGTGCGCAAATTAAAGTAATCAAATAAAAACGATCGATCCACATATGGATTTATTGCATAAATGGACTAATCATTGATTACTTGCGATAAACTCTAGGCTATTTCTTTATGATTTTAGTGTAGAGTTTGTCAAAGATGAATGTGAAATGGGAAAGAGGAGTCAATTAAACATAAATATCTCTCCTGATTTATTAAAGGGGTTAAAGCAAACAGCAATGAAATCTGGAAAAACGCTAACAACTTTGGTCTCTGAATGCATACAAGAAAAAATAAACAAAGACAATAGAGACAAGTCAGAAGAAGAACGTATTGTTTCAATAGAAAAGAGAGTAGAGTCAATTGAAAAAGCTATTTCTACATTAAGCTCTAAAAGAAATTTACCTTTAAAGGATTTACCTACACATTAAATAAGAACTCCATAACATCGCCTTCTTTAACAATATATTCCTTCCCTTCACTTCGAAGCCATCCTTTTGTTCGCGCCTCAGAAAAAGATCCGGCCTCAAGCAATTTTCTATATCCAATGGTTTGAGCCCGAATAAATCCTCTTTCGAAATCTGTATGTATTACACCTGCTGCTTCTGGCGCAGTCATACCATTCTTAATGGTCCATGCTCGTGTCTCTTTCTCGCCAGTTGTAAAGTATGTACTTAAACCTAAAAGCCTATAGGTGGCTTTTATCAGACTATGCAACCCACCTTCTTTGACACCTAGATCCACCAGGTAATCGATTCTTTCATCAACACCTAGAGAAATCAATTCAGACTCCACTTGTGCTGAAACTCTTACAATCTCAGCTTCTTGTTTATTAGCTAAGTCTTCTACTTGATCGCAGAATTTATTACCTCTTGCAAGATCATTTTCTGAAACATTAGTGGCATAAATTATTGGTTTGTATGTAAGTAGGCCCAATGGCTTTATAAGTTTTTTCTCATCCTCTGTTAAATCTACATTTCTCGATGCTTCTCCAGACTCAAGAACTTGTTGAATCCGCTCTAACACTAAGTCCTCTAATTTTGCATCATCACTAGTGCGAGTTTGTTTTTTTAAGCGGTGACGGCGTTTCTCTATCTGAGCAAGGTCCGCCAACCCAAGTTCAAGGTCTATAACCTCAACATCCCTAGCAGGATCGACTGAACCAGCAACATGAATTACATCGTCATCTTCAAAACAACGAACCACATGAACAATCGCATCTACTTCTCGTATATTTGCCAAAAACTTATTACCCAATCCTTCCCCCTGGCTCGCACCTTTGACCAAGCCTGCAATATCAACAAACTCAATTCTTGTAGGAATGAGGTTCTTACTTTTGCTTAATTCAGATAGAAGATCTAATCGATCATCTGGCACTGCTACCGATCCGATATTGGGTTCGATTGTGCAAAATGGAAAATTAGCGGCTTGTGCTTGTGCATTAGCTACCAATGCATTGAACAAGGTGGATTTACCAACATTCGGGAGTCCAACAATTCCGGCTTTAAGCATGGGCTGACATCTATTCGGAAGCTCTAAAAATCGACTTAAAATGACCATCAGAGCTTACCGCTATAAGCAAAAATGTGTATAAAGAAACAAGGACTATGGTCAAAGCTGGTATTCCATTCAATCCAAGAACAGTTTTCAGTCTGTTCGCCTTCACAAGAAAATGATTAAGGAGATTCCTAATAGAACAAAATGGCTGGGCGTTTTTTCGCTCCTAATTTTTTTTAGTGGAGGCTCCTTGCTGTGGAAGTTAGGGCCCGGCAAAGATCAAACCCAAGACTTAAGCAGTTATACCGTTGAAGCCATCACCGGAAGTCTTCCAGGACTTATTTCATCTAGCGGAGAGCTCAAAGCAGAAAGAAGTGTAAATGTGAGTCCAGATAGACAAGGCTTGTTGGAAGAGCTGTATGTAGATGAAGGAGACAAAGTCAAAAAAGGTCAATTGATTGGCAGAATGAAAAGTGGTGATTTTATTTTTCGACTGAATGAAATCAAAGCGGAATTCGAAAAGCAAAAATCTGCTTATGAAAGGCGAAAAGAACTTTTTATTGAAGGAGCAATAAGCGCAGATGATCACGAGGAATATCTCAATCGCTTCCTCACCAGTAAAGCTCGGTTAAGGCAAAAGGAAGTAGAAGGGAATGAATTAATGATTAGAGCCCCTTTTGAAGGAATCATTACCAATCGATACGCAGAACCTGGTGCTTTCGTGACCCCAACCACCCGAGCCTCATCAACCGCAGGTTCAACCAGTACATCCATAGTTGAACTCTCTCAAGGATTGGAAGTGGCCGCAAAGGTTCCAGAAAGCGATATCGGCCGTATTCGTGTTGATCAAAATGCAACTGTAAGAGTTGATTCTTTTCCTGATCAAAGATTCGAAGCGAGGGTTAAAGAGATTGCTCCTAGAGCAATAAAAACCAATAATGTCACTTCTTTTGAAGTGACACTTTCATTAATTAATCCACCAAGCAAGCTACGGATAGGCATGACAGCAGACGTTGAGTTTCAAGGGGGAGAAACAGCTATAAGTACTTTGGTTCCAACCGTGGCAATTGTGACCGAAAATGGTGAGCCTGGTGTATTAATAGTTGGCCCAAAGAACAAGCCCGTTTTTCAAAAAATTGATTTAGGAACTAGTAGCGGCAGCAAAACAGCTGTTCTAAATGGCTTAAATGCTGGGGATCGAGTCTTCATTGATCTGCCACCATGGGCCAAGCAAAAACGAGACTGAAAAAATGGATTCAATACAAACTCATCAACTTTAGTTTTAGTTATGGCTGAAGCTGCCCAAAAGCCGTTACTGCTTCTCGTTGATGGCCACTCATTAGCATTCAGAAGTTTCTACGCCTTCAGCAAAGGAGGAGAAGGAGGTCTGGCCACAAAAGATGGCATCCCAACAAGTGTTACATATGGTTTTTTAAAAGCCCTGCTCGAGAATTGCAAGTCACTTAGTCCGCAGGGTGTCACAATCGCTTTTGACACGGCAGAGCCTACTTTCCGACATAAAGCAGATGCCAACTACAAGGCAAATAGAGATGTCGCCCCAGATATATTTTTCCAAGACCTAGAACAACTCCAACAAATTCTTGAAGAACAACTGGATTTACCACTGTGCATTCAGCCAGGCTATGAAGCAGATGATGTCCTAGGAACACTTGCAGAAAAAGCGTCCCACGATGGATGGAGAGTAAGAATTCTTTCTGGAGATCGTGATCTATTCCAACTTGTTGACGACAGTCGGGATATTGCTGTCCTGTATATGGGCGGAGGCCCATATGCAAAAAGTAGTAGTCCTGCTCTAATCAACGAAGCGGCCGTAGTAGCCAAGCTTGGTGTTGTTCCAAATAAAGTTGTTGACCTAAAAGCTCTAACTGGAGATAGTTCAGACAATATTCCTGGGGTCAAAGGAGTAGGTCCAAAAACTGCCGTGAACCTGCTGAAAGAGAATGAGGATCTTGACGGAGTTTACGCAACTTTAAAAGAGGTCGAAGAAAGTGGGGAAAATGCTTCACGAGGAGCCATTAAAGGGGCTCTGAAATCCAAGTTGAGAAATGACAAGAGCAATGCATATCTTTCGCGCAAACTTGCAAGGATTATGCTCGAAGTTCCTCTTCAAAAAACACCAAGGTTAAAGCTTGGAGAAGTTGACAATGAAGGGTTAGCCAAACGACTCGAAGAGCTTGAGTTAAAAAGCCTGGCACGTCAAATTTCGACATTTGTAGCTACTTTTTCTCAGGATGGATTCAATGCCAACAAGGAAAGTGTTAAGGCTGTAGAAAAAATCAATGATAGTTCTGGCAATGAATCAGAACAAAAGGAATCATCGATAAAGCAAAAGCAAATACCAACTCTTAAACCAAAA
>QCFX01000025.1 GCA_003280105.1 Prochlorococcus sp. AG-363-N20
GGAATGAGGGATAGTCCTCATTATGAGGCTCGCGAATATTTAAGACACTTGAAGACAATGGGGGGGATAGGTATTCAATTACTTGGTTTAGGAGGTAATGGACACATTGGTTTTAATGAACCTCCATGTGGGCCGGATAGCTCTTCAAGAGTTGTAACTTTGACTGAAGCTACTTGCAATCAGAATGCATTTGCATTTGGCAATGACCCTTCTGAAGTTCCTTCTCATGCCATTACGCTTGGTTTGAAAGAGATTTTGTTGGCTGAAGAGATACATTTGATTGTTTCAGGCCTCGACAAGTCAAGTATTTTGAATGCGTTGATTCATGAGCCGTTTTCTGAAGATTTACCGGCAAGTTGGTTGAAGCTCCACAAGAATGTATTTTTATGGGCTGATTCTGCTGCTTTAAGCAAGTCAATAACTAGGGAAGGCAAAATAGACTGACTGCAGTCTGTAGATATGCAATAGATAGTAATTTCTCAGCCATTTCTATAATTAACCTAGTGCGTTAAAAACTACTTTTGGCTTCAGGCTTGTTGATTCAACCCAGGAACCTATCCCAGCGATCTCCCCTGAGAGGTCAAGAACGACAATAGTGTTGTTGTCCTCCTCTTTGATTGATAGTGGAGGTGTCAGTGAAGGTTGATATCGATCCTTGGCTAGTAGAAGTGTTCGACCTTGCCTCCAATGCAATAGCTCTTGCTCTGTCGAAAACTGGAGGCGAGGTAGATGATTTAGAGCTTGTAATGGTGAAAGTACATGCGGGCGGTCTTCATAAGTATCACCTTTCTTCTCAGGGAGTGAGATTGCTTGAGTTTCATCGAAGCCAAGAGCTGCTGTTCTTCTTAAACTTGATAAACAACCCCCGCATCCAATTGCTTCTCCTAAGTCTCTAGCGAGGGCTCGAATATAAGTTCCAGAAGAGCAATGTACCGTAATTTCAAGCTCTCCTAAAAACTGGTTCCAGTCAATCAGTTGCAGTTCGAAAACTGTAATTTTCCTCGAAGGCAAAGTTACAACTTCACCTCTTTTTACTCGGCGATATGCTCGTTCTCCCTTGACGTGAATGCTTGATACTTGAGGAGGTACTTGTTCTATGCAACCACGGAATTTATCTAGATATTGCTCAAGAGAACTTCTTTCAAGTTTTGGCCACATTGCACATGAGAGTATTTCTCCTTCTAAATCATCAGTCGTACTTCGCTTGCCCAGTTGAATCACCCCTCGATAGGTTTTTTTCTGAGGGAGGTAAGGAAGGAGCCTGGTTGCATTGCCTAGTGCTATTGGAAGAATGCCAGTGACTGCGGGGTCAAGAGTGCCTCCATGACCTACCCGCTTTAGCTGAAAAACTTTCCTCAGTCTGTTGACACAGTCATGAGAAGTTAAGCCAGCGGGTTTATGAATTACTACGAAACCAAATGGAGAGCACACGGTAAAAGTTCAGTTCAGAACAAAAATGCTTGTTTTGGCAATAAGTCAACCGGAAGATATAGGTTGATACTGCCCAACAATTTTCAAATTATCTGACAAGGCATGGCTATAGACGTTGCTGAATTCTTGCGAACTGGCTTTGATGTCAAATCCCATTTAGCAACTTATCTCCATTTAACTCCTGAACAGTTGGAGAACCGCTTGCCTCATGGAACAGATGTTTTAGCTGCACTCCATCCTGGATCTCTCAATGCCTCGGATGTCACCTCTTTCTATGAAGAGGAGGTAGGAGTTGCACATCTTTTTGAATTGGCTGCCTGGCATTTATCTAGTTCTGATTACATCGCGGATACTCTTCGGCTTCAGAAGATGTTTGCGCGTGGAAATGTGATTGACTTTGGAGGAGGAATTGGAACCCATGCCCTTGCGGCCGCTGCTCTCACTGAAGTGGAGCATGTCTATTTTGTTGACTTGAATCCACAGAATAGAAAATTTGTGAAAGAACGTTCGAAGCTACTGGGATTGGAAGATTCAATCTCATTCCATCGTGATCTTCAAAGCACAGGGAATATTCAATTTGACACTTTAGTTTGTCTTGATGTTTTGGAGCATCTCCCTAACCCTTCTGAGCAGATTTTGGCATTTCATAAAAGATTGGCTCCAAAATCAATTGCTTTATTGAATTGGTATTTCTTTAAAGGAAATGATGGTGAATATCCTTTTCACTTTGATGACCCACAATTAGTTGAACAGTTCTTTCGAACAATTCAAAAAAACTTTATAGAAAGGTTTCATCCTTTCCTTATTACTACTAGGGCCTATCAGCCAATTTGAACAGAGCTTAGGACCATTAATTGAGTTAACTTTTAATCAGACTGCTGCGACATTTACTCTTTTGCGATTTCTAAGACCTCGTCGAATTGTTTCAAATTTGATAACACCATCAATTAAAGCAAAAAGAGTATCATCTTTACCTTTTCCAACATTTGAGCCAGGCAAAATAGATGTTCCTCTCTGCCTAATAATGATTGACCCTGCAGTAACAGTTTCGCCTCCATAGGCCTTTACTCCAAGACGCTTGGAGTTGGAGTCTCTTCCATTTCGTGTAGAACCGGTTCCTTTTTTATGTGCCATTGGTAGTTAAGTGAGGTTGATTGGAAATTTAAAACTATTCAAGCTTCTGCCTTTTTGGCTTTGCTTGTTTTTGTGCTTGATGAAATGGATTGCACCATAACTCTTGTGAGCTCTTGTCGGTGCCCATTCTTGCGCCTTGTTTTCTTTTTTGGACGCATTTTGTAAACAATAACTTTGCGTCCTCTTCTGTGTTCAAGGACCTTTAGTTCAACCTTGGCTCCTTTTACGTAAGGTTTCCCGAGGGTTGCTCCCTTGCCTTCGTTAATTAGGAGAACATCATTAATAGTGATTACTTCATCAACATTTGCCTTGAGACGGTCCAAGTCGTAATAACGATTTTCTTGGACCCAAAATTGTTGACCTGAAGCCTCGATAATGGCGTATGAGTCCGGGGACTCGACTTTATTGGTTGAAGCAGTTTTTTTCGTGGCCATGAACCTCTAAGGACGCGAACAGGCTCGGAATTGTTATGTGGTACCTCTAAGAAGAGGCCACTTTTTACCGATTTGGCCTGACTCGCAATCTGAAGACAATCCATCATCTTCGGGTTTTGAGTCCCATTTAGTCAAGACTGAATGAATAAGCACCTTGAAAAAGGTGTGCAGTTTTTTTTAAATGACTCCGCGTAAAACTTACATACTTAAGCTTTATGTGGCAGGAAATACTCCGAACTCAATGAGGGCACTAAAAACCCTTAAAGAGATTTTGGAGGAAGAGTTCAGGGGGGTCTATGCCTTGAAGGTAATAGATGTCCTTAAGAATCCTCAATTAGCAGAGGAAGACAAAATTCTTGCCACACCAACTTTGGCAAAGATTCTTCCTCCCCCTGTCAGAAGAATAATCGGTGATTTGTCAGATCGAGATAGGGTTTTAATAGGCCTTGACTTGCTTTATGACGAATTGGCTGAAAATGACTTTGTGTCTTCTCCGCTTCGTGAGTTTGGAGATGAGGACATTAAGAAGGCAGATTCTTAAGTCAGGCTGTGAAGCTGATTGCTAATAAGTCATTTGTCTCTAGCTTTCTATAGAAATAGAAATTGTGAATATGAGTTCTTCAGGAGCTGCACCCACACCAAAAATGCAGGTGCAGAAGCTTCCTACAGGAATCGAAGGGTTTGATGATGTGTGCCAAGGGGGCCTGCCTACAGCTAGAAGCACATTGGTAAGTGGCACCTCCGGAACTGGTAAAACGGTTTTTTCTCTTCAGTACTTGCATCATGGAATTTGCCATTTTGACGAGCCAGGAATCTTTGTAACTTTCGAAGAGTCTCCATTAGACATCATTAGAAATGCAGCCAGTTTTGGTTGGAATCTTCAGGACTTATTAGATCAAGATAAACTTTTTATTCTGGATGCCTCCCCAGACCCTGATGGTCAAGATGTAGCTGGAAGCTTTGATTTGTCTGGTTTAATTGAAAGAATTAGTTATGCAATTAGAAAGTACAAAGCTAAGCGTGTGGCGATTGACTCTATAACAGCTGTTTTTCAGCAATATGATGCAATTTATGTTGTAAGAAGGGAAATATTTAGATTAATAGCCCGGCTAAAAGAAATAGGTGTAACGACTGTTATTACAACTGAAAGAATAGATGAATATGGGCCGATTGCTCGTTATGGAGTAGAAGAATTTGTTTCAGATAATGTAGTAATAATGAGAAATGTACTTGAGTCAGAAAAAAGACGTCGAACTGTAGAGATTTTAAAGCTAAGAGGTACAACCCATATGAAAGGTGAGTTCCCATTCACTATGGGTAGTGAAGGTATCAGTGTCTTTCCCTTAGGGGCGATGAGATTGACTCAGCGATCTTCGAATGTACGCATTAGTTCAGGGGTTCCAGACCTTGATGAAATGTGTGGAGGAGGCTTCTTTCAGGATTCAATTATTCTTGCTACAGGTGCAACAGGAACCGGTAAGACAATGTTGGTTTCTAAATTTATTGAGGATGCTTGCAGGCATAAGGAAAGAGCAATTCTTTTTGCATATGAAGAATCTAGAGCACAACTTCTTCGTAATGCAACGAGTTGGGGTATTGACTTTGAAAAAATGGAAAGCGAAGGTCACCTAAAGATTATTTGTGCTTATCCAGAATCAACGGGACTGGAAGATCACCTTCAAATAATTAAGACTGAAATCTCTGAATACAAGCCTTCAAGGATGGCAATAGATTCATTATCTGCTTTAGCAAGAGGCGTAAGCTTGAATGCATTTAGACAATTCGTAATTGGAGTTACTGGCTATGCAAAACAAGAGGAAATAGCAGGATTTTTTACCAATACTGCTGAGGAATTTATGGGAAGTCATTCAATTACTGACTCTCACATCTCAACCATTACTGACACTATCTTACTACTTCAATATGTAGAGATAAGAGGTGAGATGGCGCGTGCTGTTAATGTATTTAAGATGCGAGGCTCATGGCATGATAAAAGAATTCGAGAATTTATAATTACTGGAGAAGGTCCTCAAATTAAGGATTCATTTACTAACTTTGAGCAGATATTTAGTGGAGCGCCTCATCGTATCAGTATTGATGATCAGATCCCAGGCGTTTTTAAAGGGCTTGACCCAAAAGATTAATCTTTAAACTACATTTCAATCTCTGCTTCAATAGCTTTTTCCCATTGTCTGCTTTCCTTCTCAGCCTGGAGGCTAAGTTCATCTGCATCTGCATCTTCTAGAGGTAAATCAAACCAAAAGGTTGTGCCTGTTTTTGGCTCACTAGCAATGCGAATTTCGCCACCATGTTTTTCTATTATCCCACGAACTATTGAAAGCCCTAGACCAGTCCCTGCCTCCGTATGTACAGCATTCTCTACACGGTAAAAACGGTCGAATATTCTTTGCTGATCTGAGTAGCTAATTCCACAACCTGTATCCGAAATCTCAACACGTAATTTTGGGAGTGGAGTAATTAACTCACAATGTGGTGCAGAAGGAGTGTTATCAATAGGTGAAGCATTGCATACATCTGGCCAGGTATATGCCCTTAATTTTAGACTGCCTCCAGCGATGCTAAATTTAAGTCCATTACCGATTAAATTATCCATTACCTGAAGCAAGAGGTCCCAATTACCCAGAACCCTAGGTAGCGATTCTTGTATATCTAATTCAACTTGAACCTGTCTTTCTTCAGCATTAAGTCTGTAATTTCTAAGTGTCTGCTCTATCGCCCCTCTGAGATCTAAAGGTTCAAATTCAACTGTTCTTCCAGACTCCAACCTTGAGAGATCTAATACATCATTTACTAAACGTGTAAGCCTATCTGTTTCAGAATTTGCTACGCCTAGAAACTCTTTCTTCTCTTCTTCAGAAAGTTGGTCCCCCAGGTCATGTAAAGTCTCAACGTAACTCTTTATGTTAAATAGAGGGGTTCTTAGCTCGTGAGAAACATTACTTATAAAACAGCTTTGTGCAGCATTAAGTTCAACCTCTCTCGTTAAATCCTGAATGGTAACGGCTATACCTTTGAGGCTTTCACCACTGGAATCTCTAACAGACTGCAAGACAATTCTTAATGTCCTGGGAGGTTCTCCAAGGCTACACCTTAAGTCATTGCTATCAACAACATTGTTGAGTAAAGAGTTAATAGGGGGATGTAATTCATTTGCTAATACTTCTGGTAATTCATTTAGAAGCTCTTGACCTTCTAGATTACGACCCTCCCATCTAAAAAGTCTTCTTGCTGTTGGGTTTACTAATACTATTTTCCCTTCTTCATCTAGTAATAGTGCTCCATCAGCCATAGTAGCTATTAGTGATTGTTGTTTAACTTGTGCAGCCCTCAGCTCTTCAATATTTGCATTGTCGTAATCTTCTAATTGAGCAGCCATGGCATTAAATCCATCTAGAAGCTCTGCAAGTTCTCCACTCATAGGAATAGAAATTCGCGACTTAAAATTTCCTGTTGCTATTTCTCGTACACCTCTAACAAGTTCTTTTACTGGACGTGTAATTGTTAATGCATTAAATACTGCCCCTAAAAGTACAAGAACCCATATCGATATGAACACAGCTATTGTTACTTCTTTTGTTAACGCTGCACTGGCTAGAGCCTTCTTATTGGGAGTTACTCCTAAAGCGAGTGTACCTATATATTCCCCTTTCCAAAGCATTGGAACAAAAACATCTGTTACTTGTCCTTGAGGTGTTAAATGTTGCCTTAAAAGAGGAAATTGAGGTCTTTTTTTGATCTCTTGAGGTATTTCAAGCCTTCGTGTTAACTGAAGCTTGCTTGCACCTGCGTTTGTATTTGCGCTAACTGGAATTCCTAATTGAATTAAACCATCAGGATCTGTGAAAAAAATATATCTTAGATTTCTGCTCGATCTCCAAAACTTTTCTGCAACATTTGCCACCTCTCGGTTCTGTCCTGTAGCGACTAGTTCAGTGACATTCCCAGAAAGCAAAAGTCCTAAATCTCTTGCATAACGAGTGTCATTCATCCCAGCATCACGTTGAATTCCGTTCAACGTGAAGAAGGTGATACCTGTCATTACTAAGCTCACAACTAGTGTTGTGATTGCTAGTAGTTTGGTTCGAATACTGAATGCATACCACCAAAGAGTAATTCGTTGCCAAGAGTTGTTTCTCTCGGGTGGAGGATCAATTTTATGCTCAACCAAATTAGGAATGGCTGGCGATTTTGTATTTGCCATTAATCCTATCTACTTTGATACATTTTCGGACTGGCGAACTTGATGCCCAATGTCTCGACGATAAGTAATTCCTTCAAAATCAACTCTATCCATATTTTGATAAGCCTTAGCGAATGCTTTGTCAAAGCTGTCTGATTGAGCCACAACCGATAGAACTCTTCCACCTGCTGTAAACAGCTCTCCTGACTCATTCCGCCGAGTCCCTGCATGGAAAAGTTGAACCTTATCGTCTGCAGGAATATCGATTTTGATGTAATTACCTTTTGATGGTGACTCTGGATACCCGCCAGCGGCAGCCACGACGCATGCACTACATTCATTTTTAATAAAGAGTTTAGGTGCTTTATCTAAAGTTCCAAGAGCACATGCATGAAGTACATCGGCCAGTTCTGCACCCATTAATGGCATGAGTGTTTGACACTCTGGATCACCAAAGCGGCAATTGAATTCAATCACTTTTGGGCCTTGAGATGTGACCATTAGCCCTGCATAAATGACCCCTCGATAGTCGATATTTTTATCTTTCAATGCTTTTAGAGTGGGTTCAAGAATTAACTCAGCAACTTCTTTAAGTTGCTTGTCACTAAGAATCTGCGCTGGGGCATATGAGCCCATGCCTCCTGTATTTGGACCTTTATCTCCTTCTTTGAGCCTTTTGTGGTCTTGAGCAGTGGGAAGAATGATGAATCTTTCTCCATCGCATAATGCAAAAACAGAGACTTCCGGACCTTCTAGTCGTTCTTCCAGTAAAAGTTTTTGCCCTGACGAGCCAAATTCTCCTTTAAAAGCGGCTTTGATGGCTTCTTCTGTCTCTTCAAGTGTGCTTGGAACGATTACCCCTTTCCCCGCCGCAAGCCCATCAAGCTTTACAACTAAAGCACATTCATTTTTTTTGAGAATTGACAAGGCTTCTTCTTGTGAGCCAACGGCCCAATATTTTGCGGTGGGAATATTTGCATCTCTCATGAGCTCCTTGGCCCAAGATTTGCTTGCCTCCAATTGAGCTCCTTTAGCTCCAGGGCCAAAGACTGCTATGCCTGCATCCCTAAGAAAATCAGCCAGCCCAGCTTCTAAAGGAGCTTCTGGCCCAATAACTACTAAATCGATGTTCTTTGAAATGGTTACTTCTTTGAGGCTTTCAAAATCTTGTTCTTCTATAAGTAGTTGTTTGCAGCCAGATAGGTTTTTAGTCCCACCATTTCCTGGTGATACCCAAACATCTTCGACAACACTGCATTTTTTTATTGCCCATGCAAGGGAGTTTTCACGGCCACCACTACCAATGACAAGAACCCTTTTTAGTGAAGTCATGGCAGGATTTGCATGTTTGGAGCGTGGCATTGAAATGTTCCCGAGCTGGTGAATAAAGTTTGCAATGCTTTCTTATAGCGAGAGTAATTAAGGACTCTAGGGATAAAAAAAGCAGCTTTTCTTGAAGATCAGGTGTTTCATGAAAGAGAATCTCTGCATGTTGGCGAGAAAATCCTCTCTTCCCTTAAATTCCCTTCTTATTCAATTTTTTAAATGGTTCCTCAAAAACCAATATCACAGCAGCTGATATATGAAGGCAAGGCTAAAAGGATTTTTAAGACCGACCAGGAAGATCAGGTCTTGGTCGAATTTAAAAATGACACTACAGCTTTTAACTCTTTAAAACGCGAGGAATTGGAAGGGAAAGGAGCAATTAATTGCCAAATTTCAGTTCATTTATTTGAACTGCTTGAAGCAAATCAAATACCTACACACTTTCTCTACCAGGCTGGGGATGCGCGTATGGTCGCGAAGTTAGCCAAAATAATTCCTCTGGAAGTTGTGATTCGCAATATTGCTACAGGATCACTATGCAAACAGACTCCAATTGCCCAAGGCACACAATTAGAGCCACCTTTGCTGGATCTCTATTACAAGGACGACGAGTTAGCTGATCCCCTCCTTACTGAGGCGAGATTAGAGAGATTGAAGTTAGTGTCAGCCAATCAACGTTTTGAAATCGAAAGATTAGCTAGACAAATTAACGATCTTTTGAAATCTTTTTTTGAACAAATAGACCTTGTCTTAGTCGATTTTAAGTTGGAGTTTGGGCTTGGCCCTGAGGGTGAAATTCTTGTTGCGGATGAGATAAGCCCAGACACCTGCAGGATTTGGGATAAACGTAATCAAGACCCTAAGGCGAAAATTCTTGATAAAGATCGCTTCCGTGAGGACTTAGGAGGGGTGGTCAGAGCCTACGGGGAGATTCTCAAACGTATACAAGGCCCCTCCTCAAACCCAGGCAATTGCAGTTAAGGTCAGCGGAAGTTTTGGCAACACTTGTTCAGGCTTCCTTGATTCATGCGCAGATTCTCTAAAAACAGTCTTTCTTGGCTTTCTCGGCGAGAGTCGTATCGCTTGGCCTTAGCCCTTCCAGCGCTTGCTGTTGCCGCTGGATTTACAGCATTCCCAGAAAAAAAAGAAGACTTGGATCTACGGGTCGAAAAAGTTGCTGATTTCCATTTGGCTCAGTTCATGGATTCTAATGAATTCCAGGATCCTAGTAATAGACAATTTATTCCTTTTACTGAGGAAGACCAAACAGATAATTCTTCGAAGGATGATCCTTCTGATCCGAGAGTTTTAATAACTGAAGTGATCATTGAAGGCCTAGATGATCATCCAGACAAGGAACGTTTGGAATTTGCTGCCTACGATGCAATGAGTGTTCGTCCTGGGAATACTGTTAATAGAAAAGATTTAAAGTTAGATCTGGATGCTATTTATTCAACAGGCTGGTTTACTGGTGCTCGTGTAGAACCTATTAATAGTCCTTTAGGTGTTCAACTCTTAGTTCAAGTTGATCCTAATCCAATCCTGAAAAGGATTGAGATTTCACCGAAAAATTCAAAGCTCCCTGCTCAAGTCATTAATGATGTTTTTAGCGCTGATTTTGGGAAGACTTTAAACCTTAATGTTCTTCGAATCAGGATGAAAGAATTGAAGGGATGGTACTCAAATGAAGGTTATTCTTTGGCCCGTATCTCAGGTCCAAATAGAGTCACCCCAGAGGGCATTGTTCAATTAACAGTTGTAGAAGGAACAGTTGCAGGCGTTGAAATTAATTTCTTAAATAAAGATGGTGAGGCAGTAAATGAAGATGGAAAGCCGATAAAAGGTAAAACACGACCTTGGGTTATTAGAAGAGAAATATCTCTAAAAACGAATGATGTTTTTAATAGAAACCAATTGGAGCAAGATATTAAGAGATTATATGGAACATCGCTTTTAAGTGATGTAAAAGTAACATTGAGACCTGTTATTGGAGAGACAGGCAAAGTAATTATAGTTCTAGGTATTACTGAGCAATCAACTGGCTCTCTTTCCGGTGGCATTGGTTATAGCGGAGGGCAAGGTGCCTTTGGCCAAATAGGGCTAGAAGAAACAAACTTCTTTGGCAGGGCTTGGAAAACTAGTTTGAACTTTACTTATGGACAATATGGTGGTTTGGTTAACTTCTCATTTGCAGACCCATGGATTAGGGGAGATAAATACCGGACTTCTTTTAGAACTTCATTGTTTATAAGTAGGGAGGTACCACAAGAATTTCGGAGTCAATCAGGAGGAAGTATTCGAAGCGTGGCTGATTATTACGACGCACCTAACAATAATGGAAATGCTTATGACATTGGCTCTACAGCCCATGGATTTAATACCACCCCTAAGTACGCTTCAGTTGCTGCAGCAAAGGATGGTGATTCAACTAAGAGTTGGTTTGATTACGATGGCGATTCTGTAGCTCTTCAAAGAAAAGGAGGAACTTTTTCTTTCGCGAGGCCTTTAAATGGTGGAAATCCTTATAAAAAGGCAACTTGGAATGTACTTGTTGGGATGAATTTCCAACAAGTAGAGCCTATTGATTATGCAGGTAACTCGCGTCCTTATGGTGTCTCTATAAATAATTTAAAAGATGGCTCTGCTCCTAACAATGATGTGATTTGTGTTTCATTTAACTGCGCAACAGAAAACACTTTGATTGGTATAAGAACAGCTGCAACTTTCAATACCTTAAATGACCCCAGAAATCCCACAACAGGAGACTTTTTGAGTTTAGGAAGTGAGCAATATGTTTCTGTCGGTGAGGACTCTCCAACCTTTAATAGAGCGAAAGCTAGCTATTCTCATTTTTTCCCAGTCAATTGGTTGAAGATTGCCAAGGGATGCCGCCCAAAGAGAGGAGAACAAAGAAATTGTCCTCAGGCAATTGGAGTTCAAGTTAAAGCTGGAACAATAGTCGGAGAACTTCCACCATATGAGGCATTTTGTTTAGGCGGATCAAGTTCGGTGAGGGGATGGAATAGTTGTGACCTGGGAGTAGGAAGAAGCTTTGGTGAAGCAACTGTTGAATATAGGTTTCCTATTTGGAAGTTGCTTTCTGGAGCAGTCTTTGTGGATGGAGCAACAGATTTTGACTCCCAAGCCAATGTTCCAGGCAAACCAGGAGAACTTTTGGGTAAAAATGGTTCTGGATTCTCTCCAGGAGCAGGCCTAATTGTTAACACACCAGTTGGGCCATTGCGCTTAGAGGGAGCTAAAAGAGATTTTGATGGAGATTGGCGTTTCAACTTAGGAGTTGGTTGGAAATTCTAGTGAGCTTTTTACCTCAAAACTATGAAGGAGCCTGGACACTTGCTCAAGTTGTTTCGCGCCAAGGAATTGGATTGCATAGCGGAAACGAGTGTTCAGTTTCTCTAGGCCCTTCTGAAAAAGTAGGTTTTTATCTTTCTTGGGTTGATAGTCCAGATCTACCTTTAAGGCTTAAAGCAGGCCAAGTACTTGAGAGTCAATTGTGTACAACTCTTCAAGTTGGAAATCATCGACTTGCCACTGTTGAGCACCTACTGGCAGCACTAGCAGGTTGTGGTCTCACCCATGTAAATATAAAAGTTTCAGGTGAAGAAATTCCTCTTTTGGATGGGTCTGCTCTTTGCTGGGTTGAGGCAATTTCTGAAGCAGGTTTGACTCCTGCGCCAACCCCTAGAGAATTACCAATTTCATTAGGTAAGCCTATAGCAATTAATAGAGGCAATAGTGTGATTTGTGCGACACCTTCTGAAAAATTTTCTTTGGTAGGAATTATTGATTTCCCCTATCCATCGATAGGCAAACAAATGTTATCTATTGACCTAACACCAAGTCGATTTGTTCAAGACATAGCCCCTGCAAGGACATTTGGATTTATTGATCAGTTGGATCAGCTCAAGGCAGCTGGCTTAATCAGAGGTGGAACCTTAGAAAATGCTTTGGTATGTGACCATGAGCGGTGGCTGAATCCTCCTTTGAGATTTGCTGATGAACCTATTCGCCATAAACTCTTGGACTTAATTGGTGATTTGGCTCTTTGCGGATTCCCTAAAGCCCAAGTGATCGTTTACAAGGGTTCGCATGGACTCCATTCTCAGTTGGCCACGGCTCTTCTCCAAGAATGTACTCCGAGGTGATTTTTCTTGATTGACTCTTCTTCTAACTCTGTGATGCTTACTAGTGAACAAATTATGGGGCTTTTGCCGCATCGCTATCCTTTTGCACTTGTTGATCGTGTTATCGAGCATGATCCTGGAAAGAAAGCAGTGGCTATTAAAAATGTGACGCTCAATGAACCTCAGTTTCAAGGGCATTTCCCTGATAGGCCTTTGATGCCAGGAGTCTTAATTGTTGAAGCGATGGCGCAAGTAGGGGGTTTAATTGTCACTCAGATGCCTGACCTTCCTGACGGTCTTTTCGTTTTTGCAGGTATTGATGGTGTTCGCTTTAGAAGGCCTGTTGTCCCAGGTGACCAACTGATAATTTCTTGTGAGCTTATAAGTCTAAAAAGAAAGCGTTTTGGAAAAGTTCAAGGAGAAGCAAAGGTCGATGGCCAACTGGTTTGCTCCGGCGAACTTATGTTCTCATTGGTGGATTGAGGACTATGAATGAACGTGATAACTTTTCGACTTTGGCTTTAGATCAGCCAACTGAAGTTCACCCTTTGGCAGTTGTCGATCCAAAAGCAGAGCTTGACCATGGAGTGGTTATTGGTCCTGGTGCGGTAGTTGGAGGTGAAGTCAAGATTGGTTCTCAAACTTGGATCGGACCTAATGTTGTTTTGGATGGTCGCCTTACCATTGGTTCTCGAAATCGGGTTTTCCCTGGAGCTTGCTTAGGACTAGAACCTCAAGACCTTAAATACAAAGGTGCACCTACCCAAGTTGTGATTGGGAACGACAATACAATTAGAGAATGCGTAACTATTAATAGGGCTACTGAAGAAGGAGACGAGACGAGAATTGGTAATGGGAATTTGCTAATGGCTTACTGCCATTTAGGTCATAATTCTCTTCTTGGTAATCGCATTGTTATGTCCAATGGAATACAGGTGGCTGGTCATGTTTCGATCGAAGATCGAGCTGTAATTGGAGGTTGCTTAGGAATTCATCAATTTGTGCATATAGGTCGCTTGGCAATGGTTGGAGGTATGACAAGAGTTGAAAGAGATGTACCTCCGTATTGCTTAGTAGAAGGACACCCTGGAAGAATTCGAGGTTTAAATCGTGTAGGTCTTAAACGCAGCGATTTGCTCAATCTGGAAGGTGGAGAACTCAGGCAACTGCAAGAAATCTGGAATTTATTATTTCGCTCTGAACATGTTTTAGTTCGAGGACTTTCTTTGGCAAGAGAAGCCAAACTTATGCCAGCGTCGGAACATCTATGCTCCTTTCTTGAAGCTTCAATTCAGAAAGGGCGTAGAGGCCCTATGCCATCGTTGCTTTCATCAAACTGCTAATGCGACTGCTCATTAGTACTGGAGAAATTTCTGGAGATTTGCAAGGAAGTTTTTTAATACAAGCTTTGCTAAAAGAAGCGGCAAATCGTTCCTTATCGCTTGAAATTGTTGCTTTGGGTGGTCCTCGCATGAAGGCTGCAGGTGCCAAATTAATTGCAGATACTGCACCAATTGGTGCTATTGGCTTTTTGGAAGCTTTACCACTACTTTTGCCAACATTGAGGATTCAAAAGAAAGTTGATGAATACTTGAAAGAAAACCCGCCAGATGCTGCTGTTCTGATCGATTACATGGGCCCAAATATTCGCTTGGGGAATAAGTTGAAGCAAAGCAAAAGCAAATTACCCATTATCTATTACATTGCACCTCAAGAATGGGCTTGGCGATTAGGTGACTCTGGAACAACCGATTTGATTGGCTTCACTGACAAAATACTTGCAATTTTTAAAACTGAAGCTGATTTTTATGCGAATAGAGGAGGCAATGTGAGCTGGGTAGGTCATCCGATGATCGATAACCTGAAACCCCTCCCAGAGCGAGCAAAAGCAATTGATCGTCTTGAACTGAGGCCTGACCAAAAGCTGTTGTTGATCTTGCCAGCTTCAAGACCACAGGAACTCCGATACATCATGCCAACTTTGGCTAAAGCTGCTTCCCTTTTGCAGCAGAAAGATCCTTCCCTGCAAGTTCTTGTTCCTGCTGGACTAAAAGCCTTCGAAGCTCCTTTGGCTAAGCAATTAGATGCGGCAGGAGTTTCTGGGAGAGTTATTCCTGCAAATGAGACGGATTTTTTAAAACCATTTCTTTTCTCGGCGGCAGACTTGGCATTAGGGAAATCTGGCACGATTAATATGGAATTAGCTATAAATAACGTTCCGCAAATTGTGGGGTATAAAGTAAGTAGAATGACTGCTTTTCTGGCTAAGAAAGTTTTACGATTTAATGTAGATCATATTTCACCAGTAAATCTTATTTTGAAGGAGAGGTTGGTTCCTGAACTTGTGCAAAATGATTTTAAAGCAGACTCTTTGTTTGACTTAGCAAGTTCTTTACTTGAAGACTCTCAAGCTCGTAAAGATATGCTTGAAGGATATTCAAGGCTTAGAAAAGTTCTTGGTGATCCTGGAGTTACGACTAGGGCTGCAAAGGAAATCCTTAACTCTTTAAACCAATGAAAAGCTTTTACAAGTTGGTCAAAAATGCATTCTTTATGATTGCGTTGATTCTTTTTTTGACAGCATGCCCTAGTTATTTATTTGCACAAGAGCAGGAAGCTGTTTTTGCGGGTGGTTGCTTTTGGTGCTTGGAGCATGATTTAGAAGAACTCACAGGAGTGATATCAGCAGAAAGTGGATACTCTGGAGGTGAACTTGATAGTCCTACCTATCAAAACCATATTGGTCACCAAGAAGTTGTAAAGGTACTCTTCGACACTGAGAAAATGAATTACGAGAATTTATTGAGAAGTTATTGGCGCAATATTGACCCATTGGATGGGGAAGGACAGTTTTGTGATAGAGGTGATTCTTATCGACCTGTTGTTTTTACCAACGATGAAAGTCAAAGAACTGCTGCTATGAATAGCTTAGAAATGGCTGCTAAGGAGTTGAATCAGCCAGTTAAAGAAATAAAGGTTGAAATAAGATCTCGCTCAAAATTTTGGTTAGCAGAGGATTATCACCAAAATTATGCTCAATTAAATCCTCTTAAATACAATTTTTATAGGTATAGCTGCGGAAGGGATTTGCGATTAGAAAAATTATGGAACGAAAAAGCACGCACAGACCAGGAATGGAGCTGAAAACCTTCTAAATCTAAAGAAAAGATTAAGAGATCCGCCTCTCTTGTGCTTATTTTCTTTTGCAGAATATGCGGGTTTCTACCCATCCCTTCTTCCGCTCAATTTCCTACCATGCTTGGTGGTTATAGGAAGGAGTTGTATGTATCTTCTGACAATCAAGGATGGTCTCGTTACTCGTCATATCGGACCATATTCAACCCCTAAGCATGCTTCTGATGATTTAGATAGAGCTCTTTCATCTTGCTCTGATAGAGCGCGCTGGCAAATTCACGCACTTGAGAGTCCTCGTAGAAGATCATTTGCTGACAGGATGCAAGAGAGAAGCGAGTCTTTTTCAGTGGCGGCTTCTTAACTCTGAATCAACTAAAAACAAGAAGTTTAGATTTTGTGTATCTAAACAATTTATTGGTTTCAGTGATGTTTTTAATCAAATCTTCTTTTTATAATAATTAATTTGAGTATCCTAAAATCCAACTCACTAAAGTCCTAACTCCATACCCTGTAGCGCCAGCAGGGGACAAACCCTTATCTTTATCACTCCAAACTGTGCCGGCAATATCTATATGAGCCCACTTAATTGAACTATCTACAAATTCTCTAAGAAAAAGTGCAGCAGTGATAGACCCCCCAGCTCTTGGCCCAGTATTTTTTATATCTGCAAGCATTGATTTCAAGCCTTTTTTGTATGAATTAGGCAGAGGCATTCTCCATAGACCTTCTCCAACATCCTTGGCTGAATTGGTGAGCTCTTTCGCAAGTCCATCGCTTTCGGTCCAGAGTCCCGCAATATCGTCTCCAAGTGCGATGACACAAGCACCCGTCAATGTTGCAAGGTCAACGATTGCATCAGGCTTTAGTGCGCATGCATATACGAGTGCATCTGCAAGTGTCAACCTTCCCTCTGCATCTGTGTTGTTGATCTCAATAGTTTTGCCATTAGAGGCTTTGACAATGTCCCCTGGATGAACAGCAGAGCCATTAACCATGTTTTCACATGCAGCAATAATGAAGTGAACTTCTATTCCTTTAGGACGAATTTCTGCAATTGCTCTTGCGGCTCCAAGGACTGAGGCGCTACCACCCATGTCAAACTTCATCATTTCTATTTGAGCTGCCCCTACTTTTAAGTTGTACCCTCCGGAGTCAAACGTGAGGCCTTTCCCTATTAGTGCCACTCGATGATTGATATCTCCCTTTGGCTTGTAAGTCAAATGAATGAATTTTGGGGGAAGATCGGACCCTTTGGAAACTGCAAGATAAGCGCCCATTCCTTTCTTTTCACAGTCTGCTTCTTCTAAAACCTCGCTTTCTAAGTTATATGTTTTACCTATCGAAACAGCAGTTTTGGCGAGTTCAGATGGGGTAAGTCTGTTAGGAGGTGCACCTACCAATTCCCTTGCAAGTTCAACGCCTGAGCAAATAGACGAGACTTCAGAAAGTACTGAGTTTTCTACTTTAGATAAGCCAAGTAATTCAATTTTCTCAGGATTGTTAATAGGATCTGGATCACTTCTGAACCTAAGATCTTTAAACATTGATAGCCGTATTGATTCCGCGACAACCTTT
>QCFX01000026.1 GCA_003280105.1 Prochlorococcus sp. AG-363-N20
CAATTGGATTTGTATATTTTATTACATAACCAATATGTTGTCTAGAGAAATCTTTAATTAGGTACATTTCAACTTGAGCACAATTGGCTGAATCAAAGTCATTTCATAATTCAGCTTGAGAAAGAATATATATCTAAAGAAATTCTATAGGCATTATGCTTAACAAAAAAAGCACCTGTACGCCAAGAAAAATTTAAGTATTTAGAATCAATGCTCCCATTTGCCCTGCCGCCAAAGATCGATAAGCTGCAGTCCTAAAACCGACCTCTAAGGCCAATTCTTCTTGCACGGAACCTATAGGAAAATTCCTCAAACTTTTTTCTAAATATTCATATTGCTCTCTATATCCAATTGTTGCAGCAATAGGTACAACTATCTTCCTTAAGTAAAAACGCTGAAAAAGTGCTCTTTTTGACCCTTCTGGGCAATGGCTAAAGTCCAGCACTCCAGCTCTTGAGCCTGGCTTTAAAAGACGATGAATCTCCTTGAAGCCTGCCAAAGGGTCTGTAAGGTTTCTCAATCCATAAGCCATTACAGCTCCGTCAAACGCACAAGGAGGAAGCCCTGTATTTAGAGCATCTTTTTTTAGCCAATAAATATCTGGGCAAGATTCTTCAATTCCTCGTTTTCGAGCCAGATCCAATGGTTGTTGGGCTGAATCAACTCCATAAACCCTTCCACCTGGACGAATCTTACGAGCGAGAGCAAAAGCCAAGTCACCTGTCCCACAGCAAAGATCTAGCCATTGCTCCCCAGCCGTGGGAGCAAGCCATAAAAGCAATTGTTTTTTCCAAACTCTATGAAGTCCGAAGCTAAGCAAATCATTTAATAAGTCATAGCTAGGCGCAACAGAATCAAAAAGTTTTTGTACAGCCTTGGGATCTCCAGGTTTCATATAAATTTAAGACCAAGAGGATTTCTTCGTCTTCTATTGATTAAATCCTAAATAATCAATTATTGCGACACAGCTTATATTGAGTTTTATACGCAAAAATTGCTTTCTCAAGAGAAAGTAAGAAAATCAATCATATTTAATTCAAAGGGATGGTGTGGCTGAGATATTAATTGCAAAAGAGGAATCTATTTTATAGCTCTAGTTAAATGAAATAGAAAAGTCATAAGATCATTTCTCAATAGGCCTAACTAACAATGATTTTTGAGCTAAAAATGTCTTTATCTCTTCAATTTTCAAGACACCATCATGAAGCAATGATGCCAATAAGGCAGCAGAAGCCTTCCCATCATTAAATGCCTCATAAATATGCTCTAGGCTGCCTGCGCCACCAGAAGCAATTACAGGTATATCAATAGATTCTGCAACAATTCTTGTAAGTTCTACGTCGTAGCCAGCCTGAGTGCCATCACCATCCATTGAGGTTAAAAGTATTTCTCCAGCACCTAAATCAGCAACCTGTTTTGCCCATTCAACAACATCTATACCCGTATTCTCTCTCCCACCTTTGACATAAACATCCCATCCTAATTTGGTTGCATTTCTCCTTCTTGCATCTATAGCTACAACTATGCATTGACAGCCAAAAAGTTTTGCTCCCTGCTCAACAAGTTGCGGGGAGCGAACTGCTGCGGAATTTAGACTCACCTTATCTGCACCAGCTCTTAACAACTCTCTTATTCCTTCTACAGAATTAATCCCACCACCAACAGTAAAGGGAATGGTTACTGATTCAGCTGTTCTTCTCACCATTTCTATAAGTGTGGTTCTTCCTTCATGAGAAGCCGCAATATCTAAAAAGACCAATTCATCTGCACCTTCTTGGCTATAAGAGCATGCAAGCTCTACTGGGTCCCCCGCATCTCGCAAGCCTAAGAAGTTCACACCCTTCACTACTCGGCCTTCGGCAACATCAAGACATGGAATCAATCGAAGGGCAACCATTTAATTAAAGGAGAGGAAACTGTTAAGGTTGCGCCACGAACTAAGCCTGTAGGCCATGTCAAAGACGGCAACCCTCAACAGAATTGGCTCAAATGTCACTGTCAAGCTTGACAGAGTGCGAGATCGCATCCCAACCCCCCTATTGGATACCCTCTCAAACAATCCGCGAGGAAGAGTTTTAGATTACAAAATGACAGATGGAACAGGGATAGGGTTAGTTCTTGAACTCAGTGATGGATCAACTAGCTGGTTCTTTGCTGACGAAATCATTCAAGCCTGAGGCAAAAGGAGTGAGCGACGCACGTCAACTCCTTGGAATAAAAGGAGCATCTGAAACAAAAAACATTTGGAAGCTGCGCTTGCAGCTAATGAAGCCAATTACGTGGATTCCGCTTTTATGGGGAGTTATTTGCGGTGCTGCAGCCAGTGGGCATTATGAATGGCGCATTTCCTATGTAATTGCATCAATATCATGCATGATCATGAGTGGCCCCCTTCTTGCCGGATTCACTCAAACCATAAATGACTATTACGACAGAGAGATAGATGCCATTAATGAACCAAACAGACCAATACCTTCAGGAGCAATTTCACTCTTTCAAGTGAAGCTACAAATTTGGGTGCTTTTGTTGGGAGGATTAATAGTTGCATATGGACTTGATCGCTGGGCTGGTCACTCAACACCTTCAGTTCTATTACTTGCTTTAGGAGGTTCATTTGTAAGTTATATCTACTCAGCGCCTCCACTTAAACTTAAACAAAATGGTTGGCTGGGAAATTATGCCCTTGGAGCAAGCTACATAGCTCTTCCATGGTGGGCTGGGCAGGCCCTATTTGGCCAACTCACATGGGTCACAGCGCTATTAACTCTTGCCTATAGTTTGGCAGGTTTAGGTATTGCAATTATCAATGATTTTAAGAGCGTGGAAGGTGATAAAGCTTTGGGGCTAAATTCTTTGCCAGTTGTATTTGGTATTAAAAATGCCAGTTGGATTAGTGCAGGAATGATAGATATTTTTCAACTTGCAATGGTTGTAGTCTTGGTTTCCATTGGCCAGCATTTTGCTTCTGTAATACTAGTTTTATTAATCATTCCTCAAATAACATTTCAAGATATTTGGCTACTTAGAGATCCATTGGCTTTTGATGTGAAGTATCAAGCAAGTGCACAACCTTTTCTAATACTTGGAATGCTTGTAACTGCTATAGCTATTGGACATAGCTCTCTTATACAAGTTCTGTGAGGTCTAAAAGCCGTCATTGGCTTTTTGTTGCCATAACATCTTTGACAATTGGATCTGGAGTTGCCTTCGCAGAAAAATTTACAGGAGATGCACTTGATTCGTTTCTCCCTGATTCTTCAATGGTCTCAAGGTTTAGAAGACCAGGAAGCATAATATTTCTTTCAAGCAATGAAAAGGTTATTCAAAAGCTAGGTCCCACTTCAAGAGAAAAAGTTATCGCAGGAGAAATGCCTCCTTTAATAACAAAAGCCTTTATTGCGGCAGAAGACAGAAGATTTTATAAACATAAAGGGGTAGATATGTGGGGTATTAGTAGAGCGCTAATTAATAATTTCCAAAAAAGAAGGGTTATTCAAGGTGGAAGCACTATCACACAACAGCTTGCAAGAACTGTTTTTCTAAGCCAAGACAGAACTCTAACTCGAAAGCTAAAAGAAGCTGCGCTTGCTTACAAATTAGAAAGACAACTAAGTAAACAAGAGATCATCGAGCAATACTTAAATAATGTCTATCTAGGTTCTGGAGCTTACGGGATTGCGGATGCTGCTTGGATTTACTTTACTAAGCCTCCTCAACTTTTAAACTTACAAGAGATCGCATTAATTGCAGGGCTTCCCCCTGCACCTTCTTTCTATTCTCCTCTTGTTAATCCTGACTTATCGCTAAAGAGAAGAACAATTGTTCTCAACAAAATGTTTAATGAGGGATTTATATCAAAAAAACAATTTTCCTCAGCATTAAACAGTCCACTTAATCTAAAGCCAGCCAAGCCAAAATATTTCAATAGCTCAGCACCATTCTTTACTAGTTGGGCTAGTCAACAATTACCTCTTCTCTTAACTCCTGAGCAACTAGAAGTGGGGGGGCTCAAAATCCGCACCAGTCTCAACCTCGATTGGCAAGTAAAAGCAAAGGAAGTCATCAAAAAGCAAGCATCGGGCAATTTAGAAGGTGCAATAGTTTCTATACAGCCCAATAGTGGACTTGTAAGGGTACTTGTTGGAGGCAAGGATTTTGGAAGTACCCAATTCAATAGAGCCACTCAAGCATTGCGATCTCCAGGCTCAACTTTCAAAATCTTTCCTTTTACAGCTGCACTTAATTCAGGGATAAAACCTGAAGACGTATTTAATGACAGGCCAAAATGCTGGAATGGTTATTGCCCTAAAAACTTTGGCAATAAATATTTGGGTAAAGTTTCTCTCTCTGATGCTTTCAAAAACTCATCAAATATTGTTGCTGTGCAACTATTAGAGAAAATTGGCTTTGATTCAGTTATATCTATTGCCACTGATCTTGGGATTGGAGAAGATAGATTTCTAGGCAAGTATCTACCTCTAGCAATAGGTGCTTATGAACAAACTGTCTTAGAAATGACAGCGGCATATGCAGCGCTGGCAAACAGAGGTAACTATAAAGAGCCTACACCATTTGAAGAAATCAGAGGTCCTGGAGATATACTTTTATGGAGACATGACTTACACCATAAAAAAGCCTCAACTGTTTTAAAGCCAGAAATAGCAGACACTATGAACTGGATGCTTCAAGAGGTAGTAAACAGTGGGACAGGTAAACTTGCAGCACTAAAGAGAAGGCCCGTGGCCGGAAAAACTGGTACATCTGAAAGCGGAAGAGATCTATGGTTTATAGGTTCAATACCACAGCTAACAACAGGCATATGGTTTGGCTATGACAATAATCAAGAGACAAAGAGAGGGAGTGGAGAAGCTGCTTGGGCATGGCATAATTTCATGAGTAAAATAGAAGATGATTTTCAGATTAAATATTTTCCAGAGAAACCAAAGACATAGATGAGTTATTTACATAAGTTCCAAAACCGCAGCATAAAAGCCATCTCCATGCTTATAGACATCAGGCCATATATGTTTCTCATCTACTAACTTTAAACTTGGATGAATTGAAAGAAAATTCATAATTAGATTATTATTTTCCTCTGGATGAATTGTACAAGTTGAATAAATCATTCTTCCACCGGGAGATAGTAAAGGGAAAATTCCTTCAAGTAATTTCGATTGCAAAGCGACAAGCTCATCCACTCGAGCAGGAGAAATTCTCCAACGTGCATCTGGATGTCTAGATAAAGTCCCTAATCCAGAGCAAGGTGCATCCAGCAGAATTCGATTAAACGTCCCTCTCAATGAGGGCTTCTGCTTAAGCAGCAAAGAAGAATCTGCTGCAAGGGTTTTTATGCAGTCGCAGCCAAGTCGATCAGCATTAGTCGATACCCGACCTAAACGCCCAGGGGAACGATCTATAGCCAAAATTTCTCCTTGGTTGTTAATTAATTCAGCTAAATGTGTCGACTTTCCACCTGGAGCAGAGCAGGCATCAAGTATGCGGTGTCCTGGCTGTGGGTTCAATAATGGTGTAATCAACTGAGCCGATCGGTCTTGCACAGACCAAAACCCCTCTTGAAAACCAGGCCATTTGCGCATATCCCCTAGACCAGCTGAAACCTCTATCCCATCTGGACAACTATCTATAAAACTGCTGGTAATACATGCTTCATCAAACAAAGCTTTCACACTTTGAGGGGTAGCACGTAAACGATTAACCCTCAAATCACATGTTGGCTTTTGGTTGGATGCTTTAGCAAAACTTTCAGCCTCAACTAAACCTTTCCAATTGATCAAGTTTTCAGCCAACCAAAAAGGGAATGAATATTTTTGGGCTAATTTTTCTGCAAGCGAAGTTGGCTCAGGAAGCTCGTTACCTAACTCTATTGCTCGCTGAGCAGCACGAAGAACTCCATTGACAACAGAGGCTAATCGCACCAACTTGCTTTTCTTTGCTAATTCAACAGTCAAATTGATTGCTGCCGCCGGCGGTATTCTCTCCATAAACAACAGTTGATATAGACCAAGATGAAGCAACCAACGGAGCATTGGAGGCTGCTTCAAAGATGAGACTTTTCCATAACAATCAATCCAGCAATCAAGCAAATAGCGTTGGCGGATTGCGCCATAAGCTATTTCCATCGCAAGATTCCGATCTAAAGAACTTAATTGATATTTTCTTAAAGAGCGCTCAAGAGCTACATCTGCATATGCTCCTGCAGCTACAGCTTGCAAAACCTTCCATGCAACCATTCTGGAAAGCAAACCGGTTTTTAATTTTTCACCAGAGATCAAATCCAAAAAATCTTTGAGGCTTATAGCAGATCAAATAATTATGACTAATAACACTGCTCTTTTTAGCAATCATTATGAATGTCATAAAAAAAGCAATCTCCAATTATC
The DNA here is from genome assembly GCA_003280105.1 of Prochlorococcus sp. AG-363-N20. GTDB lineage: Bacteria > Cyanobacteriota > Cyanobacteriia > PCC-6307 > Cyanobiaceae > AG-363-N20. Next base: position 6,402 of record QCFX01000026.1, read on the forward strand.
AAAAGGTAAGGAAATAGTCCTTCATAAAACTCTTTCCCCTGATTCAAGAATTAAAGTTGGGTTCTAATTTCTTATGTATTTAATGCACTACTGTAATTTTTGCCCTCCTTACATTAGGAACTTATAAATCATTAGACAAAAAATAAACCTAAGGGCTTATTCTTAGGGCAATACCAGAATGGCTTCTAGGAGTTAAGTTCTAGTACATCTTTAATGAATGCTTTTACATTCATGTCTTTATTACCACGGCGATTTGAACGCTTAAAAACAGTGCTTAATTCTCGCATGGGAGATCTCACAATATTGGTAGAAGATGTTGAGAAGCCTCACAACCTATCTGCAATATTACGTAGTTGTGATGCAGTGGGAATACTTGAAGCCCATTCAGTCTCCCAAGGGGATAAAACCAACACTTTCAATAGCACTGCTCAAGGAAGTCAAAAATGGGTGAAGTTTATTCAGCACAAAAGCATTGAAAATGCGGTTAAGAAATTAAAAGGTAGAGGATTTAGGCTATATGGGACAAATTTGGATGTCAGTTCGATCGATTATCGAGAATGTGACTTTACTAAACCCACAGCATTTGTTCTAGGAGCAGAAAAGTGGGGTTTAAGCTCAACCGCTACTAAGTTAATGGATGAATCAATTTTCATTCCTATGCGAGGAATGGTGCAGTCTTTAAATGTATCAGTTGCAGGAGCAACTCTGCTTTTTGAAGCATTACGGCAAAGAGAAAGTGCAGGAATAACGCCTAAGAATGGTGAAGGTGTTGAAGGTGAATTGTATAAACAAACTATTTTTGAATGGGCCTATCCCGAAATAGCATCTTGGTATCAAAATAAAGGTCGTAAATATCCAGAATTGAATGATACGGGTGAAATCATAGGAGATATTCCTAGAACAATTAAACGTATTTAATAGTGAATTTAAACACAAAAATAACCTTCAAGAATTAAACAACTCAAGGGGATCCTTTTTTAGAACTTTCGGCTTAGATCTTTCGATTCACTTACCCAAGCCTCAATGCCTTCACCCAGGAAAGAGAGACTAAGAACTAGACCAAACATTGCCATTCCAGGAAATAGGGCCGTCCACCAGACACCTGTGGGAACGGCAGAAAGAGCCATGTTCAAATCACTCCCCCATTCAGGCACAGACTCTGGCAAGCCCAAACCAAGAAAGCCTAAACCTCCTAAGACAAGAACTGCATCAGCAGCGTTTAAAGTCAAAATAACAGGTACAGATGTAATTACATTGCTAAACAGATATTTTCTCATTACCCATAAAGGACTTGCACCAATTGATCTGGCAGCCTCAACAAAAAGCTCAGACTTTACTTGCGCTGTTTGATTCCTGACAACACGAAAATACTGCGGAACATAAACAACACATAGGGCAACCGAAGCATTTAGGATGCCTCTGCCTAATAAGAAGGCCATTACAACTGATAAAAGAAGTACCGGAATGGTGTAAAGAGTGTCCATTAGCAATACCAAAACTCTGTCGACAAGGCCTCCTAAATATCCACTAATCAAACCCAATGGCACACCAATAACAACAGCAAGAGTTACAGCCAAAAACACGACTTGTAGTGCAATACCGCTAGCTTCTAAGGTCCTCAAACAAACATCTCTACCCAATCGATCCGTACCGCACCAATGAATGAGTGACGGAGGCGAATAAATAGCATTATCAAGCCCAAAATTTGAGTCAGGCAAGATCCCCAAGGCTGAAATCAATGGAGTTAGACAAGCAGCAATTAAATAAACGGCAAAGATAGAAGCACCCCACTTGGCCATGCGACCAGACCACCCATGACTTCTTTTAGAAGTTTTTCTGAAAACTGAAAAAATCAAATAAATAAAGAAGTTCCAGAACAAGCTTATAGGGTAGAAATAAACTTAAAAAGAGCTTAAATACCAGAAGTCGCAAAAAACCTATGAGCTCAAACAACGATGGCTTCACCGTAGGTGAGCTAACAATTACAGTTGCAGTATTGATAGTTGCTGGATTGGTTTGGACAAACTTGCCAAAAGGTGACAATCAGAAGACTTCATCAATAGGTGAATTTTCCGACAAATTACAAAATCAGTTAGTTCAAAAGGGATTTTTTTTAAAGGATAAAAAACTAGCTTAGTTGCGTAAGTTTTTTGAAAGTTTTATAAGCCCAATAATTAGTATTACTGATTTAGCTTAAGTACTGCCATAAAAGCCTCTTGTGGAACTTCTACCTTACCCATTGCTTTCATTCTTTTCTTACCCTTAGCTTGCTTCTTAAGAAGTTTTTTCTTCCTAGAAATATCTCCTCCATAACATTTTGCTAAAACATCTTTTCGCATTGCACTGATACTTTCACTGGCAATGATTCTACTTCCAATAGATGCCTGTAGTGGAATTTTAAATTGTTGCCTTGGAATTAACTCTTTAAGTTTTTCTACCAATCCTTTACCAACCGAATAAGCTTTTTCACGATGAACAATTGTAGTTAACGGATCTGCCTTTTCAGAATTTATTAAAACATCTAAGCGAACCAATTCATTCTTTTTATAACCAATTAAATGATATTCCATTGAGGCATATCCTTTGGTTCGACTTTTCATTTGATCAAAGAAATCTGTAACAACTTCTGCCAATGGGATCTCATAAACAAGAGTGACCCTGTCAGTTGTTATGTATTTCATGTCAAGGAAGTCTCCTCTACGTTCCTGACAAAGTCCCATAAGAGCTCCGTTGTATTCATTTGGTGCATAAATTTCCATACGAACATATGGTTCCTCGATTGAGTCTCTTTTTTGTGGATCAGGGAGTGTCGCAGGATTGTCAATCATTTGAACACTTCCATCAATCATATTTACCTGATAAATCACTGAAGGGGCTGTAACAATCAAGTCCAGGTCATATTCTCGCTCCAATCTTTCTTGAACTATTTCCATATGTAAAAGGCCAAGAAAACCACATCTAAAACCAAAACCCATAGCGCTGCTTGTTTCAGGCTCATACTTCAGAGCCGCATCAGAAAGCTGAAGTTTGTCCAATGCTTCACGTAGGTCAGGATATTGATCTGCATCTGTGGGAAATAAACCACAAAAGACCATAGGCTTAGCTTCTGTATATCCAGGTAATGGAGTCTCCGCAGGGCTGCTTAGCAAAGTAATAGTGTCTCCCACTCTTGCATCAGCAACCGCTTTTATAGACGCCGCAAGATAGCCAACTTCTCCAGCATGAAGTTCATTTACTTGGCATTCTTCAGGTGTCATTACACCAATTTCATCTAGCTCATAGCTTTTCCCGCTAGCCATAAGAAGAACCTTATCTTTAATGCTGATTCGGCCACTAATCACACGGAAATAGACTATTACGCCTCTATACGGGTCGTAATAAGAATCAAAGATCAAAGCCTTAGTTGGCTGGTCCAAGGATTCTTTTGGGGAAGGGATTCTATCTACTACTGCTTGAAGGATTTCTTGAACTCCTAACCCAGTCTTAGCCGAACATGAAATCGCCATTGAAGTATCCAAACCAATTATTGACTCAATCTCATCTTTAATTCGCTTTGGGTCAGATCCAGGCAAATCAATTTTGTTAAGTACAGGAATAATCTCTAGATCATTTTCTAATGCCAAGTAAACATTCGCCAATGTCTGTGCTTCAACGCCTTGACTTGCATCAACGACTAAAAGTGCTCCCTCACAGGCTTGCAACGAACGACTAACTTCATAAGAGAAGTCAACATGTCCAGGGGTATCGATGAGATTCAGCACATAACTCTCTCCATCCAAAGCCTTGTAATTCATCCTCGCGGCCTGCAGTTTGATTGTTATTCCCCGTTCCCTTTCCAACTCCATATTGTCCAAAAACTGATCCTGCATATCTCTACCAGCAACAGTGCCGGTATCCTGCAAAAGTCTGTCAGCCAATGTCGACTTGCCATGGTCGATATGAGCAATTATGCAAAAGTTTCTCAAGCGAGAAACGGGTACGTCTGTCATGCGATTGCGGTTTCTCGCTTGGGCTTAAAGAGCTAATTAATCGGATCTTAAACAGCAAGCTCTCTTTAAAACAAAATAACTCGAAGCAGCTCACATCAAATTCAACAAAGCATTGTTTCGTTTCTTTATTTCTGCATGTAATGACTGATTGACCTGAAGATCCTTCCCAAAGCTTGGGATAAGAGTTCTCAATCTTTTTTGCCAGTCATTACTTGCCATCCTTTCACGAAAACAACGCTGCAAAACTTCCAACATTATTGAAACGGCGGTACTCGCTCCTGGAGAAGCACCTAACAAGGCCGCTAGTGAACCATCTTTGGAAGCAACAACTTCTGTTCCCATCTGCAAGCGACCTCCTTGATCAGTTCGCTTAATAATCTGAACTCTTTGCCCAGCTATAGATAAATCCCAATCCTTATTACTTGCATTAGGAAGAAATTCCTGAAGCATTTCAAGACGGTCTTCATTACTTAACTGAAGTTGCTCAACAAGATAATTAATCAAATCAAAATTTTTAATCCCTACTTGAAGCATCGGGAGCAAATTTGTTTTTTTTATAGAGCCAAACAAGTCCCACCTTGACCCTTTTTTTGCAAACCTCGTACTAAACCCTGCAAAGGGTCCAAATAAAAGGGAACGCTTTCCTCCAATCCATCGTCTATCTAGATGAGGAACTGACATGGGAGGGGCTCCCACCTTTGCTTTGCCATAGACCTTCGTATTGTGCTTTTCCGTTAGTTCTGAATTTGTACAAACAAGCCATTGCCCACTTACTGGAAAACCTCCATAGGCCAAGCCTTCAGGGATCCCAGATTTCTGCAAAAGTGTTATAGCGTTTCCGCCTGCCCCTAAAAAAACAAATGGCGTTCGTACATCATGTGAACCAAACTGATCTTTAAATTCAACAACCCAAGAGGCGTCTCCATCTCTATGCAGATCAACGACTTCAGAAGTAGTTCTGAGATCTAAAGCACCAATTTCCTGAAGTGGCTCCAAATAGGCGGAGGTAAGAGCACCAAAATCAACGTCTGTCCCACGCTTTATTCTTGTTGCAGCAACTAATTGCTCTCTATCCCTTCCCTGCATAAGTAGAGGAATCCATTCTTCAATCTCTAGAGAATCTTGACTCCACTCCATAGAGGAGAAAGCATAGAAACTGCTTAATTTTTGGTGTCTTTGCTTTAAGAATGCAACATCAGAGCGGCCCCAGACAAAACTAATATGTGGCAACAAATGTAAAAACTTATCTGGGATTAGCCTCCCTTTTTCTGTCAGCGATGCCAAGAATTCCAGGGTTTGTTCAAAGGCCGCATTAATTTCTAAAGCCTTTGAGACATTGATAGTTCCATCAGCTTGAACCGGAGTGTAATTCAGTTCACAGTTAGCAGCATGCCCGGTACCTGCATTATTGGTTGCTGCACTACTTTCACTCCCAACCTCATCAAGTCGTTCAAGCATCAACAAATGCATGCTGGGATCAAGCTCATGAAGAAGTGCTGCCAAAGTGGCACTCATAATTCCTGCGCCTACAAGAACGGCGTCATAGCTTTTATCAGGATTAATCAAATCAGTATCAAGCAAAAATAGTTGCTTACCAATTAGTCAAATTATGCTCCTATTACCTAGCCTGGGTAAATACATCACAGCAATCAACCAATGAGCACTGAGAGCATGGCACTTACCAAGGAAAACGTAGAAACTGTTCTTGATGAGCTTCGACCATTCCTTATGGCTGATGGTGGAAATGTAGAGATTGTTGAGATAGATGGTCCTATCGTCAAAGTTAGACTGCAAGGAGCTTGTGGCAGCTGTCCTAGTAGCACCATGACTCTAAAAATGGGCATTGAAAGAAAGCTCAGAGAAATGATCCCAGAAGTAAGCGAGGTTATTCAAGTTCTATAGATTTAAAAAGAAATTTTCTAACTCTTAAAATTTTAATTTAATTAATTTGAATAACTGTTATGTCTGAAGACTGTTGCAATCTAAGCGGTCTGAAAACTGACGTTAGTTTCCTAGACCAAACTCAGGCAGTAGAAGACCGTTATGCGGCCGCTGCAAAATCTCAGGAAGCTTGTCTTTGCAGCCCAATAGCATTCAATCCAAAGTTATTAGAAGTAATACCTTCTGAGGTGATTGAAAGAGATTATGGCTGTGGAGATCCAACACGATGGATTAAACCTGGCGATAATGCTCTAGATCTGGGTAGCGGAAGTGGAAAAAATGCTTTTATTTGTTCTCAATTAGTAGGTAGTCAAGGAACAGTAATTGGTATCGATCGAAATACTGAAATGCTTAAGCTTGCAAGGACTTTTGCTCCTATAGTGTCAGAGAAAATAGGTTATTCAAATGTTAGGTTTCTAGAAGGATCTATAGAATCACTTGAGACTCTGCAAAATGATGGAAAGCCATTAATTGAAGATTCATGTATCGATATTGTTTTAAGCAATTGTGTTCTAAATCTTGTAAACTTCTCTCAAAGAGAAAGACTTTTAAAAAATATAGAGAGGGTGCTCAAGGAAGAAGGAAGAGTTGCTATTAGCGACATAATTAGCAGTAAGAAAGTACCTCTTGAATTACAAAAAAATCCAGATCTTTGGAGCGGTTGCATAAGCGGGGCCTGGGAAGAAAGTGAATTCCTAGAAGCTTTCCGTTCTCTAGGTTTCAAACAAGTAAAGTATTCAGAACGGTCAGAAGAGCCCTGGAAAGTTATAGATGATATTGAATTTCGTGCAGTTACTCTTACGGCTCATTTATAAGCTGTTTGCGAAAACAAATGCAAAACTGTCAAAAGACATCAGGTCCAATCAATGAATGAGGCCATAAAGCCGAGCACACTTAGAGACTTGATGCCTGCTTTGGAGAACAAAACCTATTTCAATTATGGAGGTCAAGGTCCACTCCCACTAGCATCACTTCAAGCAATTACAAAGAGTTGGCACAAGATTCAAGAGTTAGGGCCTTTTACCTCAAAAGTATGGCCTTACGTTGAAGCAGAAACAGAGCAAACAAGAAAACTCTTATCCAAGCTCTGCGGTGTGTCGAGCAATCGTCTGGCACTCACAGAGAATGTAACTAGTGGATGTCTTTTACCCTTATTGGGCCTGCCATTTTCGAAAGGAGATAGGCTCATAATTAGCGATTGTGAGCACCCAGGAATTGTTTTCGCATGCAGAGAGCTTGCTCGCAGAAAGCAACTAAAGATAGACAACTTACCGGTCAAAAAACTACTTCAAGGCGTGAACCAAGTAGAAGAAGTCAAGGCCACCTTGCTAGAAGACCTCGACTCTCTTATGAGAAAGAACACCAGACTGGTGGTTCTTTCTCACATACTTTGGAACACAGGGCAATTAATGCCGATACCTGCTTTGGCTAAAAGACTCGCGGAATACCCCAACCATCCATTCTTACTCGTAGATGCCGCCCAAAGTTTTGGACAAATCTCTGTCAAAGAAGCCGCTAATGAGGCAGACATATATGCCTTTACAGGACACAAATGGGCATGTGGCCCTGAAGGCTTAGGCGCTGTTGCTGTTTCAGAGAGATTGCTAAATGAATCGCAGCCCACTGTTATTGGTTGGCGAAGTTTGCAATACGAAGGAAGTCCTCACATACAAAAAAGCAATCCCTTTCACTCCGACAGCCGACGTTTTGAAGTGGCGACATCCTGCATACCTTTAATGGCTGGACTAAGGTGCTCACTAGATTTATTAGAGAATGAAGGTAGCGAAATAGAGCGCCATAGAAAGATTCAGGGTCTGAGCTCCTCGTTATGGGCAACACTTCAAAAATTAGAGACAGTAGAAACCATTCTTAAAGGACCTCCTCCTGCAGGACTTGTTAGTTTTGTTCTCTCTCTCAAAGAATCACCGCAAGCAATCGTCAAGCAATTAGGCAGACAAAATATTTGGCTCAGAACAATAGAAGACCCTCATTGTCTACGTGCCTGCTTACATGTCACTAGTGAAAAGGAAGATATTGCTCTACTTCATGACAATCTGAAAAAGCTCATATCAATTTACTAATCACATTTTTCAACGCTTTCTGAGCTTCTTCTCTGTCGTCAAAATGAATCTTATTGGTACCAATAATTTGATAGTCCTCATGACCTTTTCCAGCGATAAGAACTACATCCTTAGAAGAGGCCTCCGTAATAGCTCTTTCAATAGCCAAAGATCTGTTGACTTCGATATAAACCTGCTGAGGGTTAGGCATGCCCTGTAACACATCTGCAAGTATTTGCTCAGGGTCTTCAGTACGAGGGTTGTCCGAAGTAAGGAATGATTGATCCGCATAAGCTGCTGCAATAGATCCCATCTGAGGCCGCTTCCCTTTATCACGATCTCCACCACAACCAAACACACAAAAAAGCTTTCCTTTCACTAACGGCCTGGAAGCAAGAAGAGCATTTTTCAAGCCATCAGGTGTGTGAGCATAGTCAACTAAAACCATTGGCAAATTAGATACATCAATTTGATCATCTACCTTGACGAGCTGCAACCGACCTGGGACTCCGGGAAAATATTGAACTGCTTCCAAAAGTTTTGACAATGGCAACCCCTGCTGAACTAATGAGCCAACTGCCTGAAGAAGATTCATCATATTGAAGCGACCCACCAATGAAGAAACAAATTTCCCGGAACCATGAGGAGTATGTAATAGACCTTGAGTTCCTTCCGGAGTTATCTCAAGATCAGTAATAGTTAGTTCCGCAAAAAGAGGGTTGAAAGAATCTTGCAAAAGCGAGCTTCGCCAGCATTTTTCGCCTAATTGCTCTGAAAGTCGCCTACCCCATACATCGTCAATATTGACAATCATTTTCGACTCATCACTTACTAAAGGTTCTTGAAAAAGTCGAGCCTTAGATTCAAAGTATTCCTCCATAGACAAGTGATAGTCCAAGTGATCTTGAGTCAAATTCGTGAAGATTGCTCCAGAAAACCGGCAACCTGCTACTCGATATTGAGCCAATGCATGAGAACTGACTTCCATCGCACCCAATTTGGCTCCCGCCTGCACAGCTCGTGCTAGATGCTCCTGTAATTTATCTGCGAAAGCTGTCGTATGTGTAGCCGCAACAGAACACGAAGGCCACCGATTAATCAAAGTCCCAAACAACGAAGCTGGCATGCCAACGACCTGACTAAGATGCTCTATCAAATGCGCGGTTGTCGTTTTCCCATTGGTACCAGTGACACCTATTAAAACCATTTTTTGAGAAGGTCGTCCCCAAAAGACTGCTGCCAATTCTCCAATCCATTGAGAAACTGGTTCGGGAAGAATAATCACTGGATCTTTCAATCCAGGAGGGTTTGACTTTGCTGCTTCAGAACTAATTACTGCAGCAGATGAACCAGCAGATAAAGCTTGTGGCCAAAAATCTCCGCCATCAACCGTTTCTCCTGGAAAGCCAAGAAATAAAGTTCCTTCCCGGGCCGATCGAGAATCACAGATGACATCTTCAATTAAAGGGTTTACAAATCCTTGTGGCACAGACAAGCCT
>QCFX01000027.1 GCA_003280105.1 Prochlorococcus sp. AG-363-N20
AAGAAGGAGAACCTAGCTTTGATTCTCCTTGGGGGAAGGGACGTCCGGGTTGGCATATTGAATGCTCAGCAATGGTAAGAGAAGAATTAGGTGACACTATTGACATTCATTTAGGTGGAGCAGATTTAATATTCCCTCATCATGAAAATGAAATAGCGCAGTCAGAAGCGGCTACAGGAAAAAAACTCGCCCATTTCTGGTTACATAACGGGATGGTGAATGTTGGTGGAGAAAAAATGAGTAAATCACTAGGAAATTTCACTACGATCCGAGACCTGCTTCAAAAAGGTGTGTCTCCAATGACCTTACGTCTCTTTGTCTTGCAAGCTCATTACCGTAAGCCTCTTGATTTCACACAAGAAGCACTAGAAGCTGCCTCGACAGGGTGGAAGAAGCTTAATGGAGCTCTTTCTCTTGGTACCAGTTTTGGTAATCAACTTGAATGGTCACGAGGCAATTTGATTAATGAAAAAGCATTGAATACCTCTAAAGAATCAATTCAACAAGAGCAAGCTCAGTTACAGCAACGTTTTGTCGACGTAATGGATGATGATATCAATACTTCAGGAGCCTTAGCTGTCCTTTTTGAGCTTGCACGTCCATTAAGTGCATTGGCAAATCAATTAACCAGAGGAGAAAGAGCTTCTATCAAAAAAGCAAAAGCACTGCATTCACGCTGGCTTCTCCTTGTAGATCTTGCGGAGGTAATGGGTCTTAAAGAAGAACACATAGAAAGTTCCTTGAGGGAGAAAAATAGTCTTCCTGAAAAAAGTGCCATTGAAACTGCTATCAAGGACCGAGCTGAAGCGAAAGCCAAAGGCGACTTTGTAAAAGCTGATCTAATTCGAAATGAACTGAAAGCCTCAGGTATTGAATTGATTGACAAAGCTGGCGGAATAACCGATTGGATACCTCTTTAAATCCCTAGCAGAAAGCCTGATGAAAACCCTAATCAATTTGTGAGGTCAAGAAGACCATTTTTGAACAAGATCTACCAAGCTAACAATAAGTCCAAATGCAACTACAGGTGGTGCAACCCATCGCAGCATAAACTTCAAAGAACGTCTAACCGAATCAGGAGTATCACAAGTAGAAAGATCTTCGTCAAAACGTCTAGGGACTACCCAACCCAACAAAATTGACAACAGTAATCCTCCAAAAATCAATAATATTCCTCCAAACACTGAATCCATCCTGCCCAGGACTTCAAGGTTCAAGGCAGCAGGAATACCCGCCAAAAAGATTAATCCAGTAGACGCCCAAACAGCCTGACTTCTTCTCCATCCAAGCCTTTCAATAATGGATGCAACTGGTACCTCTAGCAAAGAAATAGAAGAGGTGATTGCAGCAATATAAGCAAGGGCAAAAAACAACACGGCAACAATTCTGCCCGTTAAGCCCAGTGTGGCTAGTCCTGTTGGGAGAGAAATAAATAAAGTCCCAACAGTTGAACCACTAACAACATCCTTGAGCCCAAAACTCATCACTACCGGAAAAGTCACCATTCCAGCAAGAAGTCCAACAGCGGTATCCATTCCAACCACTGCAACAGCTTCCCTTGGTAAGTGATTACGACGATCGAGATAAGCAGAATATGCAAGTATGCAACCTATACCGGTACCGATTGAGAAGAATGCCTGAGTAAAAGCATTTCGAACGGTAGATGGGTTAAACAACTCTTGAACATCCCACCTAAGTAAAAATGTTCGATAACCATCCCAAGCACCAGATAGAGTTGCAGCCCAACCAGCCAAGATTAATAACAACAGAAAGAGTAAGGGCATGCACCAACGAGTAAGTCTTTCTATACCTCCCCTAATACCAGCAGAAACAACTATTGCTGTAAGCACAAGACTAAGTAACTGACCGAATAAAACACTATTGCCAGTACTTACTGTGCCAAAGAATATTTTTGCTTGGGCCATATCACTTGGCAGGCCAAAAAGAATAGCGTGAACAAGCGTGTGAGCAGTCCAACCCATCAAAACCGCATAGAAAGCAAGAATTCCACACGAAGCAGCAACAAACAGCCATCCCATCGGTTGCCATCTACTTCCAGCGGCTTGAACTGGAGCACTTATCGGACTACTTCCACTGCTTCTGCCTAGAACCATTTCTGCCACCAACACAGGCAAGCAAACCAATAGAACTATTAAAAGATAGAGAAGCAAAAAAGCGGCTCCACCCCCCTGAGAGGCACGGTAAGCAAAACCCCACAAATTTCCAAGTCCAACTGCACTCCCAGCTGCCGCAAGGACAAATCCCATTCCAGACCCCCACTTTTCTCTAACTGCCATACCGAATACCTCTTTTATGACTCCAAATTTGATTGGATAAAAACATACTGAGAATAATCCTTGTAATGGGAAACTAGTAGCAGTTGACTGCGCATTGTGAAAGCTATAAGCGTACTGGGCTCAACAGGTTCAATAGGGACACAAACCCTAGACATTGCAGAAGAGTTCCCAAACCACTTCAAAGTAGTTGCGCTAACAGCAGGGCGCAATTTGCCCTTATTAGTGGAACAAGTTCAAAAACACACTCCTGAGGTGGTAGCACTAGCCGACGAATCTTTAATACCTGAACTTGAAGAAAGGCTAAAAACTATCAAGGCAAAGAGCCCTGAAATTACACTCCCAGTATTAATAGGAGGGCCAGACGGCCTAAACACAGCCGCTTCGTGGGATACCGCCGACCTCGTTGTTACTGGCATAGTTGGTTGCGCAGGACTTCTCCCAACTTTGTCCGCAATCAAAGCGGGAAAAGATCTAGCTTTAGCCAATAAAGAAACACTTATAGCTGCTGGGCCTGTTGTTATACCTGAATTAAAGCGAAGTGGCAGTCAATTACTTCCTGCAGACTCAGAACACTCTGCAATTTTCCAATGTCTTCAAGGGACACCTTGGGCAGAAACTGCTCGATTATCGACAGGAGAAAAAACACCTGGGCTTCGAAGAATTCAACTTACGGCTTCTGGTGGAGCATTTCGTGAATGGCCACGGGAAGATCTAATAAAAGCAACTGTAAAAGATGCAACTAGCCATCCCAATTGGAGTATGGGCAAAAAAATAACTGTTGATTCAGCAACACTTATGAACAAAGGGTTAGAAGTGATAGAGGCCCATTATTTGTTTGGCATTGACTTTGATCATATAGAGATTGTTATTCACCCTCAAAGCATCATTCATTCAATGGTAGAACTCTCGGATTCTTCAGTTCTTGCTCAACTTGGTTGGCCAGACATGAGACTTCCAATTCTTTATTGCCTTAGTTGGCCTAATCGACTGGAAACTCCATGGAAAAGACTAAATCTAAAAGAAATAGGCCAACTATCTTTCAGTGAGCCAGATACAAAAAAATACCCCTGCATGGAACTTGCATACTCAGCGGGTCGTACTAGTGGAACTATGCCTGCTGTTCTCAATGCAGCTAATGAAGAAGCTGTAGCACAATTTCTTGAAAATAAAATTCACTTTCTAGATATTCCAAAATTGATTGATTCTGCATGCGAGCGACATAAAGCAGACTTAAATACAAGTCCAACTCTTGATGAAATAGTTTCAGTAGATAATTGGGCACGTCATGCTGTTCGAGAGCAAGTGAATAAGCAAGCAATAACTAATTGAAAAATTAATTAGAGTTTAGATTACTTATTAACTTTTCAAACCAACTTTCAACCAAACGATCGCCCCAACAACCATTAATTCCATGAAACCCGTTATGACCTCCATTTTTTGTGATTATTATATTCAGATTAGATAAGTCTGAGTATTTTTTATTCAAAGCTAAGTCGCAAGCCGTCCCTGCAGGCACCCATGGATCGTCTAAGGCTTGCAACAAAAGAGTTGGCGGCAATTTAAATCCATTTTTTAAAATATTATGCAAAGGTGATGCTTTAGAATAGTAGTCATCTACATCTTTATAACCCCACCGAGAAGCTGTAATTGCCGAATCAAATTCTCTAATAGTTAAAGCAAGAGGAGTACCTTTAGTTACATCAAACAATAATTCTTTTTCACTCTCACTAATTCCAAAAGGGTCAACAATTGTTTGCTGAACAAGTCTTTTCAAAAGCCATTTCTGGTAGAACCTATTGCGAGGCCGTTCAATGGATGCACTACAAATTTCCAAGTCAAGTGGGCTACTTGTACAGACCAATCCATCCAAAACTGGTTTATACGTTTTTTGGGAGTCACTTGTGCCAAAGCACGCATTTAAAAGAATTGTTCCACCAAGAGAGATCCCAGCCCCGAACAGAGGCAGCGAGCCTGTGGAGTTAACAACTTGCCTGCCCAACTCTTCTGAAAGTTCTCTAGCCCTTCTTAAAACAGGTTCCAGGTCGCTATTGCATTGAGCAGCATAAGAACCTCCAGCCAGATTTCTTCCGGGGTCAGCTCCACGCAAATTCAACCTCAAGACTGCAAAGCCAGCTCTCAAAAGAGAAAAGCCCATGCGACGCAATCCAAGGCGTTTACTAGATCCGCCCAAACCATGAAGCAGCAAGACCAACCCTTTAAGAGAATAAGAGTCTTCAGGTAGATCCAAAAGTGCTAATAAATGGCCTGAAGAATAAGCACCATTTGGCAATGCAGGAACTGGAATTTGAATTGGAACGCTCTTACCCTGGGGTAAGTTTTCTGAAATAAATGTGTCCCGAAGAGTTTGAAGATCTCCGCCTAACCAAGGAAAACGTTGCTGAAAAGGTGAGAGTCCAAGCTCATTTAACAAAGGGGAACAATCAGCCTTTTCTTCCAAGGCCTAACTCCTTTAATTCAACCAACAGATCTCCTAAAACTTTCTTTGCATCTCCAAAAAGCATTGAGGTATTAGCAAGTTCAAAGAGATCATTTTTAATTCCTGAATAACCTGCGCTCATTCCTCTTTTAACTACAAAGACTGTTCGAGCCTCTTGAACATCTAAGACTGGCATTCCATATAAAGGGGAACTGGAATCATTTTTTGCCTGGGGATTCACAACATCATTAGCACCTAAAACAAGAACAACATCTGTGGCAGGGAAATCTGGATTTATCACATCCATCTCCTTAAGTTGCTCATAAGGAACATCTGCCTCAGCAAGAAGAACATTCATGTGGCCAGGCATTCTGCCTGCCACAGGATGAATTGCATAAGCAACATCTATACCTGCTCCTTCAAGAACACGTGTCACTTCGCGAAGAGTGTGCTGAGCTTGGGCCACCGCCAGGCCATATCCAGGAACAACAACTATTCTCTCTGCGGCTTCCATCGTTAATGCACATTCTTCAACACTGCAACTTGTGATATTTGAATATTCTTTATTGCCAGTATCTAATGAAGATCCAGCGCCAAGTGCTCCTCCGAAAAGGACTGATATCAGAGAACGATTCATCCCTTTACACATAACTTGAGTGAGTATTAGTCCAGCAGCTCCAACCATTGCTCCAGCAACAATTAACAGTTGACTACCTACGACAAAACCTGCTGCTGCTGCTGCAACACCCGAATAGCTATTAAGCAAAGAAATGACTACAGGCATATCCGCTCCACCAATAGGCAAGGTCACTCCTATCCCGAGCAAACTCGCACCAGTAACAAGAAGCAACAGACCTGCTTCGCCACCTCGAAGCATTTCGAGAGAGGCGACTAAGCAAAGTACAACAAAAAAGATATTGATACTGTGTCGCAGTTTGCTCTGCACCCATGAAGGGGTAGCAAGCCATCCCTGTAATTTCGCCATAGCAACTATCGAACCACTGAAGGTAATTGCTCCAACAAATACCGAAACCAATATCGATATAAGTGCGACAAATTCCCCACCTAATTGACTAGAACTTGTTTCAACTGGAAATAGTGCAACTCCAATAGCCACAAGCAATGAAGACATCCCGCCACAGCCATTGAATAATGCAACTGTCTCGGGCATAGCAGTCATAGGGACACGTTGAGCCGTAATCGCTCCTAGAGAACCTCCAACCAAGGTTCCTAGAATTATCCAAATCCATGAAGTTAGAGAGATGCCTGTACTAGCAATAGAGTTAACGAGTACCCCAATTACTGCCAGTCCAATAGCTAATGCCGCAAGGCGATTAGCCTCACGTGCAGAACGAACTTTAGATAATCCTTTAATTCCTAAAGCAAGAAGAAGAACGGCAATCAGATCAATGACAAACTTAAGAAGTTGAGGGTCAATCATGAGCGCTTACCCCCTTTGGCTATGGGCTTGCGACTAAACATCGCAAGCATTCTGTCTGTAACAAGAAATCCACCGATCACATTGAACAAGGCAAATCCAAGAGCGATCGCTCCCATCATTAGGAGCACACCATTGTCCCCTGCCTTAATAATCAAAGTAAGTGCGGCCAATATCGTGATACCTGAAATTGCATTGGCACCACTCATTAAAGGGGTATGCAGAGTAGGAGGAACTTTTCCTATTAGTTCAAGACCAAGCAAGCTTCCTAATAGGAGAACCCAAAGAGCCTCGCTGATAAAAGACATTAATGAGCTCCTCCAAAACTAAAGACTTCAGGATGACGAATATCTCCTTGAAAACTAATCATGCAGCCATCAATGAGTTCATCATTACTATCTATAGTCAATTCTCCATTACTAACCAAAGGCTCTACAAGAGCTAATAAGTTTCTGGCATAAAGAGAACTTGCATGATTGGGAACAGTAGACGGTAAATCTGATGCTCCTATCAACTTGACGCCTTTCCTATCAACAGTTTCACCTGCTCTCGTTCCAGCACAATTTCCACCTTGCTCTACCGCAAGGTCTACTACCACAGAACCTATCCTCATTCGATCTAACATTTCTTCGGTTATTAAGCGCGGTGCCTTCTTTCCTGGAACTTGCGCAGTACAAATAGCGACGTCTGCTTCGGCTAAATGATCTGAAAGTTGCTGACGCTGGGCAGAGAGGAAAGCCTCTGATGCTTGCTTTGCATAACCACCAGATTCAGAAGGGTTGTCCTGAAAGTCAGGAAGATTAATAAACCTCGCACCCAAAGATTCAACCTGTTCTTTCACTGCAGGGCGAATGTCGCTTACAAATACCACAGCCCCAAGCCGTCTTGCCGTAGCCACCGCCTGCAATCCAGCTACACCAGCTCCTAAAACAACGATTTTTGCTGGTTGAACAGTTCCAGCTGCTGTCATAAGCATTGGAAAATATCGATCGAGAGCCCCAGCAGCTAAAAGTACTGATTTATATCCTGCAATATTTCCTTGAGAAGAAAGTACATCTGCAGATTGAGCACGACTAATCCTGGGAAGGAGTTCTAATGCAAAGGCTGAAAAGCCTCCTTTCTCTAGAGTTTTCGCCAACGCAATGTTCCCATAGGGCTCCAACAGACCAATTAGCAAGGCTCCCTGCTTCATCTTTAATAAAGATTCCGAAGGAGGAGGGTTCACACAAAGTAAAACGTCTGTCTTCCTCCAGGGATCTGAATCGCCTTTTGATACCAAATCAGCACCTGCAATCTTGTAATCCTGGTCTAAAAAACCCGCAGAGAGGCCAGCACCTACTTCTAAGGTCACATGACAGCCCAAGGCAATTAGCTTCTTTACTGTTTCAGGCGAAGCCGCAACTCGTTTTTCACCCGATGAGATTTCCAGTGGAATTAAAAATCTAGGCAAATTTGAAAAAGTTTCTCCAATGGAGATTACGGGGTCATCGTCCCACTTCAGGAAAGTTTCTGAAGAAATTCTTATCTTGCTGTTGATGTTGCTAATAAGAATTAAGGAAACCAAATAAATCAGCTCAAATGAGTCTCACTGCAATCGAATGTCCAGATGGTGTTTGTCACAGCCATCATGGAGGGCATGCTGTACCTCGCACAGCTATGCAAAAGAATCTTCAAGTTCATGGTCGAGCCTGGTGCGAAAGACTTGCCGAAAGAATCTACGAAATGTCTGTGGACACATATTCACAGACAGTTATGCCAAGTCTTCATTCATCAGGCTGGCAGAGAAAACATCTTGACTGGGAATTCAAACTGGCTAATGAAGGTTCAGAGCCAGATGAAACATTAGTGGAAGGAATTATCAATGCGACTGAAAGTTTTCTTCGGAGCAGTGAAGTTCATCGACTATTTATTCAAGAGTTAGTTCAAGGAACTTTTGCTGAAGCCACAGAGAACAGCCTTAGAGCAATAGCTGTTCGAAAATTAATAGAAAATGAAGTAATAGCTATGCTCGAAGAACGTAAAGAAGACCTTCTTGACCGATTAGCTTCAGAGCTATTAAATGATGCCAATGGGGATTTTGAATTAGCTAGAAATACAGCAATTGAAGGTCTTGACGAAGTAGAAAAGCTACTTGTTAATCACACTGAAGCGATATAAGCATCAATTAACTATTAAATACCTTTGTTATTCCAAATAATTGGAGATTAAACAATCTCCAATTATTTGGAATACTTCTATGTATATACCTCAAGTTTTTATCCAAAGGTTTATTCAGAGGAGAGGAGACCTTAAAGTCACTCCAAAGTTGGCAGGGTTATGAGCTATTGATTAATTCCTCAAGAAGGGTGTGACAGCACATCAAAGTCTTGGTAAAAAGGTAGATCAGCTCTAAGAAGCAATTTCAGAACAATCTTTTGATCTACTTTTAGATCCTTCTAAACCAAATATTCGTCCAAGACTTTGGCAAAGTCAACTAATCCATCTAATAAACAGACGCCTTCAATCCAATTGCACCAAAAGTAAGGATGTTCTGGTTCATGCTGGCCCTGGCGCAGGAAAAACACTAGGTGCTCTACTGAGCTTTAAGGCCATGCAAAAAAAAGGACTCCTAATGAGGTTCGTTGTTTTTTGCCACCGAAATTCCATTTTGTCTCAATGGAAAGAATCTTCTGAATTGCTTGGTCTAAAAATAGAGAATTTGGCTGAGGCAATAGAGCAAAAGCGAGGAGATAGCTTGCCAGATGGATGGGTATTGACCTACCAAGGAGCCGCAAAACAACTGAATGCATTAAAAGGGCTGCCTCAAATCTTCACCAATGAAAAACTTTTAGCTATTGCCGACGAAGCTCATCATCTAGGGGTAGACCCTGAGGAACCGGAAAATGCTATTTGGGGCAAAACATTTCTAGAACTCACGAAAAACAGTAGTCTTCGGATAGGCCTAACTGGTACCCCGTTTAGAGCAGACAACCTGGCCTTTTGCTCAGCACGCAAAGTTCGTGTTCAAACGAAAGGAGAATTAATAGAGCAAATAACCCCTGATTTATCAGTCGAACCAAGAGAACTTATTGCAGCTGGTGATGTAAGACCTCTGGAGTTTCATTTCCAAGATGGCTGGGTTGAGCATTCCTATGAGGGACACCCCGATAGAGAAGTCTCTTCATTGTCACAAGAAAAACGAGAAACCTGGAGGGCACGCAATTTACGACGGGCCATCAAACTTTCAGATTCAAGCTGCATTGCAGTTCAGGTTCTTTTAAGAGCAAGCAAAAAGCTAGAAAAAATACGTTCTCTTCACAAGAATGCTGGAGGCCTAGTCATTGCAAGAGATATAGAACATGCCACTGCGATTGCGAATCTTCTCCAAGAAAATGGAGACAGCGTAGAGCTGGTGCACTCACAAGACAAAGAGGCAAGCGAAAGGTTGAGAGTTTTTCAAACTCACGAATCTAAGTGGTTAGTAAGCGTTGACATGTGTTCTGAAGGGTTTAATGCTCCAAGACTTCGAGTAGTTGCTTATTTAACGACTGTTTTAACCAAAAGCAGGTTTTTGCAGGCAATCACTCGCACTGTCCGAATTTCTAATTCCAGGACCTCGCTAGAAACTGTACCTAGAGAGCCATCTCATGTATTTGCGCCTGCTGACCCTCTCCTTATGGCATATGCACGTACTTGGTCTTCTTCAAAGCCATATCTAATAAAAGGCAATGAGCCAGAAACTTCAACAGAATGTCTTTCGTACATATCTAAAGGGCCAATTTTGCCTCTAGAAACAGTTGGAGATGGCGCGGGAAAAGTAATCAAAATGCGAACAGCTGAATTGCCAAATTTCTTGAAGGGATAATTCTTTTTGTATAGAAGAATTCCCTTTTGTAAAAGAAAAGACAAGTATTAGCTCCATGAGCATGTACTTTTGGACCCATCGGGGACAAATTATGAATGCTTTTATTCAAAAACGTATCAATGTCGCCAGATATTGGGCATCTACAAGAATCTCTGTTCTAGACGGCTTTGAGCGCTATGAAGATAGTTACGCGATTACGCAAGAGTTTAGAGAATGGCTTACTTGTACAACTGATCACCCAGAACATTTAGAGGATTCAATTCTCAAAGTACCTGATATCACTCAATTAATGTTTTTAAAAGAAAAAAGCGATACCGATGAAATGCTCGAAATATAAAGAAAGTATTAACTACGAGGCTTAATTGCTCGCTGAGGATGCTGAAGATTTCCTTAAGTTTGTGAAAATCAACCACTCTGCCCTTTTTTTATAACTTTCCTCGATCTTTATAACTTTCACCCTGCGATGGAGGACATGAAAAAATAATCTGACTAAATATAAAAACCTATAAAAACAAACCTTTCTAAAAAACTAGAGCTTCTGGGTTGATTTCACCGTCTTCTTGGGCCTCCTGGGCGATTCCCGCCTTGTCTACCCCCTGGAGCTCCGGTGTTCCTTTCTCTGTATGTAATTCGCCCTCTAGTCAAGTCGTAGGGGCTTATTTCGACCAGAACCTTATCCCCAGCAAGCAGCTTAATTCGAAATTTGGTGAGTTTTCCAGCTGCTCGGCATAAACATTGATGTCCAGCAGGCTGCTCAAGAGTGACAAGGTAGAAACCATTTCCCTGCTCCTTCTCAATAACACCAGAAGTCTCAATCATTCTGTTCCAACCAAGTCGAGATATAAATACAAGTTTAATTCGCTGAGGCCCTCTTAGAACTTCTTTCAGTAGTCAGAAATAATGGCATCAACCAAGTTGACCGAATAAAGCTATTCACCTTTGATAATTATCTTTTACGTCATTTTTTTATTTGTTTTTCTGCAGGCATTAATTCCGAGTCGGCCTCAAACCAATTGTTCCTGCAATTCTCTAACAGTTAGCCATTGGCCATAGTAATAATTTGCGCTTGCTCTGCGATCAATATCAGAAAATCCGTCAAAAGCATCGAAACCAATACTTCGCCATAGTTCGTTTCCACAAACCTTGTCAAGCTCAGAAGCGGCCTCTTTCGAGAGATTGTCTAGCCTTCTTTGCAGGTTTTTAATTTGTGCTAAAGACATTCAAGCCAAAAGGCAAACAACTTCTTCAATAGTACAAAATAACTAGGAAAGCGCTAGGGCTTGGATCAAAATGGAACTCTTTTCTTTTCTTCCTTATCCACATCAATATCAAGTTCACGCATTCGCTTCATGATTATTCCGTAATACTCTCGCAAATAGTCTTCTAAGGAGGAGATTTGCGTTGCATCCAATCCAAGTGCCTCAAACGTTTCCTCCATTGAGGCGTTGAGACTAATACCACTTCCTGTCACTTCTGAAAAAGCCAGTCGATCTGCAACATTCGAAGTTGCCTCAAAGAACGATACAAGCGTCTGTCCTAAGCCTATTAAGAAAGGAGAAACAGTTAAGACTTTTGATGATTTTGTTTTCCCGCAAATCTTTTCGCATAGTTTCACAACATCTTGGGCCTTCCATGCCTTAGGGCCAACTATCGGGAAACTTTTTCTAATTGTCTGAGGACGCTCTAAGGATGTAACAACAATCCGAGCTATGTCCTGAGTGTTCATATAAGCAATTTCAGCAGGGTTCTCACTTACCCAGACGTTTTGATTTTCTAAAACAGGAATAGCTATTTGACTTATCAAACCTTGCATAAAGGCCACACATTGAAAAATCGTATAATCCAAAGTCGAGTCTTCAAGAAGGCGCTCCGTACAATATTTAATATCCATTAAAGGAACATTTCTATGTTTATCTGCAGCAAGCAAAGATAGAAATAGGACTCTTTTTACATTTAATCGATCACAAGCCCGGTAAAGATTGAGCTTGCCTTTCCAATCAGTTTCATAAACACTCTTAGGGTCATCAGGTCTACTTGTCGCGGCATCGATAACGGCACTTATACCTTCTAAGGAATACTCAATACTTTCGGGGTCAAGCAAATCTCCTTGAACCAATTCACAACCCCACTCTTGTAAAAATGCAGCCTTCCTAGGATTGCGAACCATGCATCTCACTTGATGGCCAGCATCAATTGAGGCTTTTGCAATTTGTCTTCCGAGAGTGCCGGTTCCACCAACTACTAGAACCTGCATAGAAATGGTCATGAAGAGAAAGTAGCCTAAAGAAAAGAGCTAAAAATTGTGGGATCAATCTCCTTGCAATTTCAGCAAGAGTGCTCCACCAGCAAGTCCTAGCGGAATTAAAACCCAGAAAATTGCAGCAGTACCAAAAATTTCCGAAGCCATCTTGAATGAATCAAACCCCTTCCTAATTTAAAGCCTCTAGCTCTTATATAAAAGCAAAAGCTCTTCAATAGGAGCATCAGTTCTTATTTGACCAGGAACAACCGAGTTTCTACAAGCAATAAATCCTTTGCTTCTTAAAGAATCAATTAACTGCTCCACTGATAGAGGCTCTGATATTGCTGCTCTTTGGGCCAATTCATGAGTTGACCAAGAAAAAACAGGAACTCCCTGATCTGCTTTCAGGCGGTTTATTAATTTCTGAGTTTGATTGACTATTGGAATATCAAAAGTCTTTTCTAAAAATTGAACTTTTTCAAGAGTCTCAGGAGATTGCAAAGGACCAATCCATAGAGGGCCATTTATTGATAATTTCCCTAGTCCCTGCTTGCATTGACATGTTTCCCAACGTTTCAGGCTTAATAAAGACTGTGCATCCTGCGCCCCACAAACCTCACATCGAGAAACAAACCCAAGAAGCTTCTCTTCTCCTACAGAAAGGTTTCTTTTCATTCTGACAAATACTCGAAATGTCCTTCCATCGCTAAAGCAAAAAAGCGGCTCTATGCCTTTACCTAAAGCCCAAAATTGACGTGCAATAAAGCCCAGCTGAAGCCTAAGCGCCATTTCCCAACTTGCAGGATGAGATCTAGCCGATGCAGAAAGACTTCTTATGGCCCCTAAGCGATCATGTCCAGTAGGGGAACGACCGTCTGAACTTGACAACATCAAAATCCCATCAAAAGCTAAAACCCTTATTAATAAAGGCAAAAGAGAATTCGGACTGCCAAAACAATCAACATCAATGAGATCAAAAAAACATTTCTCTAAAGAAGCTTTTGCCAAAAAAACTTCTGCCAATTCATTTGTTAGTTGAAGTTGAACTCCTCTGCTCTGCAACCCATGCAGATTTTTCTTTATCAAATTAAAGCGATCTAAATTCGCATCGTTAACCCAGATTTGCAAATCACTCAAGGAATCATTGTCTAGGCATCCATTCCCCTCAGACTCCAATACCCATCTGATTGATCGGATACCGCACCCAGCCATAAGGTCAAGCCATCTAGACCCACATCTTCCTGATTTACTCTCATGGCGTTTCAAAGATGCGGTTAATACAGACAAGTCTCGACTCAAAATGGAATCGGTGCGAAAAAAACCATTGTCCAGTTCTAAATCTGCAAAACCTTCGCGATAGTGGGACATAAATTCATTCAAGGTGTTTTGAATACTTCAGCAACAAAAAATGGCAAAAGTCTCAATCCAGAGAAAGGCGCTGAATGGGGAAGCTCACATAATTGGGATTGGAATGGTCTTAGATGCCATTGGAGAGTCCTTGGTGAAAAGTCTCATCCCCCCATTGTTTTAATTCATGGTTTTGGAGCTAGCAGCTCACATTGGCGCAACAATGCTGGAGCTTTTGCAAAAAAAGGCTTTTGCGTATATGGAATTGATCTAATTGGATTCGGAGCTTCTGAGCAACCTTCTCCAAAGGTTCTTAATTCACTTGACAACAAAATTTGGTCTGATCAATTATCAGCTTTCCTTGAGGAGATCGTAGAAACAAAAAAAAATGGAAAAGCAATCTTAATTGGCAATTCCCTTGGGAGTCTTACAGCTCTAACCACACTGGTATTTCAACCTGAATCAATAGCGGCAGCAATTGCATCTCCATTGCCTGATCCCGCATTTATGCAGCCACTTGTATTAGGACAAAGACCCTGCTGGAAAAAAACAAAAAACTTTCTTTTAAAGGTTTTTTATCGACTATTCCCATTAGAAATATTTGTCCCCTTAATTTCAAAAACACCCCTTATCAATATTGCTCTTCAAGCTGCATATCACCACTCAATCAAGTCCGACATCGAACTAAAGCGGCTTATTTCTAAACCAGCACAGAAAGCCACTGCAGCAAGAGCTCTTCGAGCTATGTGTATTGGAATGACAACCAGACCCCTTGGGATAACCGCTCCAGTATTACTTAAAGTTTTAGAGAGCAGAAAAAATATTTGCCCCATTCTTCTTTTATGGGGAGAAAAAGACAGACTTGTTCCTCTAAGTCTGGGGCAAAAGCTAGTAAAACAACACCCCTGGCTTAAGTTGTCAGTATTGAAAGATTCCGGCCATTGTCCTCATGACGAATCGCCGAAAGAATTCAACAACCAAGTATTGAATTGGCTGAACCTTAATTTGGAAACCACTCGGCATCTGATATGAAGCACACTCTTTCTGTTGTAGTTGAAGACGAGTCTGGAGCTCTAAGCAGGATTGCAGGGCTATTTGCTCGAAGAGGCTTCAATATTGACAGCCTTGCTGTAGGCCCAGCAGAGCTGCAAGGTCAATCAAGGCTAACCATGGTGGTTGAAGGTGATGACCAAACGTTGGATCAGTTAAGTAAGCAGCTTGAGAAATTAGTGAATGTCCTACAGGTTCTCGATCTCTCTAGGATTCCAGCTGTAGAAAGGGAGTTAATGCTTTTAAAAGTTGCAGCAACTACCGAACAAAGAGGCTTGATTTTGGATTTAGTGCAGGTTTTTAGAGCAAAAGTAGTCGATGTTTCTGACGAGGCACTAACTCTGGAAGTTGTTGGGGACCCAGGAAAACTTGTAGCCTTGGAAAAATTACTCACACCATACGGAATACTTGAAATTGCAAGAACAGGAAAGGTTGCTCTGGAAAGAGCTTCAGGAGTGAATACCGAACTGTTAAAAGCCTCATCTAGTACAGGAAGGTTTCCTGCTTAAGGAGAAAATATCAAAGCCTAATTTCTTGTCAAAACCAACGTTCGAATAATTCGATCTCCTTCTTTTATTGAATCTAAAACATTTAAACCAGAAACAACTCTTCCAAAAACTGTGTATCGACCATCCAACTCAGGCAAAGACTTAAGAGCTATATAAAACTGTGCACTTCCAGATTCAATCTCTTGCCCTCTCAACATTGCTATCGATCCTCTCCGGTGAGTCAGTTCCAGATCAGATAATTCAATAGGATTTAAGATCAATTGGTTATATCTATATTGAGAAGATCCTTTTAGTTTCATTTCAAGTGGAATAAATCTTGCATTACCTGTATTTGGATCCAAAAAGTTCCCTTTTCCATATGAACTCTTTGGTGTTTCTTCGTTTTTAGAAAGAGGGTCCCCTCCTTGAATCACAAATGGAACAGGTTGAT
>QCFX01000028.1 GCA_003280105.1 Prochlorococcus sp. AG-363-N20
GGAAGGATCAACAAATAGATTTAAAGCGCAGACGGCAATCTCTAGAAGATCAGCAAAAAGATCTTCAGGATCGTTTTGGGGAGCAGCGTCGTGCAAGAGATGCTGCAGAGGCAGATTTAGCTCAATAAACTCCAGGAGGCTCAGTGGGAGCTTGAACGTCTTCGTGAAGAGCGCACAAATGTTGCTGAACAACTTCGCAGTCACACAATTCGCCTCCAGGAAATAGAAAAGTCTTTACCAGTCCCTTCACCCGAGATACCTGATTCCATTAGGAGTGCTGGTTTGAATCATTTGCAATCTGAAATGCAGCAAATTCAACAACGTATGGAAGACTTAGAACCTGTAAATATGCTGGCCTTGGAAGAATTAGGAGAATTGGAGAAGCGTCTAGGAGATCTTGAGGAGAAACTAAATACTCTCAGTGAGGAGCGTTCAGAATTACTTTTACGCATTGAGACAGTCGCAACTTTGCGCCAAGAGGCTTTTATGGAAGCTTTTGAGTCAGTTGATCATCATTTTCGTGAAATTTTTGCAAGCCTTTCTGATGGAGATGGCCATCTTCAACTGGATAATCCAGAAGACCCTTTAGAAGGTGGCTTGACACTAGTTGCGCATCCCAAAGGAAAAACAGTTAGAAGACTAGCGGCTATGTCAGGAGGGGAAAAGTCATTGACAGCGTTAAGCTTTTTATTCGCGCTGCAGCGCTTTCGCCCATCTCCTTTCTATGCATTAGATGAGGTGGATAGTTTTTTAGATGGGGTAAATGTAGAAAGATTGTCTACACTTATTGCTGCTCAGGCGGAGCAAGCACAGTTTTTGGTTGTTAGTCACCGCCGTCCCATGATTGGTGCTTCCCATCGCACAATTGGCGTGACTCAGGCAAGAGGAGCGCATACTCAAGTAGTTGGATTACCTAACGCAGCTTGAGACTTTTTTACGTAAAGCAGGCTTTGAGTCAAAATGATTCGATCAATCCATCTTTGAAAGTTTTCGATTGACCAATACCCAATCCCAAAAAGACCCTCTTGATGCAATTCCCAGCGATCGTCTCTGGTTGCGTGCAGAATTAATGGGCACGCAAGTAATTACTCGTGATACAGGCAGGAGACTAGGAGTTGTTGGTGAAGTAGTTGTTGATATTGACCGCCGTGAGGTTGTTGCTCTTGGGTTAAGAGATAATCCTTTGACAAGGTTTTTACCTGGCTTACCTAGATGGATGCCTTTGGATCGAATCAGGCAGGTAGGAGACGTTATTCTTGTTGATTCTGTTGACTCTTTAAGCGAAGGATTTACACCAGAGAGGTATAGCAGAGTTATTAACTGTCAAGTAATTACGGAGTCAGGCCAGCAATTGGGGCGAGTTCTCGGATTCTCATTTGATATTGAAACTGGTGAATTAACAACTCTTGTCATGGGAGCTCTAGGAGTCCCTTTGCTTGGTGAAGGTGTTTTGAGTACCTGGGAGATACCTGTTGAAGAAATTGTCAGTAGTGGATCAGATCGAATTATTGTTTATGAAGGTGCCGAAGAAAAACTTAAGCAATTAAATAGTGGTTTTTTAGAGAAACTTGGAGTTGGTGGAGCTAGCTGGGAAGAACAAGAAAGAGACAGATATCGAGTTAACCTTGTTCCAGTTGAGAATCAACTGGCTTCAGGTGAAAGTCTTGAAGAACCACAAAAGAGTTTAGAGGCATCTACTAATGAAGTTTTTCAAAATGAAGAAGAATTAGAATATGTAGAATTAGAAGATTCTCGCCAAGATTTAAGACAAAAACGTCGATATATTGACGAACCAAGTCAGAGGAATTTCTCGAAATACGAAGATATGAATCAACAATTACCACTTGCAGATGAGCAAGATATTTATGAGGAAATGCCAAAACCGAACCGGGATTCGTATGCACCAAAAGCATCTACTTCAAGAAGACCTATTCAGCCTAAAGAGGACCCTCTTGACATTGAGCCTGTTGACTTCGCATCTTCTAAGGTCGAGAATAGTGAAAATCAAAATTTAAAATCAGAAGAGGATGAAATAGAAGATCCCTGGTAAAATATTTATAAGAACTTATTTATAAATTGTTTAGCTTGATATAAGCCTGATTCTAATATTAAAGATAAAAGATTATTACTCTTTTTCTTTAATAGAGAAGTTTAAGAACTTCTTTTGTCATCTCTTCAACTGCTCCAGGCTTGCCTCTTAGGCTTTGTAAGTCTTCTTTTTGACCTTGCAATCTCATAGGAGAATTTAGCCATTGTGCAGCTTCATTCGCTATTTCAATAGGCGTAATTTTTCCGACTTTTTCAGGTACAATCATTCTTCCTGCTGAAATATTTGGCCAAGCTAAAAATCCACGATTTCTTATTCTCCAGATACTAATAAGAACACCTATAAATCTTCTGAGAAGAGGCAGTCTTCCTAGTAAACCAAGAAATCCATCCCATGCTTGCATTACGCTTAAATGTTGTGTAGGAACAATAACTATCATTGGCAGCCCTATTGCTCCAAGCTCTGCAGTATTTGCACCAACAGTTGTTAATGCAAGGTCACATTGACTTAATGAACCATGAGCAGGAGAGTTTTCTTGCAAATGAATTTGTGTTCCAGCCTTTGTTATAAATTTTCGCCAATAATCTCCTTTGCTTGGCTCTTTAACTCTGTCAACACTTGATTTGTACTTTGCGGCTATAGGGTTTTTTACACTAATAAATGATTTGAGTTCTTCGATACTTGTGGTTGGAGCTACTGGAAGAAGAAAATTGCATTCTGGAAATAATTCTTTTAAGCGATCAGCCACTTCAAATAAAAAAGGAACTCCTATGCAAAGTTTTGTACTTTTAGACCCAGGAAGTAATGCTACCCATTTCCCTTTGGGTAATGGTGCTTCTGCTTTTGCGCTAGTGCTTACATCAGCCATTAAATCACCGACAACAGCACATCTATTTCGAAAACGTTTTGGTAAGCGATTTCTAACTGTTGGCGACATTGCCGCAATACGATCGTTCCATTGAGGCCAGCGCGCTATCCATTCCGCATAGGTCAAATGCCTATATCCGAGACGAGCAGATAGAAGAACACTCCAAAACTGATCACCACCAAGAAAAACAACCAAACCTTTTGATGGCCAGAATCCATGTTTCTTGGGCCTTAGTAATAAATCCCAAAATTTTTTGGCAGGGATGATTTGTTCAAACTGTCCCCAACTTTTCGCAGCTTTAGCTTCCTGACCAGTTGCATTGGGACAGGGGACCAAAACCAGTTTGAGGTTGATAGAGGCTTGGGGCTCTCTTGGCTTCATCAATATTTTTGAATGAAGTTTCTCTGCAAGTGGTTTGACCCAAGTGACTAGTTCACCTGGACCGTTTGAGATGAGAACCACCACTCGCGAAGCTTCCTGCATTGCCGTTGGAGCCGGTGAAATCAATTAACAAGGGGTGAATGCGGATGGCGAGACTTGAACTCGCAAGGCCGAAGCCACACGCCCCTCAAGCGTGCGTGTCTACCAATTCCACCACATCCGCTTGAATGTCAAATTCTCTTTGACATAGTCAAAAAAGATCATAACGGGCAACCTTCCATGGCTTTAAGACCATTTATGGGGATAACCGCTGATACGATCCGGCTTAGGAGTTGATAATCCTTGATGCCTATAGGCAAGGTTCTAATAGCCAATCGTGGCGAAATTGCTCTTCGGATTCTCCGCAGTTGCAGGGAGTTGGGAATATCAACCGTGGCTGTGTATAGCACGGTTGACCGGAATGCATTGCATGTTCAGCTTGCTGATGAAGCGGTTTGTGTTGGTGATGCGCCCAGCAGCAAAAGCTATCTGAATGTTCCAAATATTCTGGCTGCTGCGACATCAAGAGGCGTTGATGCAATTCATCCTGGATATGGATTTTTAGCTGAGAACGATCGTTTTGCAGAAATCTGTCGAGATCATGGAATTGTTTTTGTAGGGCCTTCTCCTGATGCCATTAGATCGATGGGAGATAAATCCACTGCAAAGGCCACTATGCAAAGTGTTGGTGTGCCCACAGTTCCAGGAAGTGCGGGCCTTTTGACCAGCCCTGATGAAGCTGCACAACTAGCTCAAGAAATGGGATATCCAGTGATGATTAAGGCCACGGCAGGAGGTGGTGGACGTGGCATGCGTTTGGTAAATGCCCCGGATCAAATAGATAATCTCTTTAAAGCCGCTCAAGGAGAAGCAGAGGCTGCATTTGGTAATCCTGGACTTTATATGGAGAAATTTATTAACTTGCCTCGTCACGTAGAAGTTCAAGTTTTATCGGATAAACATGGAAATGTTGTTCATCTTGGTGAAAGAGATTGCTCTATTCAAAGACGACATCAAAAGTTGCTTGAAGAGTCACCAAGTCCAGCTTTAGATCCAGCTTTGAGGATTCGCATGGGAGAAGCTGCTGTAGCAGCAGCAAAAAGCATTAATTATGAAGGTGCTGGAACAGTGGAATTCTTGCTTGATCGTGAGGGGAATTTCTATTTTATGGAAATGAATACTCGTATTCAGGTTGAACATCCAGTTACCGAGATGGTCACAGGGATTGATTTAATAGCAGAACAATTACGTATTGCTGGAGGAGACTCAATTAGTTTTCAACAGGATGATGTTTGTTTAAAGGGTCATGCAATTGAGTGCCGCATCAATGCAGAAGATTCAAGTCACAACTTTCGTCCTGCCCCAGGAAGAATTACAGGGTGGTTACCGCCTGGCGGTCCAGGAGTTCGAGTTGATAGTCATGTATATACGGGTTATGACATTCCGCCCTTTTATGATTCATTGATTGGAAAGTTAATTGTTTGGGGTCACGATCGGAATTCAGCTTTGAAAAGAATGAAACGGGCTTTGAATGAGTGTGCTGTGACAGGCATACCAACTACGATTGATTTTCACCTAGCTTTGCTTGATCGCGAAGAGTTTTTGTCAGGGGATGTACATACGAAATTTGTAGAGCAAGAAATGCTTGGTTGATTTTCGGACAAGTTTTCAACTCAATGATTGGCTGTTGATCAATATTTGAGATAGGACACCTTGCTGACCTACTAATAATTCTCTTAAAAGGCTAATAAAGCCCACCCAGATCACAGGGGTCACATCTACTCCTCCAATAGGAGGAATTAATTTTCTTGTTGCGACCAAAATGGGCTCTGTTGGCCAGGCTATCAATGGCCATAAACCCTTGTTGAGATTGACTTTTGGATACCAAGTCAAGACTATCCTTAACAGAAACATTAAGGTCAAGGAAGCTAGTAAAACCCCTAGCAATAGATGAAGAATTGGCAGGGCTTCCAGAAACACAGACGTCACAAAGCTCAAAGCATCCTGACTTACATCGTATAAACCTCACACTTAATTCGTAAGATTGAGAGGCTTTTGCCGTCTAAGCAGTTGTCATGACACCTTCTGCAGTCAATCTTTTGTTAAGTCTCATTGGTGCAGCCGCACTTATCGTGGTTCCAGGGGCTTTTTTCCTTCTCTGGGTTAGCCAGAAAGACTCTTTATCTCGTAACTAACTAGTCAATAGAGTCGTACTTCGTAGACTGAGTTGACTGAGGTTGATTTTTAACCTTACGTACATTCAGCAAGAGGGGGCGCAACTTTGGTCAATGCCAGTCTTAATTGGGCCAGCATTGTGGGAATTGTCCTGGCCGTTGGTGGGGCAGGTCTGTATTTCTTGCGATCTTTTAAGCCAGCTCTAGCTCGAGATTACGACGTTTTTTTTGCGGCAATAGGGTTGCTTTGTGGAGGAATTTTATTTTTCCAAGGATGGCGGCTAGACCCAATTCTTCAATTTGGACAATTTTTACTTGCAGGAACAACAGTTTTCTTTGCATATGAAAGTGTCAGATTGAGAGGAGTAGCCACAGATCAGGCTCGAAGATCTTCTTATTTTGAGGAGGATGCTCCTCCGGCTCGAATGTCTGGTGAAGGTTTAAGGCAAAGTTGGGACGACTCTTATGAGCAATTTGAAGAGCCAACTAGGTTTCGTCGGAGATTTTCTGGCAGACCAGAGCAGAATCCAGATCAGAGCTCTCAAGCACCTGAAGATGATTTCTATCGCCCAAGAAGAACTTCAAGAGCTGCGATTCCAGAAGAAGCAGCAAGTCGTAGGGTTCCTAATCGAGGTGAAGATCCTTCTTGGGAAAACGACTCCGAAAAAGCTAGAAGAATGGCTAGGTTCGGTTCAAGGGATGAAGAAATTGATAAATCAGCTTCTTTTGGTCAAAGGCGTGACTTACGGCAGGAACAAAGGAGAGGGACTCGTCCAGCTATAAATCAGCAAACTTCAAGCAGAAGAGGAGATCCGGATTCAACCAAATCAACGGGTGAAGGTTATGCCTCTTCTGAAAGAAGACCAGGAATACCTCAGGGCTCACCCTTGAAAGTGCAGGCTGAAGATGCTGCATTTTCCCCATCGAGACCAAGATCTAGTCAAAGACCAGCAAAAACTAGGTCTTCATTTAATGAATCTGCTAAGAGAACAAGAGATTCTGGCACTGGCCGCTCCTCACCCAGAACCTCAAGAAGACGGGATAATTCGTCTCGTTTTGACGATTGAGTTTTAAAAATAATCTGACAAAAATTATTTATGGAATTACTCTTCTTGGGCTTTGGAGTTGCTCGCCAAGAATCGATCGATTGCCAGGTGATTTTTCTGCAAGGAGTCAAAAAGACCCAGCTTTAAGTGGTAATGGACAAAAACTTGCTTTAATTGTTGATCAAAATGGAAGACCTACTGTCCAATTAAGGGATCTGAGAAATGGTCAAATCCTTCAATTGCGGCACCTGTCTAGATATCAACCTCATAGCTCTCCGTCTTTGAGTTGGAATGCTCGTTATTTAGCTGTAATAGCTCAACAAGGTAATAGGCGATTGGCGATCATCGAAGATCTTTTAACTGGTCGAAGTTACCAAATGACTATTCCAGGTGCACGCGTTCCAGTAAGGCTGAGCTTGTCTCCAGATGCCAGCAAATTAGCTTTTCAATTGGCTCAGAAAGGTAAGTGGCGAATAGAGCTGTTTGATTTGACTAATAAGATCGACCTTGATCAGCCAACTCTTACTTCTCCTGGGGCTTCTTCTGCGATTAATCAATGAAATCAAGCCTTGTTCCGTTTCGCTTTTCTTTAGCCGCTTTGCTTCTAGCCTTAACCGGTTGTTTTGCTGGGGAAATAAGACCAATCCTGGGCCTAAATCCAATTCTTGCCCAATCTGGTAATAGTTTTCGAGAACCTGGACTTGCAATGCAATGGTTAGTTTCGCTTGCGAATGATCAAGGGAAAGAAAGAATCGAAATGATTGATCTTCAAAGGTTGCGAAGAGTTGCTTTGCCTGGAATAAATCGAATTGATGCTCAACCTATCAGTGTGAGTGTTAGTGCTGATGGGCAAACTGTTGCATTAATTAGGCAAAGAGCTGATCAAACTGAGTTATTAATCTATCGTCGCTCTTCAGGAGCTTTACAGCGTCTTGAGCTAAGCCCAAAGGGCATACCGAGAAGAGTAAGCCTAGATGGCACTGGAAGAGTCTTGGCGGTGCAAGTAAGTAGAGGAGGTAGTTGGGATGTTGATATTATTCGTTTGTAAGCTTTTATTAATGGTTGCAAATCATTGAAGTAATCCTGCCCAGCGTAGAAAGGCATCATTACTCGCAACTTCTATAATTAAGATCGCAATAAAGCCAATCATTGCAAAACGTCCGTTAACACGTTCTGCATAAGCACTCCAGCCAAAAGCAGGCTCGTCCAGGGTCGTAGCACTTTGTTTGGAAGGCTGGTTTTTCGAAAAACTAGGCGTTTCGTTTACGTCTTGCGGAACTTCTTGAATTTCTGAGGGTTCTTGGTTGCTAGAAGTCATAGAGTCAGGTCACGATTTGTCAAATTCATAGCTGTCTGAAGGAAGGAGTTTCCAGCTTCCATCACCAACTAACTCCAGTACAGATGAATGGAATTCTATAAGGGTTGGTCGGTGACCAACACTAATCACTGCAAGATCACGCTTTTTGAGTAATTGATATAAATGTTCTTCAGTTTTTACATCTAATGCACTAGTTGCCTCATCTAAGACAGCAAATCTTGGTGCATTTAATAATAATCTGCCAAAAGCCAAACGTTGTTGCTCTCCTAATGAAAGAATTCTGGGCCAATCCTGCTTTATATCAAGATCGGGGTATCTTTCTAGCAACGAATCTAGATAAACCTCATGCAGTACAGCCTTTAGTTGATCGTCACTAAATCTATTTTCTTCTGTTGGATAACATAGTTGTTCTCTAAGTGAGCCAAGTAACATATATGGTTTTTGAGGTATAAATAATAACTCTCCTTTCTCAGGTCTTTCTATTGACCCATTTTCCGGAGTCCATAAACCACAAATCATTCTTAATAATGATGTCTTCCCGCAGCCAGAAGGGCCAACAACCAGTAACCTTTCACTCTTATCAATACTCATAGTTAAATCGTTAATAATTGGCCTATTACTTCCAGGTGGATAAAGATCTGCATTCTTGATTAGAATTGACTCTTCAGATGAATTTATGACAACTTTATTTGTGCTTCCCTGTTTACTAACTTGCTCTACTTTAGATTGAAAGCCTTCAAGACGACTAATGCCAGCTGTAAACTTCGCCAACTCTTCTATTTGATTAACTACAAAGAATAAAGAACCTTCAACCATGCTAAAAGCGAAGCTAGCTTGTATAAACCTTCCATAGTCAATTTCCCCGGCAAAGTATGGAATAGCCATAATTAAATAAGGGAAAAAATTACCAGCATAATTAATTGATCTCCTCATTACATCAATAATGACCCGCCAAATTATTAGAAGGTTAAAATTGCGAACTACTGTTATCAACCTCCTTTGAGTTTCTGCTTTTTCTGGTTCTTCACCAGAATAAAAAGCAATTGACTCAGCATTGTCACGAACATGAACAAGGCCATACCGAAAGTCAGCTTCATATCGAAGTTGATCAAAATCAATTCTGACTAAGTTCTTGCCCGCTATTAGGAGAATTGTGGTTGCAAATGCAGCATAACCAAACAGAGATAAAGTTAACTGTGTGCTGATACTCCACAAAATAATTATATTTAGTGAGAAAGTTAAAATTGCATCAAAAACACCCAATGTAAAAGTAAGGCTTTGTCCAGTAAATGCTCTTGTATCGTCGCTAATTCTTTGATCGGGGTTGTCAACATCTGTTTCCTGCTCATCGTTTGGATTTAAAACATAATAGGCCTTATTACTCATATAGTCAGATATAAGACTACGTGATAACCATTCTCTCCAAATTATCCCTAATTTATAGGTAAAGAATATCTGAGAAACACGTATTGGAAGTGCAACTATAAAGCAACATGCATATATACCAAGAATTCTATAAAACCCTTCTTGTTGTTTTTGAACAAGTGCATTGGTTAAATCTCTAGCAATAAATCCTATGCCAGCATTAATGCCATTTACTGCTAATAGCATTAAGACAATTACACCTAATAATATCCAGTGAATCCATCTTTTATTTCTGAGTTGTTGTCTAAGTGTAAAAAAGCTTGCTGAACCAATAAAGAATAATGCCGAAAAAATCCATCCCCAAAGGCTATCCCATATCGTAGTTATAGTATTTGCAACTCCTCCAAAGTATTTTTCCGTGAGAACAGGTTGAAATTTTTCTAATACTTCAACTACACCTGTGAGGATGATTAGAACTATGCCACCTACGCAGAATATTAGTGAAACAAGAAGCCATATGAACTGCCAGCCATTACCAGGATCTAGTGGTAAAAAAAATGGTTGCGCTAACCTCCTAAGTTTTGCAATCTGACTATTTCTGCTTTTTTTAGGTAAAGAAATTGATTGTGTCATAGCAATATCACATCCATATATTCAAACATCTTAAATAAGGTTGGACTCGGTTGATGAGTTGATACATCTACTTAGGTTAATGAATAACTCGGGGAAATGAGCTTCTAACATTTCTACACAGCCAGCTTTATATTCGTTTGAGTCTCTTCCAGTCGTCCAATAGAGTCTTCTCCAAAGAGGTTTTGTCTCTAATCCATGTCTGAGCTTAGGACGAATGGTCTGCTGGTAACGATTGTAGAAATCTACTTTTTCAGTTTCAGTCATTTCTTTTTGAAATTTTTCGAACACTTAAATTTGAATTCAAATTCTTAGCTTATCCAACCTTAGACCAATAAATGGATGGATATCACTATTTAGGCATGAAAATATAGCTATTTAATAGATTTTATAAATACAAAAAATTATGTATGGCAGGTTATATCATTATTAATAGCTTTTAGCATTGCTTCTTTTTCTAGTGGTGGTATAGGAAGACAAAGGATTTCGTCGATTAAGTCTAGTCGCCAAAGGGTTTGCTCTTTTTCTTGGCTTGTCTTTTGATGCCGATAGTGGACACCTTCAGTAAAAAGGTTTGCTTCTTTATTTAGTTCAGATATTGAGATGCCTAAGTATTCCAGCAACTCTGTTGTCGAAAACCAAAGCTCTGGTTCATTAGTTGCTAGTTTTGATGAATTAGTTTTCGTATTGATGCGCATAGATTCTCCCCAACTTTCTTAAAGGATCCCTCGAAGAATTGAATTGGCAAGGCCATTAAAGATTTTTTTTTCAACATTATAATTGCAGATATTTGAATTACTAATTACTTGTGCTTAATAATAGAAATTCTTAGGCCCATCCAAGCTGCTTCTTTATCCAGGTGGCCATTCGAGTGGACGACCACCAATTACATGCAAATGCAAATGAAATACGGTTTGCCCAGCTTTCTCTCCTGTATTTATGACTGTGCGCCAATCTTCTAAACCTTCTTTATTTGCAATCTGGCCCGCTACGATCAATAAGTGTCCTAGCAGCTCTGCATCCTTTTTCTCGGCATCTTTGAGACTAGAAATATTTTTACGAGGGATAATTAATATATGAACAGGAGCTTGTGGGCTTATATCTCGAAAGCCAAGACAGAGCTCATCACTGTAAACTTCATCACAAGGTATTTCACCTTTAAGAATTTGACTAAAAATTGTTGGATTATTCATTTTGAAATATCAATGAATAAGTTTGTTTGTGGAGCATACTTGCCAAAGTATTTAGTGATCAATAGTCCATGGCGTATAAAACAAGCTTTGGATAAAACTTATTTTATTCTTGACTTTTTCCAAAGATTTTGCGGATTAGTCGCCAGTCCCTAGGTAATCCCTAAAGGCTTAACCGCCAGAAGAGCTTTTATCACAATGGACTATTTAGTAATGAACTTTTTGAGGCTTATGACTATAAGGTTGAGGGCCAATGGGTGGTGGTAAATGCTTGCTATAACTGGGTTTGCCAAGTGTGAATTCCAATGCTTCAGCTAGCCAGTGTCGAAGACTTTGGAGACTCTTAGCCATGAAAGCTGCTGATTAACTATTTTTAGTCTGTCCACAAAAAATTAATTAGGCAACAAGTAATTGCACCACCCTTGGGAATTTTAGGTTTAAATGCTTATTTCTCTTTTGCGAGGCTTTTAGCTTTGTTTAGTTTCTTCTTCTTCTTCTTTGTTGTGCTTTTCTTTTGTATTTTTCAAAAGGTGTCTCATGATGGCGAAGACGCTTTAGATCTGCAAATATCCCAGATTTTGAAACTTGACGCTTGAAGCGCCTCAGTGCTGATTCAACACCTTCATTTTCCCCTACAGTGACCTGGGTCATTTAAACCGTAATTTCAAAGGTGTTTAATTTAGCAAGTCATGGATTCATTACTTGCTTTTTTGAACTTGACTTTTACCTTTGACAAAAGCTTAGAAGAAGCTATTAAATTCATTTAAATGCTCCTGACATCATGTGGATTAAAACCTTGTTCTTTTAATGCAAGAGTTAAATCTGTTTCGTTAGTTACTCTATCTACAAATAAGACACCTTTTAAATGATCAATTTCATGTTGAATACACCTACCAAGTAAGCCATCAGCATTCATTTTTCTTGGCCTTCCCATTTCATCCCTAAAACTCAATTTGATTGCAGAAGGTCTAACAACATCAAGATAAACCCCCGGTATGCTTAGGCACCCTTCTTCATACGTTTCAATACTTGCACTGAATCCAACAATTTCTGGATTAATTAGAACTAATGGAGGATTAGTCGAATTTTCTATATCGAGGTCAATTACCAGGATTTGTTGATGAACGCCTACTTGAGGGGCTGCCAAGCCAATTCCTTTTGCTGAATACATGCTTCTTAGCATGTCTCTTGCCAATTCCCTTATTGATTCATCTACTTTGCTGATCCGGCGAGCGGGGTTGCGCAACAATTCATTTCCGAGTTTATGAATATCCAATGGGGGAATTTCTAGCGGTTCCTTAGAAACAGCTATAGAAGTCTTGTGTTTTGTGGCATTTCTGGCTAGGCCAGCAAAACTTCGAGCCAAGGTTTAGTTTTGAGAACGACTACAAGTAATGACTTTACGCAATTGAATGAAAAACAGCTAATTACTTTATGAAAGCAAAAGGGATTAAACATCAAAATTCTCGAAAGACCTACAAAGCACTTTCTGCCAACCTTGCTTTACAAGAAGCAATTGGGCTGAAAGAACCAAGATTGATTGGTAATTGGGTTCTTTGGTTAGAACAGCGTCCTCATGAGAGGGGAAGGACATCGGCTGTCATTCGACCTTGGGGAAGATCTGATTTATTGGGACAAGAATTGACACCTGCGCCTAGAAATCTGCGTAGTCGAGTACATGGTTATGGAGGAGGGGTTCTTGCTACTGCGGCAAAAGGTAATGAATTGATGTTGGCATGGATAGATGACGGGGATAGCTCCCTTTGGTTTCAGTCATGGGAGGGGTTAATTACTTCTTCTATAGAAAGAACTGCAAATTGGTTGAAACCTTTGCATCTCCCCATTCGCCTTTCGAGTAATGGATCTTATGCATTGGCGGATGGGTCCATTGATTTGCAGAGAAATCAATGGATAGGAATTATGGAGTCTGAGCAAAGAGATTACATAGTTACTTTTTCATTGAATAAAAAAGATCAGTCCCCTGATGTTTTATATCAAGCTAAAGACTTTGCTGGTTATTTAGCTTTGAGTCCTTCTGGAGATCAGTTGGCTTGGGTTGAATGGCAAAATCCTTCTATGCCATGGGATGTTAGTCAACTTATGTGGTCCCGCTTAGATAAGTCTGGACAAATTATTGAAGCAAATTCTTTAGCTGGTAGCACATTAAGTGATTCAAAACCGATATCAGTCTTCCAACCAATTTGGTTATCAACAGGAGAGCTTGTTGTTGCTGAAGACAGTAATGGGTGGTGGAACTTGATGGTTACAGGCCCTCAAGTTAAACCAGGTTCTGAGGGAATTTGGAGAAAAATTTGGCCTCTTAAAGCTGAAGCAGCTATGCCTCAATGGGTTTTTGGCATGTCAACTATTTCATCAGCTGGAAATAATATTATTGCCTCTATTTGTGAGAAGGGTTCTTGGCAACTCAAATTATTTTCTTTGAATGGCTCTATAACAGATTTGAATCAACCTTTTAATGATTTGTCTGGACTTTCTGGAGATTCAACAAGAGCGTTGGCCATTGGTAGTAATTCATTGAAGGAGCAAGGCCTAATTGAAATTAATCTAGTTACAAAGAGTTGCTCTTACAAAAGCTCTAGAAGCCCTATCTTGTCTCAGCATGAAATTAGTGTTCCAGAATCAATATGGTTTGATGGCTTTGGTGGCCAA
The DNA here is from genome assembly GCA_003280105.1 of Prochlorococcus sp. AG-363-N20. Classification (GTDB taxonomy): domain Bacteria; phylum Cyanobacteriota; class Cyanobacteriia; order PCC-6307; family Cyanobiaceae; genus AG-363-N20. The sequence goes on from QCFX01000028.1 coordinate 13,729, forward strand.
TCAACTCAAGCTTGGTATTATCCACCCATAAAAAGAGTATTAGATAGCTCACCTTTACTTCTAAAAATTCATAGTGGACCTACAGGAATGGCAAGCCCTGGATTAAATTTGGGAGTCCAATTTTGGACATCAAGGGGATGGTCTATTTTAGATGTTAATTATGGAGGATCTACAGGATTTGGGAGAGCTTATAGAGATCGATTAAGAAAAGGTTGGGGAGAAGTTGATGTTTTTGATTGTATCGCTGCAGTGAAAGCTGTACTGAGATTAGGGAAAGTAGATAAAGAATTGATTGCTATTGAAGGGGGCAGTGCAGGAGGGTTTACAGCCTTGTCTTGCTTATACTCATCAGATATTTTTAGTGTGGGATCATGTCGATACCCTGTAAGTGACTTAATAGATATGAGCAATCAAACCCATAGATTTGAGGCAGGGTATTTAGATTATCTAGTAGGTTCTTTACCTGCAAG
>QCFX01000029.1 GCA_003280105.1 Prochlorococcus sp. AG-363-N20
AGGTAGTCATCACCAGCCACAACAGCACGAAGACGGGAAATTAGCGACACCTTTTGAATCCTCTCAGGAAAGAAGTTAAGTAGGCCTTGAAGACCGTAAGTTAAGAGCCTTTTGAATAAGAAGTCTCAACCCTTCCCCTTAAATAACGTTCCATCAGGTCAGGGGCAAGGTTTTTTATAGGTTTTAGTGATATCTCTCTGAAATTTGACTTAATTATGTTGTGAGCCAAATAATGCCGATCCAATTCGAATCCATGTGGCGCCCGCAGAAATAGCCTCCTCCCAATCACTGCTCATACCCATAGAACATTCTGGCAAGTTCAACTGATCAGCCAAAGCACGACATTCTTGAAAAAGTGTTCGTCGTTCGTCTAAATCAAGGTTTTTTGGTGCCATTGTCATCAAGCCAACAAGCTGTATATTTTGCAAATTCATTAATTTGGGCCAAGCTTCACAAATTTGTTCAGGTGCAAATCCACTTTTTGTTGGATCTTCGCGGAATTTAACCTGAAACATTATCTTAGGAAAACGCTTCTCCTCAATTGCAATCCTTGAAATTCTTTGCGCTAGATCAAAAGAGTCCACTGAATGAATGAAATCAAAGGATTTAACCACTTTGCGAACTTTATTTGTTTGAAGACGACCTATAAAATGCCAACGAAGTTGGCTGTTTTTTTGCAACGCATCCAATTTGGGTAAAGCTTCTTGAACACGACTTTCTCCGAAATCGAGCTGGCCCAATTCAGCAAGAGAGCTTATAGACGAGACTGAATGTCCTTTGCTTACTGCAAGCAAATGGACTGTTAAAGGAAGAGCCTCATGAAAGCGTTGGAATTTAGAAGAAAAGCTCACCTAATTTATTCAAATAAACGTCTGATGAAACAACTGCTGCCATCTTTCTTTCTCAGGCGAATCATCTCTTAAGCAACGAGATAAATGCTTATCTGCGTAATGTCTTGCATCCAAATAAGGGATAACCTCAAACTGTGCGCCACGAGGTTGCAAGGTCACTAGGAAAAACATCTTCTGTGCATATAGCGTGGCATATACATCTCTCCCTTCTCCTGCTGGAGCCACCAAATAGAGCATTCCAAAAGTTGGGTGATTTAGATAACGCTCTGCTGTCACCTGTTGAAATCTAATTACCTATAAAGCACCGTACTTCCTACGCAAGCTAAGAACCAACATCAACAGCAAGCCAGACCCAATATTGATCAAAATTGAACTTTGCCTTAACACCGTTTTAGGTCTGAATTGATCGGGAGGCAGCAACTGACCTCCTCTTGCAATCAGTGCATCTGCACCTTGTTCAGCTCTTAATAAAATATTTGCGAGCAGGCGCTCTGCAACTGATAAAAGCAGGCCCAGAGTAGCTTTAACACCTAATTTTCTTAGATTTACCGCTCTTGAAGCCAATGAGCGCAAAAGGTTTTGGAACTCCTCTTGAACCAAAGGCAAAAACCTTAAAGAAAGAAGAAGTTGAAAACTTAGTCGATCAATTGGAACTCCAAAAAAAGCCAATGGAGAAATAAACCATCTCAAAGACCACATCAATTCCTCTGGAGAAGTGGTTAAAAGCATCAAGTTGACACTATGAACAACCGTAAAAATCAAAGTTGATGTATTCAATCCCAGTTCTGCAGACCTGCGATTCACTAAAACTGGTCCTAAATCAAATCCCCCTAAACGAAAAGGTCCGAATTTGAAGAGCTGCCAGGAAGGTCCTTCTGCAATCACATTGGACAACTCCTGAGGCGATCGACTTGCCAACGTAGCGGAGAGTTCACCCGTAGGCAAAAACATAGAAAAACATCCAACAGCAATAGCAAGAACTATTACCAAGAGAAAAGGTCGCCACCAAATTCGTAAAGGCAAATTACTCAATACCGTTAAAGAAAATAGACCTGCAACCAAACCAATGCGCCAATAAGGTCCTGCAAGAACAGGGCTTATTAAAAACATTAAGACCCAGGCCATCTTCAATCTTGGGTCAATCCTTGTTAGCCAACAACCCTGAGTTGGGACATATTGGCCGATAGGAATTTTTCGCAACCAATCCATTGTTTTTATAGCTGCGCCTGTTGACGGGCTATATCTTTTTCTGCTGCACGCTGTTGCTTTCCTCTCCAAAACAACTTCAAAGGCGTTCCTTCAAACCCAAGGCCAGTTCTCAACTGTTTTTCTACATAACGCCTGTAAGTATCTCCAAATAATTTTGGGTCATTCACAAAAAGAGTAAAACTAGGAGGCCTGCTGGCAACTTGTGTTCCGTAATACAGGCGTCCTTGCCTGCCTCCTCTTGTGGTGGGAGGGTTTCGCCAACTCAGAGCCTCTTTCAATACTTCATTGACGACGGAAGTTGAGACCCTCCTTTGATGTTGCTCTACAGCTAAAGCAGCTAGAGCAAAAATACTTTCAACTCTCTGGCCTGTAAGTGCAGAGGTGAAAAGCATTGTCGCCCAATCAAGAAAATAAAGTTTAGAACGAAGTTTTTTTTCCATTGCTGGCATGGTGTAAGTATCTTTTTCAACCGCATCCCATTTATTAATAACAACAACACATGCACGTCCTTGATCCTCAATTCTTCCAGCTAATCTTTGATCTTGTTCGGTTACACCATCAAGTGCATCAATAACTAAAACACAAACATCGCTTCTTTCAATAGCTTTAAAGCTTCTATTGATACCGAAAAATTCAGGTCCATAATTCACACTTTTCCTACGACGAATACCTGCAGTATCAATCAATTTCCAAGATTTATTGTTCCTTTCTATATGCGTGTCAATAGTGTCACGTGTTGTACCTCTGATTGGACTAACTATTGCCCGTTGTTCACCACAAATTGCATTTAGAAGGCTGGACTTCCCAACATTAGGGCGGCCAATAATCGCCATCTGAATTGGCTCATCCTCTTCTGCTTCCAAATCTTTGGGAGGTAAAAGTGCAATAACACGATCAAGCAAATCACCTGTACCAGCCCCATGAATAGCCGAGATTGGAAAAGGTTCTCCAAGTCCAAGAGCCCAAAACTCCCCTGCCATAGATAGTCCCTGCTCTGGGGATTCACACTTATTAACTACAACTAAAGCTTTGCAAGGGTGGGATCTCAACCATTCCGCAATTGATTGATCAGCCGCAGTAATCCCTTGTTGACCATCCACAATTATTAAAGCCAAAGCAGCCTCTGCAAGAGCTAAGTTTGCTTGTTCCCGAATCTCAGGGAGGAACTCACTATCATCGTCAAACACAAGTCCACCTGTATCGACTACTTTGAATTCCCGATCCCCCCAAAATCCATCCTGGTAAGTGCGATCACGTGTTACCCCTGGCTGATCGTGAACTATGGCCTCACGACTCTGACATAGGCGATTTACCAAAGTGGACTTGCCAACATTTGGTCGACCAATAATGGCGACGACAGGACGCGCCAAATTTTTACCTGCTATTAGTTCCTCGACACTACAGAATCATGAGTTCAAAAACACCTTTTTGCAATCTCGATGAGGTTCAATTAAACGCAGCCGATTAAATTTCGCTGCAGAGGTTGACCGCAAGCAAAACCCATCCTCACAAACGAACAAAGATTATTGAACTTTGGGATCACCTGCATGGCCATTAACTGGGTTCTTCGGAGGCCTAAGCAAATCAGGCATATCTCCAGTTTCAGGAAGATCTTTCCCCCTAGAAAAGACCCAAGCCAATAACCAATTGACAGCTATAGCTCTACGCACAAGTCTGGGGAAAAGTTGGTCAAGCTGATACCCCTTAAATTTCAAATAGTCTTTAAGCAATTGCTTGTATTCATTAGGTATAGATCTATTCAAATAGACTGAAGCTTTTCTATCTACAATAATCTGAGGAGCGTGAGGAAACCTTTCACTCCATTCAAAAGGTGTATCTTTACCCGCAATCCATAGGTTCTCTGAAATATCTTTTTTTTCATACCCAAGTCTTTCCCAAATCAAAGTTGCAACAAAGCAATCAGTTGTTCGATCTTCCAAAATCATCATTAGAAGATCTCGGCTTATGGGCCAAAGAGACTTGTTCACCGTCATGCATTTTTAATGGCTTACTAACTTGAGCAATTAAATATATTCAATTATGAATAGAAAAACTAATTCAAGATAATAGATCTTTATTTTGGTAACAACCCAAGAAAGAAAATGTACCTCAGAGCTTTCGAAGTTTTGTTAGGCCTTTCATAGCTCTAAGAAATTCATATTTGTAATCAATTAAAATCTTTTAATGATCCATCCTTTGCCTGAAATCATTCTGCCCGGCAGAGGCATTAAACGGACTCTTCATTCTCAAGTGCTGCAATCTCCTCTTGCTGGAGTTAGCGATAAGGTTTTTAGGAAATTAGTAAGGCGCTGGGCTCCTGATTCACTGGTTTTTACAGAAATGATTAGTGCAAATTCCCTTGGGAAAGGGCATGGACTTTGCAAAGTGGAAGAACTTTGCGACGAGGAAGGGCCCGTTGGAGTACAACTTTTCGATCATCGTCCAGAAGCAATGGTGGAAGCCGCAAGGAAAGCCGAGGGTTCGGGAGCTTTCTTAATCGATATAAACATGGGTTGTCCTGTTAAAAAGATTGCCAGAAAAGGAGGTGGGAGCGCCCTTCTGAAAGATCCTAATTTAGCTGCCAGAATCGTTAGTGATATTTCTAATGCTGTGAAAATACCTGTCTCGGTAAAAACTCGTCTTGGCTGGTGTGAAGCATCTAAAGATACAATTTCTTTTGCTCTAACACTTCAAGAAGCAGGGGCCCAACTTCTTACTTTGCATGGGCGTACAAGAGCGCAAGGGTTTTCTGGCTGTGCAGATTGGGAGGCAATTGCTGAAGTAAAAAGAGCTGTAAAGGTTCCGGTTATCGCTAATGGAGATATAACAAATCCTGATGACGCATTTCGATGCCTCAAGACAACGAAAGCTGATGGAATAATGATTGGGAGAGGAAGTATGGGGGCCCCTTGGCTTGTAGGGCAAATACAATCTGCTTTAAATGGAGAGATAGCTTTTAAACAACCTTCAGCTATAGAGCGAGTTCAGCTAGCTCTTGAACAATTAGAAGAACTGTTAGTCGCTAACGGTAACCATGGTCTATTTATCGCTAGGAAACATATAACTTGGACATGCCAAGGCTTTCATGGTTCCTCATCCCTTTGCAAAGCTTTTAATCGCGCGACCACCGCCAAAGAGGCCAAAGCAATCCTCCAAAAACAAATCTCCTTGCTTAACGAGCGCAAATAGTTAACTGCTTATTTTCAAGCTCAATAAAAAGTTTATTTTCCAGGAACCACCTCAGGCCAAGACTGACGAACCAATAAAAGAGAAAAGTAAGAGGCTGTTTTTTTCTCAACTTCTATCGCAGGCATGATTTCTTGGTCTGCAAATCCTATTTTTTGAGCAAATAATGCCTCTTTTAATAACATCTTTCTTTCTAATAATGGTCTGACCCACTGCCAGCGATGTCCAAGCTTAAGTAAAGCAAGAATCCTTCTCTCGGCTGCTGCTTGATCTAAAAGATCATCCAATCGCTTTGGATCGTCTGGAGTCGGAAGAATCAATAGCTGTTCTCGTTGCATTGCCAACGGCCATGCTGCTAATGCTGCTGCTGCTGCAAATGAAGTCACACCTGGAATCAGGCGAATTTCACACTTTGGGCAATTGGATTGAACATCTAACAAAACGTAAGAACCACTAGCGAATAAAGAAATATCTCCTTGGCAAAGGTAAACAACATCATTTCCCTGATTAACTGCTGATACAAGTTTTTCACTGGCCTGTCTCCAAGCATGTTGAAGTGTCTCTTCTTCCAAAACCATTGGGAAGACAAGTGGCATTCGACTCTTATCTTGTGTAATCCATTTACTCGCAATACTCGCAGCTATACCTTTATCCTCATTATTAGAGACCGGATAAGCAATTATTGTTGCAGCTTGAATGGCCTCCACAGCCGCCAATGTCAATAAGGAAGGATCACCTGGACCCACACCCACCAAACTAAGGCGAGAGTTTGATCCTTGAAAATTTGTCAACCGTCCAGTGCGGATAAATGCTTTTCTACAACATAAAGATGTTTAAAGCTCCAGAAAAGTGTCGAGATAGTCACCTTAGACTCTATGTCTTCGAGGTTATCAAGTAATCAACTATGCATTCTTGGCTCAGGATGCAGGTCAAGAAGAATTGCAGCTTCTTCATTTGCCAACTCCCTTAAGCGATCAATAATTTGCTTCTTTTCATACCTTTGTTCAGCAAGGCGCCAGTAAAGGCAAAAATGCCGAGCTTCACTTTCCAGTAGATCTTGATACAGATCTCGTAATTCTTTATCAGGGCTATTAGACGCCAATAAAGACATTCGTTCATGACTTCTTGCCTCAATTAAGCCTGCAACAAGAAAGCTATCCATCATTCTATAAGGCTCATATCTCCGGATTTGCTTAGCCAAAACCGCTCCATAAGGTGGAGCCTTTAAAGGCTCTAGATATCTACCTCTTGAACGAAGAATTTTAAGTACTTGCTCAAAATGCTCCAACTCTTCTCTTGCTAACGGGCTAAGGGTTTCTGCTAAACCAGGTTCACATAAATATCGAAACATCAATTGCACGGCCGCACCAGCAGCTTTGCGTTCACAATGGGCATGGTCGATCAGAATCTCCATTGGATTGGCTAAAGCTAATTCCAACCATGCTTGACTTGTGGAACTAACCAACCATTTAATTCTTGACTGTGATTTCTGAGTCGAAGTCATTAAAAATCTATAAACCTCTATTCAGGTTTATGTAAATAAGCTATCAATCCTTCAAATGCAAGTTGATAGCTCATTACTCCAAAACCACTTACTACGCCTATAGCACGATCTGAGATAAATGAATGGTGTCGAAATTCTTCGCGTGCATAAATATTACTCAGATGAATTTCCACATAAGGAATCTGGGTCCCTAGCAAAGCATCCCTTAAAGCAATAGAGGTATGTGTATATGCTCCTGCATTAATAAGGATGCCATCTACATTTCCAATAGCTTGATGGATACGGTCTACAAGAGCACCTTCAAAATTATTTTGAAAGCAATCAAGCTCAACAGTCCTCTCCTCTGCTTTCTTTGTGAGCTCCAATTCAATGGATTCAAGACTACTAGAGCCATAAATAGAAGTTTCTCTCTGGCCTAAGAGATTGAGATTTGGGCCATTAATCAACAGCAAACGCATCTCTCAAGCAAAAGATATCTCATAAAGATCGTATCGATCTCAGGCCATATCGCCCAACAAATTAACGGAAAATTGGCCATTAACTGTTAATCTCCTTTTGTGGTTCGGGTCGGTGCCCGAGTGGTTAATGGGGGCGGACTGTAAATCCGCTGGCTCTGCCTACGTTGGTTCAAATCCAACCCGGCCCACCTTCCACACGCCCTTGTAGCTCAGCGGTAGAGCACTCCCTTGGTAAGGGAGAGGTCCCGGGTTCAAGTCCCGGCGAGGGCATGAGCCCTGACCTCAAGCAAAACAAAGAGTCTCAGGCACCAGAGGTTCTACAAGCTAAAAGGATTTCCTCGTTTCAAGACAGTTTAGTTTTACCGAAAGGCATCTGATGAGTATCTGTCCTGCATTCTTCTCCTCACACTTGAAACCATTCCAAAGATCTGATGGAAAAATCGAGTAGCAAAGGACTGAAATTAGCAATGTGAATCCAAATAAGATGTCCATTGGCATGAAGTTGACCTCTTCATTTGTTATGTCATCAAATACAGATCCTCAAGACTCTCTCGAGAAAGCATTTACTGCTATAACAACTTTCTTCTCGATAATTCTTATTAGCCTCTGTTCCACCAGCTAATTCACAGACCCTATAGCTCTATCAGCTAAAACTCATTATTTTGCTCAAAAATTATTTGCCTGAATCTTATAGATCCGAAGAAGATGTGGCTAAAAACTTAGTAAGCTAATGAATGAAGGGTATGTTTATCTGAGTATTCATATTCAATCCCAACAAAGCTTTTCTTCTTCACTTTTGTGAAGGATACTCTTGCACAATTTTGAATTTATAAAGTTTTTGAAGCTGGAGCAGAGGATAGAAGTTTCTTAGCATTTCTCAATCATTATTGATTCTTTAGATCTACTAGAATTACCTACCTAAAATCCTGTCCCAATATTCAAATGCACCTCCTGCCGTACCCATAACATAAGATTTATCCATAAAGTTAAGCATTGATATTCGGCCTAGATTGTAATTTTGAGTAGATGGAGTGAGCACTCTAGAAGACGTCGAAAATGCATATTTAACCCCATTTTTCTTAAGTAGTGACTTAGTCAACTCGTTATAGGATTTTTTATACCCATACGGATAGGCAAATATTTCTGTATTGCCATTTAATTCCTTTATATACTTATTTGACTGATAAATTTCCCAATTCATCCAGGACTCTGGTAAATCTGCCATCACGCAATGGCTCATGGAATGCGATGATATTGTTATAAGAGGGTTTTCATTTAGCGATTGTATCTTAGAGAGGCTGAGCAGATTTCTTTGCAAAATGACACTGATATCCCGAGGAAGGTTCATTAATTCATAATATAAAGACTTTAGATTCGTATAATTTAATGACATTATTTTTTCAAAGAATATATTTTTATTAGCAAATTCAGGAAGGGACTTAGATATATTATTACTCTCATGATAAAGGCTAAAGCATTTACTTCTAAGTCCATCTAATTGGCCTATGCCCAAGCAAAGGCCTACAGGAACAAAAAGGATAAGAGGAATTCTATATTTTACAAAATAAGGTACAGCTTCAGAAACAGTTTGATCTGCATCGTCTATAGAAATTATTACACAAGGCCTATCAGAATTATGCTCTTCTTTCTTTAACATATTCAAGGCATAAAGAGTTTCTTGTGCATTACATTGTGTAGAAATTATCTTCAATTGCTTATCAAGAACTGATAGAGCAACTTCTAAATCTTCTAAATTCACTCTAGTTCTACTGAAGTAATGATAATCTATTGCGACAATTCGATTAGAGTTGCTTTTAAATACAGGAGGAGCAACTCCTAGTTTGTTCAGAATAGAGCTGAATTTTCTCCTTGTTTTTATATGTCCCAATCTCGATCACTAAATCTGTTTTTTAAGGCAAATCAAGTAACTAGCTCCTATATATTTTAAAGGGGTTTTGCCTAAACCTTCTAAATCTATCTCCTTGCCTCTAAGTATTATCGATTTAAAGACAGTCTCTAGAGGTGCTGGCAGGAGTGTAAAACCTTGATATCGGTCGCTAACCAACGAAAAGCCTTTTCGGAGAGCTCTTTTTCTAAAAATAAACGGTATTGTTTTTCTTGGTATAAAAGGAAGTTGTTTCGCTTGAGTAGACTCTTTTAGTAAATTCTGTTTTATGAAGTTTGCAAAACTCAAAACACCAGGAATATTTTTAAGGTAATAGCTGAATTCATTCAACAAAGTTGACCATCCAAATACATTGCCTACATTGAGTATCAAAATCCCATTGGGTTTTAAAACTCTATAAGATTCAGATAACATTTTCTTATCTTCAGGCATATATTCGATCAAACCAGATGCAACAACACAATCAAATGATTCATTCGCAAAATCTGTTTTTTCACAATCACCAACTTTAAAAGCCCAATTATCTGAAAATGAGTATTTATCAGACCTGGATTGGCAAATCCTAATCATATGTTCTGAACTATCTATACCAACTCCTCCAAAGCCACTTTTGGCTAGCTCTTCTTCTAAAAGGCCAGGCCCACAACCAAGGTTAAGAATTTTTGATGAAGAGCTTACTATATTATCTTTTATCATTTGTACAATCGCTTCCTGCCTTTGCCACTTAGGATGGTTGGACTGACTTAAATAATAATCTTTTGTGTATTCCTCTGCTTTTTCTTCAAAGTAATCTGCAGATAACGATTTTATATCTGTCATTAGATGCGAACAATAATTTCTGATTATATCATTCTAGCCATTTTATCATTGTATATTCCTAACTGCATAGGATCTCCTTTTTTATCAAGTTAATCATATACAGACTCTATGTTTTAAGAATACCTTGTCTAGATAGGATTTATCCCAAAGGGTAGTGATAGGTCTCAATGTAATTGCATTATCGTTCTTAGCCCTAGACAATAATAAATCCTTGCGATGTGCTTATGCGCTCAGTGTTGAGAGGATGGTTTTCGTAGGGAGATTAAATAATAAAATCAACTCCATAAAGTAGTGATTTTATTATTTAATCCAAAACTGAAGGGACCAAGTACGCCCCCCAATCAACACAACAGTGATCCTCGTCAAAGACGATCAATGTGATCATGCTTTAACAGCACATTTCTCGTCTTCTTTTCCGGGAAGAGCTAACGCCTTAAGTTCCTCTTGAAGCTCTTGCTCTCGTTCATCAATGATTTTTATGCGTGATTGATAAGCTTCATCCAGTCTCTTGCGAGAAGCCTCAAGATTATCGATTGCCTCTTCTCTTTGCTTCCGTTTGAGGGCTTCCAATTGACTATCAGAAACAACATAAACTGTCCTGATAGGAGAAAAGAATGAATCAGCAAAAAGAGAGTCGAGTAAAGATGTGTACATAATGTTCTGTGCAAAGAGACCTCTACTTTGCACTAACCTTTCAGAAGCCAGAAGGCTGCAAACCGAAGGAATAAATTCGGTAAATAGCACTCACTTCGGCTACTACTACTAGTAGGGCGTAACAGCCCATAAGTCAAAATGCCGTAGCGATAGCTGCAAAGACGACTCACACCAATCTGTTATGAAGGAAGTAATCGAAGAGGAGGGT
>QCFX01000030.1 GCA_003280105.1 Prochlorococcus sp. AG-363-N20
CTAACTGGGGCCACGTCTTCATAAGGGGCTTTCCCTAACACTTTCCCCTAACTCCAATGTGTAATCTTATTGAACTTCCTGGAAGCAAACAATTCTAATTTCTTCTGTAGCCCCCTATTCCCATAAGAATGACATGTCATGGCCTTTCTTGCTACTTATAAAACGGAGAGGGTGTCCGTGTCTGTAATTCATTCTGCATACTCCTGACACCTTCTGAACAGATCTTTTAGAGAGAACAAGTAAATAACCCGAACACAACCCGAACACATTTCTCAAATTTTAACTTAGTAACCCAAAAAACATCATGAAAGCAACCAGAAAGAAACTTGACTGCACGGTCATTTTGGTGTATAATACTTTATATCGAAACGGGGTCAATAGAGGAACCTCACTCTGCGAAATATAAACAATATTGAAATTAATTTATTATGCAAACAGTAGTCCCTGAAGGATTACCTAATAGGTATTTCCTTACTATTAAGGAAGTCTCAGATTACCTTGGTGTATCCCGTTCAACCATCACCAGACAAGAAAAGAAAAATCTATTCCCAAAAAGACAACAGATATGCGGGAGAAGAGTTGGGTATAGGAAGGATCTCTTCCTTCAGTTTTTAAATGGTAATTGGTCTCCAAATGAAGGAGTCCAATGAAACTTACTATTAGTAAAATTGACAAATTGGTGCCCACTGAAAAGACACAGATTCATAAAGTTGTTGATGGAAGTGGTCTTTACTTAGTCGTTGAAAAGTTACCTATTAATTGCAAGAGGTTTGATGGTGTCACTAAACATCCAAGGAGTAGAGAAGGTAAGACTTGTCATCTCTCGATGGGTGTTTATGGGAAAGATGTCAGAACACCAAAGGACTTGGATGCATTGATCCTGAAATGGAACCAACTCAAGACTTGGTGCAAAGAAACAGGTAACCATCCTGACCTATTCCTGAACAAACAAAAAACAGAAGAACCGAAGTCAAAAACAACCTTGGAAGAAGTCTTTAACTCCTTTATGAGACTGCATAAGAAAAGGACAAAAGAAGTGACTTGGGTTACCAGTCAAAACAGGTTGAATCAGATGTTGGACTTCTTCGGAAAGGACACTCCAATAGTGGATCTTGAATGGGACAACAACGGAAGGAAACGTGTAGTTGACATGGTCAGAGTCATCGAGAACAGAGGTTCGCATGACCATGCCAGACGTTGTAGAAGACTTTTGAATAACGTCTTCACTCATGCAATAAAAGAACAGTGGATGAGAAGAGATCAGAACCCTGCCTCAGTTCCAGTAGAAGGAGAAGGAATAGATCACAAATACAAAGGGAATCCAAGTCTTTCTTGGAATGAGGTCCCTGATTTGATGACCTCAATCAATGAAAACTCTTGCGATGGAACAAAACTCACTCGACTTGCAGTGAAGTTTTATTTGATGACTTGTATTCGTGTAAGTGCAATAGTCTCTCTCGAATGGGATTGGTTTGATGAGTTGAAAGATCAGTGGGTTCTTCCTCCACAGACCCCTGGACTCAAACGCAAACTGAAAACCACAACGAATGACTATGCACACATCATTCCTGCAACACCTGAAATTCATCTATTGATGGATGAACTCAGGAAGATGACTGGTTATCAGAAATACGTTTTCCTAAGTCCTGAAGGAAAGAAATATCCACACCTATCACGATCAACAATCAATACCTACTTACGTCGTCTTGGTTGGTTTAGGAAACTAACTGCACACGGGTGGAGACAAGTAGTTGCAACTGCAGGACAAGAAGAAGGTGATTTCAAATTCGATGTGAAGGAGATCATCCGAAGACAGATAGGTCACACAGATAACAAGAAAGGAACTTTCGGTGCGTATGACAACACTCAATTTCTCAAGGAGAGAAGGGAGTTCTTGGAATGGTGGACTGAAGAATTAGTCAACCAAGGGTTAATCATCTAGTGAATTACTTCTAAGTCAAAAGGGAAACAAAGATCTTTGAACACCTTGAGCACCATTGCCACCTACCTGATGAATTGCCTTTGCATACTGCTCTGAATAAGCACAGTTCTTACAGCACTCATTAGGTTCTGGGATCTGATGCTGATTCATCAAAGCAACCATCTCATCAAGTTGTTCTTCTAGTCCATCAGTAGTCCAGTTATAGGGAACGAGATACTCATCAAAGTTCATCGTCTTATGGAATCCATCATCATCTCTTTTGGCATTGCAGACCAAGAAGTAAGACGTTGGATGAACATCAAATCCCATTCCTTTTAGTAGGTAGGCATAGAAGTTCATCTGAAGTTTGTATCCCTCATGATATGGATCATCCAAATAATCTTGCTTATCAACTAATCCATTCTTTGCTTGAGATTTGTAGTCAACAACGATCAATTGTTTAGTTCGTGTGTCCTGCCAAATATCGTCTACACCTCCAGTAAGAATGATGCTGGTGTCTTTGTGTCTAAGCATCAATCCACGATGCAGAGAGTTCCTCCAGTTGTCCATTTCTGGATGATCAAAAGGCACGACATGACCTAATCCGTTAGGAGCAAATAAACGGTGTGGTGTCTGGGATTCTCTGCACTCATCAAACTCTTTTTTAAGAAGTAAGTCAGTTGTTTCATTGAGCGTCCAACCTGGAGTTCCAGGCGGATCAAGACCCATTACTCGATCTAGATAAAAGCACCTTTTACAAGTAAGGAAGTTTGAGAAACGACCTCTACTAATTTTGAAATCTGCTGTTTGATTAGGGGTATAAGAAGACGATTCTCTACTACGAACGCCAGTTGCTTTTACAGGTTCTTTCTTGCCGTTTCTTTTGAGGTCGATCATTATTCTTCCTCTTCGTCATCAAAATCTTCATCCGCAGCAATTGTCTCAATAAAACTCCAAGTACAAGCAATTTTGAATGCATTTTCATCTATAGCGTCTTCTTTGATGTCAACTAAAAATTGACTACCTAAATACTCTCCTAGACGTTCTCTTATTTCGTTTTCATACTCATCAAAGAATGGGATTACTTGTTCTGGTAAAGCATGAGATCTAGCAGTTTCAGGAGAACAACCAAGTGTACTGATTTCCCTTAAATCCTCATAGTCATAAGTTCCTTTTATTACTTCTAATGCTGTTTTCTCTAAAGCATAATCTTCCTGTTCTTCCTCTGTATCATCATCTTCAAGAGTGAAAAGTTTTTTACCTTTATCCGTATCAGCAAATTTCGGACATCTAGAAACAAAATATGATTCATCAATCTCATCTTCATTGATGACTACAAATATTGCCTCATCGTCGAAATAGTATTTTTCTCTTTTTGGATAAACATGCACACCATAAGTATCGCCATCTGCTTGAACATCTATTTTTACCTCATAATGAGCAGTAAAAATAAAACCAGACTCTTCAATCGCATTCGCAAGAGTATCTGGGTCTAAAACATCAGTAGCAATTAATCCGAAACCTCCTGAATCAACTGGAAATTCTTCTTTATCTTCATTACCTCGATGATTGAGAAAGTATCCATCCCCGCCTGTCCTGAATAAAAGGTAATCCTTATCCTTGTAATCCCAATCTCCTTCATCATTGGCACAAAAGATTTCATCCCACTCAGTGCGATCTTTAATAACAAAACCAAGATCACCAAAGAAATATTCGCCTTTTGGAAGACTGAAAGAACGATTATTCATTCGCAATGCTCCTTCAATAATTTCGCAGCATCTTCATCTCCTAATTCTGCTGCTTTCTTCCAGTCTTCACAAGCACCTTTGAGATCTCCTAGTTCTTTCTTGCAATTACCAATATGCTGAAGGCAGCAAGCATTATCCACATTCTCTTGTTTTGGTAGTTCATACGCTCTTGAATAGTCAGATAATGCTCCTGAATAATCTTTTAACTTTATTTTGATTTCCGCCCTAGAAAAATACCACCACCAGTCTTCTTCAGAATCAGGATTAGTTTCTATTGCCATTGTGAAATCTTCTAGTGCTCCTTGATAATCACCTGCTGTTTCTTTTAACTCTGCTCTATCGAAATAATGACAGTCGAGAACATTGCCAGGATTAAATTCAATTATTTTATCGAAGATTTTAATCGCTCCTTCTATATCTCCAGCGTCTGCTTTTTTAAAGGCAAGTTCATCGGTATATTCTTCATAGTCTTGCTCATTGTTCTTTTTACAATGCTCCTTCAATAATTCAGCAGCATCTTCATCCCCTAACTCTGCTGCTTTCTTCCAATCTTCACAGGCACCCTTTAGATCATCCGACTCATATTTAAGACGACCTCGACAGTAAAAATAATAACTATTATTAGGTTCAATTTCTAATAATTTTTTGAAATCAGAAATTGAACCCTGAACATCACCCAGATAAAATTTTGCTTGAGCACGACCCATAAGAGCATCTGTATCTTCAGGATCGACATCTAATACTTGATTAGTGTAATGAATAACTCCTTTATGGTTGTTCTTTTTAGATTCATCTGCAGCAAGATTAGTGAGTCTAACTATGGTTCCTTTTGTTAAGTTGTACGAGGTGGAAGTAATATTTTGATTTTCAACATCTAATACATTGTCAACATCTTGAGAATAAGGATCAGTATTTATCTGAATATTACCTAGACGTATTGTTCCTGATTCTTGACGAAAATTACAAAAGAAATCACTAGAAAATTTCAGACTAACTCCTGAATTTGGAATCTCTTTGATGATCCGAAAAGGGACACATCCTATTGAACCAGAGTCAGTTGCATATTCATTGCCTTGATTATCCTTAAATATTCCATCTCCACATTTTGTTTTAAAGACTGCAAATAAATAACCATCATCATGATAGAAAACCCCACCTTTATCACTTCTTAAATCAATCTTGCCTCGCTTTTTAAAACATTGATTTGTAATCTCTTCCCAAGTAGATTCATCGTATATCAAAGACAAGTCTCCAACCCAATATTTACCCTCTGGTAATTGTGCTCCGCTAATAGTTCTCTCATCATATGCCCAACCTTCTCCAAGACCAATTAGTTTTGATAGCAATTTATTTGTATCTTTAAAACCTGGTCTGTATACTTTTTTTTCTATTCTTTCTGATATTAATCTTGTGATTAAGATTGTTTGATCTCCTTCGAAATCTTCTACCTTTTCATAAGAGAAATTTGCTTTTTTAATTTCTTTTTCTTTATCAGGGTAACATTGAAAAATATAGGGAGCATTTGATGGTGCAATTATTTTCTTTCTCTGATTATTAGCAAGAAGGATTACCGAAACCACTACAGCAGTAGATCCAATAACAACTGGTTTATCCACTTTCAGCAGAGACAACCCAGCAGCAGTGGCAGCACCAACTCCTAGAGCAATAGCAGCAGTACGGCGGTTCATTTTAATCAGAGTGATCACTTAAAAGTTGAGTACAAGTTTTATAGAATTTTTCTATGACAACTATTTTGGAAGAATTGATTGTTTGTTTATTATCTATTGCAATCTTAGTGTCTTCGCAAGCACCTTTTTTATCCCCAATTAATTCTTTAACCATGCCACGCATAAAGAAAATAAAGAAGGTTCCTTTGTCAATCTCTAATGCTTTATTAAACTCATCTATTGCAGCATTATTTTTGTTAGTAAAAGAATAAATTATCCCTCTATTTGTATATGCTAATATATCTGTTTTGTCAATTTTTATCGCCTTATTACAATCTAAAATTGCTTTTTCATAGTCCCCTTCTTGATTGTAGAAGGCACATCTTGAAGTGTAGAACTTTGAATTCGTCGGATCTAATTTAATCGCCTTATTGATGTCATCTTTAGATCCTGAGTATTCTTTAGTAAAATATTTTGATATTGATCTTGAAAAATAACCTTGAGCATTGCGAGGATCGATTTGAATAGATTTTCTTGCATCATTAAACGCTGAAATATGATCTCCCATTTGATTTTTTATTCTTGCTCGATATGCATAGGCAAGAGAATTGTTTGGTTCATTAATCAAAATTGAGTTAATCAAATTTAAATATCTTTGCTGTTCCTTGAAGTTAAATCTTTTATATGGGTTCCTTTGAGTTAGGTATTCTTCGACCTGCGTAAGTAGTTTCGTGTTGCTTTTACTATTTCCAATTATCTCAGTTAGCGCAGTACTAGTTATCATTGGTGATCCCAATGCTAATAAAGAGAAAAAAGAAGCAATAGAAATCTTTTTAAGGATCATGTGCAATTCTCATTGAATATTTCGGATGCTTCTTTATCACCTAATTTGGATGCCTTACCATAATCCAAACAAGCACCTCTGGTATCCTTTAAACCTGTCTTAATAACACCTCTTAGGTAATAATAATCATAATCATTTGGATTGATTTCGATTGCTTTATTTATGGAAAAAAGTGCTTCTGAATAGTCTCCTAAAATCTCTTGTGTGATTGCTAGCATTCTATAGGTACTCTCTGATTGAGGGTTTAACTCGATTGCTTTCTTTAAATCATATACCGATCCTTGATAATCCTTTATTTCAAATTTAGTAAATCCTCTAATTCTATATGATAATTCGTATTTAGGTGCTAATTCTATTGCTTTATTGAAATCATTTAGCGCTCCATTATAATCACCAATTGCTTTCTTTATATTCCCTCGATTATGATACAGTGCAGCAAAGTCTGGGTTGATTCCAATTGCTAAATTCAAATCAGTAATTGCTCCTTGGTAATCTTTTGAATCCGACTTTATGATTGCTCGATTTGCATAAGCATATAGAGATTTTGGATCAATCTCAATTGCCTTATTAAAATCAGAAAGTGCTTGATTTATTTTACCAATACTGAGAAAAATCTTTCCACGATTTGAATAGGGTAAACTTCTATTCGGGTTGAGTTTGATTGCATCATTATAATCTTTAATAGCATTCTCAGTATCTCCTAGTTTAGTTCTTGCTACTGCACGAGCGAGAAAACAATCGGCATTTTTATAACCTAGTTCTATTGCTTTTGTGCAATCAGATATTACTCCCTCATAATCATTTAGAAGTTGCTTTGAAATTCCTCTAGACACATAAGTAGAAGATTCCCTAGGATTGATTTCAATTTCTTTATTGAAATCAGATATTGCTCCTTTGTAATCCCCAAGACTGTGTTTAATAAGACCACGGTTAAAATGAGCACCAGGTAATGTAGATTTAAGTTTAATTGCTTTATTTAAGGCAGATAATGCATTTTGAGAATTCCCTTGCTTTATTTCTAATTTTGCTATAGAAAAATAACTAACTGCAGTTGGTTTGATTTTATTCAAGTCATTTAGATCTTTAATTGCTCCTTGAAAATCCCCTAACTCTTCTTTTGCTTTACCTTGATCTATTA
>QCFX01000031.1 GCA_003280105.1 Prochlorococcus sp. AG-363-N20
CCAGGTAAGGGATCATTTTGATGCTGATTTTTAAATGTATTAATTCGATTGCCTTGAGTATCAGTTAATTTGTGATTAAAACCTCGCATAGAGGTTTGTAACTTGTACCCTTTCTCCGTCAAATTATTTATTTTTTCAAGTCTTTGACTTAAGTCTCTTGTGATAGGCATTTTACTTCAATATCAAGAAACTCATTCTACTTCTCTTATTATTGCTTGTTGGAGGTGCTTCTATAACCATATTTTTTTAGTGTGCTCCTTTCTCTAAGGACTGAATCCTTTCGAGAGTCTCTTTTTGAATGACATCATTTTTTTGTTCCATTAAGGGAACTAACCTTTGTCCTAAGTAAAAGGCAATGAAATAGAATACAGGTAATGCCCTAAACCAGTTAGGTGCATCTGTAAAAGTAAAAAGTAATCCTATAACTAATAACAAAATAATCGAAAGAAGATGTAATTTATTAAACCAAAATGATGGTATAAGTGTACATAGTATTGGCGTAAGTAAAAGCAATAAAGGTAAAAATGACTTTGAATTATAGGCAACAATGAGAGGAAAAATAATTCCTACTACATATGAAATTGTGCCTAATATATTTGCTGAAAATATAGTTGCTTGAAGTTTGAGCATTGACCTTATGCTTTTATTTAATTCTCTTCTAATTAATTTGTGTTCAGTCACTAATGCAGAACCATTTACCTAGGTAGTCTAGTTAGGACAGTCGATCCCGTCAGAAAGCAGTAAGTTTTGGATATGGGCAATAGACAAAAGTGATATTCAAATCAGATGACGGCAAATCCTTTAACCAAGAACAGGCAATAGATCTGCTGGTGTCCTTAGTTGCCACTGACGTCAACTCAGAAAAGAAGTGGAGAGGTTTCTATAACTCCCTATCAAGTGCTGAACTACAGGATGAGTGGGACGAGTACTGGAAATCTTGAGAGTTTCTAGCACAGAAGCAGTGTCTATTTACTCCTCAGTAGGTAGTACAGATGACTTGCACAGATAAGAATGCAATAAATCTAGATTTTGCGTTGCTATATGTGTCTACTTACTGTGTCTTCTTTCTAAATGCCTTAAAATCCTAATAACAGAGATGGTTTCTAGTACAAATGGAAAAAATCATCGGTTACGCAAGGGTCAGTACAGGAGGACAGACCACCGATACGCAAGTTGCCGCGTTGAAGGAAGCAGGGTGTGAGTTGGTTTTTGAAGAAACCATCAGCAGTAGGAAGGCAGAGAAAGAACGACCCCAACTGCAAGCAGCACTCACAGCACTAAGGACTGGAGATGAGTTGGTCATAGCGAAGTTAGACAGATTGGGAAGAAGTCAGGTGGAAGTAATTAATCGCCTCCATGAATTACAGGTTCAGGGAATCAACGTTCGTTCGTTAGATGGTTTGGTCAATACGAAAGGTCTTGGTCAGTTCGCACCAATCCTTATTGGACTCCTATCTGGTCTTGCTGAGGTTGAGAGATCCCTAATTCAGGAGCGCACAAGAGAAAGTGTTGAGTACAGGAGAGCAACAGGTGGGAACTTGGGTGGCAGACCTAAGACCCCACCTAAGAAAGAAAAACTGGTAATGCGTCTAAGGGAGGAAGGTGAGTCCTTAAGAGGAATACGCGAACAGACAGGACTCGCTGTGGAAACGATTAGAAAGATTATTGAGAGGAATAAGGAGGTGGCGGCGGCATGACTAAAAAAAATATTGGCGGACTAAATGACTACATCGTCTTGAAGGACAAGAAGGAAGTCATCTTTTATCTGGAAAATGCCTATCCGGATTGCTTGGAAATTCCAGCAATCATGAAGCAGCGTTTCCCGGAGGATTACCAGAGCATCGTCATAAGTGATTTAGATGAGTTCAAGAAATATCGAGGGCAGGTGTGATGCATAGAGACAGCGTTTATCGTCTTCTCAAGGAGGTGCAGGTATGAACTTCTTTGCTTGGCACCTTGTAGTAGACGCAGTATTGATTTCTGGTGTTGTGGGATTCATTGTCTACAAGAACAGAAGTAAGAAGTAATGCCAGTCTTGATAATTGGTTGGAGCGTGTACGACAAACTCCCAGATGAAGAGCAAAAGGAGTTTGCATTAGTAGAGCGTTATAGGACTGATTATTTCTATGAGTGTTATGAGTATGAAAATGCGAAGGGGAATAAAAATTATAAGTGGAGTGATCGCTGCTTTAACAGTCAGGAAGAGTTATTGGACTTCTTCGGTTATGAAATGATCGAAGACTTAAATGCAGATGCCGTTTATGCAAGACGTGTAGAGACCTTTACTGATGAGGATAAAAAGAGATGGATGAAATTAAGTGATGCTGGAAATCAAATCAAAGTAATGGGAGCAAACTAAATGCTTGCCACCATCCGACGGGTACACGACTCAACGATTGATAGGTATAGAAGGTTGGGTCTGAATAATTCCACGATTGCATGGTTGCTATTTGCAGAAGGAATATTTGTGGTTCTGGTAGGCAAAACAATCGTGGAGTTAATTTGATTGATTCGGGAAATTTGATGGAATATATGAACCATTGAGGAGTACTGCGAAGACGTGACTCATAAGAATGTCGATCACACGAATATCTGTTATCGGATCGTTTGGAACTATTGGAAAGAGTTCTACCAGCACAAACATGAAAAACCCCACCTGTGAAGAAGGTAGGGTTTCTGAGTCATTTTTTATTCATCAATCAAAGAGTTTATTGGTTTTCCTCCTTTGAGGTGATCAATTCACTAAAAGGACGTGTGTGTTGTGCAACTCCTGAGAATTGTCCGTCAAAGTCTTCGAGGAGTTCTTTAACTACATGACATTTCTGATCTGGTTGGAAGAACCATTTACCTCTATTGCGTTCTGAAGCAGTGATAATTTTTTCCCTTTCTTTCTCCTCATACTTTTCAGTCCAATAGTTGAAGGTTGAGATCATTGAAAGATGACCTATCGTGCAATTTCTTGTTATTGAATCCGTATGGGTAAGGATATTAGAAAGTATCTCTGCAAGAATATTTTTTTCAATTTGCAGTGGAGTCGAATCGAAATCGTGATAGGTAAGAACATTAAATGTTGTTTGTTCATAATCATCGTAAAAAGTAATTACATTAGTTAGAGTAATGAATTTAGATTCCATATAAAAAGGAACAAGGGACCATGTATTTAAATTCGTGATATCACCAACATAGTCGGGTCTTAAACGAAATTTCTTTGCACAAACTCTTGCACTTATTACATCATTAAGTTTCCAGTTTTGATCGCGAATTGTAAAAGATCGATTAGCAATGAGATCTTCAATATGTTCATCATTTGCAAGAATATTATTAAGTTCATCTGTACTTTCACAATTGAGAACTTCTGTTTGGGTATGATTAATACTAAGTTTAATTTTAAGAGAAGATTTTAATTCCCAATCAAAATAATGAAGGAATTCGATGTATCTGTCAGTTTGTTCTCGAGTCAAAGAATTTCTAACATATTTGTCATAAAGAATTTTATTCAACTCATCCTCGAATCTGTACCTATTCCCTTTTTCGGTAGAATAGTAATCGGCAAGAAGTTGATGTTCCATCAGAAAATCTGAGTAGGGTTATAAAGGAGACCTGTCTCTTAAAAGAGGAGTTTATTGACAGTCAGGTATTGTCAAAAAGAGTAATTAACTAATTAATTTTCTTTACTTATATCGCAGATTGAAATTGTTCGATTCATTCCGTTTAGATGAATATAGTATAGCACAGTAGAACAGGATATGGGGCATTTCTTTGGGATTTCTTTAGTATTAGATCCCTTTTATGCCAAGGGATCTAAAGCAGTGTTTCTATTTAATTAGTATTAATATCTAATATACATTAATTGTTAATTGTAATCAACCTATAGGAGTAATTTTTATCCTGGAAAATATTTTTATATGGATTATTTCTCTCTTTCGAGTTTGGTTCGTTGTAGGTTATGAAATTAATCAATTTAAATACACTTAACCATTCACATATCTGCGATTAATATTGTCTATAAAGAACACCTGTATTTCTTTTGGGTTAAAAGGGCGTTTATCTCTTCTCATCACTTCCTTGAGTTGTTCTAGTTGAACCTTGTTCAGTTTGAGGTTGATATTCATTTGGATGGAAACAGCAGTTGGTGTCGTTCTGACCGGAGAGTCTTATACATCTGACTTTTATTCCATCCGTAATGCCGCATTAGTGCCAACTCCTCCCTCTTTGTTCTTTCTTCTTCCCACTCGTGATAGGAGATAGTGGTCTTCCTTCTGGTTCCTTTAGTCCACTTGGGTTGTGTATTGGTCTTCATGGGTTTACTTACTTTGTAGGGGTATCAAGAGGTCTCTGGCGATGCTTTCTTGAGAGGATGCAGTCTGAGATACATCACTAAACTACATTTCTAAATGTATTTATAATCATTTTTCTCCCCTAAAGTTACTCTAAAGCACCTCTAAGTAATCCTTTAAAGGTTCTAATGGGGTTCCCAAAACCGACAGAGTTATTTATACAGTTACATATAAATTATGGTCACTAGTTAATAATTATTTACAATAGATTTGATTACTGTTTATCAGGTAGATCCTTGAGTTTAAAAGATATCCATATGTTCTAATCCTAATTAGGTGATTGACGCAGGGGTTAACCTGCACACCATTAAAACCAGAACACACTTAATCCCTACCCAGAACATAACCAGAACACATAACCTCTAAAGATGAACTATCCTGAAACTTCTGGGTAACTCATTTACACTGAAAACCCTGTCATAGTCGATTAACTGTACATATTGAACAGTTTTGACTAATCCTGATTTGTTTTAAAAACGGAGAGGGTGGGATTCGAACCCACGGACGGTTTCCCGTCAAACGATTTCGAATCGTTCGCTTTCGACCACTCAGCCACCTCTCCATGCCTGCAGTTAAAAATATATGCTTTCTCCTGTATATCAGATTTATTTAATAAGCGATTGTTCACAATTAAATTATGTACTTAGCCAAAACAGCTTCAATCACAGACCTATTCCCACTTATATCTAGTCATTAGTTTAATAGCTTTTGAGTTGTAGCTTCCAAGTTGACTTACGGTAACGCTATCAGGTTTGAATTCTCCAAAACTTTTAACTTCTTTTGACGAGTTATACCCCAGTAATGGATGCTCATATGTTGGCCCAGCTAGGCCTTTACTTCCATCAGGAGATGCTAAGTATTCAAGTAATTGAATAGCTTCTTTTTTGTTTTTTGCATACTTGGCTAAACCACCTGCACTTACATTCACATGAGCAGGAGTTGGTGTAATTACTTGTACTTTCTTAGCTAAAGCCTTGTCTTTGGCCCCATTTACTCCCGCAAGCATTCTGGCGACGTAGTAATGATTAACTACCCCTACCCCACATTTTCCTTGAGCAACAGCACGAGTAATCCCTATATCCCCAGGAAAATATGGTTGAGATACATTGGCAATCATTCCTTTTAGCCATTTTTTGGTTTCAGCCTCACCTCGCTTAACTATTTGATTGGCTACTAAAGACTGGTTGTAAGGACTATTCCTTTTGCGTAAACAAACTTTTCCTTTAAGAGATGGATTTGCTAGATCTGAGTAATTATTGATTGTACTTATATCTACAACATTAGGGTTCGCAACCATAACTCTTACTCTTCTTGTAAGTGCATACCATCTTCCTTTTGAATCTCTATATTCTTTTGGGACTTCTCTATCAAGCTTTTCAGATCTGTAAACTTGAAGTAGACCTGCCTTTGCAGCATTACTGATTCTTGCTGCATCTACAAGCAAAATTATATCTGCATTGGAATTGGCACCTTCTCTTTTGAGTCTTTCTACAAGCGAAATACCTGTAGCTTCAATTAACCTGACTTTAATGCCCGTTTCTTCTTTGAACTTCTTATATACATTTCTATCGGTGTTGTAGTGCCGACCTGAATAAACACGGACTTCTCTGCCCGATGCTTTGCTGACTTCAGCAAATCCAATACCAGCAGATATGGTTGCAAAAAGAGCTGTAGCTGTAAATTTGGACAGAAGTTGCATTTCTAATAAGTAGCCAACATGTAATCCTTACAATATCCAGATTGAGAGGAGACTTTAACTTGACGATCATTTGATACTCGTCAAAGAAGCAATTGTTTCGTGAGGGTGGCACGCTATCTTCGCTTTATTTCAAGTATTTATTGCAGGCTATGGATTATTTGACGCACAAATTGCTAGATGAAGAAAGTGCGACGAGAATAGCTAGTGATATCTTAGAAAACAAATCTCTTTGGCAAGATGGAAAGAAAACAGCTGGCTCTCATGCTGCAAAAGTAAAGAATAATGTTCAATTAGCTAAAGATTCTGAAATTGGTAAAAGCTCTGCTCAAAAGATAATTAATTTAATTAGAGGTGATCAGCTTTTAAAAAGTTTTTGCCTTCCGAAGCGTATACATGGCGTTATGTTTTCCAAAACCTCCATAGGTCAGGGCTATGGAACTCATGTAGACAATGCTTATATGAGTACAGGTAGAAGTGATCTGTCTTTCACTCTTTTCTTGTCTAACCCTAATGATTATGAAGGAGGTGAACTTTGCATACAGTCTTTGCAAGATCATCAAGAAGTTAAGTTAAGCAAAGGAGATTTAGTTATTTACCCCAG
>QCFX01000032.1 GCA_003280105.1 Prochlorococcus sp. AG-363-N20
CTATTTTTGCAACTAAGCAAAAGTGGTATGCATAGAAAAAAAACGCTTAGAGCATTTCTCAATCTTCCAAATGAGAAGTTCATATGGTTTTTTAAACCCTCAATCAAATACCTTCAAGACTTATTCCAAGAAAACGAGCTAGACCTGCCCCTTCTTGCTCCAATTCTGCTAATGGGGGTGGTTTCCCTACTCCTGACAAAGGTAAATCTCTTCCTCCCTGAATTCTCAAAGAAATTCTTCTTTTGGGATTCAACCCTTCTTTAACTTCTAGCTTTACAGCTTTTACCTTATTTAATGGAATCTCAACAACTATCTTTTTACGCAGTCCTCTGCGCGTGATTGAAAGCATTCCTGTCCCCTTATTAAAGGAATTTCTTCCTGCTCCAAAATTGATTGAAATAAGTATCCACAAATAAATCGCAATTAGTGAAGCGGCAAGGCCATAAAAACCCATTATCAAGCCTTGAGGAACAAAAATCAAAGTTGAGGGATGGCCTAATGGCAAAAAGTCCTGGCCCAAATAGCTTGAAATAGAAGCAAGTAAAAAACCTATTCCACCAATCGTTACCATTGAAACTATTAAATAATTGGAAGGGCGCCGTGATCCAATAACCTCCTGCTCAAAAAGGTTTTCATTGGTTGGAGAAGATGGAAGGTTTTGCGGCAATTCGTCTGGCATAACAGGTTTAAGTCACCTCAATAATTGGATTTTGAATGCTCTCAAAGTAGCGTCTAGAAACAAGCAATAAATCAACAAGCACTACAAGGGGTTTCAGGTCAGCATGATATTTCCCCAAAGAGCCCTCAAACATTGTTAAAGTCTTTCGGTATCCCAAAGCTCAGCACCGTTTAACCCATGACGATCGCTGTTGGACGCGCACAGGAGCGAGGATGGTTTGACCTCCTCGATGACTGGTTACGACGCGACCGCTTCGTTTTTGTTGGCTGGTCAGGCCTTCTTTTATTCCCAACTGCCTACTTAGCAATAGGTGGCTGGTTCGTAGGAACCACATTCGTTACTTCTTGGTATACCCACGGTATTGCCAGCTCATATTTAGAAGGAGCGAATTTTCTTACAGCTGCTGTTAGTACCCCTGGCGATGCCATGGGTCACAGCCTCATGTTGCTCTGGGGCCCAGAAGCCCAAGGCGATTTTGCTCGCTGGTTACAACTCGGCGGCCTATGGAATTTCGTTGCCCTGCATGGCACCTTCTCCCTGATCGGCTTCATGTTGCGTCAGTTTGAGATCGCTCGTCTTCTTGGCCTTCGTCCCTACAACGCCCTTGCTTTTTCAGCACCAATAGCTGTTTTCCTTTCAGTTTTTCTGATTTACCCGCTAGGTCAGCACAGCTGGTTCTTTGCTCCCTCTTTTGGAGTGGCAGCAATTTTCCGCTTTATTCTCTTTATTCAAGGTTTCCATAACTGGACACTTAACCCATTCCACATGATGGGAGTAGCCGGAATCCTTGGAGGAGCTCTGCTTTGTGCTATTCACGGCGCAACAGTACAAAACACCCTCTATGAAGACTCAACGAGCTTCTCTGGAGGTAAGGCTCAAAGCACAACATTTAGAGGCTTTGATCCAACACAGGAAGAAGAGACCTACTCCATGGTCACAGCAAACCGTTTCTGGAGTCAGATTTTCGGTATTGCCTTCTCAAACAAGCGCTTCCTTCACTTCTTCATGTTGTTAGTACCTGTAATGGGTATGTGGGCACCTTCAATAGGCATTGTCGGGCTTGCACTCAACTTGCGTGCATACGACTTTGTAAGTCAAGAAATTCGCGCTGCTGAAGACCCTGAATTCGAGACGTTCTATACCAAGAACATTCTTTTGAATGAGGGTATGCGCGCCTGGATGGCATCTGCCGACCAGCCACACGAAAACTTTGTATTCCCTGAGGAGGTACTGCCCCGTGGAAACGCCCTCTAATTTCAACTTCTTAAAGCCTGCAGGTCAGAGTCTTGAAGAAACTGGCTATGCCTGGTATGTCGGCAATGCTCGTTTAATAAACCTTTCTGGCCGCCTACTTGGAGCTCATATTGCTCATGCAGGCCTAATGGTCTTCTGGGCTGGCGCCATGCTGCTTTACGAGGTGAGTCACTTCACCTTTGACAAGCCAATGTGGGAGCAAGGTTTAATCCTTATGCCTCACGTAGCTGGTTTCGGCTATGGAATTGGTCCTGGAGGAGAAGTAACTGATATCTATCCCTTCTTTGCAGCAGGGGTAGTTCACTTGGTCGCTTCTGCAATTCTTGGTTTTGGGGGTATTTGGCACTCACTGGCTGGTCCAGAAAAATTAGAAGAAGCGTTCCCATTCTTCTCAACAGACTGGAGTGACAAAAATCAAATGACAACCATCCTTGGACGCCACTTATGTGTTCTTGGACTTGGCTCATTGCTTTTCTCTCTAAACTGGATGTTCCTAGGTGGTGCTTATGACACTTGGGCTCCAGGTGGTGGTGAAGTAAGACTGATCAACCCCACTTTGGATCCAAAAATTATTTTTGGATATCTCTTCCAAACTCCTTGGGGAGGTGGTGGCTCGCTTGTAGGAGTCAACTCAATGGAAGACATTGTTGGTGGTCATGTTTACTTAGCTGTTTTAGAACTCGTAGGTGGTCACTTCCACATGCAATCCAAGCCATTTGGCTGGGCTAAAAGAGCCTTTATTTGGAATGGTGAAGCACTTCTGAGCTATGCGTTAGGTGGTTTGTGTGTTGCGAGCTTTATTGCTTCAACCTTTATTTGGTTCAACAACACTGCATATCCTTCTGAGTTCTATGGTCCTACAAACGCAGAAGCATCTCAAGCCCAAAGCTTTACTTTCTTAGTTAGAGACCAACGTATAGGTGCAAAAGTAGGTTCAACAATGGGACCTACAGGTTTAGGTAAGTACTTAATGCGTTCACCTACCGGAGAGATTATTTTTGGTGGTGAAACAATGCGTTTCTGGGACTTCCGAGGACCTTGGCTTGAGCCTCTAAGAGGACCAAATGGCCTAAGTCTCGATAAGATCCAAAATGATATTCAGCCTTGGCAAGTTCGTCGAGCAGCTGAGTATATGACTCATGCTCCAAATGCTTCAATTAACTCTGTTGGTGGCATCATTACTGAGCCCAATGCAGTTAATTTTGTCAACCTGAGACAATGGCTTGCATCAGCTCACTTCTTCCTTGGATGGTTCACTTTCATAGGTCATCTATGGCATGCAGGTAGAGCGCGTGCAGCAGCAGCAGGATTTGAGAAAGGAATCGATCGCAAGAACGAACCTGTGTTCTCTATGCCTGATCTAGACTAATTTCTAAGTCCAATGCATACAGAGCCCAAAAAGGCAAAAGCCCTTGCGATTGCAAGGGCTTTTTTTTACTTGAACGATGTTTTTATAGATCAAGTCTGCGATTCAAGCATGGATAACTATTAAATTATGAATTTAGATTGCAGTATCTAAAATGGTTTCATGAAAGCTTCTGGTTAGCCCTAAACGCAAAAAAGCATCTCTCAACCAAGGAAGACTTAGCCCTATTACATTAGAGTAACAGCCTTCTATTTGTGTTATGAACATTGCCCCTTTTCCTTCCAGTGCAAAGCCTCCAGCACAATTCAAAGGCTCCCCTGTCGAAACATATTCTTGGATTTCAAAGTCGGATAAAGTCGCAAATTTCAGTCGTGTTTTTATAACATCCGTGATAGTTTTATCAACTTTAAAAGCACTTTCATTACCTAAGGATAACGAGGTCAAACGCAGCAAAGTATGGCCTGTATAAAGAAATCCACTTTTCGAAGACATCCTTTTCCATCTTTCACAGGCTTCAGTTGAATCCTTTGGCTTACCAAAAACTTCCCCTTGGAACACAAAAACAGAATCACATCCAATTATCCAACAAACCTTTTCTCGGGAAACATTAAGCAATTCATCTTGGAGAAGCATAGAACTAACTGCACTAGCCTTAGCCAAGGCTAAAGAAGATACAAGACGACTAGGGGCAGAATGATCAAATTGCGATTCATCAATTCCACTAACCTTTATTTGATGAGGGATTCCAGCATCTACAAGCAATCGGTGGCGAGCTTTAGAGGCGGAAGCAAGGACCAGCACAGAAACTCAAGAAAATCAAAATATCCTTAGGCTTACATCTATGAAAAACCTTGCAACTTCAAACTCGCTAAACGAGATAGAACTAATTGATAACAAAGTAATAAAGAGAGCAGCCAGAGCAATTAGATGCCTTCCCTTCAATTCTCAGTTCTATTCAGACATCCAAAAAAATGGCTTAGATGCAAAAACAGTTTTTCAAAAAAGAAACCAATATCAATTAAATAGCAAGAAATGGTTTAAAAGCAGTTCTTCGGTGGAATCCTCATTTCGCTGGCTAATAATCGTTGGCATGCTTAGGCGCGAAGTCGATGGCCAAGGATTAACTTCAAAAGTACGTCTAACCCCTCTAGCAAAGCAAGTGCTCGAAAAGGAATCAAAGCTAATTTTTCTCGAACCTAGGTTGATTGACAAACTAATCAATGGATTGCATCGAGAATGGCCATTCCGATGATTTCTACAAATTCACCCTCTCCCTTGATGGTCCTAGGTACATCCAGTGGAGCAGGAAAATCACTCATGGCTACAGCTATATGCCGCGTTTTAAAGAGAAAAGGAGAAATACCTTTGCCTTTCAAAGGCCAAAACATGAGCAACAATGCCTGGGTTGATGAAAACGGAGGGGAGATGGCCTATTCCCAAGCACTACAAGCTTGGGCAGCAGGAATAGAGCCTATATGCGCTATGAATCCTGTCCTGCTAAAGCCGAAAGGAGACTGCATGAGTGAAGTTATACACCTAGGAAAAAGCATGGGCATTGCCAATGCACACTCCTATTACGAAGAATGGTTCAGTAGTGGTTGGAGCGCAATAACAAGAGGAATTAATGAACTTAGGGATAAATATCGCCTTGGAAGATTGATTTTAGAAGGAGCTGGAAGTCCAGTAGAAGTAAACCTTCAACATAGAGATTTAACAAATTTACGCTTAGCAAAGTTTCTAAATGCCAGGTGCCTATTAGTTGCTGATATAGAACGAGGTGGGGTATTTGCCCAAATCATAGGGACACTTGCTTTACTCAGCCCGGAGGAAAGATCTCTTATTAAAGGATTATTGATTAATCGTTTTAGAGGCGATCGTTTACTTTTTAACGAAGGTAAAGCTTGGCTCGAAAAGGAAACAGGGCTTCCAGTAATCGGGATACTTCCATGGATGAACGAGATATTCCCACCAGAAGACTCTCTTGACTTATTAGAGAGGAAAAATACAAAATCCCAATCCGAATTAACACTTGCAGTAATTAGGTTGCCATCTATAAGTAATTTCTCAGACTTAGATCCATTAGAAGCAGAGTCAACAGTTAAAATTTATTGGGTTAGGCCTGGAGAAGATATAGGAGAGCCAGATGCCATTATCATTCCTGGAAGCAAGCAAACAATTAAGGATCTAGAAAAGATTTTCTCTTCTGGCCTGAGCGAACAAATCAGGAGATATGTAAAAAATGGTGGGAATGTGTTTGGGATATGTGGAGGGATGCAAATGCTAGGAAGTACGCTTATAGATCCTCTTGGAATTGAAGGGACAAAAGGAAGAGATATGAAAAATATTATTCAAGGCTTAGATCTTCTTCCGATAGAAACATTATATGAGAAAAGCAAATCAACTTCTAGATGTATTGAAAATTGCATTTGGCCTATGCCTACACAAGTTAATGGCTTTGAATTACATCATGGAAACTCTAAGCCAATTGGCAGGAGTAAAGAATTAATAAAACCTATGTTTCAGAATGAGAAACTTGGCTGGGTAATAAGCAACAAGAATTCATCCTACATTGCTGGCACATATTTACATGGGATCTTTGATAATGGCGAATGGAGAAGAATGTGGCTGAATTTAATCAGAGAAAAGAAGGGGCTTAAATTCCTATCAACTTCTCAACCTAATTATTCCGAAAGAAGAGAATTACTGATCAATCGATTGGCAGATACTTTTCAAGAGCATGTTGACTTGAGTCCTCTTTTAAACAATTAGCCATGGATCAAATCACAATAAGATGGCCTAATAACAAGGTTTCTATTGCGCGTAGTGGAGAGAATTGGCTTAAAGCTGCTATTGATGCAGAGATCCAAATCCCTAC
>QCFX01000033.1 GCA_003280105.1 Prochlorococcus sp. AG-363-N20
TTGAGGTTCAGCTATCGCATAGTTAATCATTTGATCAACTATGCGTCTATGAATTAGCCGGAATGAAGTTATATCTAATCCCCTTGGTACATCGAAGATTTTGTTTAATATAATTAAATAGAAGGCCGATCCGAAGTTTTTCCACCAGTTTTGTGATCGCTTAGAATAAGAGCCAAAAATAACATCGACTTCTCTATTTTCGATAGCCGCAAGAAATTTAAGTATCTCCTCTGGAGGATGTTGTAGATCATCATCAAGTGTTATAACCCATTCACCTCTACAAAACTCAAGGCCATGTTGAAGTGCAAAATTATAGCCAAGGTTACGCATATGGCGGAGTGCACATAAGTTGGGATAATCAATATTTAAACCAGTGATTACCTGCCAGGAGTTATCAGTACTTCCATCATCAAGAAGAACATACTCGAAAGACCTACCAGTAGTGAGCATAACAATGTTAGTGCGTCTAATCAGTTCTCTTAAACTTCTCTCGCTGTTGAATACAGGAATAAAAATAGAGAAATCTATATCATCTGACTCGACACTACGGTCGATATATTCTGAGGCAATTATTGCGTTTAGTCTCATTTTATTCAACAACAAAATATGCTGGCCAAGTTGGGTTAACCAACGGATGACGCTTTAGTTTAATATTATTCAAACCAAAGACTTCATTTAAAGCAATAGTTTCACCAGGGAAGATATCAAGATTAATCTCATCAACAATAACTAAGCTACCTTTTGTGAGATGAGGTTTAAGGATTTGTAGACACTTCTTTGTCGGTTCATAGAGGTTCATATCCATATGAACAAGAGAGATTACGGTATGTGGATTCGCATCTAAAAACTCTCTTAATTTGATACTTGCATCACCCTTAATCAATTGATTCTTTTTGGCATTCTTAACTGGACTGAGATTTTCACGGTAACCAAGGATGGCTTCTAGCTCTTTTTCATATTCTGTTGTTGTTGTTAAATTTCCTTCTTGTATAACTTCATTCTTACCGTCCTTTTTATTAATTCCAACATAACCAGTAAATGTATCAAAACCTATAATTTTTCTACTATGGTTAAAAGGTTCAAATGTGGTTCTAAGAGAGTCCATTAAAGCAAGTTCTCTACCCCAGCGAACACCAAATTGCATAATAACTCCAGGCACGGTTATTATTTCTTTGTATATTTCATAGAAAAATAAGATGCGACGCATTTGTTGAGGTGTTATAAACAGGTGCAGATTTTCAAGCAATTCGTCATCAGGTATTGATGTATTCTGCAACGAATGAAGAATACTATCTTCAGAGTGTTTGTAGTTATCCGATTTAGTATTTGATCTAGTGTTTTCCAAACTCATTGAAGTTGAGGAGTGAAGACTATCGAAATAAGATTAAATGCTTAATTCGCTTGAACAAGATATATAGAAATTGATTCTATATATAATTATCAAGCTCACGTTTTCTAGTGAACTCTTTATACAGTGTAACGAAGCCTGCATATCTGCCTTCAGGGTGACGGTTGTCAAAGGTTTTGTGAAGGTCAATGTCCGCAACCCCATGGGCTGTATGCCCTGAATAAATCAATAAATCTCCTAACTCGGCTTCTTCCTCGTAGTAATAACGAGTATTTTCCAGCTCAAAAAAGCCCCCACCTGACTCGAAATCGCAATCTGTTCCTTTGCCTTTCTTACTCATAATTATTACTGGTTGGAAGTATTGGCTTATTCCAGACGCGCGCTGTACAACTGGAACTATGTCGTCTATATGAGAAACAAGAAAGCCACCACCTAACGGATAGCTGTGAATTCGTGCAGCAGTCCAAAAGCCATTGTCAACTTTATCTACTGCATAATCAATTTCAAAACCGTAAATAATATTTCTAACCTTTGCAGCCTTTATAAAAGCTTCTCGCATTCCATAAATATCATTTGCCCATATTGGGTTGTAAAAAGTTCTCATGCAGCGTGGTCTATAAACCCCACTATGTTCGGCACCTCCTATAGAAAGCTTCTGAAAATTATCCATGATCTGACTTGGATGTTCTCCCGTTGCTGGAGAGTCATTGTCAGGGTTATATATTGACTTTAATTTCTGCTTTGCCTGACGAATTATATTTGGATCAATGATTCCACGAATAACAGCGAAGGAGTATTTGTTTAAGAGGTTTGCAAGTCTTTCACGGGAAATTTCTTCAGGTTTCTCAACCTCAATCATTCCTGCAGAAAAAATTTCTTTTAATGAAAGGCTAGACATTGCAAATAAGAAGTTAAAGAGTCATCGCGCGAGCATATTGGGAATCCCAGAATGCATTCCGCAGATTAAGTGCAGAGAAGACTCCAAAGCGAATCGCCTCTCGAGTAGAAACATCTTCAGCAATATTTTTAGTTACTTGAATTAAACTCTCCGCATGTTCTTCATCACATTCGATATGGATTCGAAAAAATAAGTTTGCGACCTTTGGGAAATCAGTATGTTCTTGAATTGCAGAACTGATGTAGCGGTAGATATAGGGAACAATATATTCAGTAGCTAAGCCTATTGCTCCAACACCTACTCCAGGTATTTCAGAACAGCATTTCTGCAGAAAGAGATCGCGCCAAAGTAGCGCAGTGGTAGTTGCTGGGTGTGTCTCAACGTAATTCTTATCGATACCAATAG
This sequence comes from Prochlorococcus sp. AG-363-N20, assembly GCA_003280105.1. Classification (GTDB taxonomy): domain Bacteria; phylum Cyanobacteriota; class Cyanobacteriia; order PCC-6307; family Cyanobiaceae; genus AG-363-N20. The sequence continues at coordinate 2,652 of QCFX01000033.1, forward strand.
TACTTTTGAAATGCGAGAAAATTTCAACGTGTGGCTTGTCCTCTAGGGCCTCAGATTCAGGGTTGCCCTTCTCTTCCATTAAGTTTTCAAGTAATTCATTTTTAAGATTTTCAGAAGGCAGAGAAGCTATGACCCCTTCTAAATAGCGTATAAACCAAGATGAATAAAAAGAATATTGATAGGCATAATCCTTTATTGCCTCTGAGATGTTAGGCAATTGCCCTTCTGACAATTTTACGAGGTAAGGGTGAGATAGTGCTGGGTGCTCATGGATTTCCTTTATCAAAGCATTCACAAAATCCTCACTACTACCTCCATGAAGGAGCTTAATAGAGGGTGCATCACTAGATGGGTCGAGCCATCCTTTTACTCCTTTTTTATTTGCATTGCTCATCATCTTATTCTAGATGGATGAAGAGATAATTTGCTTTCCTTTTTGGCTGCAAGTGAATGAATCACTAAACCAAGTTTTGCTAGAGCAATTGCAGTTTAATAGCCTGTAGAGAAATAACACTCCTACAAAGTCACTTTCCTTAAAAGCTAGTATTAAAAGTAAAGCTCTAGCCATCTAGTGTAGCCTTTGAAATCCTGGTAAGATTAGTCTGCTACTAACCAATATATATTTAACTGCTATAGGTCTTTTTTAGATAGTTAAAGAAGATCTATATCTTTCAAAGGCAATGTAATTATCATATGAATAATTTAGCGAATCTAAACCATAAAGGTTATCATTATACGGAAGACTCTTATTTAAATAAAAAATTTAAATAAGCTCCTCTCTATCAATAGTGAGAAGATCCAACTAATGAAAAGACTTTAGCTTTTCTAGCAAGTCTTTACCCAATCTTCTTTGCATCAGTTATTATTAGTTCATCTACTTATGCTCGAAGAAAGTAGTACTTAATGCGAAGTGAGTTTTTCGCTTCACCATTTCAAACCAGTAGCTTTTCTTATAGGCTATGTTTTCATGGGGCTTAGTTTCAGAGACCAAAAGACATGAGTGTCAACACATTTCTCCTAATACTTTTAGTATTCGCCGCTTACACAAACCTATATCTCACCTTTCAGAAAAAAAGGAAAAAGTAATTACTTAATTCAAGTCTAAAGAATTGATTGCTTTGGTTTAAATATGTTTTTGCATTTAACAAGAACAGGCTATTATTCTGATTTAGAATTTAATATAACTTCTGAAGATGAAAAGAGGAATCTAAACTCAATAGGATTTATTTCAAAAGCACCAACACCAATCTGCTAAAAGGCTTAGCCCTTAGGTATCTAACTTGATCTGTAGTCTAGGAAAAAACCTGAGAAAGAAAATAGTATGACGGTTCCCTAATAAGATGTAACTGAATAGTTTATTAAAAAGGAACATTGATACTTAATGGTTAAAACCCATAGAAGAAATCAACACTTATCTTATAAAGATTAAAGCAATGCATTTCTAGAATTCTCACTTTTTTGTTTTTCTTAGAGTTCCGAAAAATTCGATTTTTAAACAAAAAAAAGCACCCACTCGAGAGTGGGTGCTTTGTTTCGAACTTAGTTCAATGAACCTACAGATCAGAACTTGAAGGTTGTCTTGACTAAGCCACCGGTGTACTCCTCACTGGTGTCACCGTCCTGCTCAACAATGAAGAAAGCTGGAGTAACAGTAATACTGTCAGTTACAGCCATCGAATAGAAGAGCTCATAGGCCATTGGATCGTCATAGCCAGAGTCATCTCTGTGACCTTCAGCAGTACCTATAGCAATGCCGAGAGAGTTGCCTTCTGCGCCAACTCCATCCCAGAGAAGTCCAACAGACCATGTAGTGGTGTCTTCAACATCATCAGAGTTGTTGTTGACATCATCAGCACCATTGTCATCCTCAGTATCAACTGTTTTCCAGCCGATTCCTGCACTGATTGAACTAGGAAGAAGGTTGCTATCTGAGTCAAACTCATAAACACCACTCAAGCCCCAAGCCTCAAAGTCATCGTTGCTTGCTGCTGCTGCAGGGTTGCTTTCCTTGCGTCCACCATCAGAAATAGTGTAAGCAGCGGCGAGAGTAAAGCCTTCGCCAACCCAAGCCAACTGAGCAGTGATGTCATCAGAACCTGCTTCTGTTCCAATACCACCAACTGTGGCATCAGAAGTAGAAGCTTCCTCACCAACCCAAAGAAGTGATGCGCTTATGCTGTCTTTTGCATAAGTAACGCCAGCACCTGCACCTTCGGACAAGTTGTAAGCAGCATTAGCACCTGCGTAAGTCAACACATCCAGAACACTGTCGCTTGGGTAAGCGCTAGGCCAAACACCAAGCATGTCGTCTTGACGGACAAGAGGACCAACGGTGACAGTGAAATCATCCCCGTAAGGGAATTGATAGAGCAGCTTGTCAACTTGAAGTGCGTTGTTTGTTGACTTCGCTGACTCAAGGGCAGCAACTCCACTACCAAAAACGGAATTGTTGTCGTAATTGCCGCTTTCTAGGCTTGTAAGAAGCAGATCATCACCGTTGAAACTTGTTTCTAAGGCAAGTTCTGTTTTGTAGTTGAAGGTAACAGCGTTGGAGACGTTGCCGTCATCATCCGCACCACCAACAACAAATGTGGTTGTACCATTCAGCTTGGTTGTTGTAGAGAACTGGTCTCCTTCGAAAGATCCAATTCCTGCCTCAACACCATCAAGACGACCCTTGATAACAGCAAGTTCTGCAGAGAACTCATTAACAAGGCGACGCTCTTCAGTATTGACTTGAGCAACTTTGCCAAGGCACTTGTTTAAAAGTGCTGCCGCTTCATAGCGGGTCATGGCGCCATTACCAGTAACAGCTGGGCAACCATGGCGGTCGAGCATATTGCTCAAAGCCTGATAAGCCCAGTCTGTTGGATAGACGTCGGAAAATTGTGAAAGACTCTTAACTGACTCGACGGAGTCGGAGTAGCTAGAGACATCGTTG
>QCFX01000034.1 GCA_003280105.1 Prochlorococcus sp. AG-363-N20
TATATCTATTACTGGCTATAGGGTTTAAAGGAGGTACAGAACTTCAAAGCAGTGGTTTCGGCGGGGTTGTTTTACCAACCGTTACTGCAGCAATATTTATGTCTCTATTAATACCAGTCTTATGTTTTGCAATTTTAAGAATCAAATTAAATGTGTTTGATTCAGCTGCAATCGCTGCTGCTTATGGGTCAATTAGTGCCGTTACATTTATAACTGCAGAAAGCTTTCTAGAAAGCCAAAGCATACCTTTTGATGGGTTCATGGTAGCCGCATTGGCGATTATGGAGTCACCAGCAATAATCGTTGGCCTTCTACTTGTTAAATTAGGCTCAAAGAAAGAAAGAAAGGTTCAAAGAAGAATGAAATGGACAGATATTCTTCACGAGTCAATGCTAAATGGGTCAGTTTACTTAATACTTGGTAGTTTGCTTATTGGTTTCCTAACAGGTGCATTCAATCCAGAAGGTGTACAAAAAATGGAACCATTTACAGGAAAACTTTTTTATGGCGTTGAATGCTTTTTCCTATTAGACATGGGCATAGTTGCAGCACAACGATTACCTGGTCTCCAAAAAGCAGGTTCTTTCCTTATTGGTTTTGCGGTTGGAATGCCAATTTTTAATGCATTAATTGGTGTATTTGTAGCTAAAGCTCTAGCCCTGCAGCCTGGCAATGCACTTCTCTTTGTAGTGTTATGTGCCAGTGCTTCCTATCTAGCAGTTCCAACTGCAATGAGAATGACCGTCCCCGAGGCCAAAGCAAGTTATTACATTTCAACTACTCTTGGCCTTACTTTTCCCTTTAATATTGTTATAGGAATTCCTGTGTACATGGGATTAGTTAATCGACTTATTCCAGCAACAACTTAAATAAACATGAAACGTTTAGACCTTATCTTCAGTGAACGTGAATTAGATGCTGTTCTCAAATCATTAGAGAGAGCTGAAGTACCTGGCTATACAGTCATGAAGCACGTAACAGGAAGGGGGCCAGAGAGAATTGTGTCAGAAGATATGGAGTTTACTGGACTTGGCGCAAATGCTCATGTGATTGTTTTCTGTGAAGAGAGCATTTTAAAAAGAATCAAAGAGCAAATCCAGCCAACACTAAACTATTACGGAGGAGTTGCTTATACATCGGAAGCCAATTCTCTATTTTAATTGATTAGATAATTTTTTTAAATTATTAATTAAAGCACTATCTAGAAAATACTTAAGCATGAACCCAATCGACTCGAATTGACTTTCTGCTATTTAAATATCTGTCTATAGCCATTGCTGCAATACAGCCGTCAGATGCAGCAACAACTGCTTGCTTAAACGGAGTATTGCGTATGTCCCCAATAGCCCAAACCCCTTCAGAGGTTGTTGCCATAAAGTCATCTACAAGAACACCACCATCTTCTTTTACAGCCACTTGCTCTCCAAGAAAATCCGTTATGGGTTTTGATCCACTCATATAAACGAAAACGCCTTCCAAAGCCAAAGCTTCTTCGTTTTCTTGTGCGCGAGGCTTAAGTTTTATTCCAGTTACCCCACTTTCATTTCCTTCTATTTGAAGAAGCCTTGTCTTACTCCAATGTTGGACGTTTGGCTCTGCAATTAACTCTTGAGCATGTAAATCATTTTCCTTAGGATCATTAGCTGTAATCCAATGGACGGTAGATGCAAATTTGGTGAGAACCTGTGCCTCCTCTATCGCCTCTTTATTTATGCCCACAACAGCAACCTCACGGTCTTTATAGAAAGCCCCATCACAAGTGGCGCAGTAACTGACACCACGGCCAAGGAAATCAGCTTCTCCTTTAAAAGACGCTGGGCGTCCCATGGCACCTGTAGCAACTACAAGCGCACGAGCTTTAAAAGTACCTTCAGGGGTATATACAGTCTTCCAGTCTCCTTCTAAATCAACTCCAAACACCTGGGCTCGTCGATAATCTGTTCCATATTCCACCGCTTGGTCACGCATCAATTTCAAAAGATCTTCCCCGCTCATTTCTGTTGAAACACCAGGGTAATTGGCTATTTGATGAGTAATCGCCAATGCACCTACAGCAGGATTTTTGTCAAGGATAATTGTCTTTAAATTAGCTCGAGAGGTATAAAGCGCGCAGGTACAACCAGCTGGTCCGCCCCCTACGATCAATACATCAGTTTCAAATGTTTCCAAGTGGTCTCTCTCTCCTTAAGGGTTTGAATTCACGCATGTAAGAAGCATATGAAACTTCTCAAGGAATTGCCTTACAAGCATGGCTGACTCGCAGCCTACCAACCGTGCAATCCTCCTATATAACCTGAGTCAGGATAAGGCATCTAAGTGCAAAAGAGGCAAAAGCCAGTGGCGAGATTTATTAATCTGAGGTGACAAAGATTTGGGGCACTGAACTGCCAAACTAGAAAAAAGACTGGAGAACTGCCATGGGCTCTCCTAAAAAAGAAGCAAGAACGCCTCAAAGACTTGGAAGTTTCTGGATAGCACCATTCTTGGCTGGTAGCTGTTTGGCTATTGGATATGAGCTTACGCAAAGAGTCATTATCCTGAGAAGTCAATCAGATCAAACAGGGATTCAAATATTTAAAGCGCGAAAAAGTTTTCCAGGTAAAGGATTAACTGTATTAAAACTTCGAGTAAGTGACCCCAATTTCATCTTAAAAATTGATAAGGAACCTAATTCTCATAGGAACATTGTTGCTGCGGATGAAAACCAAAAGCCTGCAAGCAGAGTCATGCAAAAAGACAAAATGCTAAATGCTTTCGAACAATTAAAACTTTTACAAGCCACTCCTCAAAGGAAACGTAAAGGGTCAAGAAACGAAATCCTGCCTGCATCAAGGAGAATGAATGCAAAAAGGGGAGAAGATACTCAATCAATTGATCCCAAAGATTTTGAAAGTCTTTTTAACTCTCTACCCAAAATCTAATCTGGGGAAGATCTCATCATTTTTTCACTTTATTAACTGATTAATGAGCTCATCAGAAACCCTACTAAAAGCAGCAATCAACAGATTAGTCGCTCGTT
>QCFX01000035.1 GCA_003280105.1 Prochlorococcus sp. AG-363-N20
TTTGGATGAACTGATTGCATATCCCAAGCGCAATCCTGCTATTGCAAATAGCTTGGTCAGACTTCTAATGACAATCAGATTGGAGTGATTTTTCACTAAAGGAAGCAGTGATTCTTTCTCTCCATTAGGGACTAATGAAATAAAGGCTTCATCGCAAATGACTAGTTGATACCTGTGCAGAAGCGCTTTTATCGACTCCCGACTCCATAATTGGCCAGTTGGATTATGTGGATTTGTTATCCAAATAACATCGGTTTTTGCATTTAGTGGAAATGACTGAGGCATTTCTTTCGACCAATTTAATGGGAGCGGCATATGTACATAAGAAGCGTTCCAGCATTTCAAGGCCCTTTCATAATCAGAAAAACCTGGGTATGGAAGACAGCTCAAGCCTGCCATTGCGGCATCATGAGCTGCCCAAGTTAAAAGCTCTGCAGCCCCATTCCCAGGGAGCACCATGTCAGAGGGAATTCCATGCCAAGTGCCTATGGCTTCAATTAGTTCTTTATGTCTGCAATCTGGATAATCTCTAAGGGAATAACTATTAATCGCGTTTATGAGACATTGACGAATTTTTCTGGGAGTCTGAAAAGGAACTAGTGAGGCACTGGCATCTAAGAGGATTTTAGGTGAGACCCCTAAGCGCCTAGCTTCTTCCCTTAAATTGCCGCCATGTTCAGAAATACTTTTATTCACATTGGGTATGACAAAACTACCCATTGGACTCCTGTATTTGCAAAGGTGAAATGTTTATTATCTTCTTCCAGTAAAGGAGCGTATACATATTTAGATTAGGCTTTTGCTGGAAGATGATTGCTATAGCCATGGGGCATCACTACCTATAGCTTGTGAAATATTGTGGAAACCATGTTTTTCTAGTTGAGATAGCAATCCTTCAAGAATGAGTGGGACTAAGTTTGGGCCTTGAAAAATCCATCCAGTGTAGATTTGAACAAGAGATGCTCCAGCCGTGATACGTTCCCATGCATCTTGAGGAGAGCCAATACCACCAACTCCAATTAGAGGAAGATGTGATCCTGTTCTTTTGTGAAGTTGACGTATGACCTCGATAGCCCGACTTCGCAAAGGTGCACCACTAAGACCTCCCGCTTCTCTCTCTAGAGGAATCCCGCTATATGTCAGAACGCGATTTTCTAGCCCTAGCCTGTCGAGGCTTGTATTGACTGCGATTAGTCCAGACAGACCTTCTTCAATGGCTACATCTGCTAATTCTGCAATAGCTTCATTCTTGAGGTCTGGAGCAATTTTTACTAATAAGGGAGGACAGTTTGGCAATTCTTTTAACCGCTTAATTAATTGGCGCAAATTTTCAGGGCTTTGTAAATCTCTGAGTTGGGGTGTATTTGGAGAGCTTACGTTTATTACAGCATAATCAGCTAGAGGAGAAAGTAACTCAAGGGAAGCCGCATAGTCGCTAGGTGCTTTCTCTATAGAGGTTATTTTGGATTTTCCTAAATTGAGACCTATTACCTCTGATCTCTGTCCAGGCTGTTTAAGTTGTTGGCGCTCGAGAGTTCGCAACATTTTCTCTGCTCCATCATTATTGAATCCCATTCGATTCAAAGCTGCTTGCTCGGCAGCTAATCGAAATAGTCTGGGCCGAGTATTGCCCTTTTGTGGATGCCATGTAACGGTGCCAAGTTCTGCGAATCCAAAACCAAAATAATTCCAAATGCCTGCGCCAACTCCATTCTTGTCAAAGCCTGCGGCTAAACCAATTGGATTTATAAAATTAGAGCCAAAGAGCTTCTGCTCTAAACGAATATCTGTTCTTTGAAGTTCTTTAGTAAGTTTTTGGAGTAGCCATTGAGCATCGGGCCAATTTCTGCGCAAAGAAAGTTGGCCTAGGCTCGCCAAAGCAATTTCAGTTAATTGTTCGGCATCTATTCCTTCATCATTAGAAAGTATTGGCTTCAGAAAGAATTGGTAGACATTGCCTGTTGAAAAAATATTTGTTGATGTTGATTTAGTCATTGTCTTTACCTATTGGCTTAGTTGCACCTTGCCTGTAGTGACGAAACCTCCAACGTGAATTACTCATAGGCTCTATAACCCAGTCGCGCCATTCCCATTCGCTCGTCTCTTTTTCTATTTCCTTTTTAGGCTTTTCTACTAATTGAGATAGCTCATCAATGCTCAAGCTGTAGCCTTTAGTCGCTAGATGATTTGCCATATCTAAACGTGAGATTAGTTTTTGGAAATTTGCGGGACAAGGGTTCTCTAACGCAGTCTCCTTTGTTAGATGACTGGTATTTTCATTCTCAAAACTTCTGAATGACTTTAGTTTTATACCCATGCGTTTGGAGTAGCTAACCGCGATTTCGTCCACTCTGTCATTGTCTGGATCACCACTATGTCCTTTTACATATTCGAGGCTGACATCTGCTAATTGGGCACGGTCTAACTCTTGCCAAAGGTCTTGATTAAGAACAGGTTTTCCAGCTGCAGTACGCCATCCTTTTCGTTTCCAATTTGCCATCCATTTAGACAGTCCATCGATAAGATATTTGCTATCTGTACGAATAGTGAGTTCTGGACATCTTTGGAGTGCTTTTAGACGATTGAGAACTGAGATGGCAGCTTGTAGCTCCATTCTATTATTTGTGGTGTTTGGCTCAAACCCTCCAAACTCTTCAACGCTGCCATCTTCAAATCGAAGAAGTGCGCCCCATCCTCCTGGTCCAGGA
>QCFX01000036.1 GCA_003280105.1 Prochlorococcus sp. AG-363-N20
CCTTTCAGTAGCCACTATTTTGCTTGCCTTTACGACACTTAGATCAAAATATTTACTACTTGCTCTAATACGATAAAGGTCTCCACCAAGAGATCCAAGCATAAAGCTATTAAAGAGCAATGCCTTTAAATAGATGTTATAGCCTTCAATAAATGAAAGTTTTCTTTTTAGAGTATTTGCATGCAAAATAATGCGCCAGCGCAAGTTCATTAATGCAATCGATAGCAAAGTAAATATCGTGCAAATACTAATTACGATGTAAAAAACGATGTCTTGGTTTGCAAGAATTCTCCAGTCAGGGATAGTTATTAGATAAATAAGAATTAATAAAGAAATAATGGATTTAATAAAATTGATAAATTTTGGATTATCCAGCTTCATTTTATTTTGTTCTCTAAAGAGTGAAGAGCAGTTGGATTTTTTAGAGCGGATGTATCAAAAAATAATTCACTTAAATCAGAGATTGCAGAAGGAAATAAACCCACTTTTATAAAAATCTCTTTTAGGGGCTCCAAACCAGCTCGTTGGTCTGCTGGGTCAAAATAAGCTTCTGTGATGCAAAAGCTGAATTGTTTAAGCCAAGTACTTAACCCAGTTATTCCAGAGTTAAAAACTCCCTCTAATTGTTCCTCTTCAAAGTTAATATAGAGGCGCTGTAGATCAATATGAATTGGAGACATAGAAAGTATCTTTTCAGATGGACATACTATTTTATCTTCATAGCTTTCAAGTCCAAATTGCCAATCTCTATATAACATAGCTGGATAGTTCAATCCAAAACGCTCATAGAACCCGACAAAAAGCCAAGGCCTCACATTAATTTCAATTACCTTCCAACACCCGTCTCTCTTATCGCGTATAAATTCAATCATTATTATTCCTCTCCATCTCAATGAGCGCACAACTTCTTGTGCTATTGAAAGCAATTCAGGGTGCCAAGAAAGTTTCAAAATAGTAGCCGTGCCAAAAGGATAAGGCTGAATAAGTTCTTTGATACCAGTTGCCGCCATCCTTATATTATGATCTCTGTCGACATAAGCATAAAAAGGAATCTCATCCTCGACACGATCAAATAAAACTTTTTCTTGGGCGATAATGTCAAAACCTTTTCTCATACAATCATTCAATCCAGTGCATAAATCATTTTGTGTTTCACATTCAACTGCCTTAAGTCCCTTATAATTCACATAAAAACTTTGGCCATAATCCTTTGTTGATGGTTTGAAGATTGCTGGATAACTAATTTTTTTAATAATGTCCGAAATGTCTGAAGCTTTCTTACAGTGAAAAGTTGCTGGACAAAGGTTTAAGGGACTTTCTGAAAGCAATTTGAAGCATTGATATTTATGGGCAACATCATTTCTATAAGATGTGAATTTCTTATCACCCATCAGAGTAAAATATGGACTTAAAATCTCTTCATTGTCTAATAGAAACATTAAGTTTGTATCACTACTAGGAATTGCCAATAATGGTTGGCCCCATTTAGAAAGTAATTGTTTACCTGCTCTAATTAATTCATCCAACGCTAAAAAAGGGTCTGTAAATGGATTGCTTATTAAAATATCTTTATTATAAAAATCAGATTTTTCAGACCACCATGTTTTGGCTCCCGGCCAAGTAAATATTACTGATCTATGAGGAATACCCGATTTGGCTAAGCTGCGTATAATCCCTAGGAAACATATATCATTTCCTCTGAAGACAATCGCAGGTGGGAGGTCCCTTGTCATTTATTAATTGCAATTGCTAGATGCAGAGGAATGTCATATACAGGTTTAAAAAATAATTCATCTAATACAAGGTGTTCTTTACAAACACCAAGTTCATGCATTTCTGGCAAGGAGTTAAATCCACTTTCTTGTAAGCATTTAATGTAATCAGAAAGTAGCTTATGTACCATTTGCACAGGAAGCTCTTTACCATCTCTACAAAATATCTTTCCGTGGTAACGTGTATCTCTAGAGGTGAAATAACCTGAATTCCCAAAATCAAAGAAAAATGGGGATTTTTTCTCCTTCTTTATTTGTGGAAATGCTGGGTGTGGGACAGCAAAAATAAATCTACCTCCATTTTTCAGTACACGATAAACTTCTTTCATAGATTTCATGGTTTCTTTTATATGTAAGTAGTTATATACAAATACTCCTATGACGAGGTCAAAAGTGCTATCCGAGTAAGGTAGGTCTTGGACATCACCTGTTTGATAATTAATTCCTAATTTGTCTTTTTCTTCTCTATCACCAGCTATTTTAATCATCATAGGAGAAATATCTATTCCCTCTATATGTTCTGCGCCTTGAGTCATTAAAGTTCTGGAGCAGTAACCTTCACCACAGCCTATGTCGAGTATATTCAAACCGCTAACATCTCCACAAAGTTCAAATATCTTTGGCCTTCCTGTGAAGTCAGAAAGAGAATTGGGTTGATGCCGCTCCCATGAAGAAGCATTGTCATCATATATTTTTCTGGTTTGGTTATTTTTCATATTTCTCTATTTGCCGAGTAGGTGGAAGAAAGTTTCGAAGTGAATATCTCTTATTGAATGTCGCTTGTTCAAGAAGACGAGAGATATAGAAGCCAAGGATACCCATAACGAATAGTGATAAGCCACCAAAACCTAAAGTTAATAAAACAAGTGTTGTAAAACCAGAAACACTTGAGCTACTTATCGAAAAGATTACAAGGTAGTAAAGAGAA
>QCFX01000037.1 GCA_003280105.1 Prochlorococcus sp. AG-363-N20
GCCTTGCATTCTTTCATTTTCTAGTAATTTTTGACTGCTATATATTAATGTTTCGATCTGTCCAATATTATCCTTTAATTTCTTTAGAGAAGCTGGAACTGTTCGTGATTTTGGCTTTCTCGAAACAAGAGCTTCTAAATTTTCTGTAGTTACTTCAGCTACGGGCTTGATTTCTGAGAGTGAAAATCTCCAGTCTTTAACTTCTCCTTTTGAATCAACAATTATTTTGGCTGTAATTGCCTGATTTACTGTACCTATTTTAAATTCTGATGCTTTAGCAACTTGATTCGGAAGTAATGGAATCCAATTGTCTCCCAGACAATGTGCCTCAGCGCGTTTAAATAGCCATTGATCTAGATTATTGCCAGATGTAATTCTCTCTGCAATTGTAGGAGAATGCACCCAAATACAAACACCGCCATCTTTAGGTTCTACATAAATAGCTGGCAATTGAGGTGAACTTTTACTAGACCAACTTTTTAATAACAAACTTGGCTGGCCTGTTAAATCATCTCTATTTTTGCTTTGAGGAACTTTCAAGGAAAATTTAGGAGCTTCAATTTCATTCTGCAGATTTACTTTTGTTAGCAAGATGTCTAGGTCACCTTTTTGACCTGCATTTAGAGGTAGGGGACGCACGACGTGTCCTTCAGCAGTGAATTGGCCTATTGGATATTTATCGATCTTCACTTCTACTGTATTTTCTTTGATTTGATTATCTATAAAATTTATATCTGTGTTAGGTAGATTTATTGTGGTTAGTATTCTATCGTCTAGAGGATTTGCGTATACCTTTCCTTCCTCAGCTTCTAATATACTTAGTATATTTTTGCTTGACCTTTCTAGTATGCATAGAACAATACCTTCTGCAGACCTTCTTCTTATAGCCTCTCGTGAGATTTTAATTAAAACCCTGTCTCCATTCCATGAATGGTTTAAATGTTGATCTCTAATATATACATCTTCTCCCCCATCATCTCTTATTGCAAAGCAGTAACCCTTGCTACTGCATCTTAACCTTGCTTCTATAAATAGTTGGCTGTCTGCTCTTTTAATCTCAGCTTCTTTTGTTGTTTCGACAACTCCCAATTTTTCTAGTGCTTGTATTGCAATACTTAATTTATTTCTATCAGATTTCTTAGACAATTTTAATATCTTCTCGAGTTTCTTTATTTCTAATGTATGTTGATCAGGAAGTTGATCAAGTAGATTTGCAACCGTGAACATAATTAAATTTGATAAGTGTCGGTTAAAATTTCAAAGCAATTATTTAGATATTATTTTGGCTTTGAAATTTTCGAGATTATGCTGAAACATTGCACAGACAGCTATGTTTCGTCATTAAGTTGGTCTTGCTCTTTATCGGATGAAGGCCAAAGGAGTTTTACTCCTATTAATAGCAACCCTAATGCTGCAATGAGTTTCAGGTATTCCTCTGGAAGTATTGAAGCAAGTGAACCTCCAGCTACAACACCTAATAAGCTAGCAATCACCAAGGCAGTAGAAGAGCCAATAAAAACAGCTAAAGGTCTTTGACTGCTTCCACTCAATGCCATTGTAGCGATTTGCGTTTTATCGCCCAATTCGGCAAGAAAGACTGTTGTGAATGTTGTGATTAGTAGAGGAGTAATCATTCTTATGTTTTTAATAAGGCATATGTTGCTTGTGATCCAAGCCAAAGACCGATTCCAACCATTAATGCCCCCGCCATGAAATGAAATTGCTTTGCAGGAATTGCCTTGGCGAGCATTTGTCCAATAACTACGCCTACAAGGCTTGAGCAAATTAATGCTAACGCGGCTCCAAGAAAAACTATTAATGGTTCTCCAGAATGCGCAGCTAACAGCATTGTTGCTATTTGGGTTTTGTCTCCTAATTCCGCGATAAAAACCGTTGTGAATGTCGCGAGAACTATTGCTCCAAAATTTGACTCTATTTCGTCCTCAGAGGTCTTGCTTTCAGTTAACTCCTTGTTTTGATTTGTTCTGGTTTTGTCTACTGGCATACCGAACCCCCTTGTCAAAACGCTTCATTTCCAGGCTTTTTCCGCCATATATAGATCTTATTTGTTGGTGGCAACAGTCAATGGCAAAAGTATTTGATTCAGATTCTTTCTTACAAAAGAGTTTTGTGAGAGAACTGATTTTGCAGAACTCAGGTCTTTCATCATAAATTTTGCAATTGCGAGCGCCCGTGTCGTAATGAATGCACCAACCGTCGGGACCAACCATGCTCATATATTTCTTTTCTTGGTCTGGATCTAGTGCTTCAAGAGCCTCTGCTCTTTCAAGAGGAGCAAGTCTGCAACAGGCTCCACAAAAGTTTGCACATTTCCATTGCAGGGCTTTTTCCTTCATTATTGCTACCTGTGACAACCCATCACAGCAATTGCATCGATGGCTTAAGACAATGCGTTATCCAATATCCTATATGAGTAGTGTCTGTC
>QCFX01000038.1 GCA_003280105.1 Prochlorococcus sp. AG-363-N20
AAAAGCATCAAGTTCAGCGGATAGTCTTCTGAGTCTGTGCACTTTCTGAAGTCATCACGGAATAAAAAAGTTGGTTTACCTAAAGCAATTGCTGCACCTAGTTCAACCATTACGCCTTCCTCAGGTGGAACTCCATTAACGATGGCAAAGATGGCATCAGAGTCTTTGACGCCTTTTAGATCAGCCATTGCGACTTGGTATGCCCAACCAGGCAGAGAGTAGTCAACTTGGTTGTTTCTTTGGAACGGTTCCCAGACTTCAGCCCCTACGCCCTCGAGTGCAGATACAAACTCAGGCAGGAGTCTGGCTTTCCATTGATTGGAGAACCCATAAGGAGAAGCCAAGTAGATCGTTTTTTTAGTCATTGAGATTGATTCCTAGAGTTTTGGTAAGCCTTCATGTCTTCCTCAGCACGATCTCTGTTCTCCCAAGGAAAAACAAGCCACTCATCAGGTTCAGCAATTTCAATGGCATTCCACCATTGAGGTTCGACTTTGCTGTACCAAACAAAAGTAGTGATATTGGGAACTGCTAGAACTTGACTTAGCGTTTGTCCTGTCTCGTAAACATCATCAACAACAAGGCTCCCAGGTCTTATTGCCTCTAATAACGGAATATTCATTGAATGGCTAAGTGATACTGCTAAGCAAAGTCCACCTCTTGGGAAGCCATACACCCCAGAGAAGTGATTGTTTTTGCATTCATGAGTGATGAGTTTTATGCAGGAGTTAAATTCATTCCAACTTAGAAGTCTCATCTTTCTTGTATATTCTTAAGCTGGATAAAGATAGAGCATCAAGTTATGAGTTGGCGACTCTACTTGTGGAGTAGATAAAAATTAAGCCTCCCAAGAAGATCCGTTTAGCTTGTAAAGAAGTTGTTTTTCAAAGAGGCTTGATGGCGATCTTACTCATGCTTTGATTTAGAAGAACAGACTCAGTAAATGGTTTGGTTTGGCTAGAGAAACCTTAGATTAATTTGGAGTGTGTAAACAATATTTGCAAGAATGATAATTATGATCATAGTGATGAAGAAAATCTTTAACCCGTATGAAGAAGTTAGGATTTAAATAAAGCCTTTTCTGTTGTTTCAAAAGATAGTATTTGACTCGCGACTAAAAAGCCCCCTAATTAAGGGGGCAAAGTTTAGTTATTAAAATGAAGATGGTCTAACCAAGTTATAGAAAAGCTTTAGACCTTACGTGAGTAGTATTCCACGACAAGCAGCTCATTTATTTCAAGAGCTACCCACTCTCGCTCACATTTACCTGTAATCTTTGCCGACATTTTGGGTTTGTCTAGCTCTAGATGAGGCGGGACATTTGCTAAGCCTGGAAACTCAAGATTGGCTTCGGCCAGTGTCTTGCTCCCTTTTCGTTCGCGTATAGCAACCACATCCCCATGCTTGCATTGGTAACTAGCAATATCCAGGACTTTCCCATTTACGGTGACGTGTCCATGATTGACCAATTGCCGAGCGCCTGGAACTGTTGGACCAAAGCCAAGTCTGAAACAAACATTGTCAAGCCTGTTCTCTAAAAGCTTTAGTAGATTTGTACCTGTTGAGCCCTCTTGAGCACGAGCTTTTTTGACATAGCGAACTAGCTGTCGTTCAGAAATGCCATAGTTAAATCGCAATTTTTGCTTTTCTTCTAAACGGATTGCGTATTCAGAGCGCTTGCGACGGGCTTGGCCGTGCTGACCTGGCGGATGTGACCGTTTTGCGGCCTTCCGAGTGAGACCTGGAAGATCTCCCAAGCGCCGCGTAATCCTCAAACGAGGGCCGCGGTATCGAGACATAACAAAAAGACAAAGGACAATCGTGACATTGACGCGCCATGCTGGTAGGAGACCTGACCAGAAATAGTTAGTCATGCATGAGCTTGATACTCTATCTCCCAGCCTCCTGGAAAGGTTCAATCGGAGCTTAAGTTCATTCCTTGTGGCGTTGATTAATTTTTATAGAGCATGGATTTCACCTCTTTTAGGCCCCAGATGTCGCTTTATCCCTAGCTGCAGTGCATATGGGTTGGAAGCTATAACCCGACATGGGCCTTGGAAAGGAGGATGGCTTACCTTGAAAAGGCTCTCAAAATGCCATCCTTTTACTCCCTGTGGTTGTGACCCTGTCCCTGATTGATGGAATGTTCTAAATTGATTTTGTATGGCCGTGCTGGGTGTTGCTTGTGCGAAGGGCTTGAGTTTCGACTTAGAAATTTGGCTTTAAACGAATTAACGCCCCCACTAGAACTTTCAGTTGTTGATATTGACCATGTAGACACATCTATTGATTTACGAAACCGTTACGACCAA
>QCFX01000039.1 GCA_003280105.1 Prochlorococcus sp. AG-363-N20
AGGCCCCATTCTCGCTTTAGCTCATCAAACCTATCAATCAGTCGACTTGGTAGATCTACTGAAATCCTCCTGGATATTTCCTCTACAGACACTTTCATATGAAATCTCTAAGGAGCCTAATCTGGTTTTTTTGTATTGACAAACTATCTTTATAAGTCCTTGCAATTTTCAGCATATCCACAAACTAAGCTCTAGTAAGGTTTGCTTCCATAAAAGAAGATTTTAAAATCTTTATTAAGTAAATTTTCTTGGCTTAGGTACTATTAATTCTTGGATCATTTAATTTTCTTTTTTCTAATCGCAGTTTTCAATATTTTGTGACAAAATAAAGGAACCCTTTTCATAGCATTTTAATGACTCAGAATTGTTCTCAAGAATCCTTTAGTGCTAGAAGGCGCAAAGGGTTTCAATTTAGGAGATTAGAAATGCTCAAATATTTAAGAGATGCCTTAGAAAGACGTATAGCTGCAGTAAATGCTTCGATAGCTACACTAGAGTCTCAAATATCTAGAGATTCTTGTAGTAATGAAAACAACGCTGATGTAGTTGACACAGATTAAAATTAAACAAGTTTCCTTAGTAGCTCAGATGGACCATTAAGAGCGATCCAATTTCTATTTGAATCTTCGGTCTCTAATATATAACCTGCAAAGCCTAATGCATTTATGTCAAACCCCATAAAAGAATCCTTACCTCTTACAACAAGTGCCATCCAATTTTTAGTTATAAGTAGATTATAGGGTTTTAATGGTTTTGAATTTGTATTTGGAGTGCCAACCTGCATATCTAAACACAATTTTTCATAAATAAGGTTAAGACGATACTCATTATCTATATTTGAATTTCGCCGTTCAACTGAAATTGACTTAATAAGTCTGTCACTAGAAATTACTTGCTCTTTTTCTTTAATTCTATTTAAAAACCATTCATTTCTAGGACATATTATTTCACCATCCTTTCTCCTTAGTAATTGAATATGTCGATGTGGTTGACTTGCCCCTGATATATAACAACTATTAAAAAACCAAAGCCCACTCGTGTCCATATCAACCTGTAATAAAGCCTTCCAGTCTTCTTTCGTGATCCACCCATCCTGTGGAGCCCATTGCTTAGTAATCAACAACATATGACCTATTTGCACTGGGTACTTGTTCAATATAAGAACATGACTATTACCTATCTCATTTACCTCTAATCTTTTATCCCATGGCTGAAAGGGGTTAGTAGTTGCTGGAATTTTTTTAATCTCTTTCGGTAATTTACTCTTTAATCTTCGCACTTCAAAGTCAATATCAAAATTTGAAAACTCCTTATCTAGTTCTGTTTCAAGAGGTATCAATGCATTTGCCCTGATTGCTTTATTACTAACCTCTAATGCCTTCTTCCAGTATTTTTCCTCGTTCACAGTTGACCTTTGAAAACGAATAAGGACACGTTAACATGAATGGATATGTTTCTTACCTTTACTCACTTAACTTATAAAATTAATTAATTTTTAAATCATCAAATTAACAAGCTTTTTAGCTTTAATAATTAAATTTATTTTTCATCTAAGGCCTAAAGCGTCAGGTCCTCCATGGGCCCTCAGAGAGCCATGCAGCACAATGAATCCCTTTTAAATAAAAATGGTACCAGCTCTCCGCTTGTGGCCCTCAGAGGCCTTATAGGCGCAAAAGGGCGAGGGCTTCTTGGTAATTTCTCTTTATTTCAAGGCGCATAGATTCTCTTTAGTTGTCTTGGCCAAATTTTATTTTTTTTATCTGAGGCAATCTCGGCCTTCTATAAATCGGTTTTTAGTCATCATGTGAAGACTTTTATGAAAATTACATAAGACCCTGTAAACCCTTGCCTATCAATGCTTTTCAAGGATTTAAGGGGTGTTTTCGCGCTTTAGACTCATGATTTAGTTTCACATTTTTACTGAAATAGGTTGACGTAGGCAGGGGGCCAGGGGTTAAACGTCAATGAGAAATACCTCCTCAATGGATTGGGAGTTCACAGAAGATGGGGCATTCCTAGCCCTTTGCGATGCCTTTCGCGAAAGCGGAGAAACATCTGCAATTGAGTTTCTTGCTAATGGAGAGGGTGCTTTCCATTTTCAGGAACTTGCACAAAATGCTGCTGGA
>QCFX01000040.1 GCA_003280105.1 Prochlorococcus sp. AG-363-N20
AGTTAGTTCACGGCCACTTTGATTTTGTACCCATCGTCCAAGATTTTGATCTGGAGCAAATAAAATAGGTTGATCTTTCGGTAATTGATTGATTAAGTCAACAGCATTACTGCTCGTACAAATTAAATCACTTTGGGCTTTTACTGCTGCCGTGCAATTTATATAACTAACAACAAAGTGATCGGGGTGTTGTTTGAGAAATGATGAAAACTCTTCTGCTGGACAATCGTCTGCCAATGTACATCCAGCATCTAAATCGGGTATTAATACGGTTTTATTGGGGCTAAGAATCTTTGCTGTCTCGGCCATGAAATGAACTCCACAGAAAACTATTACATCTGCATTTGTATTCGCTGCCTTCCTTGAGAGTTCAAGAGAATCACCTATGAAATCAGCAATGTCCTGTATTTCTGCCTCTTGGTAGTAATGAGCAAGTATTACTGCATTTCGCTTTTCTCTAAGCGTGTTGATTCTATGAATAATCTCTTCCCTATACCTGGGAACCGGTGAAGCCGTCTTGTAGGCGGATACAGCGGTAATCAGGGCTCACAAATGCAATTTGAGGCAGTATATATCCATGCTGCCTTCAGATCCTGTCAATTCTTCGTCTCGCTATCGCTGGAGACCTTCATGGCTCTTGGGGTAACCAAGATAATGAACTGCTTTCGGGGCTGAAACCAGATGCGGTTCTGTTTGTTGGCGACCTTGGTGAAGGGGATTTGTCACTTTTAAGAGAAATAAAAAAACTCACTATTCCAAGAGCTGTAATTCTTGGAAATCATGATCGTGGTTTCGACCGCACAGGAAATCTTTTAAGAGCTCAATTAGATTTCTTAGGAGAAGAGCACTGTGGTTGGACACTTAGGGATTGGCAGTATCCGGATATTGCGGTGGTCGGAGCTCGTCCTTGCAGTTCAGGCGGAGGATTCTTTGTTTCTCAAGAGGTACAGGCTGTTTTTGGGCCAATCACCATGGAGGAATCTATAAATCGCATAGTCTTTGCAGCCGAAAATGTCCCTTCCACAATTCCTCTTGTAATCCTTGCTCATTCAGGTCCTACAGGCTTGGGTTCTGATGCACATAGTATTTGTGGAAGAGATTGGAAATCTCCATCGATTGATTGGGGAGATAAAGACCTAGAAATAGCTATAGACGTTATTCGAAAAAGAAGAGTCCCAGAACTCGTTGTTTTTGGACATATGCACCATTTTTTGAAGAGAACTAAAAGTTTGCGCACAACTTTTTTTCAAGACCGATGGGGAACAGCTTATTTAAATGCCGCTTGTGTTCCGAGGAGAGGGCAAGATACTAATGGCGATTACTTATGTCATTTTTCTTGGGTTGAATTTGTGGATAGCAAGCTCCAACATATTTCTCATAGATGGTTTCGTGATGATTGCAGTATTGCTTTCCAAGAAACTCTTTTGAACGAGGCAAATTAATTTAATTACTATGTTGGTATATCTTTGCTTAAGCAGTCACGGCTATGGACATGCCGCTAGGCAAGCAGCAGTTTTAGCTGAGATCCATCGATTGAGACCAAATTGGCGATTGATAGTTAGTTCTTTAGTTGACCCTGGCTTTTTAAAACTAGCTTTTCAAGATGTGCCAGTTGAACATAGAAGAATCCAATGGGATATTGGAGTAAACCAAATCAATGCACTAGATATAGATCTTGATTCAACTCTTCAATCTTTAAATCAATTAAAAAATAAACTTCAAGAACAAATAAGAATAGAAACAGACTGGATTAAGCAGCAAGAGAGAAAATGTCTGATTTTAGGAGATATCCCACCCTCTGCTGCTCAACTGGCCGCCAATTTGGATTGTTGCTTGATCTGGATGGGTAATTTTGGATGGGATGAAATATATGCTTCTTTAGGATCTAAGTTTGAAAGCTTTGCCAATGAATCCTTAGCCAATTATTCTAGAGGTGATTTCCTTTTAAAATGTCCTTTTTCCATGGAAATGCAATGGGATATTCCTCAAATGGATATACCCCTAACGGTAGCTCATAAGAAAAAACTACCAGATAAATTCTTATCAGAAATTAGTTCTTATAACTTACCAATTGTGATGTGTGCTTTTGGCGGTTTTGGGATGAAAATCAAAGTAGACCTTT